>NZ_NCSQ01000056.1 GCF_002105465.1 Aquidulcibacter paucihalophilus
TCAGGGCTGTAATAATAGACCGCAGCAGGGGGGCGTTCGCCCCCATGACCTCGTTCATCACGCACATAGGCCCATAGTCTGCCAGTCTTGGTCTTGCCTGCACCTGGGGCAAGCACACTAACGGGCGTATCATCACCGTGAAGCACAGGAGAAGTCATAACCTCCTTGGCCAGAAGATCGATCAGCGGGGTTAGGATCTTCGCCACATGGCCCACGTCATCGGTCAGGCTGGAACGGTCTATATCAATGCCAGAACGGGCATAGATCTCGCTTTGACGATAAAGCGGGAGATGATTGGCATATTTGGCGACGACGACATGGGCTAAGAGATTTGGCCCATGGCGCAAACGTCGCGCCAACAAGCCTGTGGCCGGGGCCTGCATGATGGTGTCGCATACCCGGCATGAGAACTTCGGCCGCACATGGGCGATAACCTTCCAGCTCTCGGGAACATATTCCAGCACTTCAGTGACGTCTTCACCCATTTGGCGCATCTGTTTGCCACATGACGGGCAGCCGCAAGCACCATCAGCGTTATGAGCTAGATCAGGGGCATGCTCCACGCTTTCACGCGGGAGATGCTCTGGTAAGGGACGTCGCGCCGGCTTGCCTTTGGGTTCAGGCCCCTGTTCAGACACTGGGCCTTCGATAGGTGTGACGGGCACTGGCGCGGCTTCAGATTGCCCTTCAGATGTTTCCAGATCATCTAACGCCAACTCAAGCTGGGCGAGCAGTGTCTTATCCTTCTCGGACGTTGACCCGAACGCCAAGCGCTTCATCCGTGCGATCTGAAGCTTCAGTTTTTCGTTGAGGAGACTGGCCCCATTAAGCTCGGCGATCAGCGCCGCATTCTCAGCCAACAACCTGTCGCGCTCGGCCAGGAGTGCGGCCTGCATCGCAGCCTCGTCTCCAGCTGGAACGGGCTGTTGCGTGGGTCGTTTAGATGTTGATTCAGCTGGCTTTTTCACCAGAAGATACTAGCTGATTTGACTGTTTCGGGCCAGCATAATC
>NZ_NCSQ01000065.1 GCF_002105465.1 Aquidulcibacter paucihalophilus
ATCAAGGCTCGGCTTGATCGATTGGATCAGCGGGATCTGGCGCGGGGTCGGGACTTGGCCATCCTACGCGAAACCCTCCTCGCGTTCGTCCGAGTATGGTTTAAATATGCAGGGCCTCTCGAGCGCGAGGATGACGACGATCAGGCTGAAGCGCTGTTTGATGCGTTTCTTGATGAGGTGGCGCGTGGGGTGCGGGGGTGAGGCGCAGACGGCGGTGACTTTGGGTCCGCTTTGCGCCACGGGTTGCCGTTTAGGGCGGGTTAGCGGTTTGCCTGAAGGCAGCCATTTAAGTGACCCAACGATGGGTAGCAGTGCACCTTGATTTGAAATACTTCAAACTTATCGCTCGATTTTAAGGGGCTGGGTCATCGCCGAAGGGGCCATGGCATTGCGCCTATCCTCATCTTTGTCGGGACTTGGGCGCACCCGACTAAACGGTGTCGGTAGCAACAAATTCTCTGCAATGGATCTGCAACATTTACACAACACAGCGACAAATCCCTTGGTGCATTAGGGATCGCGGAGGAAATATTCATGATCGAAAGATATCCACGATTGATGCGGCTTATGCATTGGAGTGCAGCGGCGCTGATCCTGCCCGCCTTGCTGATCGGACTTGCGCTTGCTTATAAACTTGTCGTCCCCGATAGCCCAGCCGCAGACTGGTGGACGGATGTCCATGTGTTGTTGGGGTTGAGCGCATTGGGAATCATGCTCCTGCGGATTATCGTTGCGCTGCGTTCCGCCAAGCCGCCGATCGCCGGCACGCGCACAGAGGTTTTGGCTGCAAGGAGCGCGCACTTTGCTTTGTATCTGCTGGTGATCATGCTGCCATTGTCGGGATATGCAGGCTGGATTGCTTATGGCGAGGCGCCAAAGCCGTTCGGTATTCCTTTGCCAAAGTTTGAGCCGCTCGCGACCTTCTTAGAAAGTAAAAAAGCTGGCGAGTGGCTTTGGCCAGTTCACGAATATGCCGGCCTTGCTCTCACTGCCTTGCTGGTCATCCATGTGGCGGCTGTTGTTCGCCGGAGCTGGCTCGCGAGCAACAGCGACAGGATCGACGGTCTCAATCGGATGCGGGCTGGCCCGACCGGGCAATCAGAATAAACAACACCTATGAAGGCCCTTGTGTATGACCACTGCAGCAATTATCCCAAACAATATGACGCTTGCCGGGTTCAAGATTCTGATTGTTGAAGACGAACCCGAAATTGCGGAGATCGTCGATGCGTTTTTTCGCCGCGAAAACGCCGAGTGCCTCATTGTCGGAGATGGCGAAAGTGCGGTGGATAGTTCACGCTGGTGGCAGCCTGATATCGTCATCCTTGATCTGGGCCTCCCCCGGCGTAATGGTATGTCGGTATTGGCTCAATTGCGCGTTGGGCCAGTCCAACCTGGTGTCATCATCCTCAGTGCCCTCGGTGAGCCGATCGACAAGCTAGCGGGGTTCCGCCTCGGGTGCGACGATTATGTCGTCAAACCTTTCGACCCCCATGAAATCGTTGCCCGCGCCAAGGTGCTGGCGGGACGGCAACGCCGCGAGGCGGCACACACCGTCCGGTCTTATGGCAATATTCGGATCGATGTAGATGCGTTCTGCGCGTTTGTTGGATCCCAGCCCCTCGACCTGACGCCGACCGAGTTCAAGTTGCTGGATTTGTTCGTCGAACGGGGGGGCAGACTGATCACACGCGGCCAAATTGTCGATCTCGCGCTGGACGAGGAAGCGTTTGACCGCTCCGTCGATCCCCATATCAGCCGTCTACGCCAGAAAATAAAGCGCCAGCCCGGCAGTGGTGTACGCCTCACCAGCATTCGCGGCCAAGGCTATCGATTGGATCTCGAATGATAATGGGTTTACGTGCGAGGATCGCGCTCAGCGCCATCCTCATGAGTGTGATCGCAGCACTGGTAGCGGCGTTCGCGCCCGACTATGTCTATAGTCTGCGCGACCAGCTATTCATGGCCAGCCTAGCACCTGCCGAGAAGATGCAATTGGGGCGCTTACTTGAAACATCTGGACCGTGCTCGCCATTGGTTTACGACTTCAAGATGGATCACGGCTTTGCACCGTGGCGACTGAATTACGGCTGGGCTTTAGGCGGACTTATCGGGTTGACCGCCATCTGTTGCGCCGGGTTTGCGGTTATCTCTGCAGGACGGATCGCGGCACCTATCGAGGCAATTGCCAGCAGCGCACGCAAAATCGCAACAGGTGACCGGCACGCCCCGGCGCCAATTGGTCGGGGCGTCCCGCTGGAAATCGCCGCACTGCACCGCGACTTTACGGCAATGACCAATGCCTTGTCCGCTGCCGACAATGATGTGCGCATGCGTTCTGCCGCCATCGCCCATGAACTTCGCACACCTTTGTCAGTCTTGCGTGGCCGTTTGATCGGCGTGCAATCAGGTGTTTTCCCGCTTGACGCCACCTTACTAAATGGTCTGTTGCGCCAGATCGGTCTTGTCGATCAGCTAGTTGCCGACCTCAACATGCTGGCATCACCGCTGGGAATCGACATGCAGCTCGACCTCGAACCTGTTGCAATGGACCGTCTCGCCGCATCGGTCATTGAGACGTTGCAACATGACGCAGCTGTACAGGGTAACACCTTGAAGTTGGTTGCCACGCCGATTGTTGCACAGGTTGATCCTGGGCGCATTGAGCGCGCGTTAGTTAATCTGGTTGCCAACGCCATTCGTTATGCGCCGGGAAGCGAAATTCAAGTGTCTGTGCACTCTGCCGCCGATCAAATCCTATTGTCGGTGCTCGACACTGGCCCCGGATGGCCCAGTGACGACCCACAATCTTTTGCTGCCGCCTTTGTTCGTGGCGACCAATCACGATCCCGCCAATCGGGTGGCTCGGGGCTGGGCCTCGCAATCGTCACTGCCATTGCCCGCGCGCATGGCGGATCATTGCGACTGAGCGCAGCGCAAGGTGGCGGCGCGCTCGCCGAAATCATCATCCCCATTGGCGGAGAAGGTAAAGCCTGAACCATCGTCAGCCGTTCGCAACATATCCGCAATTTTCCGCCAACGCTGTTGCAGCTCTGACAAGTTATTGCGTCCCCAGAATTGGGAGCGCACATGAGACATGTAATCACCATCAGTATTGCCGCGACAATTGGGTTGTGCACGTCATCGAGTGCGCAAACGACGTTGGAATCACCTGCTCGCGCGAGCTATCCTGCGGCATACTTCGCAGATATTCAGGCACAGAACGCCTTCGATATGCTGACCCGGGTCCCAGGTTTCACGCTCGTTGCGAGCGAAGACCTGCGCGGCTTTGGTGACGCGGCCGGCAATGTTCTGGTCAATGGCGCGCGGCCCGCGACTAAGGACGTTTCCCTGACCGAACTGTTGCGGCGCATTCCGGCACGCACTGTAGAACGCATCGACATGCTCGATGGAGCCGTCACTGGCCTTCAGGGCGGGGGCAGTCGGCTGGTGGCCAATGTCATCCTAAAGGCCTCCACGAGTAGCAGCGGTACATTGCGTCTGCGGGGCCAAACAATACAAGGAGGCAGGTTTGGACCATCCGCAGCGGGGTCGTGGCGCGGATCAATTGGCGGTGCCACCGTGTCAGCCAGCCTGGAAGCCGGAAACACGTCGCTCACGCGACTAGAAGGCCAACAGCGGCTAACTGATGGTAGCGGCGGGGTCGTCGAGGCTGGTCCTCTATTGGACCGTCGGCGCTACAATGACTATTCTGGCTCGTTGAGTATCTCCACCCCGATTGCCGGCATCAACACCACGTTGGCGACATCGCTACGGACAGATGACTTTAAGCGGCGCCATCGTTTCACCGCTTTTGCGTCAGGCGCTGATTTGCCGATCAGAACCCAAATCGAAGCCGAAAATTATCCCAACCGCAGCGCCGAGCTGTCGCTCGAATTGACACGCCCTATCGGCCGCGGTGAAGCTAAGCTGATAGGCCTTAGAACATGGTCAAACGAAAAGGGTTCCACGCTGGTCGGCGCAGAATTTCCTTCGGGGGCTATTTCGAGTTCGCTTTATACATCCAATGATGACCTGTCCGAGAGCATTTTGAGAGCGACTTGGGCACCGCATTGGCCAAAGCTTGCCGTCAGCGCGGCATTTGAAAGCGTGCGGACGACCCTAGTCTCAAACACTGAGTTCGTTCAGATCGACAACAAAATTACAACACCGCTTGAGGCCGGACGCACCAATGTTGGGGAAACACGCGGCTCGGCAGCTTTGTCGGCAACCTGGACAGGCATCGACAAGATATCGGTTGAGGGTGCCATCGCCTTTGAAGCAACGCGCATTACCCTAGCCGAGCCGCTACGATCTTCCAATACTTACCGCTTCTTCAAACCCCGCGTCGTGGCTACATGGAACCCAACCGGCCAAATGACTCTGAGCTTGCAGGCCGAACGCAAAGTCGGCCAACTTAACTTTGACGATTTCGTAGGGGCACAACAAGTCGCCGACGGCTCCTCAACCCGGACGAACAGTGCTCTCCGGCCTTCGCAAACCGATGGGCTGCGTCTGACGGCTGAACGCCGTTGGGGCACACGGGGCAGTGTCAGCATCACCTTCGTGAGCGAACGCATAACCAATGTGGTGGATATCGTGCCAGTCGGTGATGGCCAAGGCGTTGGCAATCTGCCTTCGGCCAGCAGTTTCGGGGTCGATTTACTGGCCTCAATCCCACTTAGCTCTTTGCTAGATGGTGCAGAACTGACAGTGGATGCAGCTTGGAGAGAAACCTCGGTGCAAGATCCGTTCAATGGCGCGACGCGGCAATTACAAAATGCCGAGTTCGCCGGTACGACGATCAACTATCGTCAAATCATCAACCCACGCGTCAGCTATGGCGCGGCAGTCAGATATGACCCGCCCTATCGATTTTTCCGCAGCCAGTCGAAAAGCGAGTTCAAAAGTGGGCCGGACTTTTCGATCTTTGCCGAATGGGCCGTAGGATCAGCGAGCAAGATGCGCATCGAGGTCAACGAATTGTTCGGCCGCCGCGTTGATCGCGAACTGACCCGCTATATGGGACTGCGCGGCATTGCACCAATCAGTAGCGCCGAGTTTCGCGATCGCACCAGCAGCCCAATTTTCGCGCTTCAAATCGAGAAAACCTTCTAACCGACCAATCTATAACATGCCCATGGGTTTTGGGAAGCCGTTTGCGTAGGCTGCTCTGCCACCTGAAATTTGGACCATTAGGAATTAGAGCTTTGCCGTAACTCTCCGTTGCACGATTTCAGGGAGCCATGCCCAAACGGTTTACCCGGTCTGAGCCTTTAGTTCCAACCGTGCAATCGTCTCCGCATGGACTTCATCTGGGCCGTCAGCAATTCGGAGAATCCGCGCGCCCGTAAAGGCATAGGCGAGGAAGTGATCATCGCAAAGGCCGGCACCGCCGAAAACTTGGATCGCCCGGTCAATGACAGTCTGAGCCATTTGTGGCACGGCCAGTTTGATCATAGCAATATCCTTGCGTGCATCCTTGGCCCCTACCTGATCGATCCGCAGTGCAGCTTGCAAAACAAGTAACCGTGCCTGATCAATCTCGATACGCGATTGCGCGATCCAACGACGGACCACGCCGTGATCACCAATAGCGCGATCAAAAGCGCGCCTAGACGAAGCCCGGGCACACATAGCCTCCAGAGCTCTAGACGCAAGTCCAATTAGACGCATGCAATGATGAATTCGTCCAGGTCCAAGACGACCCTGAGAAATCTCAAACCCACGCCCCTCGCCAAGTAGGATGTTTTCCAAAGGCACTTTTACATTATCAAAGACCAATTCAGCATGTCCATGTGATGGTTCGTCAAACCCGAAGGTTCTAAGAGGACGCATAATCTTGACACCGGGTGTGTTCAGAGAAACGATAATCATAGATTGCTGTCGGTGCTTCGGTCCAAAGGGATCGGTTTTCCCCATCAAGATCGCGAATTCACACCGTGGATTGAGAGCGCCGGTTATCCACCACTTTCGGCCGTTAATCACATAATGGTCGTTTTCACGACTGATTTGAGTCTCAATATTTGTGGCATCTGAAGAAGCGACTTGTGGTTCAGTCATTGCAAAACAGGATCTGATCTTGGCGTCAGCGAGCGGGCGGAGCCAGCGATCCTTTTGGGTGGGCGTCCCGTACTTCTCAAGAACCTCCATGTTACCCGTATCTGGAGCGTTGCAGTTAAAGACCTCGCTTGCCCATACAATCCGGCCCATTTCCTCAGCGATTGGTGCATAATCTAGGTTGCTCAGCGGCGGTCCCGGGTGGAGTTCGGGCAAAAACATATTCCAAAGCCCCATTTTGCGAGCTTTGGCCTTTAGCTCATCAAGAATCGGTGGCGTTATCCAGGGTGTACGGGCATCCTTTACCTGCTCATCAAATATTGCTTCGGCAGG
This sequence comes from Aquidulcibacter paucihalophilus, assembly GCF_002105465.1. Taxonomy (GTDB): domain Bacteria; phylum Pseudomonadota; class Alphaproteobacteria; order Caulobacterales; family Aquidulcibacteraceae; genus Aquidulcibacter; species Aquidulcibacter paucihalophilus. The sequence goes on from NZ_NCSQ01000065.1 coordinate 6,394, forward strand.
CGCGACATGTTTGCGCATGAAGGTCTTCACCTTTGCTAGCGTTTCAATTCCATGGCTCGAGAATGGAAATAGGCTAGAGGCTTGATCATTGTTCATGAAATGAAATCCTTCCACATTGAAACACCTGCACTACCTGTTTCGCCGGCCAAGCCGGTGGCTTCATAGATTTGGCCCAGTCTTGATAGCGTTGTTGCAAGTCTGCCACCTCAGATCGCCTTTCAAAGGTCAGGCTTCTGGTTTCGCGAGGATCTGAGGCTAGGTCGAAGAGCCAAGGAAAGGCACCTTGGCGAGTGTTTGAGAGGAGCTTAAGGTCCCCCGAGAGGACCGCATATTCTGACCCGGTGCGCCAGAAAAGTGTTTCGTGGACTGCCTCAGCTAACCGCGAGGGCATCATAAGCGGTGTGAGGTCTCTTCCGTCAAAAACATTTGCTGCTTCGATTTTTGCGGCAGCCAATATCGTTGGAGCAAGATCAAGCTGAGAGACATTGCGACTATCATTTGTTCCACTTGGCCAACGCCGCGGCCAGCTAACAATTAGAGGGACCCGTGCACCGCCTTCAAAGTAGCTCAGTTTTCCCCCGGCAAGCGTTTCACAGTCAGAGACGCCCATGTAGGTTGCCGCTCCATTATCAGCTGTGAAAATGATGAGTGTATCTTCGCCCGCGCCGGAAGCTTCCACCGCATCAAGTACAATTCCTACACTGCGATCGAGAGAAGAAATCATCGCCGCATAGGTGCGCTTAAGTGGGTCCTTGATGTGTGAGAAGCGGGAAACGTCCGTTTCGAGTGCCTGGTATGGCGAGTGGGGTGCCAAATGCGCGAGGTACAGGAAGTAGGGCTCTGTTCCGGAAGATCGGATAAACTCAACCGCCTTGTGTGTTAACAGATCGGTCAGGTAGCTTGCCTCATCATTCTCGATCTTTGGAGGATTGGCGTCATCCGCAAAGTCGGAAAAGAGCTTGATCCAATCTGCATTTCTGGCGAAGCTTCGCTTGCCAACATAGGGCGCTGTTATACTGATAAGGCCTTCCGATTTCTCATCGGCGTAAGCGGTCTCGCCAGAAAGAAATCCGAAGAATTGATCAAATCCACGAGATGTTGGAATGCGATCCTTCGTTGAACCCAAATGCCACTTACCGATCATTGCGGTGCGATAGCCTCCAGTTTGGAGATCTTGAGCGAAGACCCGTTGGTTAGCGGCAAGTCCCTGCCCCCCACCATCGGGTCCTTCCGGTGTCAGAAACTCAAATCCGTGGCGCTGTTGATATTGCCCCGTCATCAAAGCCGCGCGCGACGGGCTACAAACTGATGCTGTTGAATAGCCGCGCTTGAACGTGACTCCACGCTTAGCCAGCCGGTCTAGATTAGGGGTGGGAATGCTTTTTGGGGACCGGCCATATGTGGACAAATCCAATTGCGAAAGATCATCAGCGACTATGAGGATTATGTTTGGCTTACGAGGAGATAGTATCTCCGGCGCGGCACCAAGCTTGACTTCTTGGCTTGCGCAACCTGAAGCAAAAAGGATACAAAAGATTGCGGCGATCGTTTTTCTAATTCTCATGAAGCACCCCAGCTTTGACCACCCACTTGACATAATATGATGACATATGCAACAGAGATTGTCGACACTTTTTCGGTACGCTCTCGTAAAAGACTAGGTTATTTAGCTTTGGTAACAGCCGTAGTACCCGGTCCTCTGCTAGCAACAGTCGCAAAGGAATTAGTGGATATAAGACCATGCCTTTCTTGAAGTTTTTTGGCGAGCCTTGTTTTCGCGGGGGCACTGGCAGCTGGCCTCGCGGCTGCCCGGAGCACCGTCGATGGGAGCCGTTCACATTGGCCGGCAGGCTGTCCTTCGACCGAGGTATAGCCTCTGAACCCATAATCGGATGAATCGTCATGATTTTTAACCTCGACTCAACCCGTCTGCACCGCACAGAAGCAGGAGAGTGGACCAGGACAACGATCAAATCCTTACGGGTCGCATTGGGAATTGCATGCACATTTGGACTTACGCTATCTCTGTCGGCGTGTCGGTCTCAAGCGATTGGTGATGGGCTGCCACAGACGACTTCGGCAATGTCGGCGGCCATGTTAAAGTCCCCGGGCAAGCCCAATATAATTGTCATCATCGCCGATGATCTTGGGTACGGTGACATAGGTGCAAACGGGGGTCGTATCCCAACTCCAAACATCGATGCCCTTGCGAATTCGGGGGTCCGAATGACGCATGGCTACGCCACGGCGGCAGTTTGCGCACCTTCACGGGCAGGACTCATGATCGGTCGTCAGCAAACCCGGTTCGGTTTTGAGTTTAATCCAGCGGGCCGCGATACGCAGCGTGGCATGTCGCTTCAAGAAACCACGATTGCCCAAACTCTAAAGGGCGCTGGTTACCGAACAGGCATTGTGGGAAAATGGCACTTGGGCCAAACAGAAGGTTATACCCCGCTCGATCGGGGCTTTGATAGTTTTTACGGGATTCTTGGGGGAGCAACCCCTTATTTGACCGCCATTGGGCCAGACGACCTCCATGTTGAGACAGCCGAAGACAAACTCATTACACGCGATCGCTTACCAATTTTCGATGGCCGAACCCGTGTTGAGCCCGATGCCTATGTGACGGACATCTTCACTGACAAGGCAATCGAATTTGTAGATAGTCGTTCCGAGAAGCCATTTTTCCTATATCTGGCATATACCGCACCGCATACACCGCTGCAGGCACCGGCGCAGTATTTATCGCGGGTCGGCGAGAAGCCCTCAAATTACCATCGGGTATATGCAGCGATGCTTACTGCAATGGATGATGGGATTGGGCGATTAGTTCAGCATCTAAAGACAACTGGTACCTATGACAATACATTGATTGTCTTTTTGAGTGACAACGGTTGCCCCAGCTATATTGGCGGTGCTTGTTCCAATGCGCCACTCCAAGCCTGGAAGGGCTACCCTTGGGATGGGGGCATTAGGGTGCCTTTTCTTGTATCCTGGCCACGATCAATAACTCCAGGTGTCTACTCTAATCCTGTCAGCACGTTGGATATTGCCGCAACTGCTGCGGCCGCAGCCGGCGTTGCCCATCCGGGCGCAGAGGGACGTGACCTCGTTAGCCTGGTCAGGGATCCTGCGGCGCATTCAAGTCGGGCACTATTCTGGCGTATGGGACCCACGCGAATCGTCCGCGAAGGACGTTGGAAATTGGTGGTTGTTAATCGTTCGGCACCGGTTGGCGGTGCACCGGCCAATCGGGCGACTGATGATCTCTCCAGATCGATGAGGCCTGACGGGGTGCCGGCCGTCGTGTCTGCGCTAGGACAATGGACGCTTCTCTACGATCTGGAGGTCGACCCCGGTGAAAAGTTCAATCTGGCGGAACGTCATCCCGAAAAGGTCAAGGAACTTCTACAAAAGTGGGATCAGTGGAATGCGGGGAACATTGAGCCTCAATGGACAAGTCGACGAGGTGTGGCCGCTGAAGTCGAAAATATGTGGGTAGAGATGTTCAATTGAGCGATGGCGATGAGTATGAAACTCCTCTCCCGTCGAAGTGCCGTTGGAGGGCTCCTTGTGGTTGGAGCATGCAGGTCCATTCGGCGGCAAGTCTTGGAAGAGAGAACCCTCGTCAATGGCCGTAATGGCGTCATTGAGGTACTTGTCGTTGGCCCCAGTGACGCTCCGGCAATTGTCATGATTCCCTCCCTTGGCCGTGGTGCCAGTGACTTCCGATTGCTTGCAAACGCAGTCGCAGATGCTGGATTTCGAGCGATATGTCCCGAGCCCCGCGGCTTTGGGAGGTCCGCGTCCTACTCAGCAGACGTGCGGCTCAACGATTTGGCAGATGATGTTGCTGATGTCATCGAGAGCAGCACTGACAAGCGACCGGTAATTGTCCTTGGTCACGCATTCGGCAATCGAGTTGCAAGAATGAGCGCAGCTCTTCGGCCAGATCTGGTGCAGGCTGTCATCCTGCTGGCAGCCGGCGGGAAGGTCGCGATGGCCCCGCATATAGAGCAATCTCTGCTGGCGTCATTCGATCTTTCCTTGCCCGAGGCAGAGCGCATGGGTCATGTTGCCCGAGCATTTTTCGCGCCTGGTAATGAGCCAACCGCTTGGCGGGATGGTTGGCGGCGTGACGTGGCCGAGGCTCAAATAAACGCGAGCCAACGCACGTCTGTGGACAAATGGTGGGGGGCAGGACGGGCATCAATCCTCGTCGTGCAACCGTTACAGGACGTCCTGGCACCTCCAGAAAACGCAGATGCAGTGCGAGAAGCGGCACCAGGACGCGTTCAGATTGTCCAAATCGATCGCGCGGGCCACGCGCTCCTGCCCGAACAACCCGCTGCAGTTGCACGTGCAGTTATCGAATTCTCAAGTCAGATTTCTCAACCAAAAGCAAAGCTAGATCGGGACCATTAAGGTCTGAAGCGATGGATCAGGACAGCCAAAAACGGAGCATCTTGAAATGGAAAGCTTTAAATTTGTTAGATTTATGAGACAGCTTAGAACGGATATTCGGGGTTCGGTAGCAATTATTTTTGCTCTTTTTGCCGTCGGCGGTTTGCTGCTAGTAGGCATGACAGTGGATTATACGGAAAAGTCAAAGTTGGAGACCAAGTTCCAATTGGCCGTCGATGCGGCGACTTTAGCTGCAGCCAGATTGGACGATGCGGATGTCGAAAGGGTGCAGATTGCAGAGCGTCATTTTGCAGCGAACCTAACACCTGAAGAGAGTGCGATGGTGACAGGCAAAGAATTCAAGATGACCGCTGATAAGGCAAATATGGAAGGCCAAGCAGATCTAAGTATTCCGACGCGTTTTGCGTCACTTGTTGGAATATCCTACTTTACGTCGCGCGTGCAAGCTACTGCAGCTATTGCGCGACCGGAGATCCGGCAATTAGACATCGTGATGTGTATTGACGCGACAGGGTCAATGACGCCGACATTGAACGCCGTCAAGACCAATGCGCTTAATCTAGAGACGAACCTCAATGCCGAATTGGAAAAGCGCGGCATTAAGGCCTTTGATGCCATGCGCGTGCGGGTCATCTATTTCCGGGATTTCGGCGGACAAAACTTAACGGGATCTAACCTTGCATCATGGTTTGATGGTACTAAATGGATAACGATTAACTCTGCCCATCCTGACTACTGGAAGGCGGTTGGCGACAATCCACCGATGAAATCCTCCGCATTCTTTAATCTTCCCAATGACACGACGAAGTTCAGCGATTATGTGAACGCCGAGAAGGCTAATGGTGGTTGGGATGCGCCCGAATCGGGGCTAGAGTGTGTTAATGAAGCGATGGGTTCGGCTTGGGCGAAGGTAGGCGACCTTCCCGAGGGTGGCAGCAAGCCCCTACAGGCTGTCTATCCGGTGATAGCGGTCTGGACAGATATAACCGCACACAGGCCAAGTTACTCGGTTAGCTTGAAAAATCCTGACTATCCTTCGAGCACGACGATGCCTCGGACCTATGACGCGCTTCGTGCTAAATGGGATGATCCAAAAGTTATCGACCAAAACCGTAAGTTGCTAGTCTTCTTCGGAAACCCGAACATGACGGGTTCGGATTTGGACGGTCAGGCTGACGGGTGGATTAAAATAAAGGACTGGCCCGGCTTCATGGTTGGTGGAACATTGACGGAAGGAAACTCCCAATTGGTATCAAAACTGGCAGACGCAATTTCAAGTAAAATTCTTATCCCAACTTTGGCAAAATAGCCGCCTTTCGACTAGCCCGACATTCACCGACCACTAATCCCATGGAACTGCTCGAGCGAAGCAATTTTTCGCGGCTTCGGCTTTAGACTCCAAAATTCCGGCTCCAGCCACAGCATGATGCTGCCATCTACTCGCTCATCAAAACCGCAAAGCTCAACGCCATCGATCCCGAAGCATGGCTTGCCGACAACCTTCCCCGCATCGATGACTACCCCAACAAACGCCTCCACGAGCTGTTGCCGTGGAACTGGAAGCCCGACGTCGCGCCACAGCCCGCTTGATCGGTCAAGGCGTGTCAGACCGGACGCTTACCCTAATCGACCACTTGTGCGCGATTGGGATCCGTCATAAAGCTGCCGGTAGGCACGCCATCGAGGTGAAACGTTGCAATTAATAGAGATACTAGGCTACGCAGCGTCGGCAGCCTCGGGCGGTGCATTCTTGCCGCAAGCAATCCGCGCGTTACGAACTCGCCAAACGCACGATCTGTCTTTGACTGCGGTAGCACTTGGAGCGGTTGGAACGGTGCTCTGGTCAGCATACGGGGTAGCAATTGGCAGCGGGCCTGTGACGATTTCCAACTTGATCGTTATGCCGTTTGCAATGGCGACACTGTACATGAAGCTCCGACTGGGTTGACTGTGACCGGGTCATTTTCAAACTTCAGCCCAAGTTTTGTTAACTTCAAACACGGCGGCGTCAACAAATAGGACTCTCACAATGAACGTGGGACCCTGCGGCCTTATGTGTACCCATTCGCCGAGGGCCACATACCGTTGAGGTATGAA
>NZ_NCSQ01000057.1 GCF_002105465.1 Aquidulcibacter paucihalophilus
TGACCGATCCGGTCCAGCTCGCGGTCGAGCGCGGTAAAGGCTGTTGCCCCGAGTTGATCTTTGAGCGGGTGATAGGAGAGACGCGAGAGATGGCCCGTCTCATCCACATGAACCCATGAACCCTTCTGAAGATGATCGACCAATGGCGACTTTGTGTTGACCATGGTTTTGGTCTTGCTGCCGGTATCAAGGATCNAACGCTGTTGCCGCTTGCTCGCTTCTCAAGGCCTACAACTTCACCAACCAGCTCCTCACCCCGCTCATGGAGCTTGGTGGTACTACGCGCCTTAGTGATGTCGACGCGTGACCTTTCTGCCAATGTCTCTGTCCAGCCGTCTTTGAACGCCATCACATTGCGGCGGACTTCTGTGGTAAGACCGCGTGCTTCCAGTTCGCGCGCACGAGCGCGTAGTGCATTGCCCCAGATGGCTTGATCGGGATCACGCCCGCCCAAGTCTTGGAGCCGAACTTCTCCCCGACCATCAAGCTCTGCCGCAAGGGCTTTATCCAGACGACTGAACCCCTTGGCATGGATATCGCGATCAAGGGCCATACGTTCATCGAAGATCGAGCGCTCGCCAAGTTCTGCCGTTGCGCGTTCCCGTGCCTGATGGCGAAGCCCGTGAGAGAGATAATCGCGGGGAATACGTAACTCATGACCTTCACGGGTCCTGCCCCGCAAGATGACATGGGCATGGGGATTATCCGTGTTCCA
>NZ_NCSQ01000068.1 GCF_002105465.1 Aquidulcibacter paucihalophilus
CCCCGCTCTGCGCTTCGCTTCGGCGGGGATGACGGTGGTTTAGAATAGGTATTTTGTCTGGAAGCGCTTTGGTGATCCCTAGGGTCCACCAAACCGCTGTCTCAATTGTTCTTGCGACACCTGGGTGGTCAAGTGTCGGTTTTCTGTGAAAACCGATCGCGTCGCGACGCAGCAAAGCTGCGCACTTGACGACCCANCTCAAACTCGTACGTCCGTTTTGGTGAAACACGGGTTTCACCAAAGCGGTTCTAAGTGGAAATCTATAAGCCGCTGTTATCCCGGACGGCGGTAGCCGATCCGGGACCTTGTGCTGCACATGCGCGAGGAGGTCCCCGCTCTGCGCTGACGCTCCGGCGGGGATGACGT
>NZ_NCSQ01000063.1 GCF_002105465.1 Aquidulcibacter paucihalophilus
ATGAGCGCCCTGACCGAAAGGTCGGGGCGTTTTTTTGTGCGGCACAAGGTCCCGGATCGGCTACCGCCGTCCGGGATGACAGCGGCATATAGATTTCCACTTAGAACCGCTTTGGTGAAACCTGTGTTTCACCAAAGCGGATGGTCGAGTTTGAGCGGGACATCTGGGTCGTCAAGTGTCGGTTTTCTTTGAAAACCGATCGCACCGCGACGCAGCAAAGCTGCGCACTTGACCACCCAGCTGTCGCAAGAACAATTGAAGCAGCGGTTTGGTGGGCCGGAAGGATCACCAANTCTCCCTCCGAATGTGCGCAATGAGGTCCCGGATCGGCTACCGCCGTCCGGGATGACAGCGGTTTGTGATGCGCGCCGTACCCGTCAGATCAGGCAAAGAATGCTGCATTGCAGCATTTAGTATGCGCTTTCTAAAAGTCCTCGCTATATCCTGCCCATCGAATACCAAAGGGCTGCTCCTCCCCCCCACGCAGCCCGGTAAAGGAGAGAAAAATGACCGACGTAAACAAAGTCACCGAAACTGTTGAGACTGCTCGTAAAGAGGGCCTCGAAATCGCCCGCAAGATCTGGTTGGCAGGCGTTGGCGCTTATGGCCGCGTGTATCAAGAAGCCGCTGGCCGCGTGGAAAAAGTAACGGGTGCAGCCAATGAAATGTTCGACCAATTGGTTGAAAAGGGTGAGCAAGTGGAAGATCTGGTTCGCGCCAGCATCTCCAAGAACGAAGCCGCTGGCAAAGTGACCGAATATGTCGAAAAGACCACGGCACAAGTCAAAACCGCTTCGGAAACCCGCATCCATGAGTTGGAAGAGCGCTTTGAAGCCGTTCGCAAGACCGTTGTTGAGAAGGTTTCGCCCTTCATGGACAAAGTCGCACCGATCAACATCTTCGCTTTGGGCACCCAAATCGAAACCTTGACCGCTAAGATCGAAGCTTTGACCGCTGAAGTAGAAGCTTTGAAGGCGGCTAAGGCTGCGCCTAAAGCGTCGAAGAAGACCGAAACCGAAGCTGCTTAAGCTGCGGGCTGATTTGGGCGGATAAAGCCCGTGATTGGCAACATGATCAGAGCCGCCGCGCGTGCAATCAGTGCGCGCGGCATTTCTGTAACTGGGGCATCAAATTCCATCCGAACCAATTGGAAAGCGAGGCCCAAGGCAAGCTGATTGACGAGGCCATCAAACGCCTCATCGGTGGCCACAATGGCTTGAGAGGCGCGCAGCGCATCCAGTAGGCCGTAGGCTGCGTCATGCTGAACGGCAAACATATGGCGGATCTGATTGGCCAAGCGGGCATCTACGCGGACAACCGATAGGGGTTCGCGGTAGGCAAAGCGGGCATCCCATGCCTCTTCCACCAGAATGTGGACCCATGTCCACGCCGTCTCAATCGTGGCGTTTTCGCCCGAACATGTTTCGAGCGCGGCACCCTTGATCGCCTCCAACTCTCCAATATGGGCGGACAGAAGGGCAGCGGCAATTTCGGCCTTGCCCTTGAAATGGTAGTAGAGATGGCCCGGTGACATCGAAAGATGGTTGGCAATATCGACAGCGGCCAAGGCACCAAAGCCCTCGCTGTTGAACAGCTCACGCGATTTTGCGAGGATTTTGTCCTTAGTCGGGCTGGTTCCACTCATGTTTCGGCATCCTAAAGCAGTCAGAAGCAGGCAAACGACGAAAATCCGTAACCAATCGCGCATATCACAGCACAAACAACTTCACGATTAGCAATTGCCGTCATAACCTCGCTTCTGACAATGCCTGCGAGGGTCGAGCAATGAATCATCGGGGCGGGGAGGTCTGAATGTCGAAGCAGAAAATCAATCTTGGTGACGAAGCCGCACAAAATACCGTGGCCCTGACGGCCATGATGGGCCTGGCCCGCGAAGACCTGATGGGGGCTGTTGCTCTGATGATGCGGGAAGTGACCGCAAAGCCTGCCACCACAACCAAGCATCTGAAAGCCTTGGGCGATGATGTCGTCAAAATTTTGAAGAATGAGAGCGATCTGGCACCCGATGCCAAAGACAAGCGCTTCATGGACATTACCTTCAAATATAACCCCATCTATCGCATGGGGATGCAATATTATCTGGCCGTGCAAAAAAACGTTGGCACCTGGCTGGCTGATCTCGATCTCGATGAGATGGAAAGGGCCCGCGCCAGTTTTGTGTCGCAAATGATCATCGACTCAATCTCGCCTACCAATACGCTGATCGGCAATCCTGCCGCTATCAAGCGCGCGTATGAAAGCGGCGGCATGAGCCTGATTAAGGGTCTGCAAAATGCCTATCGCGACCTCACGGAAAATGGCGGCCAAGTCAGCCAAGTCGATAAGCGTCCATTCAAAGTGGGTGAAAACTTGGCGACCTCTAAAGGTGCGGTTGTCTATAAGACCGAGATGATGGAGCTGATCCAATATGCGCCATCGACCGAGCAGGTCCATGCTATCCCCTTCTTGATCATCCCGCCACAGATCAACAAGGCCTATGTGAACGACCTCTCGCCCGACAAAAGCATCGTCCGCTTCTTGGGCTCTTTGGGCTTGACGACATTCCTCGTGTCGTGGCGCAATCCACGGGTGGAACATCGCGATTGGGGCTTAGCCGAATATGTCGATGAGCTGATTAAGGCTAGCGATGTGATCTTAGAGATCACCAAGGCCAAAAAGCTCAATGTGTCGGGTGCCTGTTCGGGCGGGATCACCACGGCAACCTTCCTATCTAAACTCGCAAGCCTTGGCGATAATCGCGTCAATGCGGTGAGCTTAATGGTCAATGTGCTCGACCCGCAAAAGGAAGATTCCGAAGTGGGGGCGTTGGTGTCCGAGCATGGGATTGAGCTTGCCCGCCAGCGCTCTGCCAAAAAGGGTATTTTGGAAGGCGATTCCTTGGGCCGGATGTTTGCGTGGATGCGGCCGAATGATCTCATCTGGAATTATGTCATCAATAATTATCTGATGGGCCAAGATCCCCCGCCATTTGACGTCTTGTTCTGGAATAATGACACGACCAATTTGCCGGCGAAATTGCACTCGGACTATCTCGACATGTATCCCAAGCAGCCGTTCGCCAGACCGGGCGAAGTGGAATTTGCCGGCCATATTGTCGATTTGACTAAGGTCAAAAATGATCTTTTCGTCATTGCTGGCGTCACCGACCACATCACGCCCTGGAAAGCCTGTTATCGTACGACCCAATTGGTCGGGTCAGACAATATTGAATTCATTCTCTCCCACTCGGGCCATATTCAGGCGCTGTTGAACCCACCGGGCAATCCCAAGGCGAAATATTACCGCAATGAGGGCAAGCCACCGCCAACGACGGATGAGTGGATGGCAGAGGCTAAAGAGGTTCCAGGCTCGTGGTGGCCCTTGTGGGGCGAATGGCTGAAGGCGCGCTCTGGCCCGATGAAGGCCGCCCCAACAGATGTGGGCAGCAAGAACCATCCAGCTGGCGATCCAGCGCCTGGCCGCTACGCGTTCAATGAGTAAAAAGCCTATATCGGGCGGACCATTCCAAGCGTAAGAGTTTGGCAACCATCTTGATCGACCATAAAGCCCAGCTCAGGGATCGCTAAAAGGATAGTCTAACGTGTCTTCACCTACCGAAACGACAGGCCGCAAGGCCCAGTTCGAACGCGTCACCATCGGCGGGCGCACCGTCCGCGCCGCCGTGTGGCGCACGGACCTTCCCGGTAAAGCAGGTAAGGACCGTCCGCGACCGATCCTGTTTTTCAACGGCATCGGGGCCAATATCGAGCTGATGGCCCCTTTGGCCGATTGGTTTGTTGATCGCGACATCATCACGTTTGACATGCCAGGGGTTGGCAAGTCCCCCAATCCGATTTTGCCCTATCGCCCATGGATGATCTGCGCTTTTGCCGCCAAGCTGTTGGATCATTACGGCTTTGATGTGGTCGATGTCATGGGTGTGTCATGGGGCGGGGCAATGGCCCAGCAATTTGCGTGGCAGAACCCCAAGCGCACCGGCCGTTTGCTCTTGGCTGCAACCAGTATGGGCATGTTGATGGTGCCGGGTGACCCCGAAGTTTTGATGAAAATGGCCAGCCCCCGTCGCTATGTCGATAAGGAATATATGTTGGCCAATTTCCGTACTTTATATGGCGGCGATGCCAGCGGGTCGGATGGCCATGCCTCGCGCCTGCTACCGCCTTCCACCATTGGCTATATGCAACAGCTGACCTGTATGATGGGTTGGACAAGCGCTTGGTTCTTGCCCTTCTTGCAGGCCAAGACGTTGGTGATGATGGGTGACAAGGACAAAATCGTACCGGAAATCAATGGCCGTTGGATCGCCAGCCTTGCCCCCAATGCACGGCTTCACATCGTGAAGGGCGGCGGACATTTGTTCTTGGTCTCCTTTGCCGAAACCATTGTCCCTGTGATGCGCGACTTCTTTGATGAGGGCGAAGCCTGGTATGGCAAGACTGTGGTGTCTGAGGTGGCCAAACCTGCTGCGAAGAAAGCGGCATGAAATTGGGGGCAGGGGGGCATTGGCTGATCGTAGCAGCCCTCTTGATCTCGGCCAGTCCAGCCTGCGCCGCGGTACAAGCCGCAAGCTCCAGCCAGATCGCCTTGGCCTATGAAGTTGAACTTGCCGGCGCGCCAGCCGAAGCTTGGCAAAATCTAACCCAAATCTCGACCTGGTGGTCCTCAGACCACACCTATTCCGGCCAAGCCAAGAATTTGAGCTTAGATGTGCGACCGGGCGGATGCTGGTGTGAAACTTGGGCGACTGGTGGGGTAGAACATGCCCGCGTAATTATGGCCATGCCGGGCAAAGCTTTGCGGATAGAGGGCGGCTTTGGCCCCTTGCAGGGCATGGCGGTACGCGCGACCATGACCTTTAGCCTCAAACCCGCAACCCAGGCCGGCAAGACCAAGCTGCAGGTCACCTATCTGGTCACTGGCAGCACAGAGTCAAAGCTCGATGGCTTAGCAGCCCCAATTGACGGGGTCTTGGCGACCCAATTTGGGCGCTTGGCTGCTTTAGTCCGATGACAGTCGAAGATTTGCGTGCGGCCTTTGATGCCAGCCAAAGACGTCGAGCCGATATGGCCAACCTACCAAAGTCTTGGACGCAAACCCCATATGTGACCCGCGATCATGGCCAGATCATTTGGCAGAATATCCCGGCATCTGATGTTCAAGACGTGATTGCGGCTGAGCTAGACGTGGCCCGTGCGGCAGGGGCCCATGATCTTGAGTGGAAGCTTTATGCCCATGACGCGCCTGACGGTTTTGCTGAGGCCCTGATGGCGGCAGGCTTTGAGCGCCAGCCGACAGAAACCATCCTCACCCGTGCCTCTGATTTAGGCCCGCCCGCCCGTGTCCCGGGCCTCGAAGTCATCCAAATCCACACGCTGGAGCAGGCCAGTCATTGCTTTAACTTGGTGCTGCAAGCCTTTGGAAATAATTGGGATAAGAGCCCGGAAGACTTGCTCCAACGCGCCTTAGGCGCTGAGCCTTTTTGGTTGGGTCTCTCTCAGGGGCAACCCGTCTCGATGGGCCGCCTGACGCGGACAGAGGGTAGTGACTTTGCAGGCCTTTATGGTGGGGCGAGCCATCCGGATTTCCGCCGTCGCGGCTTTTACCGGCCCGTCGTACAGGCCCGCGTGCAAGCTGCCGCAGACATGGGCTGTAAGTGGGTGTTTTCTGAAGCCTTGCCGACGAGCGAGCCCATCTTGCGCGCCCTTGGGTTTGAAACCCTGTCTAAGGTCACAGGCTATCTTTACCGCTTCGCGCACTGAGACTTTCTGCCAGCACCACTGGCAATCGGGGCGGGCAGGTCATAGATAGCCGCCATGGCCGAAACTTTTTCCCCCGACGATTTGCCCCTCGAGAAGCCCGCTCGTTACCGCGAAGTGGAGGCGATGATCGCCTCTGTCGTGGCAGGCGAGACCAGCCACACCGCGCGTTATGCCACGGCCGTCAGCCTTCTGGTGCAGGCCTTTGGCCCACGTTTTTTCTGGACCGGCTTTTATGTGGTTGATCCCCTCAAACCGACAGAGCTGGTGGTGGGGCCCTATCAAGGCACATTGGGCTGTTTGCGCATTCCTTTTGGCAAGGGCGTGTGCGGGGCGGCTGCCGCTTCCGGCCAAACCCAAGTGGTCAAAGACGTGCATGCTTTTCCGGGGCATATTGCTTGCGACAGCCGCTCTAATAGCGAGATCGTCGTGCCCGTCTATGATGCAACCGGTGCCCTTGCCGCCGTATTAGACGTGGATTCCACGGAGCTTGCCGCGTTTGACGACGAAGACCAAGCAGGCCTGGAATCGATCTGCCGGATTTTGTTGAAGGCATAAGCGGGCGCTTTTGCGCCAGGGCGTGGGAGGAAGATTCGTCTTCTGGAACGCTTCTATGCCGCGCTGCGCCGGCCTTGCAGCAGCCCGACAATTCTTATTGCGCAAATTTGGGCACCCAGTTTGGCCCGGCAGAGCCTGCGGCACAGCCGGTATAAGGAGAAATAGCTCAAAAAACCAATTTATTAAATGTTGCATGGCGTTCGCAATGCCCCAAAGGCGCGGCACTCTAAACGCCCACCAAGTCTGCGCTATCCTGCCACAGTTTGGCGCAAGCGGCGTCGTCTTGGGCGATCACGGATGGGTCTGGCCACGTCAGGCGCGCGCGGCGCAAGCTTGCATAGACCTTGGCTTCTGGGGCTTTCGCGGATAGGGCGAGTTCGGCGAGGCCCCGCCCGGCCGCTTCCACGGTGTTGAAAGCAGGTGATAAGGGCACCACAAGCGGCAGGATTGGCCAAATCAGATTTCGTATGGCCCAGGAATGATGCCGCACGAGACCCGTGCCCGGGGTGGCACCGGGATCATAGGCAAAAACTTGCCAGCCTTGGCTTTGAGCCTCTGGTGTTTCGGCGAGGAAGCGGGCGGTCATCACATTGCACAGCTTGGAGGATGAATAGGCCCGCATGCCCGCCACTAGGTCAGATTTTTCGGGTCGGTCTTCCCGTTCCGGATAGGCAAGGCGATAGGCATCGGCGTGGCGGGGCGGGGGCACGCCTGTCTTCTCGCGCGGGTCATGCGTGCCGCTAGCGGTAATCACAATGCGGGCCCCAGTCGTCAGCCGGGGCATAAGTAAGCGTAGCATGAGATAATGTGCCAAATGATTGGTGGCAAAGGTGGCTTCAAAGCCGTCTGGCGTGCGGGTTTGGGCCGTAGGGGTTTGTCCTCCAGCATTGAGAATAAGATGCGAGACAGGCTCATCCGGCAAAGCGGCCACAAAGGCGCGCACAGCATCGAGTCGACTGAGGTCGAGCGCTAGGCCCTGCCAACCGTGCGGGACTTCTTGAACCATGCGCGCACCGATGATTTTGGTGCCCTTGAAATTCAGGCCTTCGGCTGCGGCCCGCCCCAGTCCCCGCGTTGCGCCCGTCATGATCAGCATGTCTTAATCCTTACGATGTAAAGTTTGCAACGCATAGATAAATTGCTAAGGGGCGTCAAGGAGGGTTTCGTGGATAAAAAATCCTATCACCATGGAGAATTGCGGGCCGCCCTGATCCACGCCGCGCTGGACATGTTGGAGCAGGACGGGCCAGATGGGCTATCCTTGCGAGGGCTCGCCCGCGCCGTGGGGGTAAGCTCAATGGCGCCCTATCATCATTTTGCCGACCGGGCAGAGCTTTTGGCGGCGGTGGCAACAGAGGGCTTTGAACGCCTGCAAATCCGCAAGCAGGACATCCAGGCGATCCAACCAAGTCTGCGAGAAGCGCTCGCCGCGGGTGGGGCGAATTATGTGCGCTTTATCTTGGACAATCCAAATCTGTATCGGCTGATGCGCAGCAAGGAATTTTCCGACCGCCACCGTTTTTCCGCTTTGCACCGGGCGGCGTCTGCCCCGGCCGCGACTTTGCTGGACTTAATGGCGCGCTTCTTGGACGAGCAAAGTCTGTCAAGCCCAAGTCCAATCGAGGGGGCTCAACTTTTATGGGCTCTCAGCCACGGGATTGGTACCTTGGCCCTTGAAGGCCAAATGCGGGCCGATATTGCGCCAGACCTTGCCTATCAAGGGAGTCTGGCAATGATTGATGGCTGGATTGCGGGCCTGAAGGGTTAGGCTGGCGTATCATTGCCTACACGCCTACTCGTCCATTGTTGGGGCATCCTTTATCTCCGACAGAACTTCCAAAAAGCTCTTGCCGTATCGCCGTTCAATTAGTGTCTTCGCTGAACTAAGCTGCGCGTCGGTTAGCTCCACATCGCCCCCCTCATGAAGCAAAAGAGCAAGCAACCAAATCGCGCTAATTCCACAATGATTATTGACGGCGCGGACACCAATCTCCTCCGTGCAATCTGATTTTTCTTCAGCGGTTTTCCAATCGCCGAAACGTTGGTAAAATTCACGCCAAAGATCTTCAAAATACAGGTCGCGAAACGCTTTACTCTGATCGCTCATTGTAGATTCTAGGCGAAGTGCGAGTTCCCGTTTCTAAGTTT
>NZ_NCSQ01000095.1 GCF_002105465.1 Aquidulcibacter paucihalophilus
TCAGAAGCTCACTTCTATGGACCCGCTGGCGAGCTTGCCCCTAACGCAGTGAAAGAAGCGACACGAGCATGGGGAGATGATCGTCATCACTTCAGGCTGATCATCAGTCCAGAACAAGCCGACAAGATGGAAGACCTTCAAGGCTACATCCGTGATGTCATGGGAGATGTTAGTCGGGACCTTAAGGAGCCTGCCCTCACCTGGGTCGCCATCAATCATCACGATACCGATCAGCCCCATGCCCATGTCTTGATCCGGGGCATTAGAGCCACTGGGTCCACCTTGGTCATGCCCCGGGAGATGATCAGCCAAGGCATCCGCCAGCGGGCAGAAAGCCATGCTCAGAGCCTTCTTGGCGATAAGACACGCACAGAGGCCGAACAACAGCTCTTTGGGCGTACTCGGGCAAACTATTGGACTGACATTGATCGGAAGCTTACCAAGCTGGCTGAAGCCAATGGTGGGCTACTAGCTTCAGAGGAACTCACCCGGACTGATACCTTTGGAGCTGTCGCACGGGGCCGGGTCACTCATCTTGAGCGCATGGGTCTGGTTACACGCACCAACGCTGGTGTCGCTTTTGCACCAGATATGAAGCAGCGGCTTGATACCCTTCAGCGCAGCAAGGATGAGATCCGCTCCTATTGGGACCGGGAGCGCATGGCAGCCTTTAGACTGCGTGGAACGCCCGAGCAAAGCGTGGCCATGGAAAGCGAAGCTGCACCGTCGTCCCAACGCGAGGTCGAAGCTCGCCCAGTTGTCGAGGTGGAGCACCGCTTTGATCCAACTATCGACCGCCTAACCCCGCATGATGTCATTCTTGCGCGTCGGGCGAATGGCAGGGACGCGATGGAGCCCGCCTCGGAAGCTATGGAGGCAGAACTACGCGCTCGGGCAGAGCATCTGATCAAGAACGGTCATGGGGCTGCCCAAGGCCGTGGTGTCGGCTTCAAGGCTGAAAGCTGGACACCCGCAAAAACTGCTCGCTTTGAGGCTGTTG
>NZ_NCSQ01000067.1 GCF_002105465.1 Aquidulcibacter paucihalophilus
CTCTCATAAAGAACGAGGGACCCTAAGGGCTCAGGTCAAGGGCTCAAAATAACTGGACCCATCAGACAAATTTCTCCTATCAAACTTGAATGTCGAACAAAATTTCATACAGCCTATGATAACCATAGAATCTTGCAACGCCAAAATCCTATCGTCCTAAGGACGCAATTCTCTCTCTCACTTTTCTTGATCGCGCCTTTTTAAAGCGCCTTTGCCGCAGGCCCTACTTAAGCAAAGGCCGTGTTCGAGTTTGAGGGCGCAAATTTGGGGGTCANCAATTGTCGGGCGGCTTCAAAGTGAGCACAGCGAGGCTTTGAACCGTTCCAAGTGCTTTGCCTGAGGCCACGACCTCACGAAGTGCTTGATCATTGTGCAGTCCATGTTTGGAATGCACCCGTCCCGGCGGAGCGAGATATTGCTCAAATGGAGGAATGTGAAGCGGATGGACGATCAAGATATTTCTCGCCGATTGTCTTGGATGGTGCATTCCAAAGGAGTGTACCCTACGGCGCGACGCGCATGGGTACAATCGTTGAATTGGGCGATTGTCCAAGTAATTGTTTTAATCCTTTTACTGATCAGCGCTATATTTTTTATCAAATGTATTCGCTGAATCAGTTGTATAAAAACTGGGCAAAACAGCCGGCCCAACTCTTTAGTACCACGAGCGGACTTTCTCCATCACTTCCAAAGAGTGCGCATTTTCTGCGGCGCCTTGAGTATAAGATGAACCCTGCTTCCGATGACAGGCTGTTTGATGCCGCTTCTTCAGAAATAGAGAAGAAGTGCGACGTCTCGGTAGCAAGCATGAGGATGGCATCTTACAGTCGTTGTGATGTTACGCCGGGCTGGAAACCATACTTTAGGCGTGGCATCGAGAACCATTGCGACAGTGGTACGCCGGCGCTCTTAACGCTTTTTGAGACCAGAGACTTTAAGGACTCCTTTCGGCCCTTTGATGCCGAATCCCAAACCAAAATTGTCCGAAAGCTGCAATGTGAATGGCACCAAGGCGACCAAATTGCGCTACTTCGATTGATGCAAATGAGCCTCACAATGAAAGTCGAGCCAGCGCAAGGTCGCACACCAAGCACAAGCGGCGGTGATAGTTGCATTCCAACCGTCGCGACTTTCAAGTTTTTGCAAAAGAACAATTACACAATGTTCTGCGCAGCCCAAATTACAATGGGTGGATTCAATCTTGAAGTGCGAATTTCCAATGATTTGA
>NZ_NCSQ01000064.1 GCF_002105465.1 Aquidulcibacter paucihalophilus
AAGCCAGAGGCCTATGATCAGGTGTCTGGCCTTCTCGACTACTGGGCACAAGCGCAGGAGCAGGTGGCGGAAGATCTGGCCATGATACCTGAGCGCTTGTGGGCGACTCAAAGGGGGTGGAGTTATTATCTGGGCTGGGCACCTCTGCCGACATTGGCCAACATCTGTGAGTATGGCCCTCGCGTTCTCTCCATTGAGATCAGAGCTAAGAACGCGCGTGATGACTTTGATCCGGTAAGCCTGCCGCTCATGCATGCGATCACGCAGCTCCGCATCTTGTTCCGCGAGGCGCTGACTTCTGGCAATCGTCCCGTACTGGTTGCCCTTGAGCCTGACATGCCAGATGAGCTCTCTCGGATGATCAAAGCGGTACACGCTGACCTAAAACGCAGCGGCGTCTCCTTTCTCGTGCATGCAAGATCAACCCGTGACATACGCAATGCCTTCAAGCTTGGTCTCCAAGAGCCCATGTGCTCGGTCTTCGACACCGTCATCATGACGGAGCCAGACTATATGTCCTTCATCGAGGTGGTCGATAATCGCGCTATCTCTAGCGAAGGCGTCAGACATGTTCGGCCCGGTGAGATCCTGATCGCTGAGACTGGGCGTCTGCCGGTTCGCTTGCATCCGGCAGATCCCTCCATGGTTCGCATGGCAGCTTATACGCCGACCGACAAGATTCAGCGGCCAGAGCCTTGGAGTGAGGCTGCGGTCTCCTATCCACTAGGGGCAAGTCTGCCCAAGCAAGTAGTAGTGAACATACCTAAGCAGAAGGTGACAAAGCGACAGGAGATAGTGGCTGTCCCTGTTAGCCAGGACGCGCCACCCAAAGCGGCAAAGTCCAAGTCGCTAGTGACCAAGGATGATCTCACCTCGGGGACGGCGCGTCTCAAGCGTGCGTTGGCCAAGCGGACCGGCGGCACGTCACCCTCCCAACCTCGTCTGATCTGAGGCCGCAGCCATGACCACGCGCAAGCAACTCACCCTCCATCTTGATGACACCACTGCCCGCGCCCTCGATCACGAGGCCAAGCTGCGCGGGCTCACCCTCTCACGCGCCGCCAACGATGCCCTAAAACGCGTCCTCATCCATGACCGAGCTGACGCCATCGCCGATACCATTAAGGCCCGCCTTGATCGGTTGGATCAGCGGGATCTGGCGAGGGGTCGGGAGCTTATCCTAATCAAAGAGGCACTTCTTCAGTTTGTTCGGCTTTGGTTGACCTATGCTGGTCCACTGGAAAGCGAGGAGGAGGACAGCGATATTGATGGGCGCTTTGAAGCCTATCTTGATGCACTGGCGGAAGGAGTTACAGGTTAACTACAAGAATTTCTCGGTTAGCAGCTTGTACGGCACTTGGCAGCCATTTTCGTTGAAGATATTGTATCAGCTATTGTTTTGTTCCGCCGACGCCACAAATATCAAGCGGTTTGAACTCGTTGGTAGTGCATATGTCCGAAATTGACGCTAGGCAGCATCATTAAGCTGCTTAGAGTACTTCTTGACCAAAGGTCGCAGTGAAACCTAAACTTGTTTTAGTCAAACAGGCCTGCTCATCGGTCTTATTTTAAGCATCACGATTTGCTTGGGAATTTAATAGTGGCAACCATGACACACGACGATAACGCCTCAAAATGGATTGATGTAGCCATTGCCGGAAAAGTGACCTTTGCCACACAGCAGTCGGCCGTTCCCATTATTGCGGACCTTGTTGTCCGCAACATTAGTGAAGAGGTCCTAGAGAGTGTAACGCTTTCCATGACCTGTGAGCCGCCTGTCCTTGCACCCCGAGCTTGGAAGTTTGATCGACTGGCTTCTGGCGGGGAGGTTCGGGTCAAAGACCGAAACGTCGCGCTTGATGGTGGCCTTTTATCGCGTCTGAACGAAGCGATGCGGACCCAAGTGACCTTTGTACTATCGCATTCAAGTGGTGGGGAAACTCATGAGCTAGAGGTCGTTTCCCGCGACATTATGGCCCTTGCCCGCAATGAATGGGGCGGGGCTTCCGTCATGCAAGAGCTGTTAGCGGCATTCGTTATGCCGAACGATCCTGCGGTTGCGGTAATCCTCAGAGATGCGGCTGAGGTTCTTCGATCGGCAGGCAAGGAGGGTAAGCTCGATGGATATCAGAGTAAATCTCGCACACGGGTCTGGGAAATTGCTTCGGCAATCTGGTCCGCAGTGTGCGCCAAAAGATTGGTCTATTGCGAACCACCAGCTAGCTTCGAGCGGTCCGGCCAGAAAATTCGGACACCGAGTGATGTCCTGAATCAAGGGTTGGCAACCTGTTTAGATAGTGCCCTCTTGTTCTCCGCCGCTTTCGAGCAAGCAGGATTGTATCCAGTCTTGGTGTTGGTGGAGGGCCATGTAATGGCGGGCGTTTGGTTGCAGCCGACCCAATTTGCAAGCCTTACAACGGAAGACCCTATTGATGTTCGCAAGCCAGTTGCTCTCAAGGAGCTTGTCCTTTTTGAAACAACGCTCGCAACATCAGATATCTATGTACCTTTTGATCGAGCAATCCGGGAAGCCGAGAGTCGAATTGCTGAAGAAAGGGAGGCGCAATTTGTTTACGCGTTGGACATCAGGCAGGCGCGTGGAAGGTATATTACACCACTGGCTATCGAGCTGGAAACTAATCCCGCCGATCCAGCGATTGCAACGGGTCAATTGATTGGACTTCAATCGGCCCCTGAACTGCCTCCTTTCGACTTGGGTCTCGACGATGGGCCCGCCCCCGATAGTCCAGAGACTCGCGTTGATCATTGGAAGCGTAAGCTTTTGGACCTGACAAAGCGCAATCGGCTTTTGAACTTAAAGCCCAGCAAGACCGCAATACGAATGGTATGTCCAGACCCTGCGGCCCTTGAAGACCTTTTGGCTGCCGGTTCCAAAGTTTCCATTGTACCAGTGCCTACGCTTCCGGGAACGGAAGGAAACAGAGACGCCGAACTCTTCAGGGTTCAAAATGGCGTCGAATTTGAACGTGCATTTGCAGCTGAGGCCCTATCCCGAAAAGAGCTAGCAGCATCAGCGGACGAACGACAGCTCGATGCCGGCCTAATCGAGCTTTACCGAAAGGCAAATTCGGACCTCCAGGAAGGCGGGGCAAATACTCTATTTCTGGCCATTGGTGTACTCCGTTGGAAGGTCAATGAAACTGATACACAGAGCTATCGAGCGCCACTCTTGCTCTTACCCGTCACATTGAAGCGGGCCAGCGCGATCTCCAAGGTCAGTCTTTCGCTGCATGAGGATGAACCAACCTTCAATCTTACCCTCTTGGAAATGATCCGGCAGGACTTTGGGATCCGTATCCCAGAACTTGAAGCGGGACTTCCTAGGGATGACTCCGGCATCGACGTGACTTCAGTTTGGAATAGTGTCCGTCGAGCGATCAAAGAAGTTCCGGGATTTGAGGTCATCGAAGACGTCATACTGTCGACCTTCTCCTTCGCGAAATATCTCATGTGGAAGGACATCTCGGACCGAACTGAGCAATTGAAGAATGCGCCATTGGTACGCCACCTAATTGAGACGCCACGCGACCCCTATAAAAATTCAGCACAATTCATTGCGCCGGATCAGCTTGACGAAAAGGTCGACCCTGCCAGTCTTTATATGCCACTTTATGCGGATAGCTCCCAGGTAGTTGCCGTTCATGCATCTGGTCAGAATGGCGATTTCATTTTGGAAGGCCCCCCCGGAACTGGCAAATCCCAAACTATCTCCAACATCATTGCACATAATATTGGGCTGGGGCGGCGTGTTTTGTTCGTCGCCGAAAAAATGGTGGCCCTAAATGTCGTTTACGATCGGCTAAAGAAGGTTGGGCTTGGCGACTTTTGTTTGGAGCTTCACTCCAATAAGGCCAACAAGCGTGATGTATTAAATCAGCTAGATCGCTCTTGGCGCAATAGAGTAACCAAGACCTCTACGGAGTGGGAAGCCGAAGCCGCACGCCTTAAAGCATTGAGGGCCAACCTAAACGGATTGGTCGAGGCGTTACATAAAAAGGGTCAAACTGGCATAAGTGCTCGCCAAGCAATTTCTAAAGCCTGCAGCCTCGATGAGGCGCAGCCTATAAAGTTAGGCTGGGCAAGCGACCTCCACAATGATCGGGCGCAAGACGCAGAGGGATTGGATAGATTAAAGGACTTGGCGCGTCGGCTGGGACAAAGCTTTAGTGAAATCTCCCCAGCCGACCGTGTCGATTTCGCTTCAATCGAACAGCCAAATTGGTCAAATCATTGGTCAGAGCAGCTAGCAATCGCGGCCAATAATCTTCTCAGATGCGATAAATCTGTCAGGCAGGCAGCCGCTCGCTTTGCTGAAATGACTGAGCTGCCAGACCTAAGTTCGACCCTATCCGGGTTAGCGGACATGGCAGCTTTGGCAAGAAGTCTGATGCCTGAGAGCAAGAAATATGCATTCGGCTTGCTCCCGGAAGGCTCTGAGATTGCATCGAAACTGCAGGAGGCCTGCGAAACTCTTTCGGACTATCGAAAGCTTAAGTTAGATCTCTCCCAGCCGTGGTCCGATGAGACCATTGCTGCCCTTGACGTCGAAGCGACCTCAGACAGATGGTCCAAAGCGAAGGGCAAATTTTGGCCCATAGGTCCATTTGAGTGCTGGCTACTGTCTGGGCAGATCAAGAAAGCTTCTCAGCTACCCGCAAATCCTGATCTATCGGCGGACTTGCCTGTTCTCGCCCAACTTCAAGTATTGCGTCGTTCACTTGACGCGCATACGGGCGCTCTGCCCGCCGAGGCTGGCTGGAAGCAGCTGGATACAGATATCGGTTCCATGCTGAAGAGAGTTGAACATGCTAAGACGCTTCGAGGCCAAGTTACTCGCCTAACAGATCAGCCAATTGAAATGCTGAAACATCGAAAGGCGGTTAGATTCTTGGTTACTGAGGCCTCAGAGCTGTTAGAGCCCGGCATGCCTCTAGCAACTTCGTGTGCTTCACTCGTCACCGTTGCCGAGCATTATGTCAGCGCCGCCAAAGCCTTTTCGAAACTTGCAAAAATTTCCGACACAAATAGCGTCAGCCTCGACCAAATGGCTTCGCTTGCTCAAGCAGTAATCGAAAAGCAACCTAGGCTCAATGCATGGTGCAGATGGCAGGCGCTTAAGCAAGTCGCAATCGATGCTGGCATTGAGGCGGTCGTAGAGGCGCTAGAATGTGACATTATTCAGGGAAATGAGGCGCAGCTCGCATTCGAAGTGGCCTATTGTCGTTGACTTGCGCCTGTTTTGATTGATAACAATCCAGTTTTACGGGATTTTTCGGCAATCGAGCACGAAGACTTGATTCAGAGATTTCGCGCCCTTGATGAGAGGGTCGCCAAGCTTTCTGCTGACTATGTCAGGGCCAAGCTAAGCGGTGGTTTGCCTAATCCAGACGACCCCAATCGGCACAGTGGCTTTGGGGTATTAAAGCACGAGGTTCAAAAACAGAGAGCATACAAGCCAGTGCGCCAACTTGTTGAGGACATGGGGGATGCCTTAACTGCGTTGTCCCCATGTCTTCTGATGAGTCCGCTATCGGTTGCTCAGTTCCTTGATGCGTAAGCGACCGGTCTTGGCCGCCTTGCATTGAAGTGGCGA
>NZ_NCSQ01000004.1 GCF_002105465.1 Aquidulcibacter paucihalophilus
GTTGGGTGACCAGAATGGGCACCAAAACGCGTCTAGATAAAGACCTAACCAAAACCACCGTCATCCCCACCGGAGCGAAGCGCAGAGCGGGGACCCGGTTACGCATGTGCGACACGAGATCCCGGATCGGCTCGCGCCGTCCGGGATGACACCGTGAAAAAGGTCTTTATCTGGAAGGCTTTGGTGCAGGCTGTGCCTGCCCCAAAGGCCAAACTCAATTGTTGGTGGACCATAGGGATCACCGAAACGCTTCGAGACAAAAAACTTTCCCCGCCCCCTCAATGCCATCCCCGCCGGAGCGAAGCGCAGAGCGGGGACCCGGTTACGCACGTGCGACACGAGATCCCGGATCGGCTCGCGCCGTCCGGGATGACACCGTGAAAAAGGTCTTTATCTGGAAGGCTTTGGTGCAGGCTGCGCCTGCCCCAAAGGCCAAACTCACTTGTTGGTGGGCGATTTGACGCGACAAATCGCCCGAACACACTGGATGAAGCGGTTGGGTGACCATAGGGATCGCCAAAGCGCTTCTAGGCAAAAAACTTTCCAAGCAATGCCATCCCCGCCTCAACGCAGTGGCGAGCGGAGGCTTAGGGCACTTTGCGCCACAAAGACGAGCACTCACCGAAAGCCGTGCTGGATGCCCCCCTGTGGGATTTACGCCCCAGCTTGGGCTTTAGTTATCCAAGAAGCTGCGCAGTTTGCGCGAGCGCGAGGGGTGCTTGAGTTTGCGCAGGGCTTTGGCTTCGATCTGGCGGATACGTTCGCGCGTCACGCTGAACTGTTGGCCGACTTCTTCCAATGTGTGGTCGGTGTTCATGCCGATCCCGAAACGCATACGCAGCACACGCTCTTCCCGAGGGGTTAGGCTGGCCAGAACCCGCGTTGTTGTTTCGCGCAAGTTCGACTGAATGGCTGCTTCTACCGGTAGGATCGCATTCTTATCTTCGATGAAGTCACCCAGATGGCTGTCTTCCTCGTCCCCGATGGGGGTTTCAAGGCTGATCGGCTCTTTGGCGATCTTCATGACTTTGCGAACCTTTTCCAAGGGCAGGCCCAGCTTTTCGGCCAATTCCTCTGGCGTTGGCTCGCGGCCAATCTCGTGCAGCATCTGACGCGACGTCCGCACCAGTTTATTGATCGTTTCGATCATATGCACTGGGATACGAATGGTGCGCGCTTGGTCCGCGATTGAGCGGGTAATCGCTTGACGAATCCACCACGTCGCATAGGTCGAGAATTTATAGCCACGACGATATTCGAACTTATCGACCGCCTTCATCAAACCAATATTACCCTCTTGAATGAGGTCTAGGAATTGAAGGCCACGATTGGTGTATTTCTTGGCAATCGAAATCACCAAGCGGAGGTTAGCTTCCACCATTTCCTTCTTGGCTTGACGAGCCTCGCGCTCACCCTTTTGCACGGTCTGCACAATGCGACGGAATTCATCGATTGGCACGCCGGTTTCTTGGGCGAGGGTGAAGATTTCTTGGCGGATTTCATCCACGCGGTCACGTTGATCGACCGCAAAACGGGTCCAAGACTTGGACTTATCCTTTACCGTATCAAGCCAGCTTGGGTCCATTTCATGGCCTTGATAGGCTTTGGCGAAATCTGGACGGCCAATGCCACAGCTTTCGGCCAAGCGCATCAATTTGCCTTCCAAACCGATGGAGCGCTTATTGATCGTATAGAGCTGTTCAACCAAGGCCTCGATCCGGGCATTGTTCAGCTTCAAGCTCTTGAGTTCATCGATGATGCTGTTTTGCAGCGCATCCATGGCGGCCAAATCATCATCAGTGATGGAAACACCACGAATGCGGGCATCAAGCGAGCGGTCCTTTAAGGCACGGAAGGCGTCAAAATGGGCGGCAACCGTATCGAGGATGCCCATGATGCCATCGCGAAGCTCGCCTTCCATGGCCGACATTGAAAGCGCGGCACCTTCATCCTCTTCGGCTTCAGCGCGGGCAGCGCGCGCCGCGCGGGCCCCGTCTTCATCATCTTCATCATCGCTGTTGGAGATGACTTCTTCTTCTTCCTCTTCCTCATCCTCAACCACAGGCGGGGCATTTTCTGCGCCATAAGTGGCTTCAAGGTCGATGATTTCGCGCAAGAGCACGCGGCCAGTTTGCAATTCGTCACGCCATACCATGATGGCTTCAAAGGTCAGTGGGCTTTCGCACAAGCCACGGATCATCGCATCGCGGCCTGCCTCAATACGCTTGGCAATGGCGATTTCGCCTTCGCGTGACAACAGCTCTACCGCCCCCATTTCCCGCAGATACATGCGGACGGGATCGTCGGTGCGGTCTTGGCCTTCTTTGGTATTGCCGGTTTGGATGACGACGGCGGAGTTAGACGAAGAGACGGTGGCGACTTCGCCCCCTTCTTCTTGCGCATCTTCTTCGGCTTCAATCAAATTGACGCCCATCTCGCTCAATTGCGCCATCACGTCTTCGATTTGTTCAGACGTGAAATCTTCTGAGGGTAGAATTTTGTTGAGTTCGTCGACCGTGACCCAGCCACGCACTTTGCCAGCCTTGATGAATTTCTTCACCGCAGCATTGTTCAAGTCCAGAAGTGGCGCATCGGGGGTGTCTGCGGATTGCGCTTCTTCAACTTTTTCTACCATGAATGTGCCGCCTCTTGGTTCCGCCATGTCGTCACATGACGCACCTGATTGCCATAAGTAATCCCTGACAGCCTGCCCTGTTATAGGCAATCTGCCATGAACCCGATTTTCCTGCCCCTATAGCCGATCTTTTTCAAAAGGTCAGCTAGGGGTTCCTGTACCAAGTGCCGCTGTCAACAACGGCACAGCCGCCCGTGCTGATTGAAGCACGTGCCGACCTTCTAATCTTCTGCCGGCAGAGAGAAAGCCTCTCCCCCGACGATAGATGCCCCAGCAGAGCTGGCCTCGTCGGCGCGCAGCGCACGGCGCTCACCAACCAGACGCTTCAGCCGCTCAAAGGCTGCTTCATCGCCACTGCCCGCCGCCGAAACGGCTTCGGCTGCGTCCGACGCCAGAGCCCGATGGGTCTCCAAACGTTGAAGAGCGATCAGCCAAGCGCGCTTGGCTTCCTCCACACTCAGCTCAGGCCGCGCATGGGGGTTAACCGGCGACCGGCGCGCCTCATCCACGACGCGCACGGCCTCGCTTTGACCTAATTGGTTCAGATGGAGACGAACGCTCTCAAAATCAATAGCGGATCCCGCATGATGTAAGTCCAAAAGGCCGTGGCGCAGTAAATTCAAGCCTGGATGGTCCAGAACAAGGCCTGCAAACGCCTCTTCATGGCCATCCAACAGCTCAGGTCGCAAGAGGGGTGCGACAACCAGATCCAACAAGGTTCGTTTCGGGCGGACGTTCCCTGCTTTGATTTTCAAGCGTAATTCAGCCGTGGCACTGCCAATCGGGCCGGTCTCTCCCCCCTTCCCGCGCGCTTTGGGGACAAAGGCTGGCCGCGCTGCGGGCGCAAACAGCGCATCGAGATTACGGCGCATATCCTCATTAAGTTCACGCTGTAAATCCGGGTCGGTGACTTGGCCTGTGAGCTGGCGCAGGCGCTTGCGCAGGCCGGCGCGGGCTTCGGCTGTGACCAAGGGCTCGCGCTCCTGTTCACGCTGAAACAAAAAACTGCCCAGTGCCAAGGCGGATTCAAAGACAGCTTCGATACCCGCAGCGCCCTTGGCCTTGATCATGTCGTCGGGGTCTTGGCCTTCGGGCAAAAAGCCAAAGGCCAAGGTCTTATCAGCTGATACCAAGGGCAAAGCCCGATCGAGCGCGCGCTCAGCCGCTTTTAGGCCTGCCTTATCACCATCAAAACACAGGATGGGCCGCTTTGAGGCTTTCCAGATCAAGCCCAATTGGTCTTCGGTCAAAGCGGTGCCCAAGGGGGCGACGGCGGCGAAGCCAGCGCGTTCCAGCGCGATCACATCCATATAGCCTTCGGCGACCACTATCGGCTTATCCTTGGCGGTGGCGCGGGCTTGGGCATAGCGGTAGAGATTACGGCTTTTGTTGAACACAGGGCTGTCGGGGCCATTGAGATATTTGGGCTGACCATCGGGGTCGAGGGTACGGGCACCAAATGAAACCGTGCGGTCGCGCGTATCGGCGATGGTGAACATCACCCGGCCACGGTAAAAATCAAAAGGTGCCCCACCATCATCCGGCATTTTTAACAAGCCCGCTTCGATGAGATCAGCCACTTGATGGCCGCCTTGCGTCAGGCGATCCTTCAGCCACGAGCGACTATTTGGGGCAAAGCCCAGACCAAAGCGGTCCCAATCGGCTTCATTCAAGCCGCGCTTGGCGAGATAAGCGCGCGCCTTTGCGCCTTCGGGGCTGCGCAGCGCTTGGGCGAAGGCGGCGCGAGCAGCATCCAATGCTGCAGTCAGGCGCTTGGCCTGATCATCCTTTGTGATGGCCTCCGGGTCGCGAGCGGGCAGCGCAATGCCAAGGTCTCGGGCTAAACGCTCAACCGCTTCTGGAAAAGGCACATTCTCGGTCGCCATAATGAAGTCGATGGCATTGCCGTGCTGGCCACAACCAAAGCAATGATAGGTGCCCTTTGAGTCCAACGCATGGAAACTGGGCGTGGCTTCATTATGAAAGGGGCAGCAAGCCCACATATCGCCGCGCGACAGATTGGATTTGCGCTTATCCCAAGTGACCTTGCGACCGACCACATCCAAAATGGAGGCGCGCGTCAGCACTTCGTCAATAAAGGGGCGGTCAAAGCGGGACATCGGGTTAGACAATGGGGCTTCCAGCCCGAATCAGCAAGCCCATGCCCCAGCCCAGTCACCAGGGTTTGAAGTCCCGCCCCTATTTCGCACTTGAACTGATTTTTGACCGTCAGTACAGACGCAGGAAGGTTCAATTATTACCCTCCCCCATTAAGGTGTCCCCTCATGAAAAATTCTGTCCGCTTGATCGCCCCAGCGCTTCTTGCTGCCTTAGTGGCCACGCCCAGCTTCGCCAGCGACCTACACGGGACGCGCTGGTTGACCGCCAATGGCAGCGGCATCATCCGGCTGGAGGCTTGCGGGACCAAGACCTGCGGTCGAATTGTTGGCCCGGGTCCTAAGGCAGACAAAAACGCCCCAACCACCGACACCAAAAATCCCGACCCCAAATTGCGCTCTCGTCCCATTATTGGCTTGGCGATCTTGACGGGCTTTACGGCTGGGTCAGACGGCAAATTCACCGGCGGACAAATTTATGACCCAACCGAAGGCAAGCTCTATCGCAGCGAGTTCCGGTTGAAGCGCGATGGCAAATTGGAAGTCAAAGGCTGTGTCGGCCCGATTTGTGTGGGCCAAACTTGGACGCCGATTTCTTAAAAACAAAACCCCGCCAGCGTCTGACACGAAGGCGGGGTTTAACTGTCCAGTCTCTGGCGCAGAGCTGATTTGCGCGCGGCTTAGATATGTTCGAGCATATATTCAGCGCCCGAAACCTTATATTCGGCTGGGGCTTCGACGAACAAATGCGTCACCACGCCATTATCGGCGACCAGCGAGAAGCGCTGCGAGCGCACGCCCATGCCAAATTTCGACGCATCCATTTCAAGGCCAATCGCTTTGGCGAAATTGCCGCTGCCATCGGCCAGCATGATGATCTCATCGCTAACGCCTTGATCCTTGGCCCAAGCGCCCATGACGAACACATCATTCACCGACAAGCAGGCAATGGCATCAACGCCTTTAGCGGCCAATTCGGCGGCCTTTTCCTTGTAGGACGGCAAATGCTTGGCCGAGCAAGTTGGCGTGTAAGCGCCTGGAACAGCAAACAAAGCGACCTTTTTGCCAGCAAAAATGTCTGCGGTGGTGCGCGGTGCTGGACCGTCAGCGGTGGGGACCATGAAGGTTGCGTCGGGAAGGCTGTCGCCTACTTTGATTGTCATCTGTCGTTCTCCATCATGGCGGCCAAACCATACGTGCGCCAAAGGGCGTCAGCGCCAGCCGCATGCGTGCTAGATAGTCTATCGCTTGTGTGAATCAAAGACGTGACCATGAACAAAACTGGGCGCCGTCCTTATCCGCACCTGTCTGAACAGGCAGACGGGGGTGCGACAATTTGAACCCCTTCCCTTGCGTCAAAAATTGAAATTCGCACTAGACAGCGGGGGATTTTGGCAACACGATTACGATTATGAGAAACTCGTTGGTGGGACGCTTCCTGATTGCCACGCCCTCGATGGCAGACCGTCGCTTTAAACGCTCGGTGATCCTCGTGTGCGACCATGATGAAAACCACGCCATGGGTATTGTGATTAATCGGGCGATGCCTCGTTTATTACTGCCAGACCTTCTCGATCAATTGGGGATCGACTGCTCGATCCGGGTTCCCGCGATCCCTGTTCTCGATGGCGGTCCCTGTCAGCGCGATCGGGGCTTTGTGCTCCACACCGATGATTGGGCGAGCGATGAGACGACCCAGCCCATCATGGGGGGCCTGCGTATGACGGCGACGCGCGACGTCCTGCAAGCCATCGCCCAAGGCCGAAAGCCCAGCCGCGCGACACTGGCTTTGGGCTATTCGGGTTGGGATACGGGCCAGCTTGAAGCCGAGATCATGGACAATGCATGGCTCGTCACCGAAGGCGATATTGACGCGGTGTTTGCCACCTCCAA
Source organism: Aquidulcibacter paucihalophilus (assembly GCF_002105465.1). Lineage (GTDB taxonomy): Bacteria > Pseudomonadota > Alphaproteobacteria > Caulobacterales > Aquidulcibacteraceae > Aquidulcibacter > Aquidulcibacter paucihalophilus. Next base: position 6,646 of record NZ_NCSQ01000004.1, read on the forward strand.
TCTGGATGACAAATGGGAGGATGCCATCAGCCGTTTTGGGCTGGAGCCTTGGCAGATTTCGCAAAATGCCGGGCGGGCGTAAGCGCTCAACACGAGTTGCGCCGTTGCCCGCGTAGAAAGCGCAACCCGTGTTGCGCGCTCCTTTCAATTCGTGATTTGTGACGAACGCACCTTACCGTGCGAGGCGCAACTCCCGTCAACAGCGACACGCTTTTGAGTTTAGCTTTGGGGCTGCTTTGCGCCAGAGGTGGTCACTTGGCGGTGGTTTAGCAATCCCCGAAAGCGGACATTTATGGTGCCGAACATTGGACCCGCGTGCTGCTCTGCCACTTGAAACTTGAACCATTCTTAATTGGCATTTTTTGACATAATCCTCTTTGGATGGCTGAGGAGATTTAGCATAAACGCATCGACGTTTGCGGACGCTCCCAAGCCAAGTCGTACCATCGCCCAGGCCGGAATTGCCCTGGCATAGGTCCCAGTTTCCGGATTTCCAGCAAGCGCGATTCAAGCCGGCCCTTATAACACTAACCCAACAGCTGCTGGGATCACGACGTTATCGCGGCAACTTATCCCGCTAAAAGCGTTGGAATCCTAAAGCCATCCTCAAGCAAGTCTCGCGTTACACTGCCAAACAACGACTGGTGGATTGGACCATAACGAATTGCCCCGGTTGCTAATACATCTGCCTCAAACGCTTTGGTAGCAGCGACCAAAGCGGCGTGAGCATTTAGACCCTGCGCAGAGATGGCCTCAAATCGTGCGGATATGCCATGGGCAGCAACAAAGTGGGTCGCTTCGATCCCAGACTCATCAACGCGCGAAATGTCGGGTTCTTCGACTTGGGCTACTACGATTTCACAATCCGCGTCAGCTAGGGCAATTGCAGCTTTGAGCGCTCTTGATGCCGCGGCACCTGGCTTCCAACCTACCAAAATCCTCGAGAGCGTTTGGGTTTTTGTGTGACTTTCCGGAAGGAAGAGAACGGGTCCACCATTAAAGATCGCTGTACTTGCAATCATACGGAAGCCTGCAGACTGCTGAGCTGGCGCGCCGAGGATACCAAGATCGCACAGTTGCAGGAGCGTTGCGAAAGTCTCCCCAATCCCTTCGGCGAAGTTTGTCCGATCGTGGACCGCGATTGGCGCACCTGCCTCTTGCGCCCATCTTTCTAGCTCCGTTTTTGCAACAGCCAGAGACCCATCGCCAGGGCCGACTTGAGATGAAAGAACATTGGTTGGGCAAGCTAGGGCCTGAACGCTTGCCCCCGCCTTTGCGGCGAGGCTGCACGCTAGCCTGACCGCGACCTCATCGCTCGGCAGCAGCGGACGTTCTGCGCGTACGGCAATACGGCGAATTGAAGATAATCCCATCGTCAACATCTCCATAACTTGTTAGTTCAAAGTACACCGCGTAACAGATTTATGACAGGCACTTGGTCTATCTGAGCCAACAAGAAAATGTGAACTCGTCGTAATGGTGTGGATTACCACAAATTGCACATCCAGTTTGGTTTAGGGTGTTTAGCCACTTGCCGAGAAGCAGGCGTAGACGATGCCATCCCCAGCCAGACACATTGAACTGGCGGCCAAGTTACTCGCCACAACAATCGGCCAATGCCTGACGACGGAAACCGAGCGATTGCCACGTTCAAGACCTACCCGAGAAACGATCCTGGAGTTCTCACGGATGATAAGCCGACGAAATCACTTTCTGGCGCTAGGTGCCGCCCTATGTGGCTTGACCGCAGGCAGTTATACCCTGGCACAACCAGCCCGGTCTCCTAGACGGATATCTCCATTTACTCCGGTTCAGTGGGTGACCCCGAAGGTCGAGGGCACCGGGCTGTCATTCCGGACGTTCAGAAGCAAGGCCGCAGGAACTGATGTTAGTTTCCACATCTATGCGCCTCCGGCGTATAAAGCCGATCCGGCCCGGCGACTGCCTGTGGTATATTGGCTGCATGGGTCTGGCGGGGGCGTTGCGGGCATTGCACGTTTATCTGCGCTGTTGGATGACGCCATCGCTGCTGGGCGGTGCCCACCCTTATTCATGGTTTTTGTTAATGGACTCCGGATGGGGATGTACGTTGATTGGGCAAACGGCCAAGTGCCGCTCGAGACAATCATCATTCATGAACTTGTTCCACATATCGATGCGAACTGGCCGACGATAGGCAGTCGCGATGGGCGCTTGCTCGACGGGTTCAGCATGGGCGGATACGGAGCCGGACGGCTAGGGTTTCTTTATCCTGAACTCTTCGGTAGCGTTTCCATGATGGGTGCCGGGCCAATGCAGGAGAGGCTGGAGAGGACCCCGCGCGCGAGTGGAGTCGTGGCGGCAGACCTCCTTTTGGAAGTCTATGGTGGCAGTCAGGAGCGCTTCGAGGCTGTGAGCCCGCGCCGCTACGCTGAACAAAACGCTGAAACACTCTCCCGTAACTCGCGACTACGGCTAGTCATTGGCGACCAGGACGAGACCTATCAAAACAATCGAGCTTTCCATGAACACTTAACTCGGCTCAAAATACCGCACGACTGGATCGTTCTTCCGGGGGTTGGCCACGACCCGATCGGGCTTTTGACCGCCCTCGGCGACCGTCATTGGGGCTTCTATCGAGAAGCGTTCGCTAGACACGGTAAGTGACGTAGTTGCAGTCGCCTTACCACCGCCCCCAAATAAGCCAGACCATCCGCAATCGGCTAAGTTTTGTTGAAATACCGATAGTCTCAAATGCGCCAATTGTTGCCGGGTGGGCGGTATTTGGCGGAGCTCGAAAGCGGACGGTTGCTACCGCTGTTGGAAGATGATGGTATTGCCGCTTGGGTCATCGATATAGACTTCGCGAGTGCCCCAAGTCTGATCCATCGGGCCTTGATGAACGGGCGAGTCTTGCCGTGTTGGAACAGACAATCCTCGTGCGACGAACTTCGCAAACAGCGCGTCGACATCTTGGCAAAGAACAATGCAAGACGCTTGCGCAATACGACTCGGGACTTCCGCTACGCTGATATGCAATTCATCAGCATAACGAGTAAGGATCGCATAAAATGGCGCATCTGAGGGCGTCGCAAGAGC
>NZ_NCSQ01000059.1 GCF_002105465.1 Aquidulcibacter paucihalophilus
TCTTGATCATTCTCTTTTTCCTTACCCGACCACACACAAGCTTAAGCCAGCCTTCCCGACCGTGTCTTAACGCCTGTCTCCTCGAACCTTTTACACCCCTTCAAGATCCAGATCATGGACCCCTCAAAAGCTTTTTAGTCAAACCGACTATTCTTCTTAATCCTTCGATCTACCTTCAGGCAAATACTCAGTTATTATCAAGGACCAAACTGTAAGAGTCCAGCCTTACCTAGAAGAACCTCTCCGGAATCCGAATAGTGTCACCTTTTTGCACGACCAAATCATTGNTTCCTTCGTCTCGCCTGCACGGCGAATAAATACCGTGCGCGTATCTGCACGCGTCGTAAATCCACCCGCCAAAATCGCCGCATTCGTCACAGATAGGCCAGGACGCATCGGAAACTCACCCGTCTTGGCAACTTCCCCCATGATGAAGAACGACGACTTATCCACCCGCAGCGTGTCCCCCGATTGCACCAAAGCGCCAGAATCAAACGGCACCGCAATCTCTTCCTCACTGCCCGCACGCTTCACAAACACCGTCTGCGTATCGGCCAATTCCGAAAACCCACCCGCTTGGGCCACCGCCGTACGCACCGTCAATCCAGGCGGTATCGGCATCTCACCCTGGGTGCGAACCTCGCCATAAATAAACATCGCCGACTTTTC
>NZ_NCSQ01000164.1 GCF_002105465.1 Aquidulcibacter paucihalophilus
ACGCCCTAAGCCACGCCGTGGCCCTCGCCGAATGGATACGCACTATCTTTATCATGACGATCTCCAAACCTTACCGAGGGGATCCAAGTCTTTTGGTTAGCGATGTAGGGTGCGTTCCGCTAGGAATGCACCATCTTCAGCAATGCGCTCCGCGCCGTGGGGTGCGTTCGGCTAGGAATGCACCATCTTCAGTGCCAGTGGTGATATATAGTCTCGCTTCGGAACGCCTTTGCTGCAGGCTATGCCTACGCAAAGGCCGTGTTCGAGTTTGAGGGCGCAAATTTGGGGGTCNGAATTGTCGGGCGGCTTCAAAGTGAGCACAGCGAGGCTTTGAACCGCTCCAGACAAAAAATCCTGAATTAAAGCGCGACAAACGACGAAGCGGCAGAGCGCATACCAAAGTCATGCGGATGTCAATTCAATGGAGCGTGTCATTGCTAGGCTGCTAAGCGCATTAGTCGCCCGCACGCTCAATGCGCTCACCCAGAATTGCCAAAAGACGGTCACTAGGCCGTGTGGACAAAGTGGATTCCCAAATCAGTTAGT
>NZ_NCSQ01000073.1 GCF_002105465.1 Aquidulcibacter paucihalophilus
AACTAACTGATTTGGGAATCCACTTTGTCCACACGGCCTAGCTGCCTTGCGAAACCATGCTTCAGCGGCCACATTATCCCTAGGTAAGCCGTCACCATTCTTATACATAGCACCTAGACTATACTGCGCCTCTGCGAAGCCTTTTTCAGCTGCCGACCTAAACAGAGATTCGGCTTTGGCAAAATTCTGCGTTACGCCGTTCCCACTATAATATGCTCCCCCCAAATTGGTTTGGGCGGCAGGGTAGCCTTGTGCGGCTGCATTTTGAAACCAAACCAACGCAATTGCGTAGTCCCGCTTCACACCAATGCCGCCTGCATACATAGCCCCTAAATTGTTTTGACCTCGTGGATTGCCCTGTTTGGCGGCTGCAGAATACCACTTAACAGCGGTTGTATAGTTCTGTGAAACGCCTTCACCTCTATCGTACAGCAGGCCCAATGCTGCTTGCGCCTCAGCGTTACCCTTCTCGGCCAACTCGTTGAGTGCTTTGTATGCTGTCTCGAAATCCGCATCTTCGTAAGCTTTTAATGCTTGCGCTAGGGACAGCGACCCTCTCATTTTGGCATTCGAGTTCTGTGTGTCTGGCGCTGCGACGGCAAACCCACTGCCGAGAGAAAGTGCAAAGAATAACATTAAGCAACGTATTGATTTCCAAAAAGACTTCATAACTCTAGGGATCATAAGTGAATCCTATTCGATTAGGAGCTCAAATCAAGGGAAGTAGCAAATGCTCAGATTGGAATGCCTGCAGCGTGTAGGAACAATTGCTAGCAACAGTTCTGGCTCCTTGCAAGTTAGGTGGTTCTTCGATTCAACCAATTCATCGGCGCGCCATCTCCGTCAAAACCCAATCAGCCGCAGCTTGGGCTTTACTTGCAGCCACCAAGAGCGACGATGGATTATCGCTGAGGGCTTTGAGCCAGCCATCGATATAGGCTGCGTGATCTTCAAGGTGGTCAGCGGGCAGGCCAATATGCGCGCCAATGAATGCGCTGGCAAGCTCTGCTACGAGCTCTTCCAAAGCATAGCCTGCATCACCAAAGCGGGTCTGACCAAAGTCACGATTGAGGCGTGTCTCATGACGCGAAGCATGGGCGGTCTCATGAGCGAGCGTTGCCCAATATTGGGTGCCATCGCGAAACGCCTCGCGGAGGGGCATTTGGATATAGTCAGCGGCCTTGGAATAGAAGGCCAGATTCCCACCATGGCGAAGGGTAACGGGGATGCGGGAAAAGAGAGACGCCCAACGGGTTTCATCTTCGCTGGTAGTGATTGGCGTGCGCGGAACAGGCAGTGTTTCAGGAGCCGGATAGAAAGTTTCTGGCAGACCTTCGATTTGCTCGGCATTGAAGACGGTATAGCCGCGCAAGATACGCCGAAATTCACCAGTCTCTTCGCCTTTGGCACCCTTGGCGTTGGGAGCCCGCGAGGGCGATCCATCACCATCTGACTTATCGCCTACTTCGGCATAATAGACCACAAAGGATCCACGCTCACCTTTGCGAACGCAGGCTTTCATGGCTAAGGCTTGCTTGAAGGTGAACCAATGGCGGGCTTTGAAGCCGCACTCCAACGACGCAGCCCAAAGCGCGACGATGTTCATCCCGCGGTAAGGCGTGCCGCATGACCGCAAGGGCAAGACCAAAACCTCAGACGGTGCAATATCATCCCAAGGCTTGATCCAAGGGCGTACGCCACGCTCCAGCAGCGCGGTGATCTGAGCCGTCACGCGCTCGTGCGGCGTCAGGCTGGCTTCATCTGAGGGAGATTTGTAACGATAAGAGCGGGCAGCATGTGCCATGGCGGAGGTCTCCGCCGATGGAAATGTGCGTCACGCGACACTCACCATAAGCTCGCGCCGCAACCATCGGCCGAGATCAACAAACCGCACCCACGCCAGCACGCCCGCACCCCGGTGGTCTCAACTTGTCCAAACCGGGGCGGAAGCGACAGCGGACGACCAAACGGTTGCGGGTGGGCTGGTGCGGGTGCAGGGATTTTGGGCCGATGGGGGCGCAGGCTTGCAGACAACTTCGCAAGTCCGCTAGATGCACCACACGCGCATCAGATGTAAGGTTTTTGGCCAATTGATCAACCTAGTCCAAAAAATCAATCAATAGTTGTAGAGGGGTTTCACAATCGAGTTTTGTGAATTTGATATTTAACGGGGAAACGAAACAATGACAAAAGCTAAGAAAAATCTACGAAAGAAAATATGTCAATTTCTTATTATTTTATCGGGGCTGACACTGTGGGCTTTCCATCTCTACTATACTAATTTCTTAGCAAATTTATCGTGGCCCCTGTATGATAACTCGAAAGCAAACGTCGCTATGTTTGGAACATTGCAAATGGCAATAATCAGTTATTACCTTGCAGGTGTACCGCACAAAGGCAAGGCTGCCTCAATAGATGGGCATTTTTGGGCTCAAGTTGCGCTTGCCGGCATTTCGATATTTTTTGTATTTCAAAGCACGGTTGCTTTTTTCAGAGGGCCGCTCGGAATTGAGCCTATCAACTGGGAGTCGAAAATCGCACAGGAACGTTTTGAGGTTGAGAATAGCTTGAGTGATGCTAGGTCTAAGCTGGCATATGCCTCGAATCCGCAATCAAAGGCTACAAATGATATCCGGGAAGATATAGTGTACTTACAAGTTCAAGCTGAACGCCTCAATCGTATTGAGCAAATTGAAAGCCGATTTATTTCTGATCGGCTTGTTGATAGGTCCGAGAAAGGTTTTCGGGTGAGCAGTCAGGAGCGCTATTCGCCATTAATGTTATTAGCGAGTTTCCATTTGTGCTTGTTGCTTTACCGACGCCTTAGATTTGATGAGATTAAATTTGGATCCTCAGAAAGTCAGTCGCCATCGCCCAATTGAAGGGGATTAGCCCAAGGGGATCGCACACTTAACTCCAAGCTCGCAAAAGCTTCGCGCCAGTCGCCCAGCGCGCAGCCATATTGATCAAATCGCGGCAAACCCGACTACTTCGCCGCAATCCCCGCAACGCCCAAATCGGGCGCAACAGCCTCAGCCGCAACAAGCGCCTCCAGCCCTTCCTCGGTCACCTCATAGGCAGGGTCACCCTCTGGATCGGTCACGTCCACCAATCCAGTCATGGCAATCACGCTGGGCAACCAGCCAGCCCCATCGAGCGTCTGCGCCGCCATCAGCGCCAGCTCATCCTTGCGCTTAGATCCAAGCATCGCCTCAAACGCCGCACGATCCTTAGCCGTTGGCAGTTCCGAAACCGCAGGACTTTCCATGATCGCACCTGCGATCTGAGGTTTGTTTAGCCCCATGAAGAAATCCGAGGTTGGTGCCCACCATTTGGTCATGTCGACTTGGAGGCGCGTGGCGAGGGTATCGGCAACTTCTTGCTTGCGACGACAAATGGGTGTGTTGCCGCTGTGACTGAGATCGAGCGTCGAAGCGACTAGGAGTGCTTGGGTTTGAAGCAAAACCTCTGGTCCTCGGGCCAAGCACCATTCAAACCAACTTTCTTCGTAGAGGTCCAATGCTTTCAAGGTTTCACGCTTGGAGGCGAGGGTTTCTGCATCTGAGTAGGTATGACACACAAAGGCATGAATGCTCATACCGACAGGGCCTGTCATCGCCATGAAGTGACACCCCAATGCATAGACCGACAAAGCCAAGGCCACATCGGGTGCTTGGGACAAATGTGCCCGAATGGCGCGGGTGCGGGCGGCAGTCAGCTCGTTCAGCGTCTTTTGGGTGAAGCCTGAGACGCTGCTGGCGGGCAGAGGATCATCATCTTCCCAAGGTGGACGTTCATCGGTGCTGGCCGTTGGGGCAGGCACTTCTGAGCCAGTTTCGTCTTCCGGGCTGATGTCCTCTACAGGCGTGGCCTCATCATCACTTTGACCTGCTACACGCACACTGCCTGCTGAAGGATCAATGACGATAACTGTTACACCATCGGGTAAGGGTTGGATTGTGCAGGGTGCTGCTGTTGGTGAAGTGCCTTCAACGGTCTCTGCCTCCAGCCGCTCTTTTTCGCGACGGCGATCAGCTTCGGCTTTGGCCTTGTCTTGGGCGCGGCGGGCGTCAATGCGATTGATCTTGCGCTGATCGGCAGGTGTGACCACGCCAATGGTGGTGACGGCTTTACCATCATGATCGACACTGATCACACAGCCCGCCAAGGGCAATTTCTCGGGGTCCCAGGCCTGACAGGCGCTGACCAAGGCGGCGATGCTGGCTTGCAGATTTGGGATGTCTTCATGATCGGGCTTCTCGGTGCGCAATCCTTCCAGCCGACTGGTCAACTCAGCATGTTCAACCCGTTCTGCGTCCGTGGGTTCACGCCAGTCGGGGCGCAGGCGGTTGATATGCCCACCATCCATCCGGCCATGACCTAGATTGACATTAACCCAACCCCAGCCAAACTCGATCAACGGGCGTTGCAGCTCTTCAAGCTTTTCAGTCGCCAAGCGATTGAGCAAATCAGGGCTATCGAGGAATACCAATTCATCTTCAAACAGATCACGCCGCACAATCCCGCCAGCGGCCTCATAGGGGGCAATCCCGACAAACTTGGCCAATCGGTCATTGGCACGCACAGCCCCTTGGGTGAGGTATGACCGCACGGCATAGGCATTCATCACCGGCTTGGGCATGATGTTAAAGACACTGTCCTGGCGATCATGCTCGCCGACCAAACAGAAGGCGCGTGCAGCATCGAGTGACAATTCGCCTTTTCGGAAGGCTGTCTTCAACAAAGGGGATAAAGCCGACAAAGCCAAGCGTTGCTGTACATGCCGGATGCTGGTGCCAAAGCGGGCCGCAATCGCGTCTTCCAGAAGGCCAGAGGCGGCCAAACGGCCGAAGGCTTCGACTTCATCAAGAGGATGCATGGCCACACGCTGGACATTCTCAGCCAACGAGGTTTCCTCCGCAATTTCGGCGGGGACAATAGAGCAGGGAACCGCAAAGTCAGCGGGGATAACTTTGCGCTTGGCGAGCAGCTTCAAGGCAGCCAACCTGCGACCACCAGCCGACACCTGATATTTGCCATCGCCAACTTCAACGACGGCGAGGCCCTGCAACAGGCCATGGGTCTCAATGGAAGCGGCAAGCTCTTCAACGGCTACTTTCTTGTCAATACGACGTGCATTGAGGGGGGAGGGAGCCAACTTGGAAAGGGGTATGGATTGAACGTGAGACATGATGATACTCCAATAAAATGGAGGTTCTGGTGTGGACCATCCAACACCAGAGCCGCCTGCGCGGCATCGTCTCACCCGCCCACGCCGCACCCAGCCCGCAAGGGCGCAGAGGCGTCAGCCGTCCCTTGCTGGCGCATGGCGGACGGGGGCATTTGCGTTGGGCGCGCAGGCGGGGTGGGAGGCAATGGGGGCCTGCCTCGATTAGATGGAGAGCGGCTTTCCGGACTAGCCCTGAACGGACATTCCTGTGTCTTGGAAAGAACCTCGGAATCTACGATTGGTGGTGAATCAGGAAGATTGCGGAAAGAGGATAGTCCGCTTTTGGTGTTTTCTTTCGGAAAGCTGCCTTTAATAGTCTTAAAAAACATCGCAGTCGGACTTGCCATGACAACTGACCTGAGCCCCGATTGGTCCGTCATTGCAAAGGAGAGTCCATCGAGCTGTGCTCTGCTAGCTGAAACTTGGACCATTTGAATTAGAGTTTTTAGCGTAATTTTCCTTGGCTGGACGAGGAGGTTTGGCATGAAAGCATCGAAGTTCACGGACGCCCAGAAAGGGTTCGTTGTGAAGCAAGGCGAGGACGGAACGGCCGTCGCGGAGATCTGACGCAAAGCAGGGATCAGCTAGGCAACATACTTCAACTGGAAGAAGTGTTTTGCGGGTCTTATGCCGTCTGAAATACGTAAGGTGCGAGAGCTGGAAGATGAAGATAATCGGCTGAAGATGAACGTAAACGATGGTCCAAATTGACAAAAGATATATACTCGCAAAGGTCTACTGCTGCCCATCAAGGAGCGCTTAAGCCACCAAAAACTGAGACTGAAGCCGCAAAACGGGCAGTTGTTCGTTTACAAGCTGAAGACATGATAGTTCAGCTGATTGGAATTTTGTCAGAAAGGTTTCCGGATTGGACTGAACTTGAGCTCGGCATGAGCAGTGCGAGCACCATCAGGGCTGACAATGAACATTGGGCAGTGTTTAGGTGCACCCTGGGCGGACCGGGAAATGCGCAAACGCGCGCAGGCGGTGACGCAGACAAAATACTAATATCGTAATTGATTGATAACATGTTTGATGTTAGTGAATGAAAATGACGTTATCGAATGATCCCGATACCCAGATGAGGGGCCCGAACTTGCCATTGGTCGCCGCCGTCAATGACTATGTTCAATCTGTTCTCAAAGCGGACTTGCAACTTCGCCCGCTGAACGATGGTGAAAAACTGCCGCTCTTTCTGAAGCAGCAGTTTGAATTGGTTGAAGGTTTTTATGTAGATCGACCGCTCATCTTGGCGGTTCAGCAAGGCGTGGGGTCGTCAGCGCCTTCGGCTCTACGCAAGCACCTCGCCCAAATCGAGCGGCTCCTTGGAAGGTCGGTCGTCCTTGTTCAGTCGAATATGACGGCCTTCCAGCGCGCAGCACATATTGAAGCCGGACAACCTTTCATCGTGCCTGGAAAGCAATTGTTCATGCCCCACCTTGGCGTAGCCTTGACCGAACGGTTTTCGAGGAAAGCTATTCGACAGTTGGATACACTGACACCTGCTGCGCAATTGACATTGTTCACTTTATTGACTGGTGCGGACCATCAAGAAGCAACACCGAGCCAACTCGCCAAGGGCTTAGGCTACACGGCCATGAGTATGGGTCGTGCGGTTGATGAATTGGCGATCTTGGGTTTGGTGGAGACCAAACGGCAGGGCCGCGAGAAACGCGTCAATCTTGCCGGTCAAAAGCAAGAGATATGGGAGAATGCTCAAGCGCTTCTTGTCTCACCTGTCCGTTCATCCCATTTCGTGCGCTGGCTTTGCCCGCCCCCAAGGCTCAATCTCGGCGGTCTATCGGCTTTGGCAGCCCATAGTGATCTGATGGATGCAAGGCTCCAGACTTTTGCGATCGACGGCCGGCATTGGGCAGTTTTCAAGTCTAATGGCACCGTCGAGACCGTCGCGACGGATTATGAAGCTGACGCCCAACTGGATGTTTGGCACTATTCGCCCGCAAAGATCGAGCGAGAGGATCACAGCTTCCTTTTGTCGATCTATGCCCAATTCAAGGATGACCCAGATGAACGCGTCTCATTGGCTGCACAGTCTTTGATCGAAGGGCTTTGGGCATGAGAGGGTTAGACCTATTTCAGGAGCGGTTTGCGGCATTTGGGGATTCCTATGCCCTGATTGGTGGGGCCGCCTGTCACTTGATATTCGAGGATCTTGGCTTGGCTTTTCGTGCCACAAAGGATCTTGATATCGTGCTGTGTGCTCAGGTGGTCGATGCAGAATTTGCTAAAGCCTTATGGGCGTTTATTCAAGACGGCGGCTATGAGATCAGGCAGCGCGCGGACGGAAAGCCGACCTATTATCGGTTCGCAAAGCCAGCCAACGCCGACTTTCCCTACATGTTGGAGATTTTTGCGCGTCCGCCAGCGACTTTGGACTTAGTCCCAAATCAAACAATCATCCCTGTACCCATAGAAGACGGGCAATACAGCCTTTCAGCCATCCTGCTTGATGAAGATTATTTTGGTTTATTGCGCGGCATGATCCGTCGGATCGATGGAGTCTCTGTTCTGGATGAGTATGCCCTGATCCCATTCAAAGCGAAGGCTTGGATGGAATTGGCTGATCGTCGCGATGCAGGTGAAGCCATCGACAATCGTAATATTGTCAAACACCTACACGACGTGTTTCGCTTAATGGCAGTGCTTGTTCCGGGGCGCAGATTGATCCTGCCAGAGCAAATCAGAAACGACATCGCTGTCTTCTGTGATCGGATAAACCGCCAAGCGGCTATGAACCCTCGTGATTTTGGTTTGGCGCTGAATCTTCAAGATTCGGTAGCTTTGCTTGAGCAAGTCTATTCCATCCGTACTTAGAAACTCCGCCCTACACTCAAGCCCCGCCGACCCATCTTCGGTGTCGGCGAGAGCGGTTGGGGCGGCGGATAAAGGACGCGCGTAGGAGAAGGCCGATTGGCCTTAGGGACCGAGGGGCCGCGCCGCGCCAAGTCCCATGGCTTCCAGTGAGAGTGCGCGTGTTAGAAAGTCCGTCGTGACAGACTTACCAATCGACTGCCGCCGAGTGCTTTATGCTGAGAACTTGTGTCCAAAAATGCAGTGCATCGGTGGCGATTGATGGGTGCCCCATGATTGGGGCTTTCTGGGACTGCATGTCTGCAAGCATCTAAATGCAACCTTTTTGACGCGCGAGTTTGGCAATTGCGCTGATAGGTCGCTTCTCAACAAAATGCTGATCCCGCTCAACAGGCAAACCCAAGCGCCCGCGTACTGATAATATCTCAGATAGCGACACACTACCCAACTCAGGGCAACCTAAGCCCAAATCGCATAGCCCGAAGGCTATATCCTCATTGTCAGGATCGATCTCTGTAAGAAGCCAAGTTGCATTGGCATCGGGTGTAAACAGCTTGACGACTGGGACTGGATCAATGTCCTCACCCGCACCAGACCTTGCGCCATTTGCCAAGAGTTTTGCGCGAAGATGAGCGGGAAAAAGTGTACTTGGCATGACAGCCTCCTTGAGGAACGCCACGCACCATGCGGGCGAACCTGAAAGCTGCCGCCAGACGCAAGAGTGCCGCTGTCAACGCCACGAGCGAAGCGAGGGCTTGACGGCAAACTGCGTCTGGCACCCTCAAACCCATCGTCCGCAATGGGCGGGGCAAAAGCGATACGTCGTCCCGGTCTCCGACAAGCGCAACCGCTAGTATATGAGCGCGCATAAGTTGGTTAACTGGACATTGTCAGATCGACAAGGAACAAGTTCGCTCTCAAACTTCAAGCATGAATTCTGTGTCATTTTGCTTCAGTCAGTGGCTCTGTCCTGAATACCATGGTTAGTGCCAAAGCAAGCGACACAATCATAAGTTATTGATTTATAACATTAAATATGCTAATCTTGTGCCGCCTATCTCAGGCTGCAGGCCAATATTCTGAATGGCACGATCTATGCTGGAGATCATTTACTGCGGTGAGTCCGCGTCAAGCGGTCCTGCCGCGTCATCCTTACGACGGTCACTTTGTGTGCGCGTCGGTATTGGGGGACAGGGGTATGGGAATTCGCACGCGGATTGCATGTCTTGGGGTTGGAGCCTTGGTTGGCCTGTCAGCCGGGACCCAGTTTGTCGCCGCCCATTACGATTATCACCGCGCTCTGGGCTGGGGCCTAGAGATTGGCGGTGGTGTCAAATTGTATCCAGTCTGGGACATCTTGCTCTGGTCGAAACAATGGTCCGCGAGCCCAAATCATGGCCCAGTCATGCGGGCAGGGGCAGCACTCATACTATTAGGTATAGCGCTTGGTGGCATGCTGGTACGGTTGTTCGATCAGGGCAACGGTGCGCTCGGGCAGACCAACGATGCCATCGGCGTGAAGGTCAATTACCGCCATCGCGCACGCGGATGGGGCGATCCCAAAGCGCTAATCAAGGCAGGGCTAACGGGCTTGGAAGGCGTTGTCCTTGGCCGCATCAATCGGCCAGGCCTGCGCGATTTCTTTCTTGCACCAAGACTTCTTACCAGCCCCGATATGCGCCCTGCTCTGGTGACGGGAGGCACACGCTCGGGCAAAGGGCGTGGGATCGTCGTGCCAACTCTGCTGACCTGGAATTGGTCGACGATTGTGTTTGATCCCAAGGGCGAACTCTGGGCGACAACGGCGGGGTTTCGCAGCCGATTGGGACCAGCGCTTTTTTTCAATCCGCTGCATCCGGCCACCGCGAGGTTTAACCCCCTGGCCGAAATTGGTACCGGGGATCGCGCCATCTCCGACGTGCAAAAGCTTGTCGCCATCCTTGCCGAACCGGGGAGTGCGTCTGGCCATCAAGATTTCTGGGACAAGCAGGGTTCCGAGATGCTCTCGGCGCTCATCCTCCACACGCTTTACACTGAGATACCGGAGAATAAGTCGTTGATCGGCGTCAAGCGCCTGAGCGCTGACCTTGATGCAACTGCCAAGGCCATGGCGACCACGCTGCATCGGCGCGACCACGCAGGGACTGCAATCACGGACCCCTATATTGCCGATGTGGCGAGCGCCTATCTTTCAGCCCATGAGCGTGGCCGCAAGAGCGTCCAGATGACCGTGAGGTCCTATTTGTCGTGGGTTGCGGGCACAGAGGTCGAGCGAGCACTATCAGCCAGCGACTTTCGTCTTAGCGATCTTATGTGTGCACGCGCACCAGTCAGTCTTTATGTGCAGATTGCACCGTCTGATCTCAAAGCACTTCAGCCTCTGGTGCGGATGTTCTTCCATCTGGCATCGAGTGCGTTCACAACGCATCTAGAGACCGATAGCGACGGTCGGCCCAAGGAAAATGCGCTTCTGCTGGCACTCGATGAGTTTCCACTTCTGGGTAAGGTCAGCTTCTTTGAAGATGTGGTGCGCCTATCGGCGGGCTATGGCATCAAATGCCTGTTTGTAGCCCAAAGCTTGAACGACATCGCCCGGATTTATGGGCAGTTGAACGGCTTTCTGGATAACACGCACATCTATGTGGCCTTTGCTGCACTTGACCCGCTAACGCGCGAGAAGGTCTCCAAGTTGACCGGGCTTGTGACGGATACGCGTGTGAGTGCCAGCTTACCCCATCATTTCGCTGAAAAAGGTGGCAGCCGCACGATTGCTGAAGTCGAGCGTTCCCTGATGGACCCATCGGAAGTGGGCGCACTACCCGACAACGAACAACTGGTCTTCATTGCTGGTCACCGGCCTTACCGCCTGACCAAGCTTCAATATGACAAGGTCGAGTGGATGGCAGAGCGTGCGGCCAGTAAACCGCATAATCAGGCCCAACAGCTTCAAACCCCCGAACGGCCAGTTCATCCTTGGATGGACATAAAGCCTGCTGGCTTTGGCGATCCGCAAGTGGCGATGACTTTTGAAGAGCGCGCTGAGGCCCGCCGTGTTGAAGTTCAGGGCGAACATGAAGCCGCCATGAAGCGCGCCAAGGCCGAAAAATCCTGGCTACGCCAAACTGAACTCAATCTAGAAGCGAGGTTGGATGAAGGGTCAGTCTCGACACCCCAGCAGGAACCGGCACCTGATGTGATCGTCCAATTGCCTGTGGCTGAGGCAGAACCAAAGCCCGAGGCTGAAGCCGCGAATGCTGACCCGGTAGTGCCTGAAGAGAGCGCTGCCAACACCAATGCCCGCAACATCTTGAAACTCTTGCACGAGGGGGATTTCTGACATGGGAGCCAAACCAAGGCCAATTGCCAAACCTAAGCCCGGCCCGACACGCATCCAAATTTATCTGGCGCGTGAAGAGGTTGGAGCCGCACTCGAACGCGAAGCCAAAGCGCGAAATATGAGCTTAAGCCAGGCGGCGTCAGCCATCCTTGAACGGGGACTGCGTGGGAAGGTCGAGGCCGATGCCGACAACCGTTTGCTGGCATTGGAGCGGCGGGTGGCAGAGCAGGGGCGCACAACAGGGCGCGACCTGATTATCATTGAAGAAATGCTATTCATCGCACTGCGTACATTGTTCTCGCGTATTCCTGAAAGTCCTGAAGAGCGTGATCCTGCTTACAGGGGATCGGTGGATGTGCTGATGAGCCATGCCATCAATGAAGTTGCCGAACGCTTGCGCCTGACGCGGCTGGGTCGGGAAATCACCAATACCGGCGAACCAGCCAGTATCAGGGCAGCGGCAGACGCTAAGGAATTGGAAAGTACCAAAGCTCACCCCGCCAATGATCTGACCGACGAACGTGTCGTCCCAAACTCAGATAGTGAAGGGGTCTAAACCATGGCCAAGCTCGGTGATCATCCCATCATCGCCGAGCGTCGTCTTGAAGCGCTGCGCCATGCACTCGGTGCCACCGCTTTGGCGGCCTTGGTCGATCCTGATGTGGTGGAAATTCTCGCCAATCCCGATGGGCAATTGATCCTCGACACAATTGGCGGCGGACGCCAGCTAACCGGCGAGACCCTGAGCCCCGAAGCCCGCGACCGAGTCATTCGCCTGATTGCCGATTATGTCGGTGAACCGGTGCTACCCGAAGACCCAAGACTCTCTGGTGTTTTGCCGCAAACCGGCGAGCGTTTCCAAGGTGTGCTGCCGCCAGTCAGTCGTGCCCCAGCCTTTTCGATTCGCAAAAGGCCTGCCCGCATCTTCACCTTGGACGATTATCAAGCCCAAGGCATTCTTAGCCAAGAGCAGAAGCAACTGATTGAAACTGCGGCAACAGAACGCAAGAACATCCTGATTTCAGGCGGCACATCGTCCGGCAAAACGACATTGGCCAATGCCATTCTAGCGTTGCCCGCCTTTGCCGACACCCGCACGATCTTGATCGAAGATACGCCCGAGCTGCAATGCTCGGCCTGGGATCAAGTTGCACTTCTAACCCGTCGGACGCCCAAACTGATCGGCGTGGTTGATCTAGTGCGTGATAGTCTGCGCCTTCGCCCGGACCGGATCGTTGTCGGTGAAATGCGCGATGGGGCCGCAGCGCTTGAAACGCTCAAAGCCTGGAACACCGGCCATCCAGGGGGCCTTTCCACCATTCATGCCAATAGCGCGCACGATGCCCTTTTGCGCCTTGAAGACCTGACCTGTGAGGTTGCGACGAATATTCCCCGGCGCGCCATTGGTCAGGCAATTGATCTTGTAATCCATATCGCCCGAACCCGCGAAGGTCGGCGTGTGGAGGACCTCATACATGTTACTGGAGACAAGGATGGTGGCTATCTAACACGCGCTTATGGGTAAATCTGACCATATCTTGCGCACTTGAAACCGCACTGGCGCCACTACGCGCCCGCCCAACCGGACCCTGATTTCAGAGGCCCGGCGAGGCCATGTGGGCCAAAGCGATTAACCATCTAAGTAACTAATATAATACATTTTTCTTCCTTAAGTTGGCATGCCATCTGCATACTTATCCACAGGGGCACTTAGAGTCCCAGAATGGAGCAAACCGATGCAGAGAGGCACTTTTTCCCGTCAGACCATCCTGACCTCACTTGCAACTGGCGCTGCTTTGGCGCTGGCATCTACCCCGGCCTTTGCTGGTGGGTCTGGCATGCCGTGGGAGGGACCACTCCAACAAATCGTCGACAGTTTTACTGGTCCTGTGGCCCAGGCAGGCGGGGTGATCGCCGTGACCATCTTTGGGCTCGGCGTTGCGTTTTCTGAATCAGGTTCAGGCCTGCGACGCGGCGTCTCGATCCTGTTCGGGGTGGCGATCGCCTTTGCAGCCGCGAGCTTCTTCATGGGCTTCTTTGGCTTTGGCGGTGGAGCAACCATCGGCTGAGACCATGATTTGAGACAAAAGGGGGCAGCACCATGAGTGCTTTTCATCCCGATCGGCCCGAAGGCTTTGAACTGCCCTTGGCCGGATCACTCACCCAACCTATCCTGATGGCAGGTCTGCCGCGGGAGTATGCGATACTGATGGGTACACTCGCTCTGGTGCTGGGACTTGCACTCAAGCTTTGGTGGCTCGGCCTCATCTGGTGGGGTGTGGCGCACGCGCTTGGTCTTTGGTTTGCCAAAGCCGACGCCCAGTTTTTGGATGTCCTCCGGCGTCATCTGAGCTTGCCCGGACATCTTGGGGCCTGAGCCCTCATCCATCCAACTCATTTGCAAATCCAACAGCCACGTGGGCCGTGCCCTCAGGAGTGAAATCCCATGCGCTTTCTTGACGAGTTCCGCACCAAACCCATCACACTGGCCGATCATCTGCCGTGGGCGGCACTGGTTGCCCCCGGCGTGATCCTGAACAAAGATGGCAGCTTCAGTGCTTGCGTGAAGTTTCGTGGGCCGGATCTGGAAAGCTCGACTCCTGAAGAGCTGATGGCTGTGCGCGCCCGGCTCAACAATATGTTGAAGCGCTTGGGAACCGGCTGGTGCCTGCATATGGAAGCCCGCCGCAGAGTGGCTGACTCCTATCCGGATCAACAGCCTGAGAACGCCGTCGGCTGGCTTGTGGATCAGGAACGCAAGGCGCTGTTCGAACAGGCCGGTGCTGCCTTCGAGACCGATCATGTCGCGACGTTGACCTGGCTGCCACCAGCCGATGATACCCGTAAGGCCGAGACCTTCCTGTTTGAGAACCGCGTCGCCAATAATCGCGACTGGCGCGAGACTTTGGCACTCTTTCAGCGCGAGATCGGCATTTTGGTCGATCTGATGGCCGACGCATTGCCGGAAGCGCGATTGATGTCGGATCAAGATACGCTGACCTATCTGCATCAATGCATCAGCCCCAAGCAACATCAAATCAAGGTCCCAGAAACCCCGGTATTTCTCGATGCCCAATTGGCTGATTGCCCGCTTGAAGGCGGGATCGCCCCTAAGCTTGGCGATCAGCATCTTCGTGTCGTCGGTATCCGCAGCTTTCCAGCCAAGACCTTGCCGGGGCTTCTCGATGCGCTGGGCCAGTTGCCCTTCACCTATCGCTGGGTTGGTCGCTGGATTGCGCTCGACAAGGCAGGCGCTGAGAGCGAGCTCTTGCGCTTGCGCAAGCGCTGGTTTGCCAAGCGCAAAGGCATTGGTACGCTCATGCGCGAAGCTATCACCAAGGAAGATGTGCCGCTGGTTGATACTGATGCAGCCGCCAAGACCGATGAATGCGACGGCGCACTAGAAGCCCTTGGCGCTGAAGTCTGCGCTTTTGGCTGGCTGACGTTGACCGTGACCGTCATGGACGCCACCGAAGGACGCGCATACGAGAAAGCCCGTGCGGTGGAAGCCGCGCTTAATGCGCAAGGGTTCGTCGCGCGTACCGAGGATCTGAATGCCGTCGAAGCCTGGCTCGGATCGATCCCCGGCGAACCCTATGCCGATGTGCGCCGCCCCATGCTCTCAACACTAAACTTGTGCGATCTTCTGCCCATCTCGGCTGTCTGGGCAGGCCCCACGCGCGACACACATCTGGATGGTCCGCCATTGCTGATCGCAGAGACATCCGGTGCGACGCCGTTTCGCTTGAACATACATGTCGGCGACGTCGGCCACACGATGATTGTAGGGCCAACCGGGGCAGGCAAGTCGGCACTTTTGGCTTTCATGGCGCTGCAATGGCTGCGCTACCCCAATGCCCGGATCATCTTTTTCGACAAGGGCCGCTCTGCGCGTGCCGTGACCCATTGCGCCGGTGGGCGCTGGCATGCGCTCGGACCTGACGGGGCTTTTGCGCTTCAACCGCTGGCCCGGATCGACGAGACTGCCGAACGGGCGTGGGCTGCTGAATGGATCGCTGAAACCGTCGCTGCTGCTGGCGTCCAAATCACACCCAAGCACCGCGAAGAAATCTGGGCTGCCCTTGGAAGCCTTGGCGAGGCGCCGCGTAATCAGCGTACGCTCTCGATCTTCTCAGCGCTGTGCCAAGCCCGCGATATCACAGCTGCGCTTGAGCCCTTCACGCTCAAGGGCCCACACGGCTGTTTGCTGGATGCCGATCAGGCTCCGAGCACATTGAGTTTCTTTGAGACCTTCGAGACCGAAGAGCTGATGGCAACACCTAGTGCCATTGGGCCGGTTCTGACCGCACTCTTCCATGAGATTGAGCGTGGCTTTGATGGATCGCCCACCATGCTGGTGCTGGATGAAGCCTGGCTGTTCCTAGGCGAGACAGGCTTTGCCGCCAAGATCCGTGAATGGCTGAAGACCCTGCGCAAGAAGAATGTGGCTGTGGTGTTTGCGACCCAGAGCCTTGATGATGTGGTGCGCTCACCCATTGCCACCACGCTCATTGAGAGCTGCCCGACACAGATTTTCCTGCCCAACCCGCGCGCGCTCGAACCAGCTTCGGCTGATCTCTATCGTCTGTTCGGTCTCAACAAGCGCCAACTCGAACTTTTGGCATTCGCCGCACCCAAGCGCTCCTACTACATTCGCCAGTCCCGTGGCCGACGCATGTTTCATCTGCGTCTCATGGGCGCGGCTTTGGCGGTGTGCGGAGCGTCCAGTCCAGAGGATCAGAAGCTGATCGAGCAGGTGCTGGCAACATTGCCACCTCATCACGATCCTGATGCTTTTGCCCGCGCATTCCTTGAAACCAAAGGCCTCGCGGGCGTGGGTGATCTCTTCGATGCGCTGTCTGATGTCGCGCATGCGGCCAATGACCAGAGCGCCCCTCCGTCCAATGATTTCACTTCACCCTTGCTGGAAGGACTGTATCATGCCGGCCAATAATCTGAAATCTCGCCTCGTTTGTGCCGTCTCGGCGCTGACCTTATTGACGCTTGGCACAGCACTTGTCGTGCCAAAAGAGGCTGCGGCCATCGTGGTCTATGACCCCACCAACCACATCCAGAATGTGCTGACGGCTGCTCGCGCGCTGGAGCAAATCCACATCCAGACCGAGCAATTGACTGCACAAATCCGGTCACTCGCGCAAAGCCCCTATGATCATGCCGCTCAAATTGGCGATGCCATGCGGGCGCTCAACGAGCTTAACGCCCAAGCCCGCGGGCTGGCATCCACGGTGCGCGGTTTGGACCGTCAGTTTGAGGATTTGTATCCAGGAAATCTGAATGCCCGCACGGCCATGCGACGTTTGGAAGCCGCGTCTCGCCGGATCGAAATGTCACGCCAGACAGCGCAGGATTTGGCACGCACGGCGGCTTCGGTTGAATCGGCAAGAAACGGGCGAAGCGCTCGGATGGCTGGAGCCATTGCGGCATCGCGTGCCGCTGAAGGCGAGACTGGTGCCATTCAGTCGTCGGTTCAAGCCTTGGGTGTCTTGTCGGAACAGCTGGAAGGCCTGCAAACCCTGATGGCCGCGCAATCACGATTGGCCGCCCAGGAAGCAGCCCAGCGTGCCCAAGACCGCGAAGAGGCGATCGCCGCGCGACGCCGAAACTGGGGCCGCACCGCAGCTCCGCCGCCACCTCCTCGCTTCAATCCCTTACCCAACGCCCGCAATTAGCCGCGCGCCTAAAGGAGCCTTGCCATGGCTGTCTCATCGGAAACTGCAAATGATCTGATGTCGGTGTTTTCCAACACTGTTACGGCAGGCTTTGCGAGCCTAGTCGGTCCCGTGAACGGCATCTTTGGCCTGATGATTGCGCTTGTTGTAGCGCTGACAGGCATTCAATGGGCGGTCAGTTCCAACCGCGATGCACTAGCAGGGGCCTTTTCTAAGATCCTGCTGATCGGGGCTTTTGCCTATATCATCAATGATTGGCAGGGCCTGAGCGAGACGATCTTTGCTGGCTTCATGCAGATTGGCTTGCAAGCTGGTGGCGGGGCCATTGGAGCTGACGACTTCCTCAATCCCGGCGCGGTGATGGAGACCGGCTGGGGCATTGTCAAAGCCATTGGCGATGCGCCCACTGTCACCGAAAACCCGATGGATGTGATCGGCAATCTGGTCGATGCGATCATCATCGGCATCTCTATGCTCGGCATCATGATCGCGTTTACGATCCTCGCCCTCCAGATCATTTTGACTTTGCTTGAGTTCAAAATCGTCACCTTGGGCGGCTTTATTCTGCTGCCATTCGGCATCTTCTCCAAAACCAGCTTCATGGCCGAGCGCCCACTTGGTTATGTGGTCGCGGCAGGCTTGAAGGTTCTGGCCCTCGCAATTGTGGTGTCTGGCGCTCAAACGGTGTTCGCTCAGCTGATCCCAAGCCCAGAGCCTGACATCTATGAAGCGCTGACCATCCTAACCGCTTCGATCATTCTGGCTATGTTGGCTATCTTCGCCCCCAATCTGGCCGCAGCCCTTGTTTCTGGTGGTCCAGCTCTGGGCGCAGGTGCCCTCAGTGTCGGTGGCCTCGCCGTTGGTGCAGCGGGTGGTGCGGCCATTGCTGGAACGATGGCAGCAGGCGGTGCCGCCGCTGGTGCCGCCGTAAAGATTGCATCATCCTCCAGAGCGGCTGCGGGCGCGGGTACTGGGAGGCAGCCAAGCGGGCCTGGACCTTCTGGGTCTGGACCTTCTGGCTCTGCGGCTGGGGCAAGTGTTGGACCGCGCGGTCCTTCGAGTGGTGGCGGTTCGTCCAATCAAAGCGCCTCTTCACAGAACAACGCATCATCAAATTTTGCGGCTCAAACAGCGAACAAAAGCGGGACTAAGGCTTCCACTTCAAATTCCGGCTCAACCTCCAGCCAAATGACGACCAATGAAGGATTGGCTTCGCAAAAGTCGGCTGGACAATCTGAATTATCCGGAAACACCGGACAGTTGGGCATGGGCGGGAATGCGTCGCCAAGCCAATCGTCTGCTCAAAGCTCAACAAGCGCTTCCAAAGCCGCCATGCCGAATGAGACTGGCTCTCTAAGTGGCGGAACCTCTGGAGGAAGCGGAAGCGAAGGGGCAGCCCCTGCGTCTGGCGCGTCACAATCAAACGGTTCGGGAATCACCACTCCAAGTACCGCTTTGGGCGACGCCCCGCGTTACTACCGTTTCCCAGCCTACAGCCCGCAACAAAAGGCAGCCAAAGCCCGCGCCTTCAACGCGTATTTCGCGGCCAATACCGCCCGCCAACTCATGCCGGCCAATGAAAACACCGGCACGCTCAACCCATCCATTCGTGAGGAGGACTGATATTCATGCATCCATTCTTCAAACCTAAGCCTGCTGGCAAACAAGCGCTCTCGGCCACACCGATTGCCACGCCCTATCATCGCGCTGGTCAAGTCTGGGATGACCGTATGGGCCTCACCCTGTCTCATGCCCGCCACTGGCGCAATATGGCATTTGGAACGCTTCTTTTTGCGGGCTTCCTCGGAGCAGGCTGGTGGGCACAAGCCCAGCGCTCGGTGGTCAAGCCCTTCATCGTCGAGGTTTCGACTTGGGGTCAGACCCAGAAGATTACGGCACTTGATCAGAGATATCGCCCAAATGAGGCCCAAGTTTCTTTCGCTTTGTCGCGTTGGATCGCAGACGTGCGCGGCAAAAGCATTGATCCGGTTCTGATCCGTCAGAACTTCATGCGGGCCTATGATTTTACAACACCGAAAAGTGCTGCCTACCTCAATAGCTGGGCGCAGGAAAATGATCCCTTCGCCAATGCAGGCCGCGAGGCTGTAGCTGTCTCGGTGCTCAATGTTGTGCCACGCTCGGAGAAGACCTTCGACATCCAGTGGCGCGAAGAGAAATTCACCAATGGCATGAGTTCAGGTGCGCAGCGTTGGCGCGCACTTGTCACTGTTCGCTTTGAGCCACCGCGCTCTGAAGCCGATCTTATGAAAAACCCACTTGGCATCAAAATTGAGGATTTATCATGGACGCTCGACGCACAATGATCGCGCCCAAGGCTGCTTGCATGGCAGGCAGTCTGGCGCTTCTCCTGACTACGGCCATTCCTGTGATGGTCTTCCCAAATGCCGCTGACGCACAAGTGCGCCAAACTCAAGCACGCCAGACCCAAGCGTCAGCTTCGACCCGCACATCTTCAGCGCGCCGGGCAAATTCGCCAACACGGCGCGCGGCAAGCCAAACTAGACGGGCGACTACACCGGCTCGCGCGGTCTCACCATCCGGAAATGATGGGGCGACCAGTCCAGCAAGCGGTCCAGCCGCCATTCGTGTGGCCAACGCCGAGGCGCTGGCACCCTCCCGCGCGGATGGTTTCGTCAATGCAGCCCAAGTGTTTAGCTTTGAGCAAGGCCGGGTTTATGAAGTTTGGACAGCGCCGATGCGGATTACCGCGCTGACCCTTGAGCCCGGTGAACGCATCATCAACAAGGCTGCCGGTGATACCGAACGCTGGATGATTGGCGATACGACATCTGGTGAAGGCAATACCCAACAAAGTCAGATCCTGATCAAGCCGTTCCGGGCTGGAATCGCCACCAATATGGTAATTGCGACCAACCGGCGCATGTATCTGTTGTCGCTGCGGTCAGGCGAGAGCACTGACGCGTTTAATGCGGTCGTAACCTGGACCTACGCCAATACATTGCCCAATGGATCAACGCAGGCCGGGAAGACTGACGGCACTACAAATCTGCCAGTACTGCCCGCCGCACAAACAGTCGATATCGCGAAGCTGAACCAGAATTACCGTATTCGGGCGGGATGGAGCAGGCCTGCCTGGACGCCCGTTTCAGTGAGCGATGATGGTCGCCAGACCTTTATTACCTTCCCCGATAGCCTTGGCTCTACAGAAGCCCCACCTTTGTTCGTAATGGGCGAGAATGGCGAGGCGCAACTCACCAACTGGCGCAAGCAAGGGTCGGTCTATGTCGTTGATCGTCTGTTTGATCGCGCTGAATTGCGTCTTGGTGGCGATCATCCCCGCGTCGTCCGCATTGAACGCAAAGGGGATCGCTCATGACGATGGCTGATACCCCAGAAGTGAGCCCCGAGGCACTGCCGCCGCCGCTCACTGGCGGCCGTGCACTCAATGCGCGCACGGCACCCAAGCCTGCGCAGCAGATCAATAAGAAATCGGTCCGCACGGTCTTTATAGTTAGTGCCGGTGTGCTGTCTCTGGCCTTTGTTTATGCTTTCGTCGTCTCGCCAGCGGTGCGTGCAGAGGCCCGCGCCAAACAGGCTGAACAGAACCAGCGCACACCGCCAGGGTCTGTTCGACCCGCCGATGTGCTTTCCGAGGGGCCAGTCAGTTACGCTGAGCTTACCAAGGCATCCGAGGATCTGCCGGAAGAGGCGTTACCTACAAACACACCTCCACCCGGCCCCATTGCCTCAGGGCGTGCCCATGCACCACGTGTAATGGTGCAAAGCGCGCCGCGCGAACCGCGCGGCCGATCTGAACTGGAAAAAGCCCAACGCTCAGGCCTGTTCTTTGAAGGTGGCGCATCGGGGCAAATGGCGGCAACTGTAACACCAGCACCAGCGTCGACTGGCCCAGCACGCATTCAAAGGCGCGAGGATTATGAGGCAGTTTATGGTGATCGCGTCGTTCTCGCCCCTCTGTCGGCTTATGAACTCAAGGCAGGCACGGTTATTCCAGCGGCTTTGCTGACAGCGGTTGATACCGAACGCGAAGGCCGGGTCTTGGCCAGTGTCACCGAGAATGTCTTTGATACGGTCACAGGCCGATATCTCTTGATCCCCCAAGGTGCCAGGTTGATCGGACGTTTTGATGGTGAGCAGACTTACGGCGAACGACGCGCTTTCCTGACCTGGGAGCGCCTGCTTTTCCCTGATGGTCGGTCCATCACCTTGAACCGTGAGCCCGGTATCGACAGCCAAGGCGCAGGCGGCGTTCAAGGCCGAGTTGACCGGCGTATTCCCCAAGTACTAACCGCAACACTGTTTGCCGGGGCAATAACCACTTTGGGCGAAGTTGCCCGCCGTGATGGAAAAGACAGAAACAACAACAGCATAGTTGGCGATATCGGCGACGCTGCTGCCGCTGAGGCTGCCCGTGTCGGAGGCCGCATGATTGACCGCGAACTCGACGTCAAACCAACCATCCGGGTCCGCCAAGGCACGCGCGTGCAGGTCTTGCTGACCCGTGATCTCATTTTGGAGCCAGCCCAATGAATACGAGTGCTCTCCTTCACCTTGTGATCGCCAATGCGCTTTTAGCGTCAGCACCAGCCTTGCCAGAATTGGTGGCTAACCCGCCTGCCATCGTCAATGAGACGATCTCGATGCAGAAAGGGCTTTATGTCCGTACTGGCGGGGTTGGCGATCTCAAGCACGGCGACATTGTCGCGATGCCGATGAACCAGAATGCGAAAGATTATCTGGCCGGGCGGCTTGGCTATCCAGCCGACATCATGCTCCTCAAACGCGTGGCGGCTTTGCCCGGCGAGACCGTTTGCCGAGAGGCAGATACAGTCACCGTGCCTGGTCGCACAGTCCATGCTGACCGACGCGACGGCCAGGGCACCTTGCTGCCGTTCTGGGTCGGCTGCCACACCCTTTTGCCGACCGAAGTTTTTCTTCTAGGCGATCACCCGTCCAGCTTTGATAGCCGCTATTTCGGCCCTGTGCTGAAACGCGACCTGACTGGAACCTATCAGGAGGTTATCTCATGGTAAGCCGAAACGTCATTCTCGCGATAAGTCTACTCGCCACTCCCGCACTAGCAACGAAAGCATTCGCCGATCCGCCTGACTGGACCCAAGCAGGGGGCGGTCTTTTCATCGAACCCGGTATGGCTGTTGATCGCGCGCCGATGGTTCAACAGGCCAGCATGCCGCCTCAAACTCTACCACGCGTCGTACAGCAAGCCGGGCCTGCCAGTCCGCGCCAAAGGCCAAATCCTGCTTCTCAACCAGAATTTGATCCAATCGTGATCGATACTGTTCTCGATTATGGCGAAGTCCGCCTTCTGCCATCTAAACAGCCCCTTGATGCACTGATCTCGCAAATTGCTGGTGAAACGGGCCTCGATCCAAAGCTTCTCCACGCGCTGGTGATCGTCGAAAGTGCCTATGATCCCGGTGCAGTCAGTCCTGTTGGTGCCCGTGGCCTCACCCAACTGATGCCGGGTACCGCCCGCGAACTGGGCGTCACCGACTCCTTTGATATCGTGCAAAACCTTCGTGGTGGAGCCCGTTATCTCGCCATCCAAATTGGTCGGTTCGGCGATCTGCGCTTGGCATTGGCCGCCTACAACAGCGGCCCAGGACGCGTTGCACGCCTTGGTCGCGTTCCTGATATCGCCGAAACACAAGGCTATGTCCGCGATGCCGTAGATTGCTATCTCGCACTTTCTGCGGGTCGCGGCATTCGCCATCGCCATCAGTGCCGCACATCAGGAGGGAGGTAAATCCATGGCCAAACGCAAACCCGAACCAGCCCACTCCGCCCAAATGGATATGTTTGGCGGTTGGACGACAGAAAGAACTGAACCGACGTTGTCGGTAGATCTGCCACCGCCCGAACCAGAGCCGGTTGAAGCGGCGAATGATCAGGTTGCTAACTCCGAACCGGCTGCCAACGACGGTTTGATTGCTGAAGTCGAGCTGAAAGACGAAGCATCGACAAATGAGCCCGCAGTGTCGCTTGCGCCGACAATTGTTCCTGTAACGCTTTCAAATGGTTGGGAAAACGACGAATGGTGGACCACTGCTATGGTTTGCGCCTACTTGAAACTCGGACGAAAGGCCATTTGGGAGCGAACCCGAAACCCCGCAATTGGCTTCCCCCAACCCACACACTTTGGGAGCGCACGCCACCGTTGGCGGGCGGGAGAGGTGAAAGCTTGGGCGGATAGTCATTGAACAGCCGCTTTGACGAGTTTCCCCAAATAACTTTCCGCCCCATCATCCATAAACAGCACATTGCGAGCCTCCAGGTCGGCCTTGGAGGCTGCATCGGGCACATTGAGCAGGCTCTTGTATGGGGTTCGCGAGACGATGAAAGCATTCAAGGTCAGGAGCGGATCGGCCAGTTTTTCTTCAATGACTTTAATCTCCTTGTAGAGGCCAAGCTTCGGATCGTTCAGGTTCATGTGGAGGATGCCCTTTGGATCGACGAGCGAGAGCCACTGACGCCCAGAGGCTTCATCAATCAGCCACAAGAGAAAGTCCGGATAAAAATTGCCTGCCGTGGCAAAGCCAAGGCCCTTGGCTTTGGTGTCGGCGTTACGCAACAGGAATAAGGACTTGCCTGCCAAAGCAGCCTTGCCGTTTGGCGAGGCCGTGAACGCTTCTAGGTCGCGGACGAATTGCACTTCACTGTCCGCTCCTAAGCCAAGCGGACGCAATTTGAAGGGTAGATTGGCTTTCCCGTCTTCCAGCGCGAACAAAGGCTGAAATACATGGGCACCAAGGCAAACGGTAATCAAGCCATTTCCAGTCCCCTTTTTAGAGGCTTCAGTCAGCGCGCCCTTCGAAATCAGTGCCTGTAGGGTCCTTAGGCGTGTTTCGTACTCTCTTCCTGCATCGTCGGCAGGCAGCTCGAACTGGTAGACTGGAAGCATCGATCCATGATCGTCGCCGACATAGTCGACATCATAGAATTGCCCTTCATAGGCGGCCTTCAGCGCCGCATAGAAGCGGTCGGTATAGTCTTTGAGAAGCTGGATCAGCGTGGCCTGCTGGCCCAGAATTGAAGCAATCGATATCGCTTCGACTGCATCTGAAGGCGCATAAAGGGTGTACCAATCCTGGGATCCGGTCGCAAAAGCCATCAAGCGATCTTGCGTCAGGCGCAAATTGCTGAGGCTTTTGGTGATCTTGTGATCCTGAACAGCCAGAAAAATCCTGTCCCAATCGAACAGGGCCATTGCTGCGGGCTTCAACTTGGCCGTCTTGCGTGCATCAGGCTCCACTGAACCACTGCGGCCCGTCGTGCTGATTGCTTCGATTTTCGGATAGAGATCTAGCGTTACATGGATTGGCTTGATTTTGGCCACAACGTCAACTGGCACTTCAAACAGCCAAGGTGAGCGCTTGCGTTTGAAGCCCTCCTTCTGGCTGTCCTTGTAGCCGTCCTTGAGTTTGAGGGTCTTCAGCCGCAGGTTTTTGGGTAGGGTTGATGTCGTTTTGAAGTCCAGCTCGATGATCTCATCGCTGGGCGTGATGCCTTCCTCGATCAGGTATTCCCTGAACGTCGCCATATAATCGGCCTTCACGCCGAAGATATTGAGCGTTTCGAGACGTTCCAGATGGCATCCCGCCGGGCGTTCCCTTGGGAGGGAGCGTTTGAGCGACATACCCTGTCCCTTCAGGCGCACGCCGCGACCAAAGAGCTGTATGATCTGACTGCCTTCCCCTGAGCCCATGTTGAGCAAGCCCATGGTGGACACCCGCCAACTGGACCAGCCTTCAGTGAATTTGCGCGAGCCGATCAACACATTGAGCTTGCTGTCTTTGGCGTTGATCGTGCCAAACAGGCCAGCGCCAAATTCGTCGGTTTCAGTGTCGAAATCTTCGCCACCTTCGGCTTCTTTGAAGAAGCCTGCATCATCGCCAATATTGATCAGGCCGAACGCCTCTCCAGACCCTACGCGCAAGGCCAACTCGCCTTTGCTGGCGCGCATATTGACCAGTTTCAGGCGAGCGCGGTCTTGCACGTTAAACAAGCGCGAGAGGATGTCAGCATAGATCGCAGCCCCGGATCCCGCATTCATCAAGGGTGTGAAGCGGCCTTGGAACACATCGCGGCCCTTACCGTCCAACAAACGGGCTTCATCCTTCTGGAGCGATTCAATCCATGCAATGGCTTGATCGGGCTTGTTGAGGAACAGCGCAAGACGGCGGACGACTTCGAGTACGTCACTGCTTTCCCCAGACACGGTATTGCCGACAAACACCCAGAGTGGCTTTTCAATGCCAAACGGTGCGATCTTGTCCCCGCCGCGATCCCACAGCCAGAGTTGCTGGTAGAAGCTGAGCAGGCAAGCGGTGAAGTATAGGTCGCCATGGGTGTCGAAGCCTGCCTTGTCCATATTCAGGATCAGGCTTTCCTTGCCATAGCCATCAGCATAAAAATATTTGTAGCTATAGTCGATTAGAACGGCTTTGGCATAGGCTTCGCGGATCCCTTCAATTCGGGCGCGGTCGCGTTCAAGTGAGGTCAGGGCCAAAGTGCTACGTTCGTCCTGCGTCAATTGCTTCCATGAGCGTTGATACTTGCGCTTGGCCTTGGCGCTGAGAATTTCGGCTTCCGCTTTCTCGACGGTCGCGCCTTTAGCCACTGACTGCGAGAATGTCGCGCTATATTCAAAAGCGAAGCCACCTTTAACTAGCGCGGCGCGGCGGCTCATCCACTGGCCTCCGGCTGTACCAGCGCCGCGATGCCCTTCATCGACCAGCACGAGATTGTGGCCTTCAAAGGCGGCAGTGGCTACGGTTTTGTCGCCCATCTCATCGCCCAGCTTGGTGATCTCGATCACATCGACCACGCCTTTGAACAGCTTTCCCGAGTTCTTGTCGAAAGCGCGTGCGGCCATGCCAGACAGTGTGAGCTCCTCGATGTGCTGGCGTGAGAGACCTTCGTTGGGCGTGAGAAGGATGATGCGGTCTGGGAAGCGGTTAGGGTGGCCCGCTTGTAAATAGTGCAGATATTGCTTGATATTGACGTGTAACAACAAGGTCTTGCCGCTGCCCGTCGCGTTCCAGAAGGCCAGCTTGCCCAAATCGTCGCCAACATAGTCGCGGAAAGGTTCAGAACCATCTTCGGCGCGATAGAGCGCCATGGTGGCATTCAAGGCATCCAGCAGAGCCTGTTGCTTGTTGAAATACCAGTCCAGATAGATTTCGGTGAAGAGGAGCGAGAGGTATTGGAAGTATTTCATGGTCAGCACAGCGCCATCCTTGGCGTTGCGCTTCATAGTAATTGCGCTCCAGTGCTCGACGATATTGAGGTCATAGCGGCGCAGATCCTTGGCCTCAATCACATTGGGATCGAACAGGCCACGGGTGATCTCTTGGAAGAAGCGGGTCTGCCCGTCTTCATCAATGCCTTCGTGACGGTCTTCGCCCAATCGGTCCTTTAGCGCGCTCAGGCTTGTCACGTTGAATAGCGACAGCATCCAGCGGTTTAGCACCAATTCCTGATGGAAGGTGCGCTTCTTATTGGGCGGTTTACTTGCCGCAGCCATCAGACGTCCGCCACGTCGAACATAGCAGATAAGAAGGCGGGCTCAATCTGGCGGAGTTTGACGGTGAGGCTGTCGCCGCCTTCGCTCGCGTTGCGTTCGAGGACGCTGGGGAGGGTGTGATCGCCGTTGATATAGATCACGTCATATTCGCGGTCGCCGGGGTTGATGGCGAGGCGGTCGCAGAGCTTTTGCAGGCCTTCGTAATCCACCTTGTCGCAATCACGCCAGAGGATCAAAGCGCGCTCACCGCTGGGCAAGGTGCCTTCAACGGTCACGAAGCCTTGCTTCCATTGCATGTCGATGGATTTGACGGTCAGGCCGATCAGATAATTGAAGGTCTCGACCAGATCGACGTTTTGCTCGGCCCAGGCACCAGCGCTGTCCACCGCGATCTTCAGGCGATAGTCAAAGGGCTTTTTGAAGTCTTCGACGGAGAGGAGTGAGCCACGGCTTTCCACGTCCAGCATATAGGCCATCAGATAGGCGTCATGTTCCTTGGGCGGCAGCGCGTTTAACAGGTCGTTTTGGGCTGGCGCACGGGCCAGGTTGAGATTGTTGAGCGTATCCTCATAGCTTTCCAGCTTCAGGACTTTGAACGCATGGCTGATGCCGGTGGCAGGTGCAGTGGGTTTGCCTGCCTTCCAGTCGGCTGAGTAAACTACCTTCTGCATGCGTGGTTTAATGACGGTGTCGAAGTAGGGGCCTTGTTCAACCAACACATACTTACGCATACCGTTGTCAGCCCTATTCAGGTTGATGACAGCGTGACCTGTCGTTCCGGAACCGGCGAAAAAATCCAAAGAAACTGAGTAACGATTGGAGCCGCCACCAATGTAAACGGCGTCAGTTACCGCAAAAATGGATTTAGGGTACGAAAAGCTCTTGCCCTCAAAATACTGTTTCAGTAAGTTTGACCCGTGTTCCGTTGAGGAATGCTTGGCATCCGCCCAAGTCGATACGGAAACGACACCATCTTCATTCGGGCGCCGCCGATAATAAACGTAGTCTTTTCCTGAACGATCCTTACGAACTGCCAGCTGCTTCAAGGAGGTCATAACCGTATCCCCTTCCCACCGCCAAGTCTTCTGATCTCCTTCATCATTATCTGGGTAGACAACCAACTCGTCTGAGCTTGGCAACTCGAGAATGGACCAAGCGTTATCTTCTTCAGACCACTCCATCTTAGGAACCCGAATTTTATCTCCGGCCAGATAAATAGGGTAGTATAGCTTCGTACGATCCTTACGGTCTGAATTAGAGCCCTCTCTTCGCAAGTTACGCCATTCGAAAGGCCCAAGCTCATCCATTTGGTTGAAGCGCGCCTTTTGAGCATCTGTAGGGGGCAGGCGCCCGATAGAGGACCTTTCGGAGCGCCCAACCGCAATCATGTATTCGTGAGATACTGAGTAACCAGTCTTTGTTGGTCGTCCTGAGGGGTTTGAACGCACCGCAAACGTGCCTAATAATTTCTCGAAGACTTCCTCTGCAAGGAAACTCAACTCTCGGAATTGGGCGTCGTCTATAGCGGCTAGAAGAACGCCGTTGTCTTTCAACATCGACTTCCCGACCCGAAGTCTAGAATCTAATAGTGACACCCAACTAGATGATTTATAGCCGTTTTTGTAGTCGATGGAAGACGCTGAAGTATTATAAGGAGGATCGATATAAATGCAATCTACAGTATCCCGATACCTTTCCTCCAATAACATCAGCGCCTGAAAATTATCGCCATGCACCAGAAGCCCGTCCATCTGGGCATCCAGATTGTCGATGCTCTTTAACAAGTCCGCACGGAACGTGTCGTCAAATAGGCTGGTGTCTACCATCATGAAGCGACCGGCTTTCAAGTCCTCTGCACTACCTGGCTTGGCGCTATCGCGTAGACCAAGATCATGCCAGGCGGCCCATTGGGCCGGATTGGCGGCGATGGCGGGATAAAGCGCCTCTGGCACGCGGTCCAAGGTCACGCACCAGTGCGATGACACCACAAACTTCTTTTTCAGCCACAGCTTCTTCAGAAAATCCTCGATGCTGGCCAGAAAAGTGATCAGATCCTGCGCAATGGCGCGCAAGGTCTGGATCATCACCAGATTTTTTTCGATTGCGGCAAACGCTGTGACATCTTGGATATCATCAAGGTTCATCACCTCATTCTTGATGTAAAAATCCAGTTCGCGCCTTAGGAATGTGCCCAAATCCTTGTGGATGAAATAATCCGCGCTGTTCTTCTGGGTGTAGGTTGCCAGATGCTTTTCCAGCAAGGTGCGGGTGGGGTTCTTGTCGGTCGGCATCCGGGCTTTCAAGTCCAGCCAGCGGGCTTGCACGGCTTCATCACCAAGCACTTCGGTGACGGCCTCACTCACCAGCACATCCTGCTTGGTTTTGGCTGGCACGACCACATAATCAAACCGGATCACCAAATCGCCATTTTCCTCGGCGACAGGAAGGATGGTCTCCTCAATGGTCTCACCATCCTCATCAGTGCGGGAAACTGTGCGTGTCTCAGCCAATTTGAACATCCGCGCCTTGTCGTTGTCCTTGCGGTTGTCCTTGGCAGTGTCAGCGGCAACCAGTCGGAAATGCACCGTCCGGCCATCGTCTAGTTTGAAGCTGTAGTTTGAAAACGCCTCCCCACTTTTGGTGTAATACTGGTCCCGATTTGCCCAATGCAGCATCACCTCCTCACCCGCATAGGGGATGGCATAGGTCTCGCCTTTATAGCGGCGCTGGGAAATGAAATCGCCTTTGTCGTAGTAGCGCGAGAAGAAGGTCAGCAAATGGCTGAACACCTGCGCCTCATGTTCGGCAGCACCCGCGCTGGCCCCCGCCAGCTGGGCGCGCAGCTCTTTGACCTTTGGGCTGTCATCAGGATTGAAGCCTGCATCACCGGCGGCCTTGATGGCTGCTTGCAGTGCTGAATTTACGCCCTCATTGCCTTGCGCGGTGCCTTTGTTCAGCGCCTCCACAACACGCTCTTTCAAGCGCTTGGTCAGATAAGTGTCGATCTCAGCCGCACGCGCGTTCAGGATCCGATAGACCCCAAAATCAAGGTCAGCACGGTCAATCTGGAAAATCTCACGGAGTTTGCTGACAAGGGCTTCAAAATTGCTCATTCTCTGTAGTCCTCAAACGTTTCCGAGCTGCATGTGGGAGATGTGGAGATACTAACTCACACGCCACGCGACCCTGAAAAGGGTCTGCGTTGATTGGCCTTGTTGCAACTTCTTTTGCAAGCCCGCAATCAGTAGGTCACGGCGTTCCGCAATTTCATCTTCTTTAGAAAAAATCTCTTGGCGTTGCTTTCGCTGTTTACGTTCCAATTCCTGCAGTTTCAATTGGATAGCGTGCTCTTCTTCCAGAGTGGCTGCTGTACGCGCCAGCCTACGAGCGGCCTTTATCTGCTCCTTTGTGTCCTTCAACTGCCGCTCAGCAACAGCAACCATATCGTCCGCCCAGCGTTCGAGCTTTTCACGCGCGATCGTAAAATGGGCGTTATTGGCTTCAATCGCTCGTGCAAATGCAGATTTGATCGCCCGTTTAGCGCCGGCGTCAATCCGCTCGCTGGCATCAGCAGGTGGAGACGATACGACTTCTAGGGTTGCACCAGCTTGGAATAGGCGCTCACAGGTTTCCTGATCCAAGGATTTTCCTTGATCATCGACACCGGAAAACACCAAATACTCCTCACTTTCGAATGACTGGACAGTTAGCAAGTCTAATTGAAGCCAGCCGTGCCGTCCTGCCAAGCCCTCAAGAGTTGCATTGCGCGTTTTGTGAGCAGCCACCTCAAAATTAAGCTGGGCCATCGGTGTCGGCAGGCTTTTGGCCTCATTCAGCACCCACTCGCCTAAGGGGTGGGACAGCCGGTAAAGATGGCCGTGCAAGGTGGTCGTGACAGGCTCTGGTGTCTGGCGCGACACCAGATGATACCGGCCTGTATCGATATCGGGCTGTGGCGCTTCCAGCAGATTGAAGGCGGCATGCTTGGGCTCAAACTGGGCGCGACCGGACAGGATATTGGTTGTCACATCCCAAAACCGCTGGCCCACACGGTCCAGCTGGGCGCGCGTATCTTCCAGCCGGATTTTCAGGCGGGCATGAACATCTTCATCAAAGTGTTCCAGAAGGGCGCGGCGGGTGTCGTCCATGCGAGCGGCGATGCTATCTTCCAACTCCTTTTGAAGGGCATCGAACGCGGCAGTGATCTCCTCTGGCGTGCGGCACTCCTGATAGATGGCGTTGACGCGCTTTTCGAAATCTACCCCAGATTCCAAAGTGCCCAGCACTTCGTCAGACGCACCGAACATGCCGCTGAACAAGTTGAGCTTGTCGCGCAGCAGCTCGTGTACGCGAATGTCTGCTGCATTGGTCTCGTTCAGGAAATTGATGACGATCACATCGTGCTTCTGTCCATAGCGGTGGCAGCGGCCAATGCGTTGCTCAATCCGCTGAGGGTTCCATGGCAGGTCATAATTGATCACCATGGAACAGAATTGCAGGTTCACGCCTTCTGCCGCCGCTTCTGTGGCGATCATGATCTTGGCGTCGTTGCGGAAGGCGTCGATCAATGCGGTCCGCATGTCCAGCACGCGTGACCCTGTCACCTTGTCTTCGCCTGCATTGGCCTTCAGCCATTTTTCATGGATGGCTTTTGCTTCGGGTCCATTATTGGTGCCGCTGAAGCAAACGATCTGGCCTGCATAGCCATTGGCTTCTAAGAAACGACGCAGATAATCCTGCGTCCGCTTGCTCTCAGTGAAGATCAGCGCCTTTGGCTCTGCACCCATCTGGGCCTGGTTTTCAAAGCCGATGGAGAGGCCCTTAAGGAGTGCGTGGGACTTGCTGTCTGTTTCGATGCCACGCGCCAATTCGCTGAGCCGGGCAACAGTTTCCATTTCAGTGCGCAGAAGACCAGACCGAACTGGTTCGACTCCTTCGGGTGCAGTATCTTCATCCTCGCCAGCCGCCTCCAGCTCATCAAGCAATTCAGTATCGAGTTCTTCGTCCTCCAGCAGGTCCTCCAGCCAATCTTCATTGGTGGGCGTACCGTTGCGGATTTGGGTCAACCTGTTGGCCAGGACATCCATCGTGCCCGCGATGGCATAAGATGATGATGCCAATAGCTTACGCATGATCAGGGTTGTCAAATGGCGCTGTCGCTGCGGGATCGCATAGCCTGCTTCCGATTGCAGGAAGGCCGACATGTCACGGTAAAGCGCTTCTTCCGCATCGGTTGGCTTGAATGGCTGGGTGATTGCACGCCGTGCGGTATAGCGCACATACTCAAGAACCTGTCGCCGCAGGGTCCGCTTGCAAAAGTCCGCCAGCCGCAGACGCAGCTCATCCAAATTGCCGCCGCCCGACATGAAGCGTGAGCGAAATGCGTTGGGATCGCCGAACATGTCAGGATCAATGAAGCTCGACAGGCCATAAAGCTCCATCAGGCTGTTCTGCAATGGTGTAGCGGTGAGCAATACTTTGCGTCGGCCCTCAAGCGCCCAGCGAAGGGACTGGCCTGTCTTGTTGCTGGGGCGGTAAGCGTTACGCAGCTTGTGGGCTTCATCGATCACTACAAGGTCCCAATCAATCTGGCGCACCTCTTCCTTGAGGCGGGCGGCAAACTGATAAGATACGACAACGATACTGGGCTGATCGAATGGCCAGGCGTTACCGTGTGACTTGGCTTGTTTGTAGCTCTTCGTGTCTAACACGGCTGCAGGCAGATTGAATTTCTCTTTAAGTTCAGTCACCCATTGCTGGCGGATTGAAGCAGGCGCGACAATTAAAAGTCTCCTTCGCCGCTCGGCCCAGCGCTGGCACAAGATGATGCCCGCTTCGATGGTCTTTCCTAAGCCAACTTCATCGGCGAGTATAACACCTTCAGACAATGGTGACTGGGTTGCAAAAATTGCCGCCTCAATCTGGTGGGGATTCAAGTCTACCGAGGCGTCAAACAATGCCATGGACAATTGCTCTGCAGCACCGGAAGGCGCTCGCCTAGTCAGATCGTAGGCAAAATATTTTGCGTGGTAATTGGTGATCATGAATCTGGTTTCGCCTGAGCCATTCTAACTTGCGTCGAATTCAACTTAAACGGTTAACTCACGAATGGTCGCGGAGCAAGTTTGTGCCTCTCGAGCTGAAACGAGCAACTCAACTAAGTGCGTACTCTCGGGTAGCGAAAGGCAACATGTGTTAGGTCTTTGGCTCTTGTACCACGCAAATCTAATTTGAGGGCCACTCTTCGGGAAATGGTTGATGCGCAAAAACTGGCAACCAAAATTTTATCCTTAGATATTCTAGATCTTGCTCCCAGTCTGAAATTGAAACACTCAAATCGACACTGAGATTGCGCTTGGCGTTTTTGGTCAACGACGCCAACACATTCGCTAGCTTTAAGATTCGACCCCTTGCTTTTGGAATCCCCCATTCTTTCATGGCCATTAGTGGCAAAACTGGCGGCAACTCTTCCAGGAAGATAGAATCCAAAATGATTAAGCGAAGCTGTCGCGGAGTTGGAGCAGTTCTGCCCACATGATAACCCATAAACGAGAGCATTCCATGTTCAAGCCAATCGGGCTTTGAAAGAGCCTTCTGACTTTGGGTTATGTCGGTTGTTGGCCATTCATCTGCAGCCAGATGGCTCGCAATAATTCGTCGTCTTTCCCACTCTGCGTGGATCCCGGCCAAAATTGCGCGGACGTCGGAAGGCCGGGGTAAGCCTGCCTTGCGCAGCAATTGATCATGACAATTCAGCCATTGTCGCTGCAACTGTTCTGCATCCAACTTTGGTAGCCTTTCCAAAATTCTATCTAAGTCGAGTTTTGGTTTGGGAACCCGCTTGCGGACTCGAACTCGCTTTGGTGGGCTATCTATGACAGGTGTATCCGTGCACTTTCCAAGCGTCTTTTGCGCTTCAGCAGCAGCAACCCGAGCCCGCTCTCGTTTATCGGGCCGCAACCTCCCAGTCGATGGTCTAGGCATTGTTTCAACCACAGTTGATTGTGCGCTTGCTTTGATCGGCTGAGATCGGGAAACGTGGCCAGTGCGAAGAAGCGATAGCAACTCTGTCGCCAAGTGTATTGTCCATTGACCGCCGCAAGCTGTTTTAATGTTCAGTCTGTTAAGCCTCGCCGCAACTTCCCTCGGCCGCCGAGTATCTTTTTGCCAGTAGCCAGCAAGGCAGGAACTAATTTCGCTCAAAAAATCATCAGAGCATCTTTGACCGTATTCGAAATGCCGGCGGTCTGCGTCACCTAACCCGGACAAGTCATAATTGCGCAACATATTGAGCCCACTGGATCGCCTACTTGAAAGCATAAGACCAGCACATTTTGTTACGATTGGCCAATCGAAATCAATAACAAGCGACCTAGGCTGCCAGGCGGGTTAAATCGTAGGCATCGTATTTTGCAGGGTAATCTGTGACCATTTAACGGTATTTGCCTCAAGCACCGATTGTTGGTCGGTAGTTCCACAACTCAGGATCAAAGCAAACCCGAGAGCGCAACAAAGTGGCTAACCTTAATTGTGGGAATTAGAGAAGTCACTTCCTTTCGATAGCTGCTTTGGTTCACTAGGTTTGGCCTATGACATCCCAAACACCGCCCAAGCCTCCATCAAAGCCCGCCGCTTTTCAAATAAGTCGCCCCTTCGATAGGCTGCCTCTGCCTGATTTGAGATCACGTGGGCCAAAGCCGCCTCTGCGACTTCATTCTGGAAGTCAGTTCGCTCAGCCGCCCAATCGCGGAATGTGGACCTGAAACCGTGGGCGGTCAGGTCGTCACGCTTCATGCGGCGTAAGGTCATAAGGAAAGCCATATTGGATATGGGCTTGCCACATTTGAGGCCCGGGAAGACATAGACAGGATCAAGGCCGCGCACTGCTTTCAAGACTGCCATAGCCGCGGTCGAAAGTGGTACCCGGTGGACGCGGCCCGCTTTCATCCGTTCGGCTGGAACTGTCCAGGACTTGTCGTTGAAGTCGATCTCATCCCAGCGTGCGGCAATGGCCTCACTGGTGCGAGCGGCTGTAAGAATAGCAAATTGAAAGGCGAGGGGACCTACACCGGTTTGCTCCCGCAGCTTCGACATGAAGGCCGGATACTCGTCGATAGGCAATGCGGCGTAATGCTTTACCGTCTTGGCTTTGTTTCGGGCAGGGAGCGCCTTCTCCAAATGCCCGCGCCATCGGGCCGGATTCTCGCCGGTGCGATATTCCCGCACCCTTGCCCAATCTAGGATGTTCTCAAGTCGTCCGCGAAGGCGGCTGGCGGTTTCGGTCTTGGTTTGCCAAATCGGATCAAGCACCTTCATGATCATGCTAACGTTAATGTCCTGCACGGCGACCTTACCGAGAACTGGGTTGGCATACATCTTGATGGTGTTCGTCCATTGCGTCTTGTGCTTATCGTTTTTCCAACTACTTTCATGTGCTTTGATATAGGCTTCAGCGCATTGAGCGAACGTCATGCTCGCCGCTCGTTGCCGCACGGCCTCTTGGCGAACTTCAGCTTTAGCGACGACCACATCAGCACCGGACTTGGCGTTCTTTCGGATTTCCAATGTCTTCTCGCGTGCTTGCGCCAGCGTGACCAGATCAACGCTGCCAACTCCGGTTTCGCGCACCTTGCCATTCAAGGGGGTAAATCGAACCAGCCAAGATTTGCGGAGTTCACGAGTTTTGGGATTGGCAGTGACTTGAAGGAATAGGCCATTGCCATCGGCGTGCTTGCCTACTGAGTTGATCGACTTCACGGCCAAAGCTGTTAGTTTGTTGCGCACATGTGGCATGGCTATTCATCCAACTTATGAGGCTTTACCCAAGTAATACTCACGATTTCGTACCCACGAAATACCCACGAAATGGAGGCCCTAGAACGAAACAATTCGAAACGCTTCGAAACAGGGTGTATCCAATAAACTGAATTATATCATAATTTTAGGAACAAATCTACTCTCTTTGAAACGATTGGGCGGACACTTTTGGCCGACTCCGTCTCCGCCAGTTCATTGCGTCTCACGCTGCAAAGTCACGCCGATTTTTTTCTTCCTGTTGGGGTAAGTAGCGCTTGGCAAAGCCAGCGCGTGCTGATACCTTTCAGGTAGATGGTGCCTCAGGAAACTGGGGTGAAAAGGGAATGCTGTGCGGGGGTTAGCCTTCAAATCAGCAGCCGTGCCTGCGACCGTAAGCGGATAGCCGCGTTTCTCTTGGCCAAAGCCAAGATGTGCCACTGGGCCCCATTGGGTTCGGGAAGGCCGAAACAAAGCCATGACCCGTAAGTCGGGAGACCTGCCATCGCCGTCGTTCGTCCGTCCTGCCAGGGTCAGCGGGAAGGCCGGAGTTTACCTCCGATGCAACGACTGCAGGACGTGGGGCGCATGGTGCGCACCCGCCACTCTTGCATGCCAGGAGGATTGGCCGTGCATCAGCGGCCAACGAAAATCGATGAAACGCAAACTTTGCCTGTTGGCAAAAGCCCTAATCGTGCCCGTCAGTGTGGCACTTTCGCCCTTCGTCTCGGTGACATCTGCAGCGGCACAAAGCGCCGCCGGCATATCGGCGAAGGACCAAGCTGAGACCATCATTGTCACCGCTACCCGCGCCCCAACCCGGGCATCGCGTGTGGGGTCTTCTGTCACCGTTATCGATGCGCCCGCCATTGCCCGTGCCCAATCTATTCCGGTGATTGATCTGTTGCGCGACGTGCCCGGCGTTGCCTTTAGCCGGACGGGCGGGGTTGGCAGTCTGACGACGGTGCGCATTCGGGGTGCTGAAAGCGACCAGACCGTGCTGTTGATTGACGGGGTGAAGCTGAATGACCCGTCTGGCCCGGGCGGCGGGTTCAATTTCGCCAATCTGTTGGTCGGCAATCTAGAGCGGATTGAAGTATTGCGGGGGCCGCAATCAACCCTGTATGGCAGCCAAGCCATGGGCGGTGTGGTGCAGATCATCACCCGCGCGGGAGATGTGCCGTTTGCCGCCAGCGTCACCTTAGAAGGTGGCGATTTGAACACGCGACGCGCCCGGGGATCTGTCCGTGGGCAAGTGGGGGGCCTCTCCTATGTGCTGGCTGCGGGGCAATTTGAGACTGATGGCATCAGTTCTGCTGCAGCCGGTAAAGAACGCGACGGCTATAAAAACACGCTCCTTCAGAGCCGACTTGATTATGCGATGACTGATCAGCTGAGCTTGGAAGCGCGCGTTTTTTGGTCGGATAGCGATGTTGGCATTGATGGTTTCCCCGCGCCAAGCTTTGTCTTGTCCGATACCCTCGAGCGGTCCAAGACCGAGGAATTGATCGTCTATACGGGTGCTAATCTAACCTTCTTGGATGGGCGGTCACGCACGCGCTTGGGTTTCAGCGAAACACAAACCGACCGCACCAATCTAAACCCCACTTTGGCGGTTCAAAACACCTTTGTCGGCACGGGCACCAATCGACGGGCGGAATTCCAAACCAGTCTGGATGTCACGCCCCAGTTTCAACTCCTGGGAGGGGGCGAGTTTGAGCAATCGCAGCTGCGCACGGCAAGCCCATCTGTGACTACCCCTAATCCCACCCCTCTTAGAGCCAAGAGTGAGTTGAGCGCGCTCTATTTGCAGGGGCAAGCCTCTCCCACTGCGTGGCTCACGGCAACGGTGGGCGTGCGTTGGACCGATCATGACAGTTTTGGCGAGGCTTTGAACACGCGGGCCACGGTCGCGGCGTCGTTCAATGAGGGCAATACAATTGTGCGGGCAGCCCTTGCGGATGGTTTTAAGTCACCGACGCCGTTTCAACTCTTTTCCAACTTTGGCAATGCCAAGCTGCAACCCGAAGAAGCCAGTTCAGCCGAAATTGGGCTCGAGCAAGCGTGGTTTTCGCGTCGCCTGATCGGGTCGCTCACGTATTTCGAGCGCGACACCATCAACCAGATCGACTTTGTCTCTTGCTTTGGCAATGCGGCGGCCATCTGCGTTGGTCGGCCAAGCGGGACCTATGACAATATCGCCCGCACCAAGGCCGAAGGCACTGAGTTTACCCTAGAGGCAAAACCGACCAAGCATCTGAGCCTTTCGGCGGGCTT
This sequence comes from Aquidulcibacter paucihalophilus, assembly GCF_002105465.1. GTDB lineage: Bacteria > Pseudomonadota > Alphaproteobacteria > Caulobacterales > Aquidulcibacteraceae > Aquidulcibacter > Aquidulcibacter paucihalophilus. The sequence continues at coordinate 37,710 of NZ_NCSQ01000073.1, forward strand.
TGCGACGTTGGACGCGCGCAATAAGGTGCGGGGAACAACCAATTTCAATCGCCTTCTACCCCGCCGCGCAAAGGAAACCGGCTTTGCCACAATCGGCTATGTTTTCAGTTTTGGTCTGGATGTCTCCGCTACCTATTCCCGCGTCGGAGACAGCTTCAACAATGCGGGCAATAGTGTGGTGATCAAGGGCTATGATCTGGTGACCCTGCGCGCGAGCCAAAAAATCAATAGCCACTGGACCGTCTTTGCGCGCGTCGAAAATGCGGGCGATGAGGTTTATGAAACGGTGACTGGCTATGGCTCACCACGGCGGCAAACATTGGTAGGCTTACGTGCGAGCTTCTAGGCTGGCTCTTTTACTTCTTATAGGGGGTGCGGCGGGGTGTTCCTCGCCGCAGCCACCCAGTGCTTTGGCTGCCCAAACTGGCGGCAAAGCGTCATTGCGGGTCGTCTCGCTGGATTTTTGTGCCGATCAGTTTGTGGTCAAACTGGCGGATCGGGCCGATATTCTTGCCGTCTCACCCGATGCCACGCGCGATTTTTCCTTCATGCGGCGTGAAGCCAAGGGCTTGCGACAAGTTCGCCCTGATGCGGAAGCTATCCTCGCCCTAAAGCCCGATGTGGTCATCCGTTCCTATGGGGGAGGGCCGCAAATGGGGCCATTTCTGGAGCGCGCTGGCATTAAGGTGCATCAAATTGGCTGGGGGGAGAATTTTGCTGCTGTCCGCAATAATGTGCGTGAAGCGGCTGCCGCCTTGGGGCAGCCGGCACGCGGGGAAGCGGTTGTCGCTGAGTTTGATCGCAGGCTGGCAAACTTAAAGCCCGCGGCGCAGGTTTCAGCCCTTTATGTCACGCCAGGCGGCGTGACCACAGGCCCCGGATCTTTGGTGGATCGCATGATGGGGCAAGCCGGCCTTGTCAATTTTCAGACGCAAAAGGGCTGGAACCCACTACCGCTGGAGCGGCTGGTAACAGAGCGGCCCGCTATGCTGGTTACCGCTTTTTTCACAGCCCAAAGCCCACACCAAGATTATTGGAGCCAAGCACGCCATCCCTTGGTGCGAACGATGCTGGCGGATTTGCCGGTTGCCCGCCTTGATGGTGGGGCCACAGCCTGTAGCGGGTGGTTTATGGTAGACGCGATGGAGGCGATGGCCGCCACAGGGCGCCGTAGCCAGACTCAGACAGGGCCGCTGTCGGGAGAGGTGCGGCCATGAAGGTACAAAGCCACGCCACGGCCCTGACCCTCCTCCTTGTGGCCTTAAGCGGTCTTGCTCTGATCGCCTCAAGCCTGATTGGCGCAACATCTTTGCCTTTGGGCCGATTACTGGCGGCCTTGGTGGGGGTAGGGGACACGCAAGCCGAGCTGATCATCTGGGAGATTCGCTTGCCCCGCGCCTTTGCAGCCTTTTTGGTGGGTATGGCCTTGGCTGGCAGTGGGGCAGCCCTGCAAGGCCTGTTACGTAATCCGTTGGCAGAACCTGGCGTGCTGGGTGTTTCGGCCATGTCGAGCCTTTTTGCCACCATCACAATCTATTGGGGCTTTGTACAGCTTTCGCCCTGGATGCTACCTTTGGCCTCCATTTTCGGTGCGTTGCTGGCCACAGGGCTTGTCGCCCTGCTCGCACCACGGGTTCAATCGGTGGTAACGCTGGTGCTGGTGGGGGTGGGTATTTCCAGCCTTGCTGGGGGATTCATGTCGCTGCTGCTCAATCTGGCCCCAAACCCATTCACTTTGTCTGACATGATGAATTGGATGATGGGCTCTGTCGCCAATCGGTCGATGGAGGACCTCCTCCTCGCAGCCCCATTCCTGCTTGTCGGTACCTTTGCTCTGGGTGTCGCTGCCCCTGGCCTGCAGGCTTTGACTTTGGGCGAAGAGGCAGCCAGCGCCATTGGCTTGGATGTCGGCCGCTCGCGGCTTTGGGTGGTGCTGGGGGCCGGGCTTTTGACGGGAGCGGCCGTATCGGTCGCAGGCGCAGTCGGCTTTGTCGGCATCATTGCGCCACATGTCGTGCGCCCATTTGTCGGCCATGATCCGACGCGCACCCTGTTACCAGCGGCGCTGCTTGGCGGCCTTGTCCTTGTCCTTGCAGACCTGATCGCAAGGCTTGCCCCGACAAGCCAAGAACTCAAGCTCGGCGTCGTCGCCGCCCTGATCGGCGCGCCCATCTTCATCTGGATTGCGGTCCGGCGCCGCGCGTTGGAGGCCGACCAATGAGTTTGAAGCTGCAATACGCGACGGTCACCTTAGAAGGCGCGCACCTCCTCCAGGCCGTTTCGTTCGAAGTGCTAAAGGGCAAGCTGGTCGGCCTCTTGGGGCCGAATGGTGCGGGCAAGACCACCGCCGTGCGCGCCTTACTCGGCCTGCAACCACTAAGTTCAGGTTCTGCCCAGTTAGATGGCCAGGCTGCTGACAGCCTAAGCGCCAAGCAGCGGGCCTTGCGTGTCTCCTATCTCCCCCAAGCCCGCAAATTGGCATGGCCGATTGCCGTGCGTGAGGCCGTCGCCTTGGGACGCTATGCTTATGGTGGACCCATGGGCCGCCTTGCACCAACCGATGCCGCTGCCGTTGAAAAGGCTCTGGAGCGTTGTTCGCTTTTAGGCTTTGAAGACCGCGCCGTCACCAGCCTATCGGGTGGGGAGCTCGCGCGTGTACATTTGGCCCGTGCGTTGGCCAGTCATGCGCCGGCCCTGATTGCCGACGAGCCTACTGCCGCCCTCGACCCGGGGCATAGTTTTGATGTTTTGGCGACCCTGCAGGCGCAGGCCCGGTCTGGGCACGCAGTGCTGGTCGTGCTCCATGATTTGGCGCTGGCTGCCCGTTTTTGTGACGAGATTATTTTGCTGAACCAGGGCAAACTTGTCGTGCAAGCGCCTCCAGTTCAAGCCCTAACATCGCAGACTTTGGCCGATGTTTATGGGGTAAGCGCTACGTGGAACGCGGGGCATTTAACGATTTCAGGCCGTATCGCCTCTTCGGAACCATAGCGCGCGTATGAGCCCAAGTAATCTCCGCCTTAATCTGTGGATAGTTTTGCGATCCAAGACCAGATGTCTGATTTTTGGCGACAAATTAGACGTCAAATATAATTGACACGTTGTCTGCCCTATTTTATCGTCTCCGCCAGTTTTACGACACTATCTTGCGCATTTGATTTGGTGTTTAAAGTAAATCTATTGATATATGACAGTATTACATGCTCATGCGGACGGCAGGCCCTTGTAGCCCAATTGTAATAGAATGGCTGTTTTTTCCAAATAAGGGAAATTTCATACCTTTAGTAACCAAATCAAGGTGGTAAAATTAACTGTATTAATTTCAAGTTTACCATATTTTTGCGATTGCCAGCCGGTTACCTGTAAGTTAATAAAAGCTTAAGCGGCTCGATTCTCCGCGAGAGCCTTGTTTTGGCACTCTGCTTCGAGCGCGTATTTCCAGTGTGTGTATTCCAGAAAACAAATGACCTCATTGGTGGGGGGGCATGATGGCATATTTTTCGACGCTGGCGTCGCGGCCTGTTCGCACGCTTTAGAGCGTTTCCCGAGTTTTGTGAATCGAAAGGATTCCC
>NZ_NCSQ01000055.1 GCF_002105465.1 Aquidulcibacter paucihalophilus
ACTCTCATAAAGAACGAGGGACCCTAAGGGCTCAGGTCACACGCTATTCAAGCGTGGAAGCCATTTTGACTTACCGAATAGGATAGAACTCAGACCCGTATTTTCTGTTTTTGAAATAGAATCAATTTTACCGAACTCTTGGTAATTTCAAGTATGCAGTAAAATAAGCAGCTAAATATCGCATTGAATACAAAAAAGGGCTTGGATTGAAGCAATCCAAGCCCATTCTATTTTAGGTTTATTCTTAGTTTTAGCGGAACAAAGATAGCGCCGTCTGCGACGAAGAATTAGCTATCGACAAAGCTTGAACGCCCAATTGTTGCTTGACCTGCAAGGCTTGCAGCTTGGCGCTTTCTTTGGCGAGGTCAATGGCGCCGATCCCGTTACTCAACGCATCCTGCAACTTGCCAACGAAGGTGCGGTGCACCTGAAGGCGCTTTGCCCCTGCGCCCCAGGTCGCCAATTGCGTCCCCAAGGCTGTAATGGAAGCATTGACTTGGCCTAGGGCCGTGGCCGACGTGGTGTTGTCGGTCAGAACCGCGCCCGCTGCCACGGTGATGGTTGTGCCACCCAAGGCCAAACTGGCTCCGGCGATGGTGATGGTGTTCCCACCAGCGGCATCACCCAAAGCGACCGCACCGTCGGGGGTAGCTTGGATCATGTTTGCGCCGTCGAACGAGGCATTGGCAATCACGCTGGTGATTTGGTCGCGCAATTGCAGGAAGTCGGCAGCCAATGCGGCTTGAGCAGAGGCAGAGTTACCCGTCTGCGTACCGGCCAGAGCCTTGCCCTTCATTTCGTTCAACAATTCCATGATGCTCTCGCCAGCAGCAATGCCGGTGTCGAGGATGGAAGCTGCCCGGTCAGTCGATTCCCGCACGCGGTCATAGGCTGTCACGTCAGAACGCATCTTGTTGGCAATAGCGAAAAGCGCGCCATTGTCCTTTGCAGACGCAACCTTCAAGCCCGTGGCAATCGTGTTTTGCGTTTTGTCCATCTGGTCGTTGGTGCGGTTCAGAGTCTGCAGGGCCACCATGGCCCCTTGATTGGTATTTACGCTGATCATTCTTGATCCTCCGGAACGTACTAGAGCGTTTCCCGAGTTTTGTGAATCGAAAGGATTCCCA
>NZ_NCSQ01000070.1 GCF_002105465.1 Aquidulcibacter paucihalophilus
ACCCGTTATGTCATCGAGTTCGTTGTTGGCCCGTTTGGCGACTTCGAAGTTCTCGCAAGAGGCAAGATCATGGAAAAGGTCGCTGAAGCGGCCTAACCCCTCCAGTGCCGGGCCCTTGTAAGAGGGTCCGGCCAAAAGCTGTGCCTTGTGCCATCATTTTACTTCCCGCCGTTTTGCTTCCAAGACGCGCCTCGCGCTTGAAAAATGCTACATCCATAACTCCTCTGCGCTCATGAGCGCGCCTTTAGATGCTAGGTCTGGCCGCTTTATCGCATGGCGCGTACACGCGCCGCCTATACTCACATCCGGTTGCCGCTTTGATACGGCAGACCATAATCCCATTCTATCGGGTCGCGGCACAAAAGGGGGCGGTGACAAACTGGCACTCGGCGTGTTGCAGCCATTACGTCGCTCCGTACCGCCCACCTGCATCCAGCGGTGCTGATCAAGCACTGCGGATCCTTATTAAAAAGCTCATTGGCCATTGCAGAACTTCATCTGCTGGTCTGCTAAAGGGAAGAAATAGGGCTACCCCATTATGCCATGCTAACCTGGCCCGAGCACTTAACCTTCAAACGTCATGCGGGCTTTAGAACCGCACCTTCCGGGACCTCCCCCGTTGTTGTAAATCGCCACAGGGCAATCAATAGCTTGCGCGCTAGCGCGCAAATCATGATCTTGCGAATCCGGCCTGCATCGCTTCGAACGCGGGCCTGAAACCATAGTGACAGCTTCGACGCAGGCTGGTGTCGCAGCCAAAGCCATGTCAACTCCACCATGGTTGATCGCAAGCGCGGGTTACCCGACTTGGATATCCCCTGATCGCGCGCCATGTCCCCGCTCTGGTAGGGACTGGGCGCCAGTCCCGCATAGGCCGCGACATCGCGTCTGTTCGCAAAATGTCGATAAAGGCCTTCGAGCCAAAGCGTGGATGCAATCTCAGGTCCGATGCCCTTGAG
>NZ_NCSQ01000061.1 GCF_002105465.1 Aquidulcibacter paucihalophilus
TCTTGATCATTCTCTTTTTCCTTACCCGACCACACACAAGCCCAAGCTAGTCTTTCCCGACCTTGTCTTGACGCCTGTCTTCTCGACCCTCTTACGCCCCTGCAAGATCCACTCCATGGACCCCTCAAAAGCCTCTTTCGTCAAACCGACTATTCTTCTCAAACCTTTGACCTGCTTTCAGGCAAATACTCAGTTATTATCAAGGAATAACATTTACGAGTCCAGTCTTACTTAGAAGAACCCCCACTCTTTGTTTATCACATAGAGCGGAAAAGCAGTTGCTCTAATTTAGAATGAGCGCGCAACTTTGATCCTTCGGATCAAAACGCGCTTTAGAAGAACCTCTCGGGAATCCGAATAGTGTCACCTTTTTGCACGACCAAATCATTGNCTCCTTTGTTTCCCCTGCACGGCGGATGAATACCGTCCGAGTATCGGCACGGGTCGTAAATCCCCCCGCCAAAATAGCCGCATTGGTCACAGACAAACCAGGACGCATCGGCAACTCACCCGTCTTGGCCACTTCCCCCATGATGAAAAACGACGACTTATCCACCCGCAGCGTATCACCCGACTGCACCAAAGCACCCGAATCAAACGGCACTGCAATCTCTTGCTCACTGCCCGCCCGCTTCACAAACACCGTCTGCGTATCGGCCAATTCGCCAAATCCACCCGCTTGGGCCACCGCCGTACGAACCGTCAAACCAGGCGGAATCGGCATCTCACCTTGGGTGCGAACCTCGCCATAAATAAACATCGCCGACTTTTC
>NZ_NCSQ01000077.1 GCF_002105465.1 Aquidulcibacter paucihalophilus
AGCTGTGGCTATGATGCTTATTAAACGGGAAGCGCTCTAAAATGCATCTTTCAGATGCACCGATCACTTTGATCTACGTGATGGTAACACCGGAGATGAAACATACTTCTAATAATTGGATACAATTTTATGTACTAAGGAATTTTCTTCACATTGATCGGAAATAAATAAAAAAAGGCCCAAGCATTTCTGCTTGGGCCAATATATACGATACTTTTTTCTTCTTATATTTTTTAGCGGAACAGCGACAAAGCGGCCTGCGAAGAGCTGTTTGCAATCGACAATGCCTGAATGCCCAACTGCGACTTGGTTTGCAGGGCTTGCAGCTTTGCGCTTTCCTTGGCCAGGTCGGCGTCTGAGATGGCTCCAATGCCATTGTTCAACGCATCTTGCAGTTTGCCGATGAAGGTGCGGTGCACTTCCAAANACCAGCCCCCCAAGTTGCCAATTGGGTGCCCAAATTGGTGATGGAGGTGTTGACCAAACCAAGCGCGGTCGTTGCGTTGCCTGCGGTATCGAGTGCCGAGGTTCCGGTAACTGTGACCACGCCGCCGCCGAGCGCCAGACTGACGCCAGCAACCGTAATCGTGTTGCCGCCCGCAGAATCGCCCAAGGCGACGGCGTTGTTTGGTGTGCCGGCAATCATGTTTGCGCCGTCAAATACGGCGTTGGCAATGATGCTGGTGATTTGGTCACGAAGCTGAGCAAAGTCTGCGGCCAAGGCCGATTGAGCCGAAGCTGACAAACCTGCTTGCGACGCAGCCAGGGCTTTGCCCTTCATTTCGTTTAGAAGTTCCATGATGCTTTCGCCAGCAGCAATGCCTGTATCCAAGATAGAGGCTGCGCGGTCGGTTGATTCACGGACGCGGTCATACGCACCAACATCGGATCTCATTTTATTGGCAATCGCCCAGATCGCACCATTATCTTTTGCGGAAGCGACCTTCAAACCCGTTGAAATTGCATTTTGGGTTTTGTCGAGTTCAGAATTGGTTTTGTTCAATGTTTGCAGCGCGACCATGGCGCCTTGATTCGTGTTTACGCTGAGCATTTCTTAGCCCTCATCCATACTAGGTTGTCACTTGCATTCAGCAAGCCGTATTCGTTTTGAATACCAGACCAAGCTACCAGTGAGTTCTAAACGTCGTGTTGAGGAGTATGGTAAACAAATAAATAATTCAAAAGAATTGCAGGTGCTCTAAGGTATAGATGTTTGATGTCTATATCCCGATTTTTTCTATTTATTTTCAGTATTTTCGGTTCGGCTTTTTGCGCCAATTTTTGTTTTGCGCCATCCTTGCTTTTGTAATAGCCTCGATAAAATTTTATCAAAAGGGCGGGGGAAAAGTAACATGCGCGTCTTGGGTATTAAGTTCGTCCCGTTGATCCTTGCCTCCGTGGCGATTTATAGCGTCGGCGCGCTTATCTATGGCGTGCTGTTTTCAGCCCAATGGATGGCTTTATCGGGCTATACGCCAGAGCTATTGGCCGGTGAACAATGGCGGATGGCCTTAAGCCCTGTCATGCCCGTCATGATCACAATCGGCATCGGACTCCTGATCAAGGACCGTGGCATAACGACTTGGCTTTCCGGTCTAAAACTGGGGGCCATAGTGGGCCTTTTGTTTTTGGTCGCGGGCCGGCTTTATAATTATGCCTATGGCAACGAGCCCGTGGGGCTTCTGCTTCTCGACTCTGCCCATCTTATGGCCAATGGCATGATTGCGGGGGCGGTTTTGGGTGCGATGAAAGCCGCCGAATAAGAGGCTCGCGAAGCAGTCCATGAAGTGATACCCCGTGCCAAAGCCAATCAGGCTGGACCGATGATTCTGGTTCAACAGGGGACCTTGCTTGCGCATTTTGATTTCAAACGACGATGGCATTCATGCGCCGGGCCTGGCGGTCTTGGAACGTATCGCTCATGCGCTCAGCTCAGACGTCTGGGTTGTCGCGCCAGAGGTTGAGCGGTCTGGGGCGTCGCGCGCCTTGACCTTGACGGAGCCTGTGCGCGTCCGAACCGTTGGAGAGCGTCGCTTTGCCTGTTCAGGTACGCCCACCGATTGTGTGCTTTTGGGCATTGATGAATTGGTCAAGGGCGGTCGGCCTGATCTGGTTTTATCGGGCGTCAATCGCGGTCAAAATCTTGCCGAAGATACCAGTGTCTCCGGCACTGTCGCAGCGGCGGTCCAAGGCATGCAAATGGGCATCCCGTCGATCGCTCTGTCCCAAGCGGTCAATTTCCGCGTTGGCCACCCTATCCCCTGGCACACGGCAGAGGCCCATGGCGCTGAGGTCTTGCGCAAGCTTTTAGCCAAACCTTGGCCAGACGGCGTCGTCATGAATGTCAATTTCCCCGATTGTGAACCCGAAGATGTCATGGGCCTAGAGGCCACCTTCCAAGGTTTTCGCGATGAATGTATTCATCAGATTGATCGGCGCAGCGATCTGCGCGGCAATGACTATTATTGGATCGGCTATCGCGGGAAGCTCTCTAAACCGCCTCTCGGCTCAGACCTTCTGGCGATTTATGAGAACCGCATCTCGGTTTCGCCGCTCCATATCGATATGACCGAGCATAGCGCTTTACTGGCCTTGCGGGAGGGATTGGAAGCATGAGCCAAGAAGATGGGCGCGCCCGCATCGTCCTCGCGCTCCGCAAAGCCGGCGTGACAGACCCCTTCGTCCTAAATGCGATTGAGACCATCCCTCGCGAAGTCTTTATGTCAGCGGGTTTTGAGGGCCGGGCTTGGGAAGATGCCGCTTTGCCAATCGAATGTGGCCAGACCATTAGCCAGCCCTATGTCGTCGGCATCATGACGGCCGCACTGGAGCTCACCGGGCGCGAGAAGGTTTTGGAGATTGGCACAGGCTCGGGCTATCAGACGGCCATTCTTTCCAAGCTTGCCCGTCGCGTGTTTACGTTGGAGCGGTATCGCACCTTATTGCGCTTGGCCCAGAGCCGTCACGAAGCACTAAAGCTTACCAATATTGTCTCCAAATGCAGCGATGGTGGTTTGGGTTGGCCGGATCAAGGCCCGTTTGACCGCATCATCTTCACCTGTGCGGCCCCAGTTCGACCAGATGCGTTGCTGGCGCAATTAGCCCCAGGTGGGATTTTGGTTGCCCCAGTGGGAGCCGGGGCGGTGCAGGAATTACTCCGCTACCGGCTGCGTGAGGACGGGGTTTTTGAGGAAGAAGCGCTCATGGATGTGCGCTTTGTGCCGCTTTTGCCGGGCGTCGCACGCGAGGTTTGACACCCGGCCCGACCCGCGCTCGGAAACGCCTGCTTAACCATGTTGTGCGACAGATTGGGTCATGCGTCGCGCCGTCAGCCTTCTTCTTATTGCCGCCCTCGCCACCAGTGGCCTCTCGCCCGTGGCTGCCCAGCCTGCGCCGGGCATGGTCGATTTTGATCCGCAGAATCCCCCGACAGAGACGCGGGTGATGCGGGGCGAAACGCTTTATGCCATTGCAGAGCGCACCCGCTCGCCTTTGGCCGGGCTTATTCAAGTCAATGGCTTGCGCCCACCTTATGCCCTAACGCCCGGTCAAGTGCTGAAACTGCCGCCTTTGAAAGTGCATATCGTCCGCCGCAATGAAAGCTTTGCCGCAATTGCCCGGCGCTATAGTGTGGATGAGCGCTCGCTAGCCTTGTTTAACCGCTTTCCGCGCCCGGTGAAGGTACAGCCTGGGCAGAAAGTCATATTGCCGGCTTTGGTGCGCGACCAATTGACCGGTCTTGAACCGCAAGATCTTGTCACCCTATTGGCCAGTGAAATGGCTGCAGGTCGAACTGTTAGTGGCGCTGTGCCGGGCCAATTGCGGCCTAATCTAGAAGCGGGCCCCGTTGCCCCCGTCACCCCAGCCCCATCGCCACCCAGACGGCCCGTTGCGGAGGCCCCAAAGCCAAAGGCGGGGTCAAGCGCCCCAGCGATTGGCCCGCAAGCCACACCAAATAACCTTGCCGCACTGCCCAATTTCATCTGGCCCGTCCGGGGCCGCGTGGTGGAGACTTTCGGCACCAAAGCGGATTTGCGCGTGGTTGATGGTATCGAGATTGAGGCCCCGGCCGGAACCCCCTTCAAGGCTGCCGCCTCTGGCACGGTCGCTTATGTTGGCAATCAGTTGGCGGGCTATGGTTGGCTTGTGCTGATCCGCCATTCCAGCGACTATATGACCGCTTATGCCTTTGCCAATTCGGTCAATGTCCGTGAGGGCCAAACCGTCACGCGCGGGCAAGTCATCGGCCAAGTCGGCCAAACTGGCCGCGCTCGTTCCCCACGCCTACATTTCCAGGTCCGCCACGCAACAAAGCCGGTCGATCCGGTACCATTTTTGGGGTCAACCAGCGCTAACCCGACCTGAGGCGGTGAGGGGCTGCGCTGAAAGACTGAGAAGCGGTTTGGTGCACCCTCTGATCCACCAAACCGCTACCAAAATAGGTCCAGATGAAAAACGACGCTGCGCGACGTCATCGCAGACGGCGCAGCCGACGTGCGACCCTCTGACGCAAAGCCCCCAAATCTCTCTCTCGCCGCGCACGCTTCAGCGTATCCATTCGGCGAGGGCCACGGCGTGGCTTAGGGCGT
>NZ_NCSQ01000169.1 GCF_002105465.1 Aquidulcibacter paucihalophilus
GCACTTCTGTCAGTTTTGTCAGGTCTAGCCTTAGGGCTTTCAAAATTCTGTTTGGTCAAACTATCTTTGGGTCACGGCGAAAAATAACGCGGCTAACAAGCCTAGTCCTCCCACCGCAAGCACTGCTGGCCAGACTAAGAAGCCTATGCCCGCAATGATCCCGGCGGGAACCCAGCCAAAGGCCAGACCTAGAAACCACCCCCACTCCCCGATTGCATAGCCCCAGCCGCCGAGAAACACCAAGACCACAAATAGGAACTTCAGGAACCCAAACAGGCCTTTGTCGATATCCTCATTAAATACATCCATTCCAAACCCCAATGAATACGTAAAATTGATTGCTCACAAGCCGCTATGGGTGACCATACAGCATGCGGTGTCAAGGGGTTTAGGTTTATGAGTGCTAAAGTGAGGGTCGCCCAAACTCAGCCAATTGGGGACCATATGGGGACCAAACTTTAGTCCCCGCCATTTCAACCAGCTAAGTCTTTGATTTAATGGTGGGCGCGACAGGGATTGAACCTGTGACCCCTACGATGTCAACGTAGTGCTCTCCCGCTGAGCTACGCGCCCGCCGTTACGGCGTTCAGACTGCTGTGTGCAGCGGTCTGTCAGGAAGGCGGGTTCATAGCGGACGGGTGGCGGTGCTGCAAGGGGCAGCGGCAGGCGCGTTGCAGGGCAGGCCCGCTTGGCACAGGCGTGCGGTTTGGTTCATAAGTCGAAGCAACAGACGAGGTTGTGACAAAGGGGCCAAGGGATGATTTCTGCGCTGGACATTTTCCGTATCGGCATTGGCCCATCAAGTTCCCATACGGTCGGACCTATGCGGATCGCCGTGCGGTTCCTGGCCGATTTGGAGCGGCTTGGTCTTTTGAGTTCGGTGGCCCGTCTATCTGTATCTTTACAAGGCTCGCTCGCCTATACCGGCGCAGGTCACCGTACCCCTGAAGCGGTCTATTTGGGTCTACTTGGTTTTAAGCCCGAGACAACAGACCCCGAAGAGGCCGAACGAGCCCTTCAGACCCTTCATGAGACGCGGCACTTACGCTTGGCTTCGGGGCAAACCATCCTGTTTGATCCAAAGGCGGATTTGATTTTTGATTTTGAGACCCCGCCCAAACTTCATCCCAATGGCATGGCTTTGCGCGCTTTCAATGCTGCGGGCGATGTACTTGCCGATCAAACCTTTTATTCGACCGGCGGGGGCTTTATCGCGAGCCAACGACAATTGGAAACGCCCTTGGCCAATGATCTGGTGGGTGGTGGTCCTGAGGGCCCCTTTGCCTTCACCTCGGCCGCAGACTTATTGGCCTTGTGCCAAGATCATGGCCTAACCATCGCTGAAGTTCTGCTGGCGTGTGAAGATCGCAAGCGTGAGCGTACCGAGACGTTGGCGTCCCTAGATACAATTGCCCAGGCAATGGCTGCCTGTATCGCACGTGGGCTGGTTCAAAAAGGCATTTTGCCCGGTGGGTTGCAGGTGCGCCGCCGGGCACCCGAGCTCTATGAGAAGCTGACGAGCTCTCCCCAATCTAATGAGCGGGAGGCCCTATTCGACTGGCTTAATGTCTATGCCATGGCGGTGAACGAGGAAAATGCTGCGGGCGGCCGCGTCGTTACGGCACCCACCAATGGTGCAGCTGGGATTATCCCGGCCATTTTGCGCTTTTACTTGTTGGACGCGAAAGTGCCGCCTTCGGCCGTTCATACCTACCTTCTGACCGCTGCGGCCATCGGCATTCTCTATAAGCAACGCGCTTCTATTTCAGGGGCAGAGATGGGCTGTCAGGGAGAGGTAGGGGTTGCGTGCTCGATGGCGGCGGGTGGTCTGGCTGCCGTTTGGGGCGGTAGTCCAACGCAGGTAGCCAATGCGGCTGAAATCGGGATGGAGCATAATCTGGGCCTGACCTGTGATCCGGTTGGCGGGTTGGTGCAGATCCCCTGTATTGAGCGCAACGCCTTGGCGGCTGTAAAGGCGGCTAATGCGGCCCGCCTTGCCCTGCAAACTGAGCAGCCCGCGCGCGTGACTTTGGACCAAGTAATTGAAACCATGCGGCAAACAGGGCTTGATATGTCATCTAAATATAAAGAAACCAGCCTAGGTGGCTTGGCTGTGAATGTGGTGGAATGTTGACGCAAGCTTTGCCCCACGCGAGGGCGCAGAAAAGGTAACGTTAGGAAAACACAATGGATATCCAATTACCGGAGGGGATGAAGCAAGCCGTTGCCGAAGATTGGCGACAATTAGGCTCGATCACCGCAGAGGCCTTTTATGAGGATCCGGTCAATCGCTGGATATTTGGCAAGCCCAAGACTTTGGATGCTGTTTTCCCTTTCTTGGCCCGAACGCATTATCTCAAGCATGGCTTTTGCCATATGATTGGAAATGGCGGCGCTGCGATGTGGTTGCCTTGGGGGGCGCCAAGCGAGGTGTCACCGTTGGCGACGGTTCAGATCGCTTGGGCACTGGTATCGACTGGATCGGCTGACGCCATTGTGCGCGCGATGGATGCCGGTGCCCGCATGCAGGCCAATCACCCCCGTGAACCGCATCTCTATCTGTTCACCTTGGGCACAAGGCTGGCTAATCGGGGCAAAGGCCTTGGCAAAGCTTTGTTTGCACCGGTATTGGCGGCTTGCGATCGCACCGAGACACCGGTCTATCTCGAAAATTCAAATCCGGCCAATGAGGGCTTTTATCGGTCGCATGGATTTGAGTCGCAAGGATATTTTCCCTGTGGCAAGGATCGCGACGGACAGACGGCACCACTTCTGCAAAAAATGTGGCGGGAGCCACGGGCGCCATCCTGCTAAGGAAACCGGTAGCATTATCCGTTAGGCGACATCTATGGTTGACCACTGTATGGCCTTAACGTATTTGTGATCAAAACCTTCAGCAAGATATACCATTTTGATTTGAAACCCGCGGGATTTCTGTCAGAAGCAACCTAACGGCGTCTGGGGCTGCTCAGCGGTAGCATGCTCTGTACTGGTCGCCTTTGCACGGCCCCCCTTTGGGGCTTTTTTCGTGAGAAACGGGGGAAGTTTGAGTAAATGCTAAAAAATAATCACAAATTGGCCCTTGCCGTAACGGCAAGCACAATCGCATTGGTAATGGGCGCTCCCACCCTGGCCTTGGCCCAAACGGCCCCAGCAGCGGCGGAAACCCCCCAGGTTGAGACCATCATTGTGACTGGCTCGCGTATTCAAACCGCGACCAATCGCGCCATTTCGCCGGTTCGCGTCATTGATTCAGAAGCGATTCGAGCAACTGGTCTGATCGATATTGACGAAGTGCTGAAGCAGCAGAACCAATTCCTGCCATCCAATGGTGCGACCACCAACCCAACTTTGTTGGAATCCCACGGTGCTTCGACGCTCGACATGCGTGGCTTGGGCCAGAACCGTACCTTGGTCTTGGTCAATGGCCAGCGCGTGACGCCAAACGGCTTCCGCAACTCGGCAGACGTGAACTCAATTCCTTCGGCCTTGATCTCGCGCATTGAAACCCTGACCGGTGGTGCTGCGGCTGTTTATGGTGCAGACGCCGTTGCGGGCGTGACCAATTATATCCTTCGTGACAATTATGAAGGCCTTGAAGTTGCCGTGAATGGCGGCATTTCTGAGCAGGGCGACGCAGAAAGCTATAGCATTGGCATCACCGGCGGCATGAACTTCTTTGAAGATCGCGCCAATATTGTCCTGCATGCCAGCTATGCCGATCGTGGCGACCTGAAGCGCGAGGACCGCTCTTGGGCACTGCCAGAAGTCAATGACGCTGGCCAGTTCATCCAGACCTTCCCGACAGCAGGCGGCGCGTTCACCCGTTGGACCAGCGCTACCACCCCTCCTGCCGGTACGGCTGCCCCGACTTTTGCCTATGGTCCAGACGGCACCTTGGGCACCACGGCAGGCACGCAAGCCTTCTCGCAGTTTGAAGCCTTCCAAAACCCGAATGACCGCACCAATGCCGCAATTTTCGGTACATTCAAGTTGGCCAAATGGGCTGAATTCTATGGCCGCGGCACCTATTCGCTGATCAATAACACCAGCCAACAGGTTCCTGTTCGCTCCAACGGAAACACGGCCGGTATTGCCCCGGCGGTTGCCGGCGGTGCCAACATCGTCACCCAAGGCGACGTGTTGATTCAGCGTACCAATCCGTTCCTGACCCCACAAATCCTCGCGATTTTGAACCCCGTTGGCGGCACGTCTCTGTTCAATCTGAACGCAGCGGGCACCGGTCCGGGTACGGACGCTGCCCGCTTCCGCGTCGCAAAGACCCTGATTGAATTGGGCCCGATCATCGACGAGACAGAGCGGACCAGCCATCAAGTCGTGGTGGGTGTGCGCGGTGAATTAACCGACAACATCAAGTACGACCTGTCCTATGTGACGGGCAAAAGCATTGAAGAAGTTCAACGTATTGGCTGGGGCTCGTGGAGCCGCTTTCAGCAAGCAACCAATGTCACCAGCGTTGGTGGTCAAGCAGCTTGCGTCAACCCAGCCAATGGCTGCGTGCCCTTCAATCTGTTCGGACCATCGGCTGCCAGTGCGGCTGCTGTGGCTTGGATCCAAGGCGATACCAGCGAATTGTTCAACAAGCGCAACCGCCATCAGGACATTTTGTCCTTGAACATTTCGGGTGACACCACCGGCTTCTTCTCCTTGCCCGGCGGTCCAGTCGGCTGGGCCGTGGGGGCAGAGCGTCGCGAAGAATTTGGTAACTCCGTCTTCGGGCCACGCGCCTTCACCCGGGACACTTTGCACACCCAAGGCGCACGCGCCAATCTGGTGGCAGACTTTGAATTGACTGAATATTACGGCGAATTGCGTCTGCCTGTCCTGGCCGACAAGCCCTATTTCAAGCAATTCGACGTGGAAGCAGCAGGTCGGTGGAGCGACCATTCTCGTTCCGGCGACTATGACACTTGGAAGCTTGGTGTGAACTGGGCGGTGAACGATACTCTCCGTTTGCGCGGCTCTAAGCAAACCGTCGTACGTGGTCCCAACATTGGTGAATTCTTCGGTGCCGCCGTCGAAGCTCCAATCACCGGCACAGGTCGCCCGACCGATTATTGCTCAGACCCAGCGCGCTTCAATGTGCCAACTGCGCTATGTACGGCGCTTGGGGCCCCTTCCACACCGGGCTATATCCCTGTCGTTGGCACGGGCTTGCCCTTGATCGACAATGCGGTGGCAGTCCAAGGCGGTGGTGAAGCAATCAAGCCAGAGTCGGGTGAGACCTATACCTATGGCTTCGTCTTCACCCCACAGTTCGTCCCAGGCCTCTCGGTTGTGGTGGATTATTACAATATCCAAATTGATGACGCGATCGGTTCGATCACGCCAATCCAATTGATGGATAGCTGCTATCTGGTGCTGCAAGACCCCAATAGCGCGCTGTGTAAGAAGATCACCCGCGATGCCAATGGTCGGGTTATCCGGTTCGACCAACGCGACACCAACTTGACCTTGCTCAAGACCTCGGGGATCGACTTCTCCATCTATTATAATGCAAAGCTGCCAGAAGCATTGCCGGGCGACCGGATCAATATCAGCTTCCAAGGCGGTACGGTGGACAGCTTCGTCCGCCTGCTGTTCCCAGCCGACAATCTGTTTGATTGCGCGGGTGACTTTGGCGGTGGCGCTTGTTCGGATGCAGGTACCGGTATCCGCGCGATCCCAGCTTTCCGCTCTAACCTTGCGGTGGCGTGGATTGATGGCCCGCTGACCATCCGTGGTGCGTGGCGTTACCAAGGCCAAGTCGATGCGTTGATCAAGCGGGTTCCTGAACCCCAGTGGCGCAACGTGGCTCCAAACCTCAATAACGTCCAGCATATTGACGCTTGGGACTATTTTGACTTGGGCTTCTCGTATCGCATTAATGATAATTTGCGCATTGGCGGTACGATCAGCAATGTGTTTGATAAAGAGCCCCCGATCTTGGGCTCGGCTCAACAAGATGCCAATACGCTTCCAAACCAATATGACATCATTGGTCGCCGCTATGCGATCAATCTAGTCTGGAAAATGTAATCGGTATTTGCAAGCGCAAACGAAAGCGGCCCGCCTCTCAGGCGGGCCGTTGACGTTTTATGGCCTCGGGTGCCAAACAAATCTCAAAAAAAGGGACGAGAGATGAAGCGGTTTGGAACCTATGCCTTGCGTGGAAGTCTCGCTGTGGTGCTGATTCTGGCCATGGCGATTGGCTGGTCGAGCTGGCAGGGCAGACAGCGCGGCGGTTGGACGCCGACAACCTGGCAGCTCGCCAATAAGGATTTGGGACTTGCTGCGATGATTCAGCGCGAGCTTGATCGCGAAACCAAGGCCAATTCAAACATTCCAGGCCAACTCTTGTATGTCTCAGCACCCAGTCTGGGCTTGGATCAAAGCTTTGCGTCCGGGGAGGGCTTGAGCCCAACGGATGACGTGCGGGTGGCCTCCAACACCA
Source organism: Aquidulcibacter paucihalophilus (assembly GCF_002105465.1). Lineage (GTDB taxonomy): Bacteria > Pseudomonadota > Alphaproteobacteria > Caulobacterales > Aquidulcibacteraceae > Aquidulcibacter > Aquidulcibacter paucihalophilus. Next base: position 6,455 of record NZ_NCSQ01000169.1, read on the forward strand.
AAACTTTTGTGGCCGCCATGGCTCTCCAATTGGTAGAGGCTGGAAAATTGTCGCTGGATGGTCCAATTGGCCCCGCGCTTTCCCCGCCGGTCAAGGCCATGATGACCCAGAATGGCTATCAGATTGATACGATCACGCTGCGGCAACTTCTGAACCATACTTCAGGCATTCCAGACTATTTTGGCGTCACCCTGTTTGAAGTTTTGGCGCTGGTGCCCAATGCCTATGGCATTTCCGCGCATTGGACCGCAGAAGCTGAGATCTGGTTTGCGGTGACTCTGGGCAAGAAAGATGTAGTGGGCGAGAACTTCGCTTATTCCGACACCAATTATCTGATTGCAGCCGACATGATTAAGCACGCGATTGGAGCCCCAACGATTGGGATCGCTGCCCGCAGCATGTTGTCTTGGCCAAAGATTGGGGCGGATGAAACCTATTGGGAAGCGATGGAGCCAGAACCGGCAGGCACACGGCGTATCTTACAATATCGCGGGGCCATCCAAGACTCCGCTGTTGATGTTTCCTATGACCAATATGGTGGTGGAGGCCTGGTCATGAGTATGGATGACTTAGGTCGGGCCACGCGCGCTGTGGTGCGGGGCGAGGTTTTTGCCAATCCAGTGGCAACCCGATTGCTGATGCAAACGCCAGGTCCTGATTCCAAGGGTGAAGGCTACGCGCTTGGCCTCTATCCCACCAAATTGCATGGAGAGTTGTGCTGGGGCCATGCCGGTTTCTGGGGCACGTCTGCGGTCTATTGTCCGCGTCTAGACCTCACGCTGGCGCGCTCAAATGGCCAAGCCAATGCGGAACAGCGCGATAGGGAGGGTGCAGGCGCGCTCTCGGCCCTGATCCTTGCCGCTCAAGCCGCAGAGCGAGAACGAGCTAAGGTCACCAAGAACTGACGGGCTTGATCGATCTCATAGCGGGTTGCGCAGCGCAGGACTTCCCCGCCTTGGGCTTGGATTAGTCGGCTAATCTCCACATAGCGCGGGCGGCGTGCTTGGTGGGTTGCCCATGCCCAACGAATGGGATGTTCGGCTTCCAAAAGGCGCGGCCAATCCTCACGACAGCCGGGAAAGACATCCGCCTTAGAACTGGCGCGCTGCACAGAGCGGCGTATCACTTGGGCCATCACAAGCCATAAGGGCATGTCCAGCCAAACCAGGTGGGTGACCTGCGGCATCACGATCGGGCGGGTAATGGCATAATTGCCTGCTAGAACCCAGGCATCTTGCGAGGTCGCAGCCCGTACATCGGCCAAAAACGATTCAGGTTCTTCATTCGAACGATCATACCAGCCAGGTCGCCAATTCATCTGGTCCAGCTCGAGATGCGCAATGCCGGCCTCCTTGGCCAGTTTTTCGGCAAATGTCGATTTGCCAGAACCACTTGTGCCGATCACCAGCACGCGTGGGCCGAAACGGGTCGAGGTGGGTGCGGGCATGTTTGGTTGGCTTTCATGGGCGTGATCGGAAGGGGGGGGAGGCTTTAGCCTAAACCTAAGCCACACGCACCCTCCTAGGGCACACCCATCACGTGATCCGAGAGGGAGATCACGTTTCTGTGATCAGCTTTTCACAAAACTGACGCCGGAACGACGTCAGCCTGTCACGCCACAGCTTTATTCGCCGCCCCGGAAATAGGCGCTGTGCGCCTGCGGAGGGGATTCCGATGACAGTTTATGTAACGCGTGCCGCCTTAATGGGCGCTGTTGGTTCTATTGCTTTATGGACGGCTGGTGGCGCATCGGCGCAGTCTGCGGGGGCAAATAATGAGGCCGCACCACAAGCCGCCGAAACAATTGTGGTTCGTGGCAGCCGTCCAATCTTCGAGTCTGACCGGGCCGCACTGCAAGTTCAGCGCAATGCTCCAGCCCTTGTGAGCGTCTTGTCTGCCGACGAAGCGGGCCGACTGGCAGATCAGAACATTGCAGATGCCGTCAGTCGTTTGCCAGGGGTCGCCGTGGAGAAGGATCAGGGGCAGAGCCGCTATGTGAACTTGCGCGGTCAACCGCGTCGTTGGGTCACGTATTCAATCGACGGCATGAGCGTGGTCTCCCCGGAAGGGCGCGATACCCGCTTTGACAATGTGCCAACTGCGATTGCGAGCCAAGTGTCGGTCAATAAAGCCATCACGCCGGACATGTCTGGCGACACGGTTGCCGGCAATATCAATATCCGCACGCGCTCGGCTTTTGATTATCGTGGGCGCCGGATCACCGGCGGTTTGTCGCTCGGTCAAGTCGAATTGGGTGGCGGGCGCGAGATTGATGCGTCGCTCGTCGTTGCAGACCGCTTTTTTGACGGCAAGCTCGGCTTGTTAGGGCAAGTTTCCTTCTATGAGCGCGAAATGGTAACCGACAATTGGGAGACCGACCCCTATCTGCGCCCCGGGAGTGCGACATCAGGAATCGACCGCCGTCCGGGTTCAGAGACCCGCCGTTGGGCTCGCGAGCATGAGAATAAGCCCTATCGCTTGACCCGCGGCAATATTTCTGGCTCTGTGCGCGCCGATTTCCGTCCAAGCGAACAGGATAGCTTCTTCGCACAATCCGTATACAGCGAATTCACCGATATCGAGCTGCGGAATAACTACATCTTCCGCCTCGACAATGGCGCAACCAACACCCCAACAACTGCATGTCCAACGGTGGTGGCGCCCATCACGACCAGTGCAGCCAATGATATTTGCACCGGCAATCTGCCAAATAAAGGCACCGTCTATGGCGTGCAGATGAACTGGAACTTCCGCACCGGCGACATCAAGGAATATATCTTCACCAATACGATTGGCGGCAAGCACGACCGCCTTGGTTGGAATCTGGACTGGCGTTTGAACTTTACAGAGACAGAAGACGGGCAAGATTTGACCGGAACGCCTTCCTTCCAAAGCCCTACCACCGTCACCGCGCGACCTACGGTCGATTACGATTTCACCGATGTGCGGAACAACACGGTCCGTCTGTTTAATACAATCTTGACCGGTACGACACGCTCGAAGGGCAATGCCGTCAGCAGTGTTGAAGCATTCCCCATGCTGTTCACAGACATTGTTGATGCAGAGGGCGGCGACCTCACGGCCGCTTGGACGGGCAAATTTGACGCCAGCCGGGATATCACTTTGTTTGGCACCGAAGCGGTTCTCAAGGTCGGTGGCCTCTATACCTCGCGCGACAAGAAGCGGCGACTAACCCAATATCGCGCCCGGGCTGCAGACTTTACCGCCGCCGGCCTTGCTTTGCCCACCTATAACGACATTGCCATTGATACCCCCTTCAAGGGCAAATATGCCCTTGGCTATACATTCCGCTATTATTCTGGCGATAAGGTTGGCGATCTCATCCAAAGCTTGAAGGATCGCCGCATCGGCTCGTACCAGGACGGGTCTGGCGAATATTTCGAAGTAACCGAAGATATTGCTGCAGCTTATGCGATGGCAACGCTGAAGCAGGATTGGGGCAGCGTAGTATTTGGTGGCCGATTAGAGCGCACGGAGAATACGTCAAAGGCGCTCCCCCTCATTGGCGGTCGGCGAGTCCTGACACAGCTTAAGAGCGACGACACGCTTTTCTATCCCAGCATCCATGTGAATTATGATCTGAATGAGGAAATGAAGGTCCGCCTCAGCCTCAATAGTGGGGCTGCGCGTCCGGATTTTGACGATTTGGCGGCCAACTTCTCGATCGATGATGCTCCAGGTAACATCACCGGCGGCAATCCAGAGGCTAAGCCTGAAAAGTCCATCGGCTTTGATGCCTATTTTGAATGGTACATGAAGTCTCAGGGCTATTTCCAAATCGGCTTCTATTACAAGGACATCAAGGACGCGTTGTTTACCCAAAGCGGCACGTTTGGCAGCACCGTCCTCAATACACCAGACCGCGACCGTTCTGGCTATAATTTCACGACGGTGCGCAATGGCGGCGATGGCAAGCTTATGGGTCTTGAAGTCACCTTCAATCACACGATTGAGGAATGGGTTGGGTCGATCAACGGGCCTGATTGGCTCGAAGGCTTTGGCATTCGCCTGTCGGCTAACGTCAATGATAGCGAGATCAATGTTCCCGCAGTTGGAACCGCACCCTTACGGGTTGTAGATCTTCCTGGTGCCTCAGATCTCGTGACAAATGTTGGTCTGACCTATGAGAAATACGGCATTTCTGCCCGCATCGCCTATCAATACCGTACCAAATGGCTGCAGTCGGTGGGTGGGTATGCCACCGTTAATGGAGTTCTCGTGCCAGATGGCAATGGTGACATTTACTGGAACGATTCTGAAAGCCTATCGGTCTCAGCCCGCTATCAATTGAACGACCATCTCGAATTGACCTTTGATGGCATCAATCTGGCCGATAGCCCAGGCCGCCGGTTTGCCGATAGCGAACTCTATCCGATTGAGTATGAGACCTTTGGCCCGCGCTATATGCTGGGCGTTCGCTTCAAATACTAAGGCAGACGACCCGCTCTTTGCGATTGGCTTGGGGCGGGTCAGCTTTGGCAGCGGGGTAGAGCTATCTCAGCCGCCCATGGGCTTGGTACGTATGTTCAACTGGCCGGCAAGTCCTGCCATGCGGTGCACTTCGATGGCTTGATACTCTGGCGATTGCACCATCGCCAACATCGCCGCGCGCGAAGGATATTCGGCAATCGCCACCATATCCCAAAGCTCTTCAACTTGGCCTAGCATCAGATCGGTGACCATGCCGGAAAAGCGAGTCTTGCCGCCGACAGCTTCAACGCAGGCCACCACCGCCATACCATAGCGCAGATAGGCTTCCCGACCCGTAAGATCGGGCTCTGCGCCATCTGGATAGGTCGCTTTGTCCTTGAACTTTAGCAAATTGACCATGCAGAAGGGGCCATCCTCCTCACCTCCAAAAAACGCGGCGGCACGCTCTGGGCTTGGGAAAACTTCATTGATCACATTCATGGGGAAACCACTTTCAGGATGGAGGCAACAAAACCTTGTGGGTCATCTTCCTGGATGAAGTGACCCCCGCGCAAGGTGGTGTGGGGTTGATTGGCCGTACCCGGTACCCGACCGATGAACAGGCGCTGTCCGCCGCGCGTCACAGGGTCGCCGTCGCTAAAGCAACATAGGAAGGGTTTCTCCCATGTCTCTAGAACCTTCCACGCTTTCAACTGGTCTGGAACGGCCACATTTTTGCCAATGGGCACAAAGGACGGGAAAATGCGGGCTCCGGCTTTATAACGCGAATTTGGGAAAGGGGCGTCATAGGCTGCGATCTCTTCAGGCGACAGGGTGCGCTTGGTGCCAACTTGCACAATCTTGCCGATCGGAAAGATCGGGCTGAACTGCGAGAAAGCACGCCAGATTTTGAAGGCTGCAGGGCCACTTTGCCCAGCGGGAAGCCCGCCATTTGAAAGCACCACACTGGAAAACCGCTCTGGGATCTCGGCCAAAAGCCGCAAACCAATCAGCGAACCCCAGTCCTGACAAACCAAAGTGATATTCTTTAGGTCGAGGGCCTCAAGCCAAAGCCGCATCCAGGCAACGTGCCGGGCGTAGCTATAATCCGTCTTCGTGGCTGGTTTATCAGAGCGACCAAAACCGATAAGGTCGGGGGCAATCGCTCGCAGGCCCTGAGCGACGACTGGCCCAATCATGTGACGATAAAGATAGCTCCAAGTTGGCTCCCCATGCAGCATGAGGACTACCGGCGCATCTCGCGGCCCCTCATCGACATAATGGACGCGCATGGGCGTCTGGGTTGCTGGGTCTTTGATCGTCAAATAGCGGGGCATAAAGTCAAAGCCCTCAATCGCTGAAAACGCGGCCTCCGGTGTACGTAGGACCTTCAAGCTCACTCTCCCCTTGCAATTATTGACACTAAACGTGTCATATTTCTACGGAAGGGTCAATCAGCTTGGGCTCGATGGTATGGGGTCCGCATAAATTGCCTAATGCAAGCGAATGTGCCCCAACGTCGCCAGCGAGGGACCGCGAGCCATTCGACTGCTTTCACGGCGGCTTTGAATGCTCCTTGACCGTGAAGAACATAGTTTGGCTCCGAGGCTGCCCGTCAGCGCCAGAGATTGTAAGGCTGCGGCCCGTCGGATCTTGAATTTACGAAGACCCAAGAGATCAATGATTTGAAGGTCACGCAGCTTTGTCATCTCTCTGCTGACCGTCTCGAACGTCATGCCTAAATGGTCAGCAATATCGGCCCGCATCATAGGTAGATCGACGAAAAGCTCGTCACCAATGGATTGACCTAAACGGTGGCCCAAATTGTCCAGAAACCACGCCAGCTTTTGCTCCGCAGGGGCGAAGCTGATCATCACGACATGTTCGCTGCCTGCTTCTTGGCCGCCATAGGCCGCATCAATAACTTTCATAGCACGGGCGGGTTCAGACTGCAGCATACGTTGCAGACCCAAATGCCCTAAGCGCGCGACACGCGACGAGCAGACGGCTTCTGCATCAACCTGTTCTGGCCCATGCGTTCCTAAGCCGAACACGTCGCCTGGATAACAAAAGGACAACACGCACCGCCTGCCGCCCTCTGTCATCTTTTGCAGGCGGATACAGCCGCTCTCAACTTGATAGATTGCGCCGCTGGGGTCGCCTTCCGAAAAGAAGGGGCGGTTTCGCGGCCGGCTCAAATAGAGGTCCAGATCGCTTGTTTGGAGTAGGGGTTTGGCCATGCAGTGAGCCTCCATCAAAGCTGCTGAATGCCTCGAAGAGACACGCGGCAACCAAAGCCTCAGTTCAACCTTCTGGAGATCAAGAGGTTCCGTGAGAGGATCCATTCTCCTCTGCGAGTTCAGGAAACCTGCCTCGCTTGACCATCGTTGACTTCCCGCGAGACAGTCCTCTGATTTGATGCCCGTCAAACGCAACACCGCGTCCTACGCCTAACCATGTTCGTGTAAGGCCTTCGTCCCACTTGGATAGGCCCAAGAGTTATCACATGAACAAGACACGCAACACGCTGCATGAAACCATTCGCGCCCAATCGGTTGAATTGCTCAAACAGCATTTGGCTGCGGCCATCGATCTCCATGCCCAAACCAAGCAAGCCCATTGGAATGTGCGCGGCCCAAACTTTATCGCCATTCATGAGTTGTTCAATCGCGTGTCAGAACAAGTCGAGACCTATTCCGATATGTTGGCCGAACGCGCCGGTGGCTTAGGCGGTGTGGCGCAAGGCACTATCCAAGTCGCCACCAAAAACTCATTTCTGGTCCCCTATGATTTAGGCTTGGCCGATGAAAGCCAGCATGTATTTGCCGTCGCTGGCAGTTTGGCGGCTTTTGGCCAATCGGTGCGCGAAGCGAGCGTAACAGCCGCCAAGTTTGGCGATGCCGACACCTCTGACCTATTCACCGAGATGTCGCGGGGGATTGATCAGCAACTCTGGTTCGTTGAGTCCCATGTCGCACCGTCTGCTTAAGCATCAGCAATCGACCGTTGGGTCAGTCACGCCTCACTCTTGGGGCTTGGCGCTGGTCGCTTTGGGCTTGGGGGCGTGCGCGTCGCCATTGGCTATAACGACTGCGGCCAAAGATTTGGTCATGGGGGATCGAATTTGCCGAGGCGAGGCAACTCAAATTTACTTTGCCAACCAGGATGACGTCCTAAGCCCCAGTGCGGTTCAGGTGCTGTCGGTCTTGAGCACCAGCCTCTTGCGCTGCCCACGCCGCAAGATCCTATTGTTGGCAGTCTCAGGCGATGATGGTGCACCCGCCTTTACCAACGTGGCCAAGCAACGGTTGTATCGTGTCCGTTCAACCTTGTTGGAGCGCGGCCTATCAGAAGGCAGTTTTGACGCGGAACCGACGCTTGCGCCGCATGTAAGTCTTCCCAAAGGCCCAATAGGCGGGGTTGTGGTTGTAACAAGGCGGTGACCGATCAGTTTTAGATTGACTTTGTCGCCCGATGCGCGCGTCATCCAACTAATCTAGATGGAGATGGACTTTGGGTACGACGCGCGACCTCCTCCGTCTGGGCACTCGGACCATCCATGAGCGCCTTCACCATCATTCAAGCTTTGCGGAGTTGATGGACGAAACGATTGCTCTGCCCGGCTATTTGGCGTTGCTTGAGAACTTATACTCTTATCATCAAGGCCTAGAGCATGCTCTGGACAGCGCCGTCTTCCCAGAACGGTCACAGGCCCCCGCAGTCGATCATCGCAGTCAACGTCTCTTGCGCGACATGGAAGAATTACGGCCAAGCAGCTCTCACCACATCGGCCATGTACAAGCCGTCGCGCATACCGAGATTAAGTCCTACGGTGCGTGGTTGGGTGTCTTTTATGTACGCGAAGGTTCGATGATGGGTGGACGGGCTTTAGCTGCCAAGCTTGATCATTTGTGCGGCGACCAAGCAAGCGGGCGCAGTTTTTTTCAAGGCGGCAGTAGCGATGGGGCATCTTGGCAGAGGCTTTGTCGTGCGTTGGATGGCCTCAATGAACCAGAAGCCCAAGACCAAGCGCTTGCGGCGGCTCTGGCCAGTTTTCAGCTTTTTGACACATGGATGATGCCGAGAACCGGCGAGGCTAAAATTTGAGATAGGGCGTCTCTGGCTCCAGGGAACCAATCAACCACGGAGGCGTTTAATGGCTATGCCCCAGACCCTTGCCTCACCAACCCTTCCCCCTGATCCGCCAACCCTGACCAATTGCGATAAGGAGCGGATCCATGAGATCAATTCGATCCAAAGCGGCGGCTTTCTGATCGCGCTAACGCCAGACTGGATTATTGAGCGGGCCTCGGCCAATTGCGGGGAATTTCTGAATCAGCCGCTTGAAGAGATATTGGGGGCAAATTTAACGGCCTTGATCATGTCTGAAGCGGTGCATGCGATCCGCAATCGCCTGTCCTCCCTTTATCGGCAGGATGTCATCGAGCGATTGTTTGCGATTGTTCTGCAGGAAGGCGGTCCTGGCTTTGACCTCGCGGTCCATGCCAGCGGCGATTTGATCCTGCTGGAGGCGGAGCTGAGCGAGAAATCGGGTGAGCTAAACGCGGGCTCGATGGTACGGTCGATGATTGACCACGTGCAGCATCAGCATCATGTACCCGACCTAACACATGAAGCCGTCCGACTGGTACAAGCTCTGACTGGCTATGATCGTGTGATGGTCTATCAGTTCCATCCCGATGGCTCGGGCGAGGTGATTGCCGAACGGTGTCGCCCATCGATGGAACCCTATCTGGGCCTGCGCTATCCAGCAACCGATATCCCCAAACAAGCTCGGGCGCTTTTGATCCGCAATCCAATCCGCAACTTGCTGGATATCGATAGTCCACCTTCACTTATCGTCAGTACAAAGACATTCGCTGATGCGCTGACAGACCTGTCCATGAGCAGCCTCCGCTCGCACTCGCCGATCCATCTCGAATATCTGCGCAATATGGGTGTGGCGGCGACCATGACGATTTCGCTTCTCAAGAATGGCGCGCTGTGGGGCTTAATTGCGTGTCACCATATGACCGCTCGCACGATTGGTTATGAGCGGCGCACGACCGCCGAAGTATTTGGCCAAATCCTGGCCCTGCTGATTGATCAATGTGAGCGGGAAGAGCTCATTACGTTTGAAACCTCGACCCGTCAGATTACTACGGATCTTCTGGCGTCCGTCGCCCTCGCGGGCGTTGCTACTAAGGACGTCGCGCAATTGGCCAATCAATTGGTCAGTATTGTCCCCTGCGATGGAACAGCTTTTTGCATCGACGGCAGCGTGACCCTAAAGGGCTCCACACCCTCTTTGGAAGAATTTGAGGTGTTGCGTAGTTTTCTTGATGGTGTTTCGGCGAGCCGCGTCTATAGTAGCAATGAAATCGAAAGCGTCTGCCCGTCGGCAAATAGCTTTAAGGATCGTGCGGCGGGCATGTTGGCGATCCCCATCTCAACCATTCCGCGAGATTATCTTGTCTTTTTCCGCAAAGAAACCGCGTCGACGGTGAAATGGGCTGGCGATCCGACCAAATCAGTGGAGGTGCTTGGCTCAGGTGAAGTCCGTATCAGCCCGCGCAAGAGCTTCAAGGCGTGGCAGGAAACCTTGCACGGCAAAAGTACGCAATGGACGGATGCGGAGCTGCGTGCAGCGGAAGCCCTACAAATCACGGTGCTGGAAGTGGTTTTGCGCTTGATCAGTGCCACGGAGGCAGAGCGCAACGCAGCTAGCCAAACGCAAGACCTTTTGATTGCCGAACTCAACCATCGGGTCCGAAACATCCTGGGCCTCATCCGGGGCTTGATTTCGCAAACTCGGATCAATGCCAAAGATATGGATACATTCGCCAGCGTGCTGGGCGACCGGGTTCATGCACTCGCCCGTGCGCATGATCAAATCACCGCGAAGAATTGGGGGCCCGGGTCGTTTCAATCCCTCATTACCACCGAAGTTGAGGCCTATCTGGGGCCAGTCTGCAACACCATTCACATGTCTGGCCCACCTGTCTTGTTGATTCCAAAAGCGTTTTCTACGCTTGCCCTCGTCATCCACGAACTCATAACCAATGCCGCCAAGTACGGGGCCTTTTGCGGCGAGGGTGGCCATGTCGATATTTCTTGGCGGATCGGCCCTCAGGGCGACTTAATCGTCAATTGGGCAGAAATTGGTGGCCCACCGGTGACGGCACCATCCCATCGCGGCTTTGGCTCTACCATCATTGAAGCGTCTATTCCCCACGAGCTGGGTGGAGAGTCCGCGATTACCTTTTTGGCTACTGGCGTGAAGGTAAACTTTTCCGTCCCGGCCCAATTCATCGTCCTAGAGGAACAGCCGATTACTTCCACAACAACGACAGCCGATACACCGCTGGTTGGCAGCTTGCAGGGGCATGTTTTGCTGGTTGAAGACAATCTCATCATCGCCCTCGACGCAGAAGCCATGCTGCTGAGCCTTGGTGCCGAGCGCGTCTTGGTCGCCAGCAATGTGAAAGATGCACTGGCCATTCTTGACCGCGAAAAACCAAGCTTTGCCTTACTGGACGTCAATCTGGGCAATCAAAATAGTTTCCCAATTGCCGATCGCCTGTTCGAGATTGAAGTGCCATTTATCTTTGCCACAGGCTATGGCAGCGGCATCAATTATCCCTCAGATCAGAATGCGCGGCCCTTTATCACCAAGCCCTATACGAAGGATTCCATCGCCAAGGCGTTGGGGGGCATTGAGCCCTTTACCAAACGCTAAATGATCGGTTCGCTGGAACCAAGGCCGCGCTTATACGTTTCTTGTCCATAGGCTGAGCAATCTTGCCAGCGACCTAAGGACTAAAGCCATGAAACCTAAATTCCTGATCTTATGTTTGACGTTATGGAGCGTCACCTCTTTGGCTGCCTGCAATACCATACGCGGCGCGGGACGCGACGTAAGCGCGGGCGGCGCAGTGGTCAGCGATGCCGCTAGCAAAGTTCAATCCGACATCGCGGCTTCAAAAGCCAAACAGGACGCGCAGGATGAAGCCGATCGCAAGGCGGCCGTGCGCGCCAAGCCTCACTCAAACTAGAGCCTTGTGCTCGCGTCCCAAAGGACACTACCCATGAAACGTCAGCTTCCCGCCTATCTTCTTGCCGCTGCTGTCCTTGCGCCAGCTTTTATCGGTTCCACTGCCATGGCGCAGCCAGCGCGAATTGAGTTTGGACGCGCTGGCGGCGGCTGGCTCGATCAAAATGGCCAACCGACCCGCCGTGAACGCACTGACGCGCAAGACCGGAATATGGAACGTCGCGATGACCGTCTTGACCAACGCGAGGCTGCCATTCGTCAAGACCGCCGCGAACTGAACCAAGACCGCAAATCATGGCGCGATACACGTCGCGGTGCCACGTGGGATCAAAGCGTCCACAACGGCTACTACAACAACCGGAACCAGTGGCGTTATGGCCAGCCATCGCAATGGCAGATGCGCCAGCGCGGCTTCTCCATGGGCTATCGCCCCTGGACGCGTGGCCAAAGCCTGGGCGGCTACAACCAGCGCTTCGTTGAACTTGACTATCGCGGCCACAATCTGCGCGCCCCACCTCGCGGCTATCGCTGGGTCGAGGATGATCGCGGTGACTATCTACTCGCGGCGATTGTCGGGGGTCTGATCGCGCAGGTGATCATTAACAGCCCTCGTTAGACTTGGCTCGAGAGCATTCAACAACACAAAAAGGGCTCGGCCAAACTCTGGTCGGGTTCTAATGTATGAGCGACTTTCAACGGCAGGGGAATTTAGGGCCGATTGGCCGTCATTTCCCTCTGGTTCTCGCGATGAAAGAACATGGCCTGACTGATTGTAGCCGTCACTGTTTCTGGCAAGAAAGGCTTTGTGATCAGATAGGTTGGTTCTAGGGCCTCGCCGCTTAACAGGCGCTCAGGAAATGCTGTGATGAAGATGGCAGGCACATCGCATAGGGTCAGGATATCGGCCACAGCGTCAATTCCTGATGATCCATCTGCTAGACGTATATCGGCCAGGATCAAGTCGGGCTCAGTCTGCTCCACCAAGCTCACAGCTTCTCGCCGTGTTGTGGCCACGCCGATAACACGGTGGCCTAAATCCTCCACCAAAGTCTGCAAATGCATCGCGATGATGGATTCATCCTCAATAATGAGCACTTTTCCAATCGATTCAGATTGGATCGCCGCGCGCGGCTTCTATCTCTAGGACGATATCAAAAACGGGCTTCCCCAAGACAATGCCCGCTTCATCGTGGCTAAAGCCTTCCACGGCTGTGAGAAGAAGCGCACCGCGCTCTGGTCTTTGCTTTGGGTCCAAGGCAGGGGCAACCGATGTCCAGACGGCGTGAAACAGGCGGAACAACTCTACCTTGGGCGGATAGGCGTTAGAGATCTGAGAGGGCGCTGCCAAAATGGCCTCCAATGCTGCGCGGACGCAGGCGTCGCCGCTGACTTGCGAACCGGTCATGGCGCGCGCATAACGGCGCAGGATGGGAAGGTGCGGTCCGAAATTGGCAACTGCTGACATGGAATTCTCCTTAAGGCTTGCACCGCGAAAACGCACATCCGGGAAATAAGTTCCCATCACTTGGAACGTTTCGGAAAGGGCCGCGTTTGAAACCTATATTGGGCGGCTCGAAATCTGCCCGACCCTGCTGAAGACTTGCCCGCGCCATCTCGTTCCGGTGGGACCATAAGGCGCTTTACCACAGATCGGACCCGTCGCGTGACCCAGGTGCCACCGCCCCCAATAGATCCGCTGAATGAAATCAGTCCTAGCCCTTCCCCAGACTTGAATGACGACCCGATCGTCGCTGGATTACGCACTCTGTACCAAGAGGTCCTGCTGGAACCGGTCCCAGAAGAATTCAGCGCCCTCCTTGCCCAGATAGATGCAGCTTTAGAAGCTGTCGCTAATAGCGATGAAACACCGCCGCCAACTGATAAGCCTGAAAATGAGGCAAGCTCATGACCCGCGAGCGCTTGCACTTTGCCCGTCGCGGGGTCGCCATCCAGCCGGTGAAACTGCCCGAAGTAGATGTAGAACTGGCGCGGGTGCTGGCCGCTGAATTTGCCTCCAAGCTTGTTTTGGTCATCCCACCCCTACGTGCTTTCGCGCGCGGCCTTTGCGGTCGGGCTGATCTGGCCGATGATTTGGCACAAGAGGCTTTAGCCAAGGCTTGGGCGGCGCGTGCGAGTTATCTGCCCAATACAAATTTCAAGGCTTGGATTTTTACGATCCTGCGTAACCATTATTATTCGTGGTGCCGCAAGCAAAGGCGCGTTGCACCTTGGGATCCAGATGCTGCGGACAAGCTTTTGGTTTGTGAGCCAGCTCAACAAGGCCATATGGCCTTGGCAGAACTAGCGGCAGGTCTGCAGTCGCTTCCCGCCCAACAAAGAGAGGCTTTGATCCTCGTTGGGGCAGGCGGGTTTGCATACGAGGAAGCCGCACAAATCATTGGCTGCGCGGTTGGTACGGTGAAAAGCCGGGTTGCGCGCGGGAGAGCCTTTTTGCGGGACTTTGTCGATGATCGACAGCGCGACCTTAGTCAGCCCAGACCCACGAGCGCACAAGCCAGCGAAGCTATTTTGGGCGAACTTCGCCGCCTTGATCCCAACCGTCCTTAATGCTGTTAGCGCGTAATTCTAAATTCTGGCGTACATGGTTTCAAAGCCAGTCCTTGCGCAGCCTGTTACTGGTTGCAGTAGGCGGGGCAATGGTGCCGGTCTTCTGCATCAGTTTTGCGCAAGCCTTTGCGCGACTGTCCCATGATCGCAAGGTCGTTCAATCTAGTCTGATTGATCAGGTCTCGATTGCGGGTGAACAAGGGATGCATGTCATTGAAACGGGCCGTCACGCTCTGTTGCGCTTGAGCAATAGAAGAGACGTAAGGGAGGGCTCTGCAACCTGTCGCGAGACCTTGGCGATTGCCTTGGTCGGTATGCCCTTTGTTTCTAACCTTGCGCGGATTGATGCCAACGGGAAAATTCTCTGTGCCGCCCATAGGATCTCGGTAACCAATAATGTCAGTGATAGAGCTTGGTGGCGTGAGTTATCATCAGGCCAGGAATTGTCCGCTGCAGGCCCGGTGGTTGATCGTGCGACGGGCAAACCAAGCCTCATCCTCGCACTCGGCCTGGTAGATGAACAGACCCGTCCGGATGGCCATATTGTCTTCGGCTTAGACTTGAACCGTCTTGAGCAAGATCTCAATCGCCGTATGTTGGACCGCCAAGCGCAATTAACCTTAGTAGACGCTAGGGGCACTGCAGAACCTTTGGGCGCAAATCCCTCCAACTCAATTGAGATCACCCGCGACAATCGAGGTAAAACTTGGTCATCCACCTCTTACATCTTGGTACCTAATCACCTTCTGGTCCGGTATGCGATGCCCGACGAAATTCTATATTCTTCGACATTCTTCCACATGGCGACCGATATTGCCTTGCCTTTGATCGCGTTATTGTTTGCCGGAGCGGCAAGTTGGTTTGCTATGGAATACTGGGCCATTCGGCCAATCGAACGATTGCGCGTTATGGCCAAACATTATGGTGCAGGGCTGGTGCCCAAAGATCATGTAGGCGATGCATTTGAGCCACAAGAGCTCTTGGAGTTGCATGCGGAAATGGTGGCGATGGCAGCCCGAGTAGACCTACGAGATCAGCATTTGGTCCAGATCGCCAAACAAAAGGACAATCTGGTTCGAGAACTGCACCACAGGGTCAAGAACAATATCCAAGTGGTGTTGAGCTTATTGAGCTTACAAGCGCGACAACTCGAAACGGCTGAGCAACGAGCCCCGCTGGAGCAAGTACAGTCCCGCGTAACCGCTTTAGCTCTTGTGCAGCGTCTAATCGTTGAGAGCGATGATTTAGCCCACGCGTCGACAATCGACGTCCAACTATTGCTGGTCGACCTCTGCGCCCAGGTCCGTAGAAGCTATCCAATCCAGATGCAGCGGATCACCATCGAATGCCGTTGTCCGGCATTGCCGGTTGCGACAGATCTGGCCGTGCCGATTTCGA
The DNA here is from genome assembly GCF_002105465.1 of Aquidulcibacter paucihalophilus. Lineage (GTDB taxonomy): Bacteria > Pseudomonadota > Alphaproteobacteria > Caulobacterales > Aquidulcibacteraceae > Aquidulcibacter > Aquidulcibacter paucihalophilus. Next base: position 21,906 of record NZ_NCSQ01000169.1, read on the forward strand.
TGTTTGTTGTTGAAGCGCTCACTAATGCTATCATCCACGCTTTTCCTAGTGAAGCGACAGGGCAAGTGCATGTCTCCCTCGATATCACAGACCAAAAGCTCGCTTGTTTGCAGATTTGCGATACTGGGATCGGCTGGGCTGGAACTGGGCCAAAGCTCGGCACTGGTCACAGCCTATTGACCGCGTTTGGCCGGCAATTGGGCAGCCAACTCGTACTGTCAGGGTTCAAAGGGGGCGGTTCGTGTGTGAGCGTCAGCTTCCTTCTTCCCACTCTTTAAGCTTTCCGGAAAGGGAACGATTGGCGCGAGCCAGAGTTTGATCTGCATGGTGTGGGCCATGTGGTCCCACCTTTTCGGAAAGGAAAACCGACATGCTGCGTTGGTCCATTAGTTTCTTGATACTGGCCTTGATCGCAGGGGTGCTGGGTTTTGGTGGCATCGCAAGCGCATCCGTCGATATCGCCAAAATCCTCTTCTTTGTTTTTGCGGTCTTGTTTCTAATCAGTGCTGTTGCTGCCGCCCTGCGCGGCAGGCTGCCTAGTTAGCCTTAAAGCTAAACCTTTCTCTCTTCTCGAATTGGATATTTGCTATGAAAATACCTACATTAGGCCTGATTATCTGGGCCGGCGCACTGGGTGCATGCACCACAACCGGCAATATGGAACGCAATGCCGGCGCTGGTGCCGCCATTGGCGCCATAGCTGGTGCCGTTATCGGCAATAACACCGGTAACGGCGATGCGGGCAATGGCGCGGTAGTCGGTGCTGTCATCGGCGGGACGGCAGGCGCGGTGCGCGGCTATAGTTTGGACCAACGCCGTGATGAATGCGCAACGTCGCGTCGTGGACCAACTTACCGCGATCGTAATGGTGCCTATTACTACGTCATCCCAAATAGCAATCGAACCTGTTGGGTACGCGATCAATCGCCACGCGGTCTATAAACCAAAAGACCCCCTCTCTTTATGGGGAGGGGGCATTCGTCTGCATCTTTTCGTGAGTCCAGTCCAAACAGACAACTCCCCAACCGAAATTGGGGAGTTGGGCCGCTTTGGCTTTTTCTGCTGTCAACGCACCCCAAAAACTGGCCGCCGCACTTGGTGAGAAGGGCGGCGGCCAAAACCGAACAATAAACAGGGGGATCGCAGTGGGCACTGCGGTGTTAAAGAGCCCGGCTCAGGCCCACATGACATCTAACGAGAGGACCATGTCAGAAGTCGGCGGGCATGATCGATTAGGTTCCAGAACGGTCAGTCATGTCGCGTGGGCGACTAGATTCCCATTTGCTCACTTGCTTTTCCGCCTCTTCTTTGGTGATGCCGTAGCGCTCTTGTACTGCGCCTTTCAGTTTTTGCAGGTCACCGCTGACCCGCAAAAAGTCATCGTCGGTCAACTTGCCCCACTGGGATTTAGCTGCGCCGATGAATTGGTCGAATTGGCCTTTAATGGTGTCGTTGTTCATAATCTTCGCCTTTGGTTGGGAGGTATGGATGAAACGCTCTATGTGGCATCTGGTTCCCGGCACAGCCTATGTTCGTAGCGCGACTTGGCCATAGACCAGTCTGCCAATTGGCCAAAAAAGCCATCAATCCAACCGGCTCTGTCGGACGCCCTGTCGAGATAATAGGCATGCTCCCAGACGTCGCAGACCAGTAAGACGGCCAAACTTGGGTCATCCAGAAGCGTCTCGGCATCGCGCGTCAGTTCCAAGCGGACCGCACCTTCATGGTCGGCGACCAGCCAGATCCAGCCAGATCCAACCCTAGACTTACCCAAGGCGATGGCTGCGTCGGTAAAACCCGTGAAGTCACCAAACTTGTCGTTGATTGCAATTTCGAGACTGCCTTCTGGGCGCGTTAGGCCGGCAGCTTGGTGACACGTCCAAAAGAAAGCGTGGTTTAGCGCTTGACCCGCTTGTTCCAGAAGCCCGTGGGCTTCGACGCTGCGGGCAAAGCTAATCACGTCAACGGCGGTCTCAAATTTCTTGACCATCGGCTCCATCAATCGGTTTGCGCCGTCGACATAGGCCTGATGGTGTTTGCCCAAATGAACGCCCAAGGTTTCAGCACCGGTTATGGGGGCTAAGGCGGTGACTTCGAATGGTAAGCTGGGCAGTACGAAAGTACTGGAAGATCGGTTGAAAACCCCGAAGGATTCGTCGGGCGATAGGGTATGTCCTTCAAGTGTCATCAGGGCCTCCGAGGGTAGAAGAAGTTTCGCAAAATGGGGTGGTGCGCGGATGCGCTTCGGTGAATTCCCAGCTGTCAAAGTCTTGCGCGTAAAGCTGGAGGACATTGTTCGCATCAGGAATCGTCAAGGATTCAGCGGGATTAATGGGTTTGGATTTAGGTGCAGGGCGCATAGGTATCTCCTTGTGGAGGAGTTACGCCCCCACCCCCACGCGGTTCCAAAAATATCTGCGTTCGCCTTTCTTAAAGGAACCCTTTTTTCGTGTTGGCGTTGATGGACTGATGCTGGCCTTTGCTGGCGTGATAAGGATCAAGTCCATGCAGCCAGCTCCCCCTGAAGCTCCGCGTACGACCATTCTGCCAAGCCTCGAGGGGCTATTGCGCTTTCTGCCGCAAACGGCTGAGCCGACCGACCGACGCGTCGCGATTGTTGGCACTTTTCCGCCGCGACGGTGCGGAATCGCAACCTTTACCGCAGACGTACGGCGCTCTCTAAACCTGTTGGACGGCTGGGCCTGCGACCTTGTTCGCATCTTAGATGACGACGAATCCCTGTCGGATGAGCCGGCGCTGTGTCGTATCCGTCAGCATGTGCAAACCGACTATCGCAAGGCGGCTGACCGCCTCAATCATCTCGGAACCGACGTGGTGTCGATCCAGCATGAGTTTGGGATTTTTGGCGGTATTGATGGCGCTTGTATTCTCGACTTAATCGACCGTCTGACCGCCCCCGTAGTAATCACCATGCATACGGTAATCGAGACACCAACCCAAGGACAGCGCCATGTGGTTGCCGCCCTGTTGCGGCGTGCCGACCAAGTCATTGTGATGGCCAAGAAGGGCGCGGATTTGCTGAATGACGTCTATGGCGCCGACCCAGCGAAGGTCACTATTTGTCCGCATGGCACGCCAGATCGGCCGTTTGTACGACCGGATTCCTTCAAAGCAAGTTTGGGCCTTAGCCCCTATAAAGTGCTATTGACCTTTGGCTTGTTGTCGCCGGGCAAGGGCCTTGAAACCCTTATTGCGGCAATGCCTCAAATTGTCGTAACCCATCCAGACGCCCTTTATGTTATCCTAGGCGCAACCCACCCCAACCTCAAACGAGTGGATGGCGAGGCCTACCGCGATGGTTTGATTAGACTAGCGGAAGATTTGGGCGTTGCGGAACATATCCGCTTTGTGGATGCCTTTGTCGACAATGCGCTTTTGATGACTTATCTCAGCGCGGCAGACATCTATGTGACACCTTATTTGAACCGAGCCCAAGTCACATCCGGTACGCTGGCTTACGCGATTGCTTTGGGCAAGCCGGTCATATCCACGCCATTTTGGCACGCAACCGAATGGGTGGATGAGACGTGCGGTGCCTTGGTCGATTTTGGTGACTCCGCTGGCTTTGCCGCTGTCATCTCCCGCCTGCTCGAAGACCCCGAACGGCTGTTGGCGGCCGGGCGATCGGCCTATGCCAAAGGACGCACAACCATTTGGGAGCGCTCGGCTGAGGCTTATGCCGCCGCGTTTCAAACCGCGATTTCGCGGTGCCAAGAAACGCATGTGGCTGCTCCCCGCCTACATGACCAAAGTCTCCCGACTCTTTTGGGGGTCCAGCGGGTGACCGATGCTTGCGGGATTATGCAACATGCGTCCTACGGCATTGATAATCGAGCGCACGGCTATTGCATTGATGACGCCGTTCGCGCGCTCATACTCATCCAACGTTTCCGGCAATTGGGCCATAAGAACCACACGCTTGATCATTTGGAGCGCACCTATGCTGCCTTTGTACAACATGCCTGGAACCCCAACACACAAGCCTTCCGCAATTTCATGGGCTATGATCGGACCTGGCTGGAGCCTGAAGGCTCGCCAGACAGCAATGGTCGAACCTTCTGGGCGCTGGGTGAGACAGCTTGCTATGCTGAGCATGAGCAAGTTCGCTTGTGGGCCATTGCTCTGGCAAAAGAAGTGGGGCTATCGGCAGCGACTTTAGGATCGTTGCGAGCCCAATGCTTCACGATCCTCGGGGCGGTCAGTCTGTTACATGGAGAGCCGCATAATCTGGCAGTCTATGACATGTTGGTACAGCATGCCGAAGGCCTGTTGGCGCGGTTTGAAACCCACAGCGCGCCAACTTGGCAGTGGCTCGAGCCCAGCCTATCTTATGACAACGCTCGCATCCCTCAGGCCTTGATCGTAGCTGGCGTTAGTCTCAGCCGGCCTGATATGCTGTCGATCGGCCTGAAGACTCTGGCTTGGCTCGACACCATTCAAAAGGCTCCCAATGGGTTTTTCCGAGCGGTGGGAAGCTCAACCCCCGCGACCGCATTCGCGCCGCCACGGCTGCTTGACCAACAACCGATTGAGGCCTGTGCCACCATTGATGCAGCATTGGCGGCCTATGCTGCCACCAAGCAGAGCAAGTGGCTGATCATGGCGCAAACCGCTCATGCATGGTTCTTTGGCGAGAACGATAATGGCTTGCCGTTGAGTGATCAGCGGGGCGGGTGTTTTGATGGCTTAACCGAGACAGGTGTGAACCGAAACCAAGGTGCTGAATCAATTCTGGCGCGCCAAATGGCAAATTGTGCGATGGCACGTGTGACCATTGTTGGGAATAACCCGGCAGCGACTCCAATTGGGCTATCCATGTGATCCAATTCTTGGAGGGCACCCTTCTTCCCGATCCGTCCTTAGTTGTGATCCGGCCGTTTCACATCGCGCCGGAACCACGCGACTTGCACCCAACCCAATTGGCTCGCGCTCGGCGGATCTTTCACACGGTAGCAACCCTCGATCAAGAAACTTGTCTGCATGCGTTGGACCATGTGAATGCTGACTTTAAGGGGCGGCATTGGGAGACTCGCAGCTTATTTCTAGAGCGCAGTCTTAAGATCTGCGAGGCAATTGCCGGCGATTGCGACACGCTGTCAACGGCGCATTTAGAGCTTATCGGTGCCTATTTTTGTCTTGAATATGCCTATTGCGCAGCTGCAGTTACTAATCCCTCCATTGTGGCGCACCCAGACCAAACGGGTATGCGGCCGGGCGACCTTCGCTTCATCCTGTCGCTTCGCAATGTCGGCGAAGGCCACATTTCGTCGATCTCATTTCGGGAAGGAATATTGACGCGGGGCAACACCCTTCAGATTTGGCCCCAGACTAGCCCAACACTGGCGGCCAATTCGAGCGGCCCCGATGCTGATGGCATTGTGACTGTGACACGACCGCCAACGGTCCCGATCTCAGCAGCCGTGATCTTCCCGGTCACAAATGCCCAGCGTAACGGTCTGGAAGATCTGCGCATGGTGCGGTTTGAAGACGACAGGCAAACTTCGGTTTTTCATGGAACCTATACGGCCTATTCTGGCCTTGAAGTGCGCTCAGAATTGATGACGACTTTGGACTTCACCGACTTCAAGCTCCAGCCCATGACCGGAACGGCAGTTAATGGCAAAGGCATGGCGCTCTTTCCCCGCCGTGTGGACGGAGCTTATGCTATGCTCGGTCGCTATGATGGTGAGAGCCATTTCTTCATGCAATCCGATAAGTTGTTGCACTGGGACAAAGGCAAGGCGATTGCCGGTCCCAAATATCTTTGGGATCTCGTCCAAACAGGTAATTGTGGGTCACCGATTGAGTTGGATGAGGGATTCTTGTTACTGACTCACGGCGTAGGCGCGATGCGCAAATATGCGATGGGCGCACTCCTTCTTGACAAGAATGACCCTCAATTGGTCATAGGCCGCACAGCAGAACCTATTTTAGTACCAAGTGATCGGGGCCGAAATGGCTATGTGCCTAATGTGGTCTACGCCTGCGGCGCGCTGCGCAACGGCGATAAAATTCTGCTCCCTTATGGCGTCTCAGATTCTTCTGTGGCCTTTTGTCTGATCGATATCCCAAAATTGCCCGATCAACTTCGCTAGGGCTTCGAGACTGGAACCAGTCCGCCGCTTACGCGTTGCCTTGCCGACAGCTTTGACTGCCCGTCACTAAAGGATATCTCCATGACCATTTTTAATTTTCAAAAAACCTTTGCCATTTTACCCCTTTTGGCCCTGACCCTGGGTGCTTGCTCGACCACCACGATCGAAGCACCAAAGCCACAGGCCGTGACCGTTGTGACGGCCGACCCTGTGGTGATGACCGTTCCGGCAACCGGCCCAGGTGACGTTGCCAGCGTTGCAGCTGGCTATGGCCAGTTCAACACTTTGTTGGCCGCTGCCAATGCAGCAGGTCTCTATGACCGATTGACTATGTCTGGCCCGATCACAGTTTTTGCGCCAACTGATCAAGCCTTTGCCAATCTACCAGCTGGAACGCTGGAAAAATTGTTGAAAGTTGAAAATCGCGCCGCGTTGCGTCGGATCGTTTCTTACCACATTGTCAGCGGACGCGTGCCTTCGTCTGGCCTGATGGGCATCACCATGACCAGCCCAACCCTAGAGGGTCATTCTGTGGCCATTGACGGTCGCAATGGCGTTCGCATCAATAACGCTGCCGTGGTGCAGGCTGATATCCCGGCCAGCAATGGCCTGATCCACGCCATTGATACGGTCCTGATGCCAGCAGACTTGCCCTACATCCGCTAACCTATAGTGGACAACCTCTGTGCCTTTCCAAGGGCACAGAGGCTGCTCCTTGGACTAAAATTGCTTCTTCAGGCTAAGTTTGTAGCTGCGGCCCTCGGGTTCCAAGAGCCCACTTTGGTAGGCCGTTGGTACGAGGCCAGCCGAATTGGTGACCTTTCGCTGGCTGTCGGTTAGATTGTTGATTTCAAACCGCACCTGCGCCCCATTCAAGAAGGGGACAGCCATATTGAGCTGTGGCATCAAATCGGTTGAGGCAAATAGCGAGAGGTCCAAGGTCGCCTGATCGTCAACAAATAGACGTTCTGCACCATAGCCGGTTGCGATTTCGCTTTCGCCCTTCCAGACAGCCGCGAGACGTCCACCAATCCCACGATAATTGAGCCCGCCATCGAGGGTCAGTTGATGTCTGTGCCCCATCTCGGTGTCGAGTGCGTCACCCTCCAGCAAATCAAGCTTCACGCCACTATTTTTCAGAATGAGGGTGTCATCAAGCGTGTAGGCATAGTTGAGACCGATGTTCCAACGGCCACCGGGTATCTTCGCTGCCTGCATGAGTTGGTTGAAGTCGGGTGGTGTGCCCCCGGGCGGCGGTTTGAACCCGGGCGGTGGTGTAATGCCAGGTGGTAGGCCGCCGGGCAAAGTGGTGGCGTCTGGATTTTCCTCCTGTGCTTTTTGAACCTTTGCGACAATGTCCCGCAAGAACTGCGGGGCTTGGCCAAAGTTGCGGCTGTAAGACAGACCAAAGCTCAGGGTCTCGGTCTCTCGGTCCCCAAGATTGAGGGCGCGCGTGTCCTGCCCAATCAAGGTCCCAGCGCTATTGCGCTGATAGCGGCTGGAGAAAGCTGTCTCTGCAGCGCGGGTATTTACCCCGATACTGCCGATATAATCCTCGGTCTTGTTGCGCGCATAGGTCAAAGACAGATTGAGGCCTTCAATCTGAAGCGGTGCGAAGGTTGCGCCCAGGATAAAGTCCCGCTGCTGTTCTGGCAGAAGGGTGCCATTGCCGCCGCGCGTCTCGTCCAGCCGCACGCTCTGGCCCGTTCGGGCATCATAGACCGAGGCGGAAGGAATGTTGGTTTGCGGTCCGCCCAATTGCTCCAACGTGGGTAGCTTCTCGCCGGTGCTATAGCGTGTGGTGATCTGAAGTTCCGAATTAGGCGACCAGTTGAGACCTGTGCCCCATCCACTCGAGCCCCCAAAGTCGCTGCTGCTCGACAACGCCCCATTGAGGGTAATGGAGACATCTCCCAACAGGTTTCCAGCTGTTTTGCGGCTGGCGAGGGGAATGGTCAAGCTGCCGTTGGTTTCCAGTTTCGTGCGGTCAATGTCTTCAGATCCGGCCTGCAAGCCGCGCTGATAATCCGACTCAAGCTTTTCGGTGGAGGCTTGCGTCCGCAGATTGAAGGCACCGGTTCCAGCCGGTAGACCAGGCACAGGCCCTGCCAAAGTGCCGTCAAATGATGCGCCTTTGAGTTGTTGATTTGTGCGGTCTCGCGCGCGGCCGTCCGCCCGGTCTGTGCGCGTGGCCTCATCTTCGGAATAAGTCGAAACGATCGCATTCCAGCGGCGATCCTTGACGATCCCTTCAAGGGTTAAGGAAGCTTTTGCCTTGGTTGCCTCGTAATCGCGGGCCAATTGGGCACCGTTTGGCACCCGCGATAGGATGGATTGGCTTGTTTCGGATTGAGCGTCGACGCCCAAGGTCGCATAGCCTTGTTCGCCGAAACGTCCGACCGAACGACCAATGGCACCTGAAAACCGATAGGTCTCGGTCTCAGGCAGAATACTCCGTATACTGGGTATACCACCGGGGGATAGAGACAGCCCTAAATCTTCCTCGCTGACGCCAGAGGCCTTTTGCGCATCAAAACTATAGACCGACCGGCCATTTGTATCGATCTTGGTGCTGTCCAATACCAAATCATAAGTCTCGCGTTCTGCGTCTGCGGATTGGCCGATGCCTCCCGTAATCCCGGTAATGGAGAACTTGCCGAACAGGATCAAATTGACGACTTTCTGATCCGCCGGGAAGCCGTAGCGCAGCGCGACGTCTTCAGGATAGACTTCGACCCGACGGATTGCGCGGACAGGGATGGCGCGGATTTCACTAAAGTCGGCAATCCGACGTCCGTTCACCAACAGGATCGGCTTGTTATCGCCCCTGCGGACGCCGCTTTGGGTTTGGGGGAGGAGGGTCACCAAAAGTTCGGGGAGCGTAGTGGCACCGGTGGTACGGATCTCAAATGTGCCCACCACCAGCTCTGGCTTAACATCGCCCGGCACGCTTTCGGGCAGGCGCGATCCGCGCACAACCACGACTTCCATCGCAGGGTCTGCCTGTAGGCTCGCTGGCGTCGATTGCGCCGCACTTAAGTTGGGGATGCCTAACGACAGGCAAAGTGCCGTTGAGGCGAGGGAGGTTGCAAGTTTCATCAGACCATCTCTTTTCTCTTGGGGGAAGAATGGTCTTGTCTCTAAATCAAGCCCCGGGGCGATGTGCGTCAAGGCTTTGTTTAAGTGTGACAAACTGTGTCACCACTGTTTTGGGGCTCAACGTGGATCAAATAGGAGCCGCATGATGGTGCCGCTTTCGCCCGTGCGATTCGCTGCAACGAACTGAGCCTTGTGGCCTTCGGCAATCGAGCGGACGATCGCAAGGCCGAGGCCTGTACTGCCATCGGCGCTGCGCGCTTGGTCTCCGCGTACAAAAGGCTCGCCTGGGGAGTGTAAGACTTCTGGTGGGAGGCCTCGCCCCCAATCTCCAATCTCAACGATAGGCTGCGGGTCTGCCGAAACATTGACGTGGACGGGGCCAGAGGTATGGCGCAAGGCGTTGTGGACCAGATTGCGGATTGCGCGCACCACATCATTTGGCCTTGCCAGGATTTTGGCCTGCGCATCCCCGACCACAGTCAGCCGGCCTGATGCGCTGGGATCTGCCTCTTTCAGACCTGCGACCGCCTTTTCCACAAGCTCATCAAGGCTCGCAAGCTGGGTAGGTGGGGCGGCCAACTCGCTGCGCGCCAGAAACAGCGCGTCTTCGACAACGCGCTCAATCTCCCGCACCGATTCCCGCAAGCGGTTGCGCGACTCCTCATCTTCAACCAGTTCCAGCCGGATGCGCATGGCAGTCACAGGCGTGCGCAAATCATGACCCAAGGCCCACAAGGTCGCGCGTTGGCGATCAAGCAATTGGCCGATCCGTTGGGCCATGCGGTTGAAGGCCCCTGCAGCGATACGCAGTTCTAAGGGTCCGCGCACCGGCACCGTCTCTATCTGCGCACTTTGGCCGATGCGTTCGGACGCCGCCGCAAGCTTTGTTAAGGGCTGGGTCATCCGCCCGATCAGAAAGCTGGTCCCAAAGGTGATCAATATGCCAGAGATGAGGGTCGCAACAAGAGCCGCCAAGGGTGGTGGCAAATCCGGTTGAATGCGAACCTGGATGAGGAGCGGCGCTTGGTCTTGCGGCCGGACAATGGCGGCTACTTCCGGCCCGCCCTGCTGCACTTGCTGAAACAAGTCTTTAAAGGTGAAGGTTGAAATCCGGGGGACAAAGACACGCAAATCTTTTGCCCCCGCCGAGGCCTTGATCTGATCGGCTAGCATGGGCGCTTCCTGCCAAACCTCGGGCTTGGCTTGCCATCCGTCTGCGGGGCGAACGCTAAAAGTTTCATCCAAGCGCAGGGCTTCACCCCGCTCTATAGCGCCGACAATCGGGGTTAAGCGGGCGGTGGTCTCAACGTCGACGATTGTGCGGATGATTTCATTGCGGTCACCAAAGAAGAAGACCACGGTGAGAATATTGGAAAGGATGACTGCCAGAATGGCAAGCCCTCCGACCTGCATCGCCAGCGTGGAGCCAATTAGTTTTCGTCCGACCATGTTACGGCCTCCGCGAAGACATAACCGCCGCCCCAGATGGTTTGGATGAAGCGCGGATTTTTTGGATCGTCGCCGAGCTTTCTTCGAAGCCGCGAGATTTGGGTGTCGATTGCCCGCTCGCTGATGTCGAGCCCGTGCACGCTGGAGAGGTCTAACAATTGGTCGCGCGAGAAAGCAATGCCGGGTCGTTGTACGAGGACTTGCAATAGACGCGCCTCGGTTGACGATAAAAGGAGATGGGCTTCTGCCTCACGCTGTAGGCGAAATTGGGTTGGGCTGAAGGACCAATCGCCAAACTGCGCCTTTTTCATACTGCCCGTGACGCTGCCCCGCGGCGGCTGCACCGCACGACGGATGACGGCGTCGATGCGCGCCAACAATTCTCGCGGGTTAAAGGGTTTGGGTAAATAGTCATCCGCGCCAATTTCCAGCCCGACAATGCGGTCCACATCTTCGCCGCGCGCTGAGATCAAAATGACCGGAGGTGACTGGCTGGGAATGAGGGATTTACAAAAGGACAGGCCATCTTCGCCCGGCATCATGATGTCGAGTACGATCAGATCAAACCGATTGACCTTCATGGCTTCGCGCGCAACCGCGACAGACTCCGCGGTGGTAACCCGTCGACCATGGCGACGCAAAAAGGCACCAAGGCTGTCTCGAATTTCGCGATGGTCATCCACAATCAAGATGTGAGGGGTCTCAGGGGTGATCATGGCGGCGGGTTCCAAGTCGTGATGTCATATCCCCCTTCACCCCAGATTGCCGGCGGATTCAATTGCCTTGTCACAGATTGTCACACTCTTGGGCCCGGACGCCAGAGCTTGTCACCTAAGGCTTTGGGCTCTGCGCTAAACGCTTGAGGTCTTTATAGGAAAGGCCTCAACCATGTTTGCTTTCTCTTTTTCCAAGTCGCGCTTTCAAGCGAGCTTGGCCATTCCAACGCTTCTGTTCCTGATGGCAGCGGCCCCTGTGACGCCCCCGCCAACACCCCAGATGGTCCCCCATCTCATGGCGGGCCAATGGCAAGTGAGCCAAAGTATGAATATGGGCCCCGATGCCGATCAGATTCAAACCCGGACCGCCTGCTATTCGGACGCCAGCCTCCAGACCGACGCCCTGGCCCCGTTTAAACCTGAGCCTCCACCAGGCCGGGAGGCGGTAAAATGCCAAACCCAGAATGTCGTGATTGAGGGCGATTGGATCCGTTTGAAACCCGCTGCGCCATGCCCTTTGGTACCATGGTGACAAGCTGGCAGGGCAATTTCGCCGATGAGGACTTTATGGTTGTTGGGCGCGCTCAATTCTTGCGGCGAGTCATTGAGACTAAAGTGAGTGGCAAGCGTTTAGGCGCGTGTCCAAAATAGCCAGAACGAATTCACACCATGCTGGCGAAGAATTGCTTCTCTAGCGGCAACATTGCCGCGCCAATCGCGCAGGCATCGACTTGGGTTTCAGACAGGAGGAGCTTGGGCAATGGCCGAGGCTCCTCTCGCCGCGCATCGTCATAGAGCTCAATCATCGGAATGATCTTTTCTGAGAGCTCAGCTGGAAGCCGTCCCCCAAGGACGATGGCCTCTGGGTCTAAAAGGGCAGCAATGGAGGAGGCAATCAAGGATAAGGGGTCGCGTGACCGCTCGATCCATTCATCCACGCCCGGCCAGCTCGCATCAAAGCGCGCCAGCATTTCTGAAATGCTAGAGACGTCGATTCCCTTGTCGCGGATCGACGCCAAAAGGGTCTCGAGCGTGGGCAATTCAAACATGTTGCGCGGAAGGATCAAGCCAATCTCGCCCCCATTGCCATGTATGCCGCGCAATAGCTGATGGTTGGAAATCACGCCGCCACCGATACCGGCGGCGATGAACACATAAACGAAATTGGCATAGCGCCGCCCCACGCCCAGCAAGCTTTCCCCGATGGCTGCTGCATTGCCATCATTCTCCACCCAAGCAGGTAGGCCCAAGGCGTCCGTAAACAACCGATCAATATCCACCATCGCCCAATCATCGAGCGCGGCTGGTGGGTTGTAGCGGGCCCGCCCATCCAAACTATAGCCCGATATCCCAATCCCCACCCCGAACAAGCGGTCCTTCGCACGGGGATGCCGGTCCAAAAATCCGTGTACGGTTTCATCCAATTGGGCGAACACGGCGCTGCGGCTCATTTTGGGCATTTCGACATAATGATAGTCGACGACTTGGCCGGCAAAATCCATCAAAAGGACTGACATGGCATCGGTCATCAGCGCGACACCCAGCGAATAGGCATAGCTTGGGGCGATCTCGAGTTTTAGCCGTGGCTGACCGCGCTTGCCATTGGGGATGCGACCGCCCAATTGAACCGCACCTCGCGCCAACAAGCCATTGACCAAGCGCGAAACTGTCTGCTGTGACAAATCCGTCGCCGACACGATGTCGGGCTGCGCCGCGCCTTTGTTGCGCAAAATATGGCTCAAAATCGCCATTTCGCTGTCCGAGGGCAGCTCAAATTGGTCGCGAGGCAGGAACTTTGAGGTCATGCCTGTCAGTTTGGCCCGAAGTTTCTCGGAGTGCAACTCACCAACCGCTGAATAATACTTGTCATAAGTTATATTCCTGCTAGTCTTAAAATATTCATGAACAGTTGGGGTCTTTGCGGAAACCCAGCGACGGGGAGAGAAACTATGAAATCAACGTCAAAACTGGCGATCGCTTTGGGCAGCGTGTCGCTTTTCGCCTTCGCACCGATGGCTTGGGCCCAAAACCAAACCCAGACTCAGTCGACTGCCTCCGAGCCGGAGAAGGAAGTTGACGTCGTCATCGTAACAGGTACCAGCCGCAGCCGTGTGGCTTTGGATACGCCCTTGGCCGTAACCCAATTGAATGCGCAAAGCCTGTCGCGTCTGTCCTCGGGCGGTCAAGCCGATATCTTGAACTCCGTGCCAACCATCAAAGCTGATGGCGGGGGCGGTGAAGTTGCGGCCAATATTTTCGTCAAAGGTCTGCCATCGGGCGGCCAATACCAATTCACGCCCCTCATGTATGACGGTATCACCGTCCTTTCGAGCTTTGGCTTGAACTCGTCTGCCTATGACGTCTATTACCGCAACGATTTGGGTGTTCAGCGCCTGGAGTTTGTGCGCGGTGGTGTGTCCAACCTGTTTGGCCCAGGCTCGGTTGCGGGTCTGATCAACTATATTAGCAAAAAGGGTGGCGATACCTATCAGGGCGTTGCCCAAGTTGAAGTGGCCGAAGAAGGTCGCGTTCGGGGCGACTTTGCTGTCAGCGGCCCAATCAGCGAGAACTTGTTCTATTCCATCTCTGGCTTCTATCGCAGCGACACGGGCCCATTGGACACCAATTTGGACACGGTCGGTGGCCAGATTCGCGGCAATCTCGACTATCGCTTTGGCGATGGCAGCGGTTCGGTCACCCTGTCGGGTCAATATATCGACGATCAAGCGCAATTTTATCTGCCCATTCCCCTAAATGGTGCCACGCGGGAGCGCTTGGTTGGCAATGACGGTCAGATCGTGAATTCGGTTCAGAACGACTTTGGACCGAGCCTAGGTTTTAGAACCCCGACCGGGAATTTCGTCTCTCAGATTAACGATGGTGTGGCAACCACCGGCGGCCTGATCGCTCTGTCGTTTGACAAGAGTTTTGGCGATTCTGGCTGGGCAGCCAATGGCAAGATCAAATATAGCGACTATAAGCACAAATTCGGGCTGTTCTCTGACGGTGACGGCGTGATCAACGTGCCTGAAACCCTGCAAAGCTTCTTGACCAATCGTGGCCTTGGTAGCACCGCAAATGCGAACTTCACCTATGTTGGTGGGGGAACAGTTGCGGCCAATGCGCTTTTTTTTGTTCGCCAACCGCTTCACCGACCGCGTGCGTCCGGCAGAAGACGTCACCGCTGAGATCAATCTGACCAAGGGGTTTGTGACTGGTACCTTGGATCACAGCATTACGCTGGGTGCGTTCTACGGTAATGCGAGTGCGGATGATTACAACGTCACCACCACGTATCTGGCAGAGCTGAACAACCGCCCCCGCTTGGTCAATTTGGTTATTACCAATGGCGCGACCCAAACCATCGTATCGCGCAATGGTCTTTTGAACGCCGGTGCTGGCTATGTGAACAACCGCCATGAAGCCGAGCGCTATGCCGGCTATTTTGCAGACCAGATCAAGATTGGCGAGAAATTCAACCTCGATATTGGTTTCCGGGTTGAGAAGCTGACCGGTACGATTAGCCGCGAACGGACCTCTGTCGTGGTGACCGATTCCACCACAGCCAATTTGTCGACCGCTTTGCGTGATGTCATTTGGGGCAATGGTGCGTTCACGAAGGGTAAAGTCTCGACCACCGAGTGGGCAGGGGCGATTGGCGGTCTTTATAAGGCAACGGACCGGGTCAGCCTCTATGCGAACTTCTCGCGCGGCTATTTCTTCCCAGAATTGCGTTCGGTGTCGTTCAACTCTCTGTTCCAGCCTTCGTCTTTCAAGGCCGAAATCATCAATCAGGGCGAAATCGGTCTGAAGATGAATATGAAGCGCGTGTCGTTGACGCTTGCAGGTCTTGCGACCAGCTTGGACAACCGCCGCCAAGTCTTGTTCGTCAATGATGGTGCGGGTGGTTTCATCGAGCGGGTCAATCTGGTTGGGACTGAATCCTATGCGGTCGAAGGCACGATTGATTACAAGATCACCTCGAACTTGCGCTTCAGCGGCAATGCTACCTTACAATCCAACCAATATAGCGCGTTTGACTCCAATACCGCTCTGATTGGCAAGGATGTCGAGCGTCAGCCGGGCTTCTTGTATAATGCCGGCCTCTATTACGATGACGGCAAGTGGGATGCGTCCATCTTCACCAATTTCACGGGGTCCAACTATACCTCCTCCAGCAACACAATTTTGTTGGATGAGTGGAATATCGTGAATTTGGATATGGGCTATACCCTGCCAATCGGCAACCAAAGCGCGCGCTTCAGCCTCAATGTCTATAATCTCTTGGATGAGGATGCCGTGACTGAAGGCTCGCCCCGGCAGGACAATAACCAAGCGGCAAATGGTGCTTTCTTCGTCGGCCGTCCGGTTCTGCCGCGCCGCATCATGGCTCGCGTAACCTATAGCTTCTAAAGCTGCCAATCACAGGCGTGCAGGGCAGGGCGCAAGTCAAGCCTTGCACGCTTTCCTTCCAACCGCTTCCTTGATGGAAGCCTTATGGCTCTTGGCTGGGGAGGAGCACGCATCATGACCTATCGCACCGTCTTGACCGACTATTTTGCTGCCGCGATTGCCGCCGCAAGTCCTCGTCTCGCCCTGCCGCCGGCCCTGCCCAAGGGGTTGGTCAAGGGCAAAACCTATGTTCTGGCCTATGGAAAAGCTGCCGCTGAGATGGCTTTGGTTGCAGCCGAAACCCTAGACGGGCCAATCACGGGTCTTGCGGTCACGCGGCATGGCCATGGGGTAGATCTCAGCCAGACAGGCATTGAGCTGATCGAGGCCCGCCATCCTGTTCCCGATGATGACAGCCTGCAAGCTGGCACCAAGATGTTGGACTTGGCTGCGACCGCTGGCCCCGATGACCGCGTGATCTTTCTGGCCTCGGGCGGTGGTTCCGCGCTTTTATGTGCGCCCGCTAAGGGCATTAGTTTGGCTGAAAAGCAGGCCGTGACCGATGCTTTGGTGCGCTCGGGCGCGCCCATTCAGGACATTAATCTGGTTCGCCGTCATTTGTCCCGGGTCAAGGGTGGACGGCTGGCCGCCATTGCCGGCGCTCGCGGCGCAGAGCTTTATACCTATGTGATTTCCGATGTGGCGGGCGATGACCCTGCCTTGGTTGCATCTGGCCCCAGCATCGCCTCAACCTTTTATCCTGAGGGCGCTTTGTCGGTTTTACAGGCAGCCGGCGTCGATGTTCCCGAGGCTGTTCGCGCAGCCATCCTCACCAATGAGCCGAGCCCAACACCTACCCATCCTGTCAAAGTCATCGCTACCAATCGCGACGCCTTGGCCGCCGTTGAAGCCCGTGCCAGTGCCGATGGCTGGAACATTATTGACGCGGGCAAAGCCTTGACGGGTGATGCTGCAAGCTGCGGCAAAGCCCATGCATTGCGCGCCCAATTACTTGCCCGCTCGCCCGGTCGGCACCTCATGATTTCAGGCGGGGAACTGACGGTCACCAAAGCCCGCAAGGATGGGCAGGGTGGGCCCAATCTTGAATATTTAGTGGGCATTATGTCGGCCTTGCCGCACACGGCCAAGATTGAAGCTCTGGCTGGCGACACCGATGGGATTGATGGGACGCAGGATAATGCTGGGGGCTATTTGCACGCCTCTTGGGTGCCTCAAGATGAGGCCCTCCACGCCCTAAGCACGAACCGGACCTACCCCCTCGTTGAGCGATTTGGCGGGCTGATTATGACCGGGCCTACCCGAACCAATGTGAATGATATCCGGCTGATTGCCATTGAAGGAGCTTCCACGTGACGCAAGACCTGTCTCAAACTGCCCAAGAGATTCTGCGCCGCAATGATCGCGGCGGCTATACGGTGCCAACCCATGGGCTTTATCCCTACCAATGGAATTGGGACTCGGCCTTCGTGGCTTTGGGCTTTGCCGAGTTTGATCGTGATCGCGCGTGGCAAGAAATTGAGACTTTGGTTTCTGGCCAATGGGAAGATGGCATGATCCCGCATATCATCTTTCATAAGGATGATCCGGGCTATTTTCCGGGGCCATCGGTGTGGGCTACGGGGAAAACTCCGCCCACTTCTGGCATTACCCAACCCCCTGTTTTGGCCACGATCGTGCGAAAACTCTGGGAAGATGAAGGGGCAGACCCCGCCAATCCGCGTATGATCGCGCTCTATCAAGCCTGCGTGAAAAGCCATCGCTGGTTCCACACCTATCGTGATCCTTTGGGCAATGGCCTCGTGATGGTGACCCATAATTGGGAGACGGGCCGAGATAATAGCAGTGAATGGGATGACGCGCTTGCACGTGTCGACACCTCTGGCGTCGGCACTTATCAGCGCCGCGATACGGGCCATGTTGATGCGGCCATGCGGCCTACCGCTGTGGAATATGACCGCTATGTTGCCATCCTGCAGTTTGGCCGCAAGTCTGGCTGGAACCACCGTGAAATTGCCAATCATGGGCCCTTCCGGATGCTGGATGTAGGCATGTCGATGGAATTATTGCGCGCCAATCGCGACCTTTTGGTCTTGGCGCGCGCGCTGCACGATCGCGAAGTCGTGGCAGAACTGGAGGCCCGTATCGCCCTATCAGAAGCGGGGATGGACTGGCTCTGGCATGAGGACGTCGGGGCCTATTGCTCGCGCGATGTGGTCACAGGCGAAAGTTCGGGCCTTGTGACCAATGCCAGTTTCCTCGCCTTTTATGCTGGGGTGGGAACGCAGGCACAAAGGCAACGCCTGATCGCCGCTTTAGAGCGCATGACCAAAAGCGCAACCTATCTGGTGCCCAGCTTGGAAGCCGGTAGCCGTGCCTATGACCATAAGCGTTATTGGCGTGGGCCGATCTGGCTGGTGGTTAGCTATATGGTCGCCCAAGGTCTTGCCGAAGCAGGTCATGACGATTGGGCTGAACGCATTCGCACCGATTCCCGCAAGCTGATCGAGCTCTCGGGCTTTTTCGAAAGCTTCAGCCCAGAGACCGGTGCGGGGTCTGGTGGACCAGACTTCTCTTGGACAGCAGCCATGTGGCTGGCTTGGTGTGGAAAGTGAGGCAGAACATGACCGAGAAACAACGCAAGCCAGCGCCTGACACCTATCCGTGGATCCTGATCGCTCTCCTCTGGATGGTGTCCTTCCTCAATGCGGCCGACCGCTCCATCCTCAATTCTGTCAAACCCTTATTGCGCGATGCATTCGGTCTGACAGATGTGCAATTGGGGATTATCGATACGACCTTCTTCTGGACCTATGCCGTCTGCGCCTTTGTGTTTGGACGGATGGGCGACAGCGTCCGACGTCGCCACATGATTATCTTCGGCCTCGTCTTTTGGAGCATGGCAACCGGGATCATGCCATTGGCCACAGGCTTTGCCATGTTGCTCGGCATGCGGACCTTGGTCGCGATCGGGGAGTCGACCTATTATCCAACCGCGACTGCACTCATCAGCTCGTGGCATAAGCCAAGTGTGCGCAGCCGCGCGCTGTCGATCCATCAAACCGCCGTGTTCGCCGGCGGTGGCATTGGGGGTTGGGTGGCCGGTAAACTTGCTGACCACCACGGCTGGCCCGCACCCTTCATCGTGTTTGCTGCGCTTGGCTTTGTTGTCATGGCGATTTTGTTCAAATACTTGCGCGATGATGCACCGGGCGAGCCCGTCGTTAAGGATGAGCAGAAGGCAGAGCCGATTGGGATCATCTTTAAGAACCCGGCTGCTTTGTTGCTGTGCTTTGTTTTCTTTCTGGCAACATCGGCTTCGTCGGGGGTTTTGAACTGGTGTAACACCTATGCGCACGACGAATTGGGCCTGAACTTAGCCGATAGTGCTTTGGTAGGCCCTGTGATGATTACAACAGCTGGCTTCTTCTCGGTCCTCGTGGGTGGTTTTATGGCCGATAAATTTGCGGCGCGCAGCCCCATTGGCCGCTTCACTGTTTTGGCGATTGGGTTGGTTTTTGCCGCCCTTTTCCTGGTGCCATTCCCTTGGGTTTCAAACGCGACGGCGGTAGGGCTTTTGTTGTTCGCAACCAGCTTTGGCAAGGGCCTGTTTGACGGTTGTATCTATGCGGCCATGCATGATGTGATGCCACCGGAGGCCCGGGCGACGGCAGCTGGCCTGATGACAATGTTGGGCTTTATCGGCGCCGGGATCACCAGCTTCGCTTTGCCGGCCATGGCGGTCTATACCGGCCTTGCTGCAGGCTTTGCGATGATGGCGGGTCTTTACGCGATCGCTGTTGTTGCGCTGATCTTTGCCCGTCCTTTGCTGCGGCAAGCAGTGGCAGCGCAAGCGAATGGGTCGGCCCATGCCTAAGTCCCTGCAATCGGTTTCGCAGGCGACCCTTGCCAGCGGCCCATTTCCCGCTAGAGGGGGAAGCCGCAGGCACCCCATCCCAAGAAAGGCAGATTCGTGAGCAAGTTTGGCGGTATAGATGCGGGAGGGACCTCATGGCGCTGTGCCATTTTCGACGGCAAGGACAAAATCCTGTCGCGGACGGCCTTTCCTACCACAACGCCAGACGAGACTTTGGCGCGCGCGATAGCCTTTTTTAATGGGCATAAAGACCAAGGCTTGGCCGTCAGCCATATTGGCATGGCCTGCTTTGGCCCCTTGGCCGTGAATCCCGCCAGCCCACGTTGGGGTCATATTTTGGCGACCACCAAGCCGCATTGGTCGGGTGCGGATGTGGCAGGACATATGGCAGCCGGGACGGGGTGTCAGATCGCCTTGGAGACCGATGTGACGGCAGCAGCCTTTGCGGAGCGGGCATGGGGTGCGGGTCAGGGTCTTGATGATCTTGCCTATGTGACGGTGGGCACAGGCATAGGTGCCGGAATCATTTTGGGTGGAAAAGCCGTTTGGGGCACGATGCACCCTGAGGCCGGGCATATGCGGGCCCCGCGACATCCAAACGACCTGCAATTCAAGGGCGTTTGCCCCTTCCACGGCGATTGCATTGAAGGCCTAGCTTCGGCCCCGGCCTTGCTGGCGCGTTGGGGGATGGATGCGTCTGAATTGCCAGATGATCATCCTGCCTGGGACATAGAAGCCCATTATTTGGCGCATTTGGCAGCCAATCTGGTCCTGACCACAGCGGTCAAACGCGTCATTTTTGGTGGTGGCGTGATGGCCCGTGGTGGGCTGGTAGAGCGGGTCGCCACCCAGGCAAAAGCCCTCATCGGCCCCTATGGGACGGCCGCTCCCGGCGAAGGCGGTTTTGATGTTGTGGGTGCCGGATTAGGACTAGACTCAGGCCTTCTGGGCGCTCTTTGGTTGGCCGAACAGGCACAATCCTAGCCCAAAAATCGTCATTTTTCCGGCCTTACTCGGCGGAACTGGCCAGATGGGGATACAAAAAACCTAGCACTGTCAGAGGCTAAGGAAATTTGTGACGCTTTTTATGCAATGGATTGCATTATCGTTCTTGCAATCCATTGCATAGATGGTATCAAAAAGGTCAGGCAGGCCATCAGAGCCTTAGCTATAAACAGACACTGGGAGTTAAGTCATGAAGGTTGCCCAATTCTCTAATTGCGTTTCGGCGATTGCGCTGGTTACTGCGCTCGCAGCCGGTGCGCCTGCCATGGCTCAACAGGCCGCAGCAGCGCCTGCAGAGCCTGAAGGCTTGGAAGTCGTTATCGTAACCGCCTCGGGTGGTAATCGCACCCAAATCAACAGCTCGGTCTCGGTGACCACTGTCAATGCGCAAGTGATTGCAGACTTCAAGCCAAGTTCTGAATCCGAATTGCTTCGGATGATCCCCGGTATTCAGGTCGCTGGTACCGCTGGCCCAGGCGGGAACTCCAACATCGCCGTACGCGGTCTTCCCGTTGCCACCGGGGGTTCGCCCTTCGTGCAGATCCAAGAGGATGGCCTGCCAACCGTTCTGTTCGGCGATATTCAGTTTGGGAACAACGACTATTGGACCCGTTTTGACGCTACCGTCGCCAATGTCGAAGGTGTTCGCGGCGGTTCGGCTTCGACCTATGCCTCGCAAGCTCCAGGTGCGGTTATCAACTACATCTCCAACACAGGTCAGCAGAAGGGCGGCTATGTTCAGTGGAACACCGGCCTCGGCTTTGATGAGAACAAGTTGGACTTCCGTTATGGCAGCCCGATTAATGACTCGACCCGCTTCCATGTCGGTGGCTTCTACAAAAAGGGCAGCGGTCCCTTGGACGCTGGCTATGACGTCAGCAATTCCTATCAAATCAAGGCCAATCTGACCCACGACTTTGCCGACGACAAAGGCTTTGTCCGGGTTTTGGTGAAGATCGCCGACACGCAAGAGCCAAACTATACCGGCTCGCCAGCTCTGGCCACGATCAATGGTTTGGAAGTTTCCAACATTAAGCCATTCCCCGGCTTTGATGGCCGTAAGGACTCCAATTATTCGGTCTATAATAAAGACTTCTTGATCTTTAACCGCGATGGCGTGCTAGAGCGCGTCAAAATGGACGGGATCACCACCAAGGCGACCTCCTTGGGCGGTCAGTTGCGCTACAATGTGAATGACAATTGGAGCGTTGATAACAACTTCCGTTGGACGGATATGAGCGGTGGGTTTGCCTCGCCCTTCTTGAACGTCGCTACCCGCGCCAGCGTCATTGGCTCGGTCATCAGCCGCCCAGGTCTGCCAAATGCAACAGTTGCGAGCATCCGTTACGCCGCTGGTCCCCGGGCCGGTCAGGTATTCACCGACACCTATGTCGACAATAACGTCAATGTCCGCACCAACATCCGTGACATTGGCAGCACCGCTAACGATTTCAAACTGACCGGCAAATATGACACCGGCTTTGGGGCGGTAACGGCACGGGTTGGCTATTTCTACATGAAGCAAGACATCGCCATGGATTGGCATGTCAACAAATCGCTGCGTGAGTTAAGCGGCAATAATCCTTCGCAATTGGACCTCTTTGATGCGGCTGGCAACAAACTGACTCAAGAAGGTATCTCCGGCTATAACAACAATTGGGGCGATTGCTGCGCCCGCGATTACGACCTGTCTTACACCAACACCGCGCCTTATATCGCGTTGGAATTGGATGCAGATAAGTTTGCACTCGACGGCTCGGTCCGCTTTGAATCGGTCGAAGCACGCGGCACCACGGTTGCTGGCGGTCCGGAATTCCTCGTCAATTCTGGTGGTGTTCAAATCACCACCATTCGTGCCAATGGCGCGCGGGAGCGGCTGAACTATACCCGAGACTATACCTCGTGGTCGGTTGGTGCCCTCTACAAAGTCAATGAAGACACCAGCGTCTTCGTTCGTCGTTCGAAGGGTGGCCGCTTCAATGGTGACCGCCAAACTGTCAGTGGCAAGATCAATGCGGACGGCTCGCTCACCCAAGCGGGCCGGACCGCTTCGGTCGACTTCGTCAATCAGGACGAGCTGGGCGTGAAGAACCGCGGCGAATTGGCCGGGGGCCGCTACACGCTGGAATTCACCTTGCTGCAAGGCGACTTCAAGCAGAGCACGTTTGAATTGTCGGCAACCCGTTGCCCTGGCGGTTCGGGCGGCTGCGTGATCGATGCCAAATATGAGTCGAGCGGTGCGGAAGCCTATGCCACCTATCGCAATGGCCCCTTCTCGGTGATCGGCAATGCCACTTATTCGAACGCAAAAATCTCGCGTCCCAATAGCAGCGGTGTCTCGGGACCATTTACCCGCGCGCCAGGCATTCCTGACTTGAGCTTCACGGTCGCGGCCAATTATGACTTCAACGACAAAGTCACCTTAGGCGTCAGCACCACGGGCCAAACCTCGTCGATCGACGATGCTGGCCGTGAATATCCAGGTGGTGCGATCCTGAACGCAACGGCGAAATATGCCATTAAGGAAAACATCGAACTGAGCCTCTCGGCTTACAATTTGTTCGACAAGTTTGACCTGCGCGGCAATGGTGGCGTGGCAAACGCCGCTGTGAACCCCGTCGTCATCAGTGGTAACCCAGCTTTGGGTCGTACCCTGACGGCAGCGATCCGCTACACCTTCTAGAGCCCGGCTCTCAAGGTGAAAGCTGCCGTGGCAGAGGCTTGAAACCAGACTTGGTTTCAAGCCAATGCTAGGAACAAGATGAGGCTCCCTACAGGGCAGGGAGTTTGATAGATGGGGCTGGACGCAACTGCTTTCAGCCCCATTTGTTCGACTAAGCTGAAACGCTGGATCAAGGAGGCGTTATGACCCCATCATCTGATCGACGCATCCGCTCCATCGTCATTGTTGGCGGTGGGTCTGCTGGCTGGATGACCGCCGCAGCTTTGGCCAATACCCTCAAACAGGATTGCGACATCAAGCTTGTTGAATCCGAACTGATCGGGACAGTGGGTGTGGGCGAGGCCACCATTCCACCGATCCGTACCTTCAATGAAATGCTGGGGATTGATGAGCGCGAATTTGTTGCCAAGACGAGGGGCTCCTTCAAGCTCGGCATTGAGTTTGTCAATTGGGGAAATCAGGGCAATCGCTATTTCCACCCCTTTGGACCACATGGCAGGGCCTTTGACATCGTCGGCCTGCACCATTTTTGGCTGAAAGCCCGCGAGGCGGGGGATACAACCTCGTTTGACGACTTTTCGATGGCTTGGGCTTTGGCCCAACGTGGTCGTTTTACCCGCCCAAGCCCCGACCCGCGACACGTCATGTCGACCTTTGACTATGCCTATCATTTTGATGCGGGCCTTTATGCGCGCTTGCTGCGCGATTATGCAGAGACCCGCGGCGTCACCCGTCACGAGGGCAAAGTTGTCCGCGTCCGCCAACACAGCGAGACCGGCTTTGTCGAAGGCGTGACGCTGGAGAGTGGACTGGAACTAACAGGCGATCTCTTCATCGATTGCTCTGGCTTTCGCGGCCTTTTGATCGGCGAGGCCCTCAAAGTGGGCTATCAGGATTGGACCCATTGGCTGCCGTGTGATCGCGCTGTGGCCATGCCGTGTGCCAAGGTCGGTGACATGCTGCCCTATACACGCTCAACCGCCTGCGAAGCGGGCTGGCAATGGCGCATTCCGCTGCAGCACCGGACGGGCAATGGCTATGTCTATTGTAGCCAGTTTATCTCCGACGAAGATGCCGAAGCCTCGCTCCGCGCCAATCTCGATGGCGAAGCCTTGGCCGGACCCAATAAGTTGCGCTTTACCACCGGGCGACGTGACAAATTTTGGGAAAAGAATGTGGTGGCCATTGGCCTGTCCAGCGGCTTTTTGGAACCACTTGAATCCACGTCGATCCATTTGATCCAAGCCGGTATTTCAAAGCTGCTTGCCCTTTTCCCGCAGCGCGACTTTGATCCGCTCATCGTAGACGAATACAACCATATCGCCGCAACCGAGTTTGAGCGTATCCGCGACTTCTTGGTCCTGCACTATAAGCTCACGACCCGGGATGACAGCCCACTTTGGCGCTATTGCGCCAGCATGGACATCCCAGACACGTTGAAGCTGAAGATTGAACACTTCCGGCGTTATGGCCGCCATATTGCCCGCGATATGGATTTGTTTGGTCAGCCGAGCTGGCTTGCGGTCCATATTGGTCAAGGCAATATCCCCCAAGATGTCGACCCCTTGTTTGACTTCCGGGGGACGGATGGCCGCGACTATCTGGGTAAGCTCAAGGCCGCCTTGGTAGCAAGTGCTGAAAACGTGCCGACCCACCAAGCCTTTGTCAATCAACATTGCGCGGCAGAACGGGCGGTTGCTTAAGTGACCTTCCTCTGCCGCCATTTACCATCACCTGTGTGATGACCAATCAGGACAAATTCAGCGTGCCTCTAACCCCGTCTCCAAAACGTGTTCCTGATGTCAGCCCGCAGTGGCGGCCTAATTTTTGGCGTGCGTCGCATTTGGCCCAGCTTGATGCCGCGCGCCAGCCGAGCCCACGCCTATTTGGCGCAGCCGATGTTCAACATCTCGATCCAACTTTAACCCTGTGGGACATTTGGCCCGTTCAATTGGATACTGGCGATCTGGTTACGCTTGAGGCGGGCAGCTTATGGGTGATGTTGTCTGCACCGCGCCTGCCAGACCCGGATGTGCGCCACAATATGGCGCGGATGCGCTTGCTCTTGAAGTCTGAAGCGGGTTGGCGCGATTGCGGCAATCTTTTGCCCGACGGCTTTTCTCCCGGCAGCCGCGAGTGGTCGGGGTCTACCCGCCTAAACCCTGAAACCGGCGAAGTCACCTTATGGTTTACCGCTGCTGGTCGCCGCGGCGAAGCCAAGCCAGACTTTGAGCAACGCTTGTTCCATGCGGTCGGCACTTTGGACCTGACGGGCACCTTGCCCCGCGTGATAAATTGGCGTGGCCTCACCCAAACAGTCGTCAATACCGGTGAGCTTTATGCCGACCTGTCCATTACCCAAGGCGTGCCCGGTCAAATCAAGGGCTTCCGCGACCCGTACTGGTTCCGCGACCCTGCTGACGGCGTGGGCTATCTCTTGTTCACCGCTTCGCGCGCCTCGCATTTGCCGGCCAGCCCCTATGACGGGGTGATTGGTCTGGCCAAAGCAAACGACCCAGACGGCCAAGAGGCCTTTGAGCTTTTGCCACCTATTCTGGATGCCTTTGGTCTGGCCAGTGAGATGGAGCGGCCACATATTTTTGTGCGCGATGGGCTTTATTATCTATTCTGGTCGACCCAATCGCATATTTTTGACACCCGTTTTGCTCAAGGCCCGACCGGGCTTTATGGCATGGTCGGCCCTTCTTTGTTTGGACCGTTTGAGCCCTTGAATGGCTCAGGCCTTGTGCTCGCCAATCCACCCGAAGAGCCACGCCAAGCCTATGCCTGGCAAGTTCTGCCATCGCTTGAAGTCGTCAGCTTCGTCGATTTCTGGGGGCTAAAGGGCGGGGATATCCTCAAGGATCCAGCGCTGAAGCAAGCCCAATTCGCAGGCTCTATCGCCCCGTCCAGTTTTTTGAAACTAGACGGGAGGACCAGCACCATTATCGGCTAGGTCGGCTGGCGAATATCAAAGGCGAGGCTGAGGCGTTCGCCAGCCTCAATCGGCACGGTCCGGTGCCAATGGGTGGATGGAAAGAGGACGAGCGTTCCGGCTTTAGGGGCAATTTGATGGGTTGGGCCAAGTCCAAGCTCCAACTCGGGCGGGCCTTCGCCATAGCTAAGGAAGCCGGCAGGCGCTGGCCCTGCCGCCGCCCGGTCTGGCATCTCTATATGTAAGGCTGAGCTGATCCAGCCCATCGGATGGGTATGGACACGATGAAAGCCACCTGCCCGTAACAGAACCGACCAGCTGCCTTCAAACAGGATTGGCTTGTCCCTTGCCGGGGCCAAGAGGGGATGGCCCTCACGCGGGGGCGGAAGGCTTGCCAGATACTGTGCAACCGCGCTTTGGATCTTGGTGCGAACCTGCTGAATGCTTGGAATCGGACGGAAAAAAAGTTGGCGGTCGGTTTGTGTGCCACCCTTCACCGATTGTTCCAAATAGGGGGCTTGAGCGGTGTGTAAGGCACGCAAATCATCGGCCAGTTGGCTCAACTCAACCGCACTTAGGCCAAGATCAATCGCGCGGACATAATCCGTCGCCGCCCCATCCAGCCAAGGGGCCGCTGGGTCGCCTAGAAGCCGCCAGCATAAGGACAGATAGGGCCAGAACAAGCGGGCTTGGGGTGTCGACACATAAGGTTTCGCGCGGGCAAGGGCGGCTTCTGGATTTCGAAGGCGCAAGGCATGCCTCACCCGGCACAGATCCAGGCCAGGATCGGCCCAATCTTTCAGGGCATCAAACAAATGCGGATCGCGGCTCAAAGGCCCGCCGCTTTCACTCTCAATCGAGACACGGGCGACTTCTAACCCGCGACTTGGGCCCAACGCTTGGTGGGCTTGGGCAAGATGGGTGCGGGCTTCCTCCCAAGCCTGAGCGGTTTGCAGCAAGTGGAGATGAGCCAGCCGCAGGCTGAGGCTACCCGGCAATGCGGCAATCGCGCGGCGATAGCTCTCGTCAAAGCTGTCCCGCTGGCCGATGGCCACCCGCAAGGTCGCAAGACCTTTATGTCCGTCGAGCCATTGGGGATGTTGGGTTAAAGTATCGAGCAGGATGGATTGGGCGCGCGCCGCATCACCTTCGGCGGCCAAGGCCGCTGCATAGGTGCGGATCAAATGCGGATTAGCGGGGTCCAGCGCGCGGGCGCGTTCAAAGGCAGTTACCGCTTCGCGTCCGGTTTCAAACCGCACCTGCGCATAGGCAAAGGCGGCGGTCGGGTTCGTCGGGCTGAAAGCGACCGCGCGCTCTAATGCGTCAAGCGCGCCCTCCATATCCTGAAGGTCGCGCTTGGCGAGGCCAGTTTGAAGCCAATGGACTGCCATTATCCTGCCTAAGCGGGGCGCTTCTCTCGCACCCACAGCACGCAGACTGCCGCAATCATCAACATGATGCCAGCCATCGTAATCACATGGCGCGCATCACCCCCCATCAAAGGCTCGTAATAGAAGGGCAAGGTTGCGGCGATCAGCAACATCGGGATGACGATCATCATGTTGAAAATCCCCATATACACCCCGGTCCGCTCAGGTGGCACCGCCCCTGACAGGATCACAAAGGGATTGCCCATGATGCTTGCCCACGCCAAGCCTATGCCAATGGCGGGGATGAATAAGAGGGCCTTCTCGCCAATATGGGGCATAAACAACATGCCAATCCCGCCCAAAGTCAGACAGCAGGCATGAACAACTTCCGGCCCAAAGCGCCGGGTAAAGGGCACCATCGCGAACGCGGCGATAAAGGCAATCCCATTATAAAAGCCACCAATCTCGCCATTAGTAACCACGGCCATTCGAAAGCCTTCAGAGACCGCCTCGGACGTTCCATAAACCGACCGGCTGATGGAATAGATGATATAGCCCCAATAAGCGGCCATGCCATACCATTGAAACAAGCTCATGAGCGCCAACTTGCGCATGGCCTTCGGCATGGTGAGGATCGCGTCCCAAATCTCAAGCAACGTGCCTTTCACCGTCAAAGGCTTGCTTTTGATATAAGCGATTTCAGCCTCAGTCAGTGGCAATTCGCGGACGCGGAAAACCGACCATAGGATCGTGCTGATCGACAAGACCGCACCAATGGTAAAGGCAACTTTGGTGGTCTCAGGGATATTATGGGCATCGACCGCATTCACATCAAAGCCCAATAGATTAATCATGATCGAGGGCGACAGGAACGCCAACATCTGGGCGAGGCCGGTAAAGGCGCTCTGCGATAGGAAGCCGAATTGACGTTGGTTCGGATTCAGCCGGTCGCTGACATAGGCGCGGTAGGGTTCCATCGTGATGTTATTGCCCGCGTCCAAAATCCACAGGAGCGAGACCGCCATCAGAATGGACGAGCTTAAGGGCATGAAGAACAGCCCGAGCGAACACATGATCGCCCCGACAATGAAATAGGGGGTACGGCGGCCCCATTTGCTGGCCGTCCGGTCACTCATCGCGCCAATAATGGGTTGCACCAAAAGACCGGTCAGCGGCCCTGCCAGTTGCAATAAGGGGAGCGATGCCTCATCAGCACCCAAATAGCTATAGATCGGGCCCATATTGCCCTGCTGCAAGCCAAAGCTGAACTGCAAGCCGAGAAAGCCCAGATTCATTTCCGCAATGCGCCATAAGGGCAAATGCGGCTTCAAAGCCGGTTGAGTCATGTTCTTCCTCCCAAAAGTGCATCGGCGCTTTTGCGCTCTGTCCTCAGAGATTTACGCTAACGCAATCGATTGCAAAAGCAAGTGGAAAAGCGTGACCATTTGTAGGCCGGGGTCGTGGAGGCTCATTGGCGGCCGTGAAGCCCAGTCGTTCTAGCCGCCGCAGGATTTGCGCACGACCAGTTTGGGTAGGAGGGTTGCCGATGGTGCGTCTTCGCCGGCCATGCGCTTAAACAAAAGGTCGACGATGGTTCTGGCCCCCTTGGCGAGGTCTTGTTGCACACTGGTCAAGGGTGGGGTTGATTGGGCCGCGATGGCGATGTCGTCAAAGCCCACGACACTGACTTGCCCCGGCACATCAATCCCCGCCGCGGCAAGGGCTTGGATGGCGGCCAGCGCGATAATGTCAGACGTGGCGAAAATCGCGTCAAAGGGCGTGCCGCTTTCAATCAGTTCGCGGGCGGCCTCATAGGCGGTCTCAAACGAGAAATGGGCGGGGATCACCAAGGCAGGGTCGTGCTCAATCCCCGCCGCGCGCAGGGCCCGCATATAGCCTTCATAGCGTAAACTAATTTCCGGCAGTTCCAACATGCCCAAAAAGGCAATGCGTTTGCGACCCAGCGCCAACAAATGATCCACGGCCCGGCGCGCCCCGCCAATATTGTCGGTCCCCACCGAACAATAGACCTGCCCACTCAAATGCCCGCCCCATACTACCAGCGGATGGTAGGACGCTGCTGCATGATTCAGGGCTTCATGTTGGTCGGATTGGCCGACAATCACCAAACCATCTTGGCGATGCGATTGGATGATCCGGTTGAGCCACCCGTCTGACGTATCGGTCACCCGGCATAACAGGACTTGATAGCCGCGGGTTGTGATTTCATCGGCCAAGCGGCCAAACATCTCAATAAAGAAGGGGTCAGAGATTAATTGGCCAACGTCATGGCCCAATGGGAAAACAACGCCAATCGTTTGGGTTTTCCGCATGCGGAGCGAACGCGCCGATTGATTGATGACATAACCAGCCTCGGCTGCGATACGCTGAATTTCCCGCCGCCGGTCTTCTGGGATCAAGGGATTATCTGCCAGCGCCCGCGACACCGTCGACATAGACACCTTTGCCAAGCGCGCCACATCGGCCATCTTCAAGGGGCCATCTTCTGCCACAAATCATCTCCTTTTGCGTGTGCAAGGCTGACGCAGCTTGTCACCGCTTTCTGAAATCAGATTTGAAAGCGAACACAGATTTATGCAACCGATTTCCACATGAAGGATATACTTTTTGGAGACAGGGTGGGGCTTTTTACCACAGACTTGGCTATCGCCCTGCGGCATCCATGAGCCGAAGTGAGTCAGTGGGATCACTCCACGGCACTCCGGGGGCTTGCCCACGCTTGACCGAGAGAGAAATGTCCTTACCTAGCCGTAGCCTGCGTTCACGCATAGGCACGTGCGCGTGCACGGCGTCCAAAGACAAAGGAGGTTGGCGTGCAGACTTGGAAACCCCCTCCGCCATTTTTGGGAAAGATTTGGATGTGGCAATATCGCGAGCCAAAAGAAGGCTGGCGGGGCTGGCATGTCTCGGCTGATCGAGCCGGCGCTGAAGCCTTTATCACATGGATCGACTTTTTGCGCAGCGATGATGCTGCTTACCGTACTTCGCCTCTGGAATTGGTCTCGGAGCCTCTCCTCTATGGGGTTGGATACAATCAAGCCTGTGATCGCCAGTTTGATAAGCTTCGCGTGGCCTATTCATCCGATGTATCCGGGCTTGAACTGGTTGCGCAGGGCAATCATTTGCACCTGACGATTGGGGCAACAAGTTCTGCAGATTTGATTGCCTGTCTTGAGAGACTTGCACGTGGCGAAGGGGACTTCGTGCTCCACACCACGACAACAGGTGGGCGTTTGTGTTGGCATTTTTGGTGGCCGCCAAGGGCTTAAGAAATCGATGGGTGATCTATAAACTTCGGTATCCTTTGCCTGTGCAGCCTTGGTCCCGCGCTCCCCACACCCCCACGATGTCATCCACGCCGAAGTAAGGCCGAGAACGCGGACCTCGCCGGGGGGCCTGATCGTGAGTGATCCTGGATCGGTTTGGCGTCTCAGGTCACATCCGGATGCAGGAGAAACTTCTCAACCCAAGGCCTCAGACCCTAGCGCGCTTTCAGAGAAACTCCGAACCAGAAAGCGAGGGGCAATCGGTGTCGATAGCTTCGCGCTTAACCTTTAAAAGGGGCGGCCCTCACGGCCAATGGGAAACCAACTTGGATCGCAAAATCAAAGCGGCCGCCTTTCACAGCTTTCGCTTCCAGTTCGAGACGCCGCAAGATTTCCCGCTTAAATGCACCGCGCGGATGCCGCGCCAGCACCTCATAGACAAAGGGGCGCGGCAAGTGGGAGAGGCGTAAACCGGTTAAGTCAACCATCGCGCCATATTGGGTGTAACACCCCAAGGCACCGTCGCGATCCGGCTTGATGCCGACGCTGGTATGGACAATCAGCGCATCGTGGAGATGCTCGCCCGTGGCCGCTGGTTCGCCAGCCTCATGCGCACAGGCGCGGGCCGTTTTGGCGCTGCGCAGCGTAAAATCCTCGCCCGCGACGTCCTCCATCAGCCCAACATCGTGCAATATCCCACACAGATGCAGCAATTCAGGATCAATCTTCACCTTGTCGATATGGGCTAACGCCCGCCCGAAAAGGGCAGAGCGATAGCCGTGGTTTAAGAGTTCTGGGCTTTGGGAAAGGGCGGCTTCCTCGGCCAGACGCACCAGTCGGCTATCAGGGACGGGCGGCAGGTCACTTACATCTCCCACGCGTGCCAAGCGGGGCGTTAGGCGCTGCCAGATGTTGGCCACCTGCTGCTGGCTGGCAATGGCAAGGCCGCGCGCGCATTCGGGCAGATTCATGACCCCGCCTGAGCGTTCCACCCATCCAGGACCGCCAAATCGATGTGGATCGGGAAGCGGGGGAAGTAAGCGCACGTTCAAGGCTCCTGAGTCTTTAGTTTGAACTTAGCTAAAAATGTCCTACTCAGTCCCTGATGTCAACGCCGGAAACTTACCCCTCTGAACCCCCCGTCCGATCTGCCCCTGTGGCGCGCGATGCCTGTGGCATGGCTTTGGCGACCGAGCTTTTGGGAGATCGTTGGACCCTTTTGATCCTGCGTGAGGCTTTTTATGGCGTGTCGCGCTTTGATGATTTACGCGCGGACCTTTCCATTCCGCGTGGCATTTTAAGCACCCGCTTGAAGGCCCTCGTTGGTGCAGGCCTTCTGGTGAAAACACCTTATCGACAAGGGCGCGACCGGGTTCGCTATGCGTATCAATTGAGCCCGATGGGCCAAGATCTGGCCTTAACCCTGATCGCTTTGATGCAATGGGGCGAGCGTCACCTGCAAACCGGTCCTTCCCCAGTCCGGCTCACCGATCGCCGGACTGGCCAGATGCTTCAAATTGCCTTGGTGACCCCCGATGGTCAGGCGGTTCCAGCCCAGCAGGTCGACTTTCAAATCGTGTGAGCGCTGGAGCGTGATGCCGTCGGGAGCCGCCAGCACATCTGGCAGAAGCGGGCGATTTCACGCCGCCCGCTTCTTCCCGTCCACCATGGCGCGGACCAAGTTTTCGCGATGACCGAAAGAGGCCAAAAGCACGCCGCCCAAGTGGAAGAACACCAAGCCGAGCAGGAGATTGGCGCTGGCCTCATGCACCTCCTCCCATGGGCTGTCATCGTCATCGCCGCCCGCACGCGCTTCACCTTGTAGCAGGCTTTCCAAGGCCGTGGGCACTGGTGTGCGGTTCTCCATCGCCATGCCCGTCCCCGCAGTCAAACTCATGACCACAAGAAGCGCAATCACCATCAGGCCACCCGGGGGGGAGTGGCCGATATGGCGCGTGCCTTTACCGGTCACCAAATGGGTTAGATACCGAATGGCCGCCAGAGGCGAAGCTAGGAAGTTTTCAAACCGTGCATGGGTTGGCCCAGAGATCCCCCAAAACAGGCGAAACACCACATAACCCGCAACGAAATACCCAGCTGCTTGATGTAGGGTTTCAGGTTCGCCGCGGGTGATGAGAGCCGTAGCAATCGCGACCAGCAACAGCCAATGGCCGATGCGAACCAAGGGGTCCCATACCTTAACCCATGGGTTGGTAGCTTCTGGTTCACAAGCGGCTTCGGTGACAGGTGCAGGACGGTCAGTCATGGTCACGACCGCCATGATCATCCGTGCGATCCTGCCGCTCATCATCGTCGTGTGCATCGTCAGAGCGGTATTTGCTGTGGCGGATATCTTCGGTCAAGACTTGGCCAGTCCGTGCGTCAATGACGCGGGTCTCCGTGCGACTTTCGTGGCGGTCGCCGCGGTCATCGTCCTCCTGATCGTCGACGTGGTTGGTGATTTGATTGGTCAAAGATGTTGGGCCAGCATTGGCCTTTGTCGGCGACAATTGACCCGAGGCGAGCGCAAAGCCGGCAAGCGCGAGTGTGGCGACACCGAGGCCAAGGGCGATGCGAATTGGGGTTGAAAGGGCCATGTGAATTCTCCTCCAGGGGGTTGTTGATGGGGAGACTTTAGCCGGGCCTTCCTGACGGCCTGCCGCTGGTTTGCGTCAGCTAGCCGTCAGCTTGATGTCAGCCCCGTTCCATTACACAGTCTGTCCATGAAGCCGCTGTGCGCCCCTTGCCTGATTCTACTCCTTCTGCTTACCGCTTGCGGCCAAGCCCCAGCCCAAAGTGATGAACGGGCAGAGGCTGCGCCACATGGGATGGCACCGCGTCAGGATACCGGCCCGATCAAACCCGCCTCTACCAATTTGCCATTTTTAAAGGTTCAAGCAATCGCATTGGCCGCAGTGCCAGGCGAAGTGGTGCGGGTGGACCTTGAAGAAGAGCATGGCAAAGACATTTATGAGTTCAAGATCCTCGCCGCTTCCGGTCGGGTTATCGAGCTCGAGATTGATGCCGGGACCGGCCAAATCCTCAAGCAGGAGGCCGATTGATGCGCCTGTTGTTGGTTGAAGATGATCCCGTAATCAGCATGGCGCTGAGACTGAGCCTCGAAGCAGCAGGCTTTTTGGTGGAGGCCTGTGCCGATGGCGAGAAGGCCTGCACCTTGGGCCATGATGAGGATTTTGACGCCGTGATCCTTGATCTCGGTCTCCCGCGTTTGGACGGCTTATCCGTCCTAAGGGACTGGCGACAAAGCGGACGTTCAATGCCGGTCATCATTCTCTCGGCACGCGGGTCTTGGGCAGAAAAAGTCGCGGGGATTGAGGCCGGTGCTGATGATTATTTGGCCAAACCGTTTGAGCCACCAGAATTGATTGCCCGGTTGCGTGGTCTCATCCGCCGAGCGGCTGGACGTACCGGCAATGTGATCCAGGCAGGTCGTCTCAGCCTTGATTTGTTCCGCGCAACCGCGACCTATGACGGGGCACCTGTGCGCCTATCGCCACTGGAATTTCGGCTATTGGACTTGCTCGCCAACGCAGGCGGGCGGCCCCTGTCGGCTGGCGAATTGGGCGAACATTTACACGGCACCGACATGTTGGACGCCAATGCAGTAGAGGCTTTGGTCGCTCGCTTGCGCCGCAAGATTGGTGCTGAGACCATCGAGACGCGCCGTGGCTTTGGCTATGTGCTGCGTGGGCTCGCTGATCCGTCATGAAGCGCAACAGCCTTAAGCTTCGCCTATTCGCACTGGCTGCTTTGTGGAATGCCTTGGCGCTTGGCTTATCATGGGTCGCGCTGTCACTACTGTTTGAGCGTCATACAGAGCGACAAGTGACGGGAGAGTTGGTCCGTTATGGCGAGGCTTTGGTTGCTGGGCTTTCCTTAAACGAGCAAACCGCGCCTGTCGTAACACAAGGCCCCTATGATCCCCGCTTCACCCGTCCTGCGAGCGGGCTTTACTGGCATGTGGAGGGGCCCGCTGGCACGGCTAAGTCCCGCTCTCTTTGGGATGGAAGTTGGCCTGTTTGGCCAAAAGCGTCGCCGAAAAATTGGGAAAGTGCAACCACCAGCGGGCCGTTCGAACCAAGCATGATCCGCGTAGCCCGCACCATTCGCCCAGATGCGACGGGCCCCGAGCTTGTCGTCGAGGTCGGTCTGGACCATCAGGCCATTACCATTGCCCGGAGGGATTTCGCGCGTGAACTTGGACTATTTCTCTTGGTGCTGTGGTCGATCTTGACCTTGGCATCTGTGGTGCAGGTAACCCAAGGCTTGATTCCTTTAGCCTTGGTGCGGGTTCGCTTGGCCGGCTTGAAATCTGACTCAGAAGCGCGTCTTGAAGTCAAAGACCATCCCGACGAAGTCCAGCCACTGATTGAAGCAATCAATGATCTTGCCGATGCACGTAGCGGCGATATGACGCGCGCGCGTGAGCGGGCACGTGATTTAGCACATGCCCTAAAGACACCGTTGACCGCCCTGAAAATGCAGGTCACCGAGGTAACCGATCCGGCGGCTAAGTCTGGCCTGCAAGAAAGCCTCACGGTTCTCAATATAGCCGTTCAAGCCGAACTTGCCCGGGCGCAAACGCGGGAGCAGGGCACAGGAAACTGCCCAGTCCTTCCTGTCGTAACCCGCTTAATCAGCGTGGTTGGGCGCACCCCAGCCGGCTTGGACCTGCGCTTTTTGACCGAGATACCGGACGATTTCTCCATCCCACTGGGAGAAGATGCGGCCTTTGAGGTTGTTGGTGCGCTCCTCGACAATGCCAGCCGCCATGCCAAAAGCACCATTCGGGTAAGGGCTGAGGTGGCCGGTGGGCATCAGGCTTTGATGGTCGAGGATGATGGCCCCGGTCTGTCAGAAGATTATCGCCAGCACGCCCAACAGCGCGGCGTGCGTCTTGATCAGGCCAGTGGTACTCAGGGTTTAGGCTTAGCCATTACAGCTGACCTCATTGCGGCGAGTGGTGGTGCCGTCGCGCTCCAGACATCTGATTTGGGCGGCTTAGCTGTGAAACTGGTGTGGGAGCAGTCGCGTGGATCACATTCAGATCCGATTGGGGCATGAGGTGAGCGGCCCCAAAGGTCCTAAACCCCCACCCTCATCGTTTCATCATGCCGGATTTTTCCACCCAAGTGCTCACACCCATGAGGGCACAGCCAGCGGCAATGCCGGCTGTTAAATCAAACCAAGCGACCACAAGCAACGTGATCAGCATGGCTGCGGCCTGGTGGAAGGACGATCTGGCGACGTTTGCAATCTCATGGCGTTCAATCATCCCCCAAGCCACCACCATAAGGACCCCCGCTAATGCGGCAAAGGGAATATGGGCTGCCAGCGGCATCAGGGCTAAGAAGGCGATCAGCACAAAGCCAGCATGGAGTATGCCTGCAATTGGCCCATGGGCCCCGGCGCGGATGTTGGTTGCGGTGCGGGCAATGGTACCCGTGACGCAGAACCCGCCAAATAGGGCGGCCCCCATATTGGCCAAGCCTTGGGCAACCAGTTCGGCGTCTGGTCGATGCTGCCGCCCACCCATGGAGTCGGCCACCGTGGCTGAAAGCAGCGACTCAATAGCCCCTAACAAGGCAAAGGACGCCGCCGAAGGCAAGAGTTTGAGGATGAAAGCGGGATCAAGCTGGGGCAGGCTAGGGGGCGGCCACATGCCTGCCAAAGCCCCAAATCGATCGCCCAAGGTCTCAACCGGCAGGTGAAACTGCGCGGTCATAAAACTGGTGAGGACAATGGCGAGCAACATGCCGGGGAAGGCGGGTTGCCAGCGGCGTACCCCTAAAATGATCGCCTTGGTTAGGAGCGCAAGCGCGCAGGCGGCCGGGTTGAAACTGCCCCGGGCAGCATAAAGCGCGCCGATTTTCCCGGTGAGGTCTGCCGGCTCATGGACAATCTTCAGCCCAAGGAAATCATGTAATTGACTGGCGGCGATGATGATCGCAATCCCTGCGGAAAAGCCTAATACGACTGATTTGGGTATCAGGCGAACAAATCGGCCCAAGCGGAGCGCTCCGGCAAGGAGTAAGAAAATGCCCGCTAGAAAAGTCGCTGTGATCAGGCCCCTAAGCCCGTGGG
Source organism: Aquidulcibacter paucihalophilus (assembly GCF_002105465.1). Taxonomy (GTDB): domain Bacteria; phylum Pseudomonadota; class Alphaproteobacteria; order Caulobacterales; family Aquidulcibacteraceae; genus Aquidulcibacter; species Aquidulcibacter paucihalophilus. The sequence goes on from NZ_NCSQ01000169.1 coordinate 58,958, forward strand.
CTAGGAAGGTTCCTGCTACGGGCACAATAAAGGCCCCTGCTGGGCCACCGATTTGATAGCGGCTGCCGCCCGTTGCCGAAACAATCAGGCCGCCCACAACGGCTGTGATCAAGCCCGTCTCCGGCGGTAAGCCGCATGCAATGGCGATGGCCATGGATAAGGGCAAAGCAACCACTGCCACAGTTGCCCCCGCCAAAGCGTCCTTGCCAAAAGCCTGCAAGCTATAGCCTTCCTTCAGAACACTGATCAGCTTTGGTTTAAAGCTGCGGCTGGGGTCTGGCGCGGTCTTAGGCATCTTTTAGACGTACCCCCCTGCCACGCGCGTTGCTTGCTTGCCCCGGACCCATGACCTCAACGCCCAAACGATCGAGTGCGTCCAAAACTTTCATCAAGCTATCGACTTGTGCCCGCACAATGCCTTCACTTGCCTCCATGCGCTGGATGGTGGGTAAGGATACCCCCGCTGCGAGTGCCAGATCAGCTTGGTCGAGTCCTAAGAGGGCACGGGCCGCCTTCAGTTGGGCAGAAGTCAGCATCGAATTTCCTTTTTGATGTTTGAAACATCAGTTACTAATTTTGAAACTTGTCTTCTGAATTGCATTATGTCAATCAGGCCCAAGCGATAAACTAGGAACCCCACCATGACCGCCAGCGACGATGACTATGTCTATGATGAAGCCAGCGGGGAATGGATGCCGGCATCAGACCTTGCGGCACGCACGCAAGCTGAAAGCGTTGTGGTGGTGCGCGATGCGGTTGGCAATGTGTTGCAGGATGGCGACGCGGTGGTTTTGGTCAAGGATCTGGACGTAAAAGGGGCGGGCCAAACCTTGCGTCGCGGCACGATCATTCGCTCTATTCGGTTAACGGGCGACGCGCAGGAAATTGACTGTAAGCACGACGGCATTCGGGGTCTGGTTCTGCGGGCGGAATTCGTCCGCAAACACTAAAAGCAATCCCAAAAATTGTGGCCGCAGCCTCTGCGAGGTTAAGGCCCATGCGCGCTTCAAGCTGGCATTGGGACCCGATTAGCGGCATCCGGGAAAGAAAAAGTAGGCTTATCTGCCAGAATCGCAGCCGCGTTTGAAAATTTTTTTGGGTCTTCTTTCGGAGCCCTTTTCTTGGCTTTGGCCGGCCTTGAGGGCAGGCAAATAAACTATAAATACTCAAAAAGAGTCATAGCATTATCCTTATTGCTATGGTGCCTATTTAAAGGAGCTAGCAACTTATCAACTATGTTCATTACTCAACAATACGGTATTTTCTTTATCGGTAGCATTTTGTTTACCACGTTTCTCAACGTCGGATTCAGAACTCGATTTTAGTCTGGTCAGGTATTCAAAACGAATACGCCTCGCTCGTAGCGGGGAAAAACCAGTATGGATGAGGGGCTAGAAATGCTCAGCGTAAACACAAACCAAGGCGCTATGGTCGCGCTTCAAACTTTGAATAAGACCAATTCCGACCTCGACAGAACCCAAAACGCCATTTCGACGGGTTTGAAGGTCGCTTCTGCAAAAGATAATGGTGCGATCTGGGCAATTGCCAACAAGATGCGCTCTGACGTTGGTGCCTATGACCGCGTCCGTGAATCCACTGACCGTGCTGCCTCCATCCTCGACACCGGCATTGCAGCTGGTGAAAGCATTATGGAACTTCTCAACGAGATGAAGGGCAAGGCTTTGGCCGGGACCCAAGCCGGTAACTCCGCCTCCGCGCAAGCCGCCTTGGCCGCAGACTTTGCGCAGCTTCGTGACCAAATCACCAGCGTCATTGCCAACGCCGTCTTCGATGGCGCGAACATGATTGCCGGCACACCAAACAACGCCGTCGCCTTGGGTGATGCAGCAGGTGGTAACACCATCACCGTCAACGGGGCCAGCTTGGCTTTGGGTGGCACGGTCGTGACGGTTGCAGCCGGTAGCGTTCTGACTGACAACACAACCTCAGCCACCGCTTTGGGCTTGGTCAACGCCTCGATCACCAACTTGGGCACCCAGTTGGCAACCTGGGGTGCTGGCGCCAAGCGTTTGGAAGTGCACCGCACCTTCATCGGCAAACTGCAAGATGCCTTGAACAACGGGATTGGCGCGATTGCTGACGCTGACCTCGCCAAGGAAAGCGCGAAGCTGCAGGCTCTGCAAACCAAGTCTCAGTTGGGCATTCAGGCGCTGTCGATTGCCAATAGCTCGTCGCAGGCGGCTCTGTCGCTGTTCCGCTAAACCGAACACTCCTACTCATCTCCTTCAAACTGGGCTCAAGCGGAAAGGCTTGGGCCCTTTTTGCTACCCCCTTGAAGGCTTTATGGCGACAGCCGCTCTAAGAGGTGTTGTCTGGAATTCCGTTTCTTCCGAAAGGTTTGTGAAGATAATTTAATGGTTTGGGGCCATTGCCGCCCGAAAATTGGCGCGTTACCCTTCGTTAAAACGGGGGACCAAGATGCTTAAGATTTCCGGCCTGACGCATGTGTATAGCAATGGCGTGAAAGCGCTTGATAACATCAATTTGACCATTACTCCGGGCATGTACGGCCTTTTGGGGCCCAATGGTGCCGGCAAATCCACCCTGATGCGCACCATTGCGACCTTGCAGACGCCCACATCGGGCGCGATTGAATTTGGCAAGATTGACGTGCTGCAACAGCCAGAACTCTTGCGCGAGACTTTGGGCTATTTGCCGCAAGATTTTGGCGTCTATCCGCGGGTGACCGCCAAGGACATGCTGAATCATATGGCCATTCTAAAGGGCTTTGCTGGCGCGAAGGAGCGCAAGGAAGTCGTTGAAGGGCTCTTGAATCAGGTCAATCTCTGGCAGGTTCGTAACAAGGCCATCGCCGGGTTTTCGGGTGGGATGCGCCAACGTTTTGGCATCGCCCAAGCCCTGATTGGTGCCCCTAAACTCATCATCGTGGATGAGCCAACCGCGGGCCTCGACCCAGAGGAGCGCAATCGCTTCTTGAACCTGCTCGCGGCAATCGGGGATGAAGTGGTGGTGATCTTGTCCACCCATATTGTGGAAGATGTCGCCGACCTTTGTCCGGCCATGGCCATCTTGGCCGGCGGTCGGATTGTAGCTGAAGGGGCACCAAAGGACTTAACCCAGGCCTTATCGGGCAGGGTCTGGCGCAAGACCATCGCGCGGGCAGCCTTAGCTGAGTATCAAGCGCGCATGCACGTGATTTCCTCGCGCCTCTTTGGGGGCCAAACCGTCATTCACGTCTTGGCCGATCAAGAACCCGAGGCTGGCTTTGTCTCGGTCGAGGGCGGATTGGAAGATGTCTATTTCTCAACCCTAGCTGCCATGCGCGCTGCCGCTTGAGATTGGGGCCTTCATCATGAAATCCTTGCGCCAATTTCTGTCCGTGGCTGGCTTTGAGTTCGGCTATCAACTCCGTAACCCGGTCCTCTGGGTCAGCTTTACCCTCTTTTTCTTGCTGACTTTCGGGGCTGTCACCGTGGATGAAATCCAAATTGGTGGCACGGGCAATACCAATATCAATTCGCCATTTGCCATCAACCAAACCGTCATGGTGATGGGCATTTTCGCCTTGTTTGCCGTCACAGCCTTTGTGGCCAACGCCGTCACCCGCGATGATGAGACCGGTTATGGCCCGATCCTGCGCGCGACGCGCTTGGGCAAAGGCGCCTATCTTTACGGCCGCTTTGCCGGGTCTTGGATGGCGGCCGCTGTGGGCTATCTGTCGGTACCTTTGGCAATCCTGATCGGCTCCTTCATGCCGTGGCTGGATCAGGAGAAGGTCGGCCCCTTGGTCCTCAGCCATTATGCCTTTGCTTATTTCATCATCGCTTTGCCGATGCTGTTTGTGTTTGGCTCCATGTTGTTTGCTTTTGCAACCGCGACACGATCGATGATGGGGGCCTATCTGGCACTCATCGCGATCTTGATTGCCTGGGTCACCACGGGCGTCTTGTTCGACAAGCCTGAGCTGAAGGATGTCGCGGGCCTCGCCGACCCAACGGGGGTTCGCGCCTTATTCCGCCAAACCGAATATTGGACCGCGGCCGACCGCAACACGCGATTGCCAGAATTGGTCGGCATCTTCCTGCAGAACCGCGCCATCTGGCTTTCGGTCGCCTTAGCCTTTTTGGGCTTGTCGTTCTTCCTCTATCGCCCGGGCGGTAAAGGCGTAAAGGCGGATAAGGCCGCGAAAGCAGGTAAAGCGGTTGCAGCGCCGATTGTCGCCACAGCCCCGGTCATCGCACCTGTCCTGACAGGTCAAGTCCGCACAGCGCAACTTTGGGCACGGACCGCTTTTGATGTGAAGGCTGTCCTCTTCAGCCCAGCCTTTTTTGTGCTCTTGGTCTTGGGCCTCTTTAACTCCATGGGCGCGCTTCTCTTTGCTGACGAAGTGCGAGGAACCGCGATTGAGCCTGTCACACGTTTGATGGTCGTCGCGCTCCAGAGCTCCTTCTCGATCATCCCCATTATTATTGCAGGCTTTTACGCGGGCGATCTGGTGTGGCGTGACCGTGAGCGACGCATGGCAGAGATTATCGATTCCACCCCGGTCAGCGATTGGGCCTTTGTGCTTCCAAAAGTCTTGGCGATTTTCTTGGTCCTTTTGGCGACCAATATTGTCGGCATGCTTGCGGGGATGGGCGTTCAGCTGTTCAAGGGTTATGCAGGCCTTGAGCCCATGGGCTATCTCCTGTGGTGGATTGTGCCCAGCACGGTTTCAGGATTGCAACTCGCCATTCTCGCCGTCTTTTTGCAGGCCCTTTCCCCAAACAAATATGTCGGTTGGGGGTGTCTGGTCGTCTATCTTGTGGCCTCCATCACCTTGGCCAGCATGGGCTTCCAGCACAATCTCTATAATTTCGGCGGCAGCCCTGCTACGCCTTTGAGTGCCTTTAACGGCATGGCACACTTCTGGATCGGCAAAACTTGGTTCGACCTTTATTGGGGTGCCTTCTGCGTGGTCTTGGTGGTCTTGGCCTATGGCCTCTGGCGACGCGGCGCAGAAACCCGACTGATGCCACGTATCCGCCGTTTCCCCCGCCGCATGATAGGCGCGACCGGCTTGGTACTCGCCTCGGCGGTGGCAGCCTTTGCAGGTCTTGGCGGCTGGATTTTCTACAACACCAATGTGCTCAATTTGTATCAATCCAGCGTCGCTGGCGAAGAAAGCCTCGCCAAAGCTGAAAAGGCGCTCGCCCAATATGAAGAGATGCCAGGCCCAAAGATTACGGATGTAAAACTCACCGTCAATTTGCGCCCGAAGGATCGCCAAGCCGACGTCACCGGCAGCTATGTCATCGAGAACCAAACCGGGGCGCCGCTTACCCGCATGATCGCCGTCCTACCTGAAAAGTCGACGGTGGAGCGGGCAAGCCTAACAATCCCCGGCGTCGTGGTTGAAAAGGCGTGGCCAGACTATGGCACCACCCTCTATCGATTTGAGACGCCCATGGCACCGGGCGAAAAGCGCGTTGTGACCTTTGAAACGGTCTATGGACGCAAGGGCTTTACCAATAACAGAGGTCAAAGCCGCCTCATCGCCAATGGCACCTTTCTCAATAATTTCGAGCTAACTCCCGTTTTGGGCGTCTCACGTGGCAATTGGTTGACCGATCGGTCTAAGCGGCGCAAATATGGCCTCGATCCCGACCGCCGCCCTTACAAGCTTGAAGACCCCAAGGGCGATGCGCATCATTATTTGCGGCCCGATAGCCATTGGGTGAATGCAGATATCACCGTTAGCACGGACGATGATCAAATCCCCATCGCGCCGGGTTATCAGGTCTCTGAGATCAAAAAGGATGGAAGGATCACCCGTCGCTTTGTGACCGAGGCACCCATTCACCACTTCTTCTCGATCCAATCCGCGCGCTATGGTGTGAAGCGGTCGCAAGTCTTGGTGGCAGGCAAGCCTGTCTCGGTCGAGCTCTATCATCACCCGAAACATACCGCGAATTTGGACAGAATGGAGAAAGCGGCCCATCGCTCGCTCGTCCTCTTCTCAGAGCGTTTCTCGCCCTATCAATTCCGTCAATTCCGCATTTTGGAATTTCCAGCCTATGAAACCTTTGCCCAATCCTTTGCCAATACGGTGCCGTTCAGCGAGGACATCGGCTGGCTGCAAGCCAATCGCGATCCTAAGAAAATCGACCTCGTCACCTTTGTGACGGCACATGAAATCGCGCACCAATGGTTTGCCCACCAATTTGTTGGTGGCGACAAGCAAGGCTCAACCATGTTGTCTGAGAGCTTCGCGCAATATGGCGCGCTACTGGTGATGGAAGACATGTTGGGTCCCGAACATGTCCGCCAATTCCTGAAAAACGAGCTTGATTCCTATTTGAGCGCCCGCGGCAGTGAAGTAGTCGAGGAATTGCCGCTCAATCGGGTCGAGAACCAAGGCTATATCCATTATAATAAGGGGGCTTTGGTGATGTATTTCTTGCGCAATGAGGTGGGCGAGGCTCCCGTCAATGCGGCCATCCGCAAGATGATCGCCCAATTTGCCTTCAAGCCCGCGCCTTATCCGACCAGCGCCCAATTCATTGCGTTCCTGCGCGAAGAGGTGGGGCCAGACCCGATCAAGCAACAGCTCATCACCGACTTGTTCGAGAAGATCACGCTTTATGATGCCAAGGTTTCTAGCGCAACAAAGGTCAAACTTCCCGATGGACGGTGGCAGGTGACAGCAACCATAGAGGCCAAAAAGCTCTATGCCGATGGCGAGGGCAAAGAGACCGAGGCCCCTATGTCTGACGCGTGGGAAGTAGGCGTCTTTAACCAAAAGCCGGAAGATAAGGCCTTTACTAAAGCCAATGTCTTGGCCTTTGAACGCCGCACGATCCGTAGCGGCCGCCAACAAGTGGTCTTCACTTTACCTGCGACCTCTGAGCCCAGCTTTATTGGCATCGACCCCTATGTGAAGCGGATCGACCGCAATAGCGACGATAATCTGATCGCGGTTGAGGCGGGCAAGGCCGCGCAGTAAGCGGGCTCAAGCCTGAATGTTGTTAACTTGGACGGCGAAACCGAGTCTCGACCCTTGTGCCGCAATCTCGCGGCGGTGCCTGCACGCCACTTCGTTCCGGCGGGGATGGCATTGCTTGGAATGCTTTTTATCTAGAAGCGTTTTGGTGACCCTTCTGGTCACCCAACCGCAACCTCAATTGTTCTTGCGACATCGGGGTAGTCAAGTGTCCGTTTTCTTCGAAAACGGATCGCTTGCGACGCAGCAAAGCTGCGCACTTGACGACCCAGATGTCGCGGCCATCCTCGATCATCCATTTTGGTGAAACAAGGTTTCCNACAGGGAGAGGGGTAGGGGGTGAGGGCTTACAGTCACCAAGAAA
>NZ_NCSQ01000166.1 GCF_002105465.1 Aquidulcibacter paucihalophilus
AACTGATTTGGGAATCCACTTTGTCCACACGGCCTAGTAGACAAAATATAACTACCTTGTAAGGTCAATAAATCATTGAAATTAAAAAATTTAATTAAGTTCGGTTAAACCCAAACCTACAACACAAACCGGCTCAGATCGGTGTTTTTCGACAGGCCGTCGACTTTTTCACGCACATAAGCGCCCGTGATCTCAATGGTTTCGCCGCCACGGTCGGTGGCGTGGAAGCTGATGTCGTCCAGAACGCGTTCCAGCACGGTGTGTAGGCGGCGGGCACCAATATTTTCCACGCTGGTATTTACCGCCACGGCCACATCGGCAATGGCATCGACGGCTTCTTCGGTGAAGGAAAGCGTCACGCCTTCGGTACCCATCAGGCCAACATATTGCTTTACAAGGCTGGATTCAGGCTCTGTCAGAATGCGGCGGAAATCATCGCGGCTCAGGGCTTGCAACTCTACCCGGATGGGCAAGCGGCCTTGCAGTTCGGGCAATAGATCGGACGGCTTGGCCACATGGAAGGCACCCGAGGCGATGAACAGAATGAAGTCTGTCTTCAAAGCGCCGANAGCGGCAAGAGATCGCGCTGCACGCCTTCGCGGCTGACATCGGCCCCTTGACGCTCTGCACGTGCGCAAATCTTGTCGACCTCATCGATAAAGACTACGCCTTCGGTCTCGGCCAGAAGCAAGGCTTCTTGCGTGATGGAATCCTTGTCCAAAAGCTTGTCGCTTTCTTCGGTCACCAAAGGCTCATAGGCTTCGGCCACGGTGGTTTTGCGCGTGCGCTTCTTGGTGCCAGACAAGTTCTGCAGCATGGTGCCCAGATCAATCATACCGCCAGGGGCGCCAGGAAATTCCATCATCGAGGCGGCAGGAGAGCTCACGTCAAAATCAAGCTCGATCTCTTTGTCGGCCAAGAGACCGCCGCGTAGTTTTTTGCGGAATGCTTCGCGCGTGCCTTGGCTCGCCTCGGTACCGACAAGGGCGTCCAGAACCCGGTCTTCTGCCATGGCTTCGGCTTTGGCGCGCACATCTTTGCGGCGGCGGTCGCGCACCAGATGAATGGCTGCCTCCACCAGATCTCGGATGATCTGATCCACGTCACGGCCGACATAGCCGACTTCGGTAAACTTGGTGGCTTCGACCTTTACAAAGGGTGCGCCGGCCAGCTTGGCTAGACGACGGGCAATCTCGGTCTTGCCGACGCCCGTGGGCCCGATCATCAAAATATTTTTGGGTGTCGTTTCTTCGCGCAGCTTTTCCGGCAAGCGTTTCCGCCGCCAACGATTGCGTAGCGCGATGGCCACTGCGCGCTTGGCATCAGACTGGCCAATCACATGGCGGTCAAGCTCGGAAACAATTTCACGGGGGGAAAGGTCAGTCATTCTACAGTCGCCAATTGTTCTAGGGTCAGATTGCCATTGGTATAGACACAAATATCGGCAGCAATCGCCATGGCTTTACGGGCGATGGTTTCAGCGTCGAGGTCTTGCTCATAAAGGGCGCGAGCAGCGGCCAAAGCGTAGCCCCCACCCGAGCCGATGGCCGCGACCGCATGGTCGGGTTCCAGCACATCACCTGTGCCGGTCAGCACATAGGTGCCATGTTTGTCGGCGCAGATCAGCATGGCTTCTAAGCGGCGCAAATAGCGGTCGGTTCGCCAATCCTTCGCCAGTTCCACGCAGGCGCGCAGCAATTGGTTGGGAAAGCGCTCCAGCTTGGCTTCGAGGCGCTCAAACAAGGTGAAGGCGTCAGCTGTCGCCCCGGCAAAGCCCGTCAACACGGTGCCGCCTGCCAAGGTTCTAACCTTGCGCGCCCCATGCTTCATAACTGTATTGCCAACCGAGACTTGCCCGTCGCCCACGACGACCACTTTGCCGCCTTTGCGCACTGCCAAAATCGTTGTGCCGCGCCAGTCGGCGGCGGGACGTTCAAAATCGCTCATGCCTATGTAATGGCGTCTGTGCGGGCTGACTTCAAGGCGCGCGCCGCCCTCTTAGCTGGTACGGCGCAGTCCCTCGATGGTGGGTGCAGGGCTCAAGCCATCGGCCCGGGCCGCCCAATTGCGGGCGTGGGCTTCAAATTGGTCAGCAGACATGGGCGAGCCAAAGAGATAGCCTTGGCCTAAAGTCGCGCCGCGTTTCTTCAAGAAGGCCGCTTGTTCTTGGGTTTCAACCCCTTCGGCAACCGTCTCATAATTCAGACCGCCAGCCATCGCGATGATGGTCTCAATCATGGTCGGCGCATTGCGGTCCTTGCCCAAAGCGCGGATAAAGCTTTGGTCGATTTTAAACACGTCAAACGGCATACGGGTAAGCGCAGCCAAGTTGGAGTGGCCTGTCCCAAAGTCATCAATGGCAATTCGCACGCCCTTATCGCGCAAGGGTTCCAGCAGGCGGATCACCCGGTCTGGATTGCTCATGGCGATAGATTCGGTGATCTCCAACTCAAACAGCGAGGCGGGTAGGCCCGTCTCGGCCAAAATACTTTGCACCTTGGCTGTGAAGTTGTCGTCATTAAACTGCATGGCCGACACATTGACCGCGACGCGAAGGGCAATGCCCCGGCGCAGCCAAGCGGCCGCCTTTTTTGCGGCATCGCGCATGATGTAATCGCCCAAAGGTGCGATCAGACCAGTTTCTTCTGCGGCGGTGATAAATTTGGTGGGCGACACCATGCCTTGGGTCGGATGGTTCCAGCGCACCAAGGCTTCGCAGCCATGAATGCGGCCGGTGCCCAAGTCCACTTTCGGCTGGAAATAGGCCATGAACTGGCCTTGCTCGATCCCCGCACGAATTTCATTCTCCAAGACCAGCTTTTCCAACGCGCGCTGGTTCATCTTGCGGGTGAAGAACACGCTGCGGTTGCGACCGCCGTTGCGGGCATGGCTGAGGGCTAGATCGGCAGAGCGCAAAACTTCTTCGCCTGTCTCGCCATCTTGCGGGAAGATCGCGATACCCGCGCAGGCCCCAAGCACGATGCGGTGGCCACCCAGTTCAAAGTGCTGGCGCAAGCCCGCAGCAACCAATTGCGCAAAGCGGCCGGCTTGGGTCGGGTCATCAATATCGGGGATCAACACGGCAAATTCTGAAATTCCCGTCCGCGCAAGCAGCGCAGGTCGGGCAATACAGGTCTGCAGGCGTACAATCCGGTCGGACGCCCGCACGGCCGCCGAAAGTCGTTCCGCCACAAGGCCCAATAATTCCTCGCCCGCAATCTGGCCGAGCGTTTCTTGCACGCGGATAAATTTGTCGACGTCGATGGAGATGACAGCCCCTACCAGATTATTTGCCGCATTGGATTTGGCGGCCTCATCGGTTTCTTGGCGGAAGCGGTCTCGGTTGGGCAGCTCGGTGATGGTGTCTACAAAAGCCAATTGCTGGATACGCTTCATGGAAGCATCCAAGCGCTGCATCATACGGTTTAAGGCACGAGCCAGAATCTCAAGCTCATCGCCAGAGCGAATATCGAGGCGAACGCCCAGGCGCTTTAGATTGGTCTGTTGGGCAAATTCGGTCAGGTCGCGCAACGGATCGGTAATCCGCGTCACAAAGGCATAGAAGGCCGCAGTCGCCAGCACCGCTGACAAAGTCGACCCGCCAATGGCCCAAGCTAGGGCTGGTCCACGACCAATTGTAAAGCTTAGCATGACGATCATGCCCAGCATCACAAGACTCATCAAGCCAAGGAAAGCCAAAGTAAGCTTCCCGGCGAGCGTCTTTAGGATGTTTTCCAGCCAGTCTTTCACTAAACTTTGCGCCCAAAAGTTCGGGATTCGGCGACAGAGCCAATCAGTTCCCAGAACACCTTATCCTGTTTGCACACATTAGGTTGACGTGGCCTTAACCCGCAGGCCGCAGATGCACACTGTAACCAGCACGATCGCTGGTTTCCTTTGTCTTCCCAAAGCGCTAAGAGGGGGCCGTTCGCGCCAATTTATGGCGGGTTCACCTAGACCATCAGCGGAAAGATCTCATCGTGCGAACGGCTACCATTCAGCGCAATACGAAAGAAACGCAAATCTCGGTCACCATGAATTTGGACGGGACGGGCATTGCCAAGGTTTCGACTGGAATTGGCTTTTTTGACCATATGCTGGAAAGCTTTGCTAAGCATGCGCTGATTGATCTGACGGTTGAGACCAAGGGCGACCTGCATATCGATATGCACCACACGGTCGAGGACACCGGCATTGTGATGGGCCAAGCACTCAAGAGCGCTTTGGGTGACTTTGCCGGCATTCGCCGCTTTGGCCATGCCTATATCCCGATGGACGAGACCTTGTCGCGCGCTTCCCTTGATTTGGCCAACCGGCCCTATTTGGTCTGGAATGTGCATTTTGAGCGGCCAAAGGTCGGCGAGATGGACACTGAATTGTTCAAGGAATGGTTCCATGCCTTTGCAGGCAATGGGGGCGTGTGTCTGCATGTCGAAAACCTCTATGGGCAGAATACGCACCATATTATCGAGAGCTGTTATAAAGCCCTCGCGCGCGCCCTGCGGGTCGCGATTGAAATTGATCCCCGTTTGAATGGGGCGGTCGCCTCCACAAAGGGCGTCCTTTAAGGCACGGAAATGCTTACCTTAATTGACTATGGCTCTGGCAATCTTCGTTCCGCGGAGAAGGCGTTGGTTGCAGCAGGAGCGCGCGATGTCTGTGTGACAAGAGACCCCGATCGTATCGCTAGGGCCGATCAGATCGTTTTGCCCGGTGTGGGTGCCTTTGCCGATTGCGCGGCCAATCTGGATGCCGTCGATGGTCTGCGCGAAGCTTTAGAGACCCGCGTGCGCGAAGAGGGTGCGGCCTTCCTTGGGATTTGTGTCGGCATGCAACTGCTCGCCGATGTGGGTATTGAGTTTGGTTCAACTCCCGGCCTTGGTTGGATTGGCGGAAAAACGTCGGTCATTGAACCGGGCGCGGCAGAGTTGAAGGTCCCCCATATGGGCTGGAACACGGCTGAGCCCACCGGCAGTGCGGTGTTGGAGAAGGCGTGGGGCGGCGCGCAAGATGTCTATTTCGTCCATTCCTTTGCGTTTCGCGCGGCGCATGCAGGCGATGTCGCAGCTTGGTGCACTTATGGGGCGGATCGGTTTGCCGCCGCCGTCCAGAAGGACAATGTGATGGGCGTGCAATTTCACCCCGAAAAAAGCCAAAGGGCCGGCCTCGCCCTTTTGGAAGAGTGGCTAAAGCAATGATCCTGTATCCCGCAATTGACTTGAAAGACGGACAGGCCGTGCGCCTCTATAAGGGCGACTTTGCGCAAATGACGGTGTTTGACACCGATCCAGCGGCACGCGCGGCAAGCTTTGAAGCCATGGGCTTTGGCTATTTGCATATTGTGGATTTGGATGGTGCCCTAAAGGGAGCCGGGGCAAATCTCGACGCCATTGCCGCCATTCGCGCCCGGACAAGCCTGCCCATGCAAGTGGGCGGCGGTATTCGCGACTTGAAAGCGATTGAGAAGACCCTTTCCATGGGCGTTACCCGCGTCATTCTAGGCACGATTGCCGCCAAACAACCCCAGTTCGTGCGCGAAGCCGCCAAAGCCTTTCCGGGCCAGGTGGCGGTAGGCATTGATGCCATTGACGGCATGGTCGCGGTTGAAGGGTGGGTGGAGACAACGAATTTGGCGGCGCTAGACCTCGCCCGCCAGTTTGAAGATGCAGGCGTGGCCGCCTTGATCGTTACCGATGTCGGGCGCGACGGCACCAAGACTGGGATTAACATCGACTTCACCGGTGCGATTGCTGATGCGGTCGCCATGGATGTCATCGCGTCTGGCGGCTTGGCAGGGGTGCAGGATATTGCCGCCCTCAAAGTCCGTCCGGGTACGCCAGTAGCGGGGGCGATTTTGGGCCGGGCGTTGTATGATGGCCTGATCGACCCGGTCGAAGCCTTAATGGCTGCGGCATGAGCCTAAAAGTTCGCATCATACCTTGCTTGGATGTGAAGGACGGCCGCGTTGTTAAAGGCGTCCAGTTTGAAGGGCTACGCGATGCGGGCGATCCGGTCGAACAAGCCCAATTTTACGACGCCGAGGGGGCAGACGAAATTTGCTTTCTCGATATCTCGGCCAGTCATGAAGGCCGGGGTACGCTTTTAGACGTCGTCCGTCGCACGGCAGAAGTCTGCTTTACGCCTTTGACGGTTGGGGGCGGTGTGCGCACGACTGACGATTTCCGCGCACTTCTGCTCGCGGGGGCCGATAAGGTCGCGATCAATACATCCGCCGTCAAAGACCCGAACTTAGTGACTGCTGCCGCGCGCCGCTTTGGGGCCCAATGTGTCGTGGTCGCCATTGACGCCAAGCAAACAGGCCCAGAACGTTGGGAAATCTTCACCCATGGTGGCCGCAATCCAACCGGCCTAGATGCATTGGCCTTTGCCAAGGACGTCGTTGACCGTGGTGCGGGGGAGCTTTTGGTCACCTCCATGGATAAGGATGGCACCAGGTCGGGCTATGATTTGGCCCTGACGCGCGCCATAGCCGATCGCGTCTCGGTGCCCGTGATCGCTTCGGGTGGGGTTGGCAATTTGGGCGATCTCGTCGCTGGCATCACGCAAGGCCATGCCAATGCCGTTCTGGCAGCATCGATTTTTCACTTCCGAACCCATACATTGGCCGAGGCGCGGGCAGCTTTGGCTGCAGCCGGTGCCAAAGTGCGGCAACCGATCCAAGGAAACCTGCGATGAGTGAAACCTTAGGCCACGCCTTAGACCAGCTGTTGGCGGATGTAGCTGAAAAAGCCAAAGCCGATCCAGGCCAAAGCTATACCGCGAAACTGCTGCAAGGCGGTCCAGTCTTATGTGGCAAGAAGCTAGGCGAAGAAGGTGTTGAAACCGCTTTGGCCATTGCTGGCGGCACGGCAGAGGAAATCGCTAAGGAAGCTGCTGATCTTCTCTATCACTTAAGTGTAGGTCTCCTCGCACGGGGGGTAACCGGGGCCGATGTCGCCGCCATTCTAGAAGCCCGCCGTGGCACATCGGGCCTAGATGAAAAGGCTGCGAGAGCACAATCATGATCGGCGAGCTGCATATTCGATTGGCTGAAGACGCCGACGCAGAAGCTTTAGCAGCCTTTGGTGCCAAGACATTTCTCGCCACCTTTGGCCACCTCTATCCACCAGAAGACAAAGAATTTTTCATGGCCGCCCGCTATAGCTTGGAGCGGACCTTGCAAGATATTCGCGATCCCGTCAGGGCTATGACCGTGGTTTATCACGGCGATGATCTGGTTGCCTTCCTCGATTGTGGACCTTTGACCCTGCCTGTAGAGGCCCCTGAGCCTGACGCCTTGGAGCTTTATCGCCTTTATCTCGATGAAACCCAAAAGGGCACGGGTCTGGCTCACAGATTGATGGACATGGCGATCGATTGGGCGCGCGAAAAACCGGCCCCTGCCCTTTATCTCGGGGTGTGGTCACAGAATGAGCGCGCCAAGCGCCTCTACACCAAATATGGCTTTGAAATTATTGGTGCCTATCACTTCAAAGTCGGCAATACACTCGATGATGAGCGGATCATGCGGCTCGCGCTCTAGGTTGTGGCGCTTAGACCAGACCCAAAGCTTTGGACAGAGAAAATAGGCTCGTTACAGTCAAGACCGTGCCGACCAGATACAACAATTGTTTGGCGGGGACCCGCTTGGCCAAAATCGCCCCGAAGGGGGCTGCCATCAGGCCGCCAATGATCAGGCCGACGGTAGCCAGCGTAAAGGCTTCCCAGCCCAAGGTGGCGATAAAGGTGGCTGAAATAACCGTGGTGAGGAAGAATTCTGCCGTATTGACGGTTCCGATCGTCATGCGCGGCTCTGTCCCCTGAACCAATAGGTTGGAAGTCACCACTGGCCCCCACCCGCCGCCACCGACCGCGTCCAAAAAGCCACCAACCAAACCGAGGGGTCCGGCATATTTGGCTGTCCGATGGGGTTGGCCCTTTGTCATGCGCCAACCGCGCCAGAGCAGATAGACGCCGATACAGGCCAAATAGGCCATCACATAGGGCCGTGCGGTGTCCGCATGAATATTGGCCAAGAGGTAGGCCCCAGTAATCCCGCCAATCATGCCGGGGATAACCAGTGTTGCGAAAAGCTTCCAATTTACATTGCGGTGGATCGTATGGCTTACGGCTGAAGCGGCCGTGGTAAAGACCTCAACAATATGGACCGTCGACGATGCTTTGGCCGGCGGCATGCCCATGACACTGACCAATAAGGTGCTGGTGATCACGCCAAAGGCCATGCCTAAAGCCCCATCCACCAATTGCGCGACAAAGCCGACCGCGATGAACGGCCAGATGTCGTGCCAATGATGGCTGATGAACTCAATCACAAAAAGCGCTCCAAGGCTGGCTTCGTTGAAAGTTATCTATAAGCATCTGGGTTTATCCTAGCGATGAATGCAAGCTGCAAACAGCCGTTAGAGATACTATTGAACAGAGGTGCCGGAAAAATCGACATGTCAGGTCCGCATCGCTTGTCGCGCTTTGGCCAGCCTGCCAATCGCTTCCCGCAGAACCGTCTCTTGCTTGGCAAAACAGAGGCGGATGATGGGTGGGGCTTCCTCGGGCTTTTCGTACAAGCTCTGCAGCGGAATTGCGGCAACGCCATAGGTCTTTACGGCTTCAAAACAGAAATCAAGCGCGGGTCGATCAATGCCGGATTGTTGTAGGTCAAGGCACATGAAATAGGTTGCCGCACTGTCGAGCACGCAAAAACCCTGATCCGACAGCCCCTGACGCAAATTCTGATACGCGGCTTGATAGCCTAGGGCTTGCTCTTCAAACCAGGCTTTATCCCAGCCAAGCCCTTGCGCCACCGCGCCTTGTAGATGGGGTGGCGTGGTGAAGGTCAGAAATTGATGGGCTTTGCCAATCACCTTGGCAATCTCAGGGGCGGCACAAACAAAGCCCACTTTCCAGCCTGTCACGCCAAACATCTTACCCGCTGAGCCGATCTTAACCGTGCGGTCCGCCATGCCGGGCAGGCCCAGCAGCGATCGGTGTGGCTGATCGGTCAGGCGTACATGCTCCCACACTTCGTCACAGATGGCGATCAGATCATGGTCGTGGCAGAGTTTCCCAAGGCCCATAAGTTCTGCGTGGCTAAAGCTTCGCCCGGTCGGGTTCATGGGATTATTGAGGACAATGGCGCGGGTCTTTGCCGTGATGGTCGCTTCAATCTCGGCCAAATCGAGATGCCAATGCGGCGGCTGCAGCGTGACGGTGCGCGGGATGGCGCCAGCCCGTGCGATCAAGGGGCGATAGGCGTCATAGGCTGGGTCAAGCACGATCACCTCATCGCCGGGGGACAGAAGCGCCAGAAAGTTTGCCGCCAAGGCCTCCGTTGCGCCCGAGGTAACAACCACCTGCTCAGCGCTCAGTGCCAAACCCTGATGGGCGGCGTAATGCTCTGCCACCGCTGCCCGAAGCGCTGGAATCCCCAGCATGGGGGGATATTGATTGCTGCCGGTCATCAGCCCCTCGCAGGCTAAACGTCGCAGCGCTTCTGGGCCTTGGCTGTCGGGGAAACCTTGGCCCAGATTGATGGCATCATGCGTGCGGGCCAGACCCGACATCACTTCGAAAATTGTGGTCGGCAGGTCCGAAAAATGGGGGTTAAAGCCCGTACTCACAGCCAATCTGCCACTGGAAGACCTTTGGAAGTCAGGAAATCGCGGTTGAACAATTTGCTCTGATAGCGGCTGGCATAGTCACACAAAATGGTGACGATCGTTTTGCCTGGTCCCAAGTCCTTGGCCAAGCGCATCGCACCCACAACATTCAGGGCCGCAGATCCGCCAATGGTTAAGCCCTCATTCTTGACCAGATCAAACAAGACCGGGAGCCATTCCTCGTCCTCGACGCGATAGGCATAATCGACCAGCACATCTTCCAGATTTGCGGTTACACGGCCTTGGCCAATCCCCTCGGTGATCGATGTGCCCGTCGCCTTCAACTCACCATCCTTGTACCAATGATAGAGCGCAGCCCCGCCCGGATCGGCGATACCGATGGCGATGTTTGGGTTGCGGGCTTTCAGCGCGCGGCTGATGCCGCCCAAGGTCCCGCCGGAGCCGACCGAACAGATAAAGCCATCAATTTTGCCCTCGGTCTGCTCCCAGATTTCTGGGCCGGTGGTTTCCTCATGTGCGCGGCGATTGGCAAGATTGTCAAACTGATTGGCCCAAAGGCCGCCTTGTTCTTCAGCAATACGCCTAGATACTTTGGTGTAATGGTCAGGGTGGGAAAAGGCCACGGCATCGACTTCGACGAGTTCAGCGCCAAACAGTTTCACCGCATCCTTCTTCTCTTGCGATTGCGTGCGTGGCATGACGATGATGCAGCGATAGCCCAAAGCATTGGCCACCATAGACAAGCCAATGCCCGTATTTCCAGCAGTGCCCTCAACAATCAGCCCGCCGGGCTTTAAGGCGCCGCTGGCTTCAGCATCACGAATAATGCCTAGTGCCGCTCGGTCTTTTACCGATTGACCGGGGTTTAAAAACTCGGCCTTGCCCAGAATTTCACAGCCTGTCGCCTCACTTGCCGCGCGCAGACGGACCAGCGGTGTCCCTCCAATCAAGTCAATCACTGTTTTGGCATAGTGGGTCATCACGCATCAGGTCCTTTGGCTTTAAGCCGTAGCTTGTTTCTATCTCGCCCTCACTTGGGGGTGGCTGTCAATGTCAGCAAGGCCTGAAACTTTTTGGACGCGCGCGATTCTGTGATTGGCTAATTTGTTCAACTTCTTTAAGGCAGTAACCAGTTTAAGCGGTGTGCCTGTGGCGTACCATGCTATGTTCTGATTTGCTCTTTGTGGTCTATTTGGTCGCGGGCAAGCTATAGTTTGAGCCAAGGGGCGCGATTAAGGCCATGACGGAAGCCGCATTAAAAGCCTATCTCCATATTGCTGAATGGCCCACGGGCGACGCTGTCGCTGAAATGATTACCAATCAAAGCCAAGCGGCAGCGGCGGTTGCCGCAGTCTCGGCCCAGCTTGCCCATGCAGCCGATGAAGCGGCAGCCCGATTGGGGCGAAACGGTCGCCTGATTTATGCTGGTGCTGGCACCTCTGGCCGGATTGGCGTGCAGGACGGGGTCGAGCTGGGCCCCACCTATGGCTGGCCGAAGGAGCGCATGATCTTCCTAATGGCCGGCGGGCAGATGGCTTTTATGCAAGCGGTTGAAGGGGCGGAGGATGATCATGCCAAGGGTGTGGAAGAGGCCCGCGCCTTAAAGCTAACCGCCAGCGATGTTGTCATTGGTTTGGCCGCTAGCGGCTCTACACCTTATACAATCGGGGTAATTGAGGCCGCGCGGGAGGAAGGGGCCTTGACCATTGGCCTTGCCAATAAACTTCCTGCTCCTTTGTGCGACGCTGCTGAGATTGGCATTCTGATTGAGACCGGGGCCGAAGTGATTGCCGGTTCTACCCGCATGAAGGCCGGAACAGCGCAGAAGATCGCACTCAATGTTCTCTCCACCGCCATTATGATCCGCTTGGGCTTTGTTTATGAAGGGCGGATGGTGGCGATGCAGATCTCCAACCGAAAGCTTCTGGCCCGGGCCAAAGCCATGATTGTGGAGCTAACAGGCTGCGGGGAAGAGCAAGCCGCTGTTGCCTTAGAGCAAGGAGGGCGTAACATTCGCGTCGCGATCCTGTTGGTGAAGGGTTGGACTTTGGATCAAGCCAAAGCCGATCTAGACCATTGGGCCGGAAATCTTGCAGCTGTCCTGCAAGCAAACTCTCGCGGATAGATCCGAAAGGCATGTCATGACCGACCTCTCTCCAACCAAAGGCCTTACATCGGACCAAGTGGCAGAGCGGGTGGATCGGATTCTGGCCGAAGCTACTTTGGCGGAGAAAGTGCGCATGATGTCAGGCAAGGGCTTCTTTAAGCTCTTTGCCGAAAGCGGTCGGCATTGGGGCGCGAACCCCTATCCGGCAGGCAGTGGAGTGGAGCGGCTCAACGTGCCGCCGCTCTATTTCACCGATGGTCCTCGTGGGGTCGCTCGCGGCAATTCCACCTGCTTCCCCTGCACCATGGCGCGCGGTGCGACCTTTGATGTCGATCTGGAGCGGCGCATTGGCGAGGCGATGTCGATTGAAATTCGCGCCCAAGACTGCACCTTGTCTGGCGCGGTGTGTGTCAATCTTTTGCGCCATCCGGCCTGGGGTAGGGCGCAGGAAACCTACGGCGAAGATCCGTGTCATTTGGGGCAGATGGGTGCGGCCCTAGCCATCGGCCTCCAAACCCACAATGTGATTGCCACCGTCAAACATTTCGCGCTGAACTCGATGGAGAATGCGCGCTTCAAAGTCGATGTCCAAATCGATGAGCGCGCCTTGCATGAAGTCTATCTACCGCATTTCAAAACTATTTTGGACGCAGGCTGCGCCACGGTGATGAGCGCTTATAACCAAATGAACGGCAGCTTCTGCGGGCAGAGCAAAGCCCTGCTGACTGACATTTTGCGTGTCGAATGGGGCTTTGAGGGCTTTGTGCATTCCGATTGGGTCATGGGCTTGCGCCATGTCTATGCGGCCTCTGCGGGTCTCGACATCGAAAATCCCGAGCCCTTGGTCTTTGGCAAGCATTTGTTGGCTGCGGTGGAGGCAGGCCAAGTTGAGCCCCAAGTGATCGATCAGGCATGCCGCCGCATTCTGTCGACCCAATACCGCTTTGCGTGCGCCGAAGACCCCTTGCCGGACTATAGCCTTGATATGGTGGCACAGCCTGCTCATATCGCATTGGCGCTGGAGGCGGCGTTGAAGGCAGCGGTGCTTTTGAAGAATGACTCCATGCTCCCGCTGGATCGGAAAAAGCTGAAAAAGCTCGCCGTGCTGGGCCAACTGGCGAATAAGGAGAATACGGGCGACTTTGGCTCCAGCCGCGTTCGTCCACCCTATGTCGTCACCGCGCTCCAAGGTCTACAGATTGCGTTGGGTGAAGCGACCGAGATTGTCACAGGCGATGAAACTGACGTGGTAGCCGCGGTCGCCAATGCCGCAGATGCTGACGCCATCATCGTTGTGGCAGGCTATACCGCACGCCAAGAGGGGGAATATATTCCTGAAGACATGACCCTTGGTGTGGCCAGTGACGTCTTGCCCGCACCTAAGCCAGCCGCAGCTAACGAGCCCAGCGCTGAAGAAGCCCGCGGCGGAGATCGCACCAATCTATCCCTGCCCGCTGATCAGATCGCTTTGATCGAAGCCGCCTGTGCAACGGGTCGGCCCGTCCTTGTCGTCCTTGTCGCGGGTTCTGCCGTGCTGGTGGAGGGTTGGCAAAGCCAAGCCAGCGCGATCTTGCAAAGTTTCTATTCTGGCATGGAAGGCGGCACGGCCTTGGCGCAACTGGTGTTGGGCGAAGTGGCCCCTTCGGGAAAACTGCCTTTCACGGTAGCGAAAGACCCGGCCCATTACCCCTTCTTTGATAAGGATGCCGACGCCATCGTCTATGATTATTGGCATGGCTATACCAAGTTCGCGCGCGAACAAATTGAGCCACGTTATGGCTTTGGCCATGGCCTGTCCTATACCTGCTTTGGGTATCGTGCTTTAAGCCTGCGGCGGACAAAGCGGGGCTTTCAAGCCCAAGTCAGCATCACCAATTTGGGTGAGCGGGCCGGGGAAGAGATCGCCCAACTCTATGTTGGCTTTCCAGGTCATGTGGTCGAACGCCCTGCCAAGGTCCTGAAGGCCTTTTCCCGGGTTGCATTGGAGCCCGGCCAAACCAAAGTCATCCGCTTTGAGGTAGATGCCGAGGATTTGCGCTATCGCGACACCCAGACCCACTGCTGGCGGATAGAGCCTGGCACCCACACGGTTTATGTTGGAGGTTCGGCCGCGCTGGCCGATCGGCTCAGCGCGACCATTTCCCTTTGAGGCCTAAATCGTCAAAAGGCCGTGGTCGAGCTTTGGCAGAACGTAGCGGCCAAACAGGTCGCACTCGGTCGCGTGGGGATAGCCGGACAAGATGAAGGCATCAAAGCCGACGTCGCGATAGGCATTGATCTTGGCGAGCACCTGATCTGGGTCGCCGACAATCGCAGCCCCACAGCCCGAGCGGGCGCGACCAATGCCAGTCCACAGATTATCTTCCACATAGCCATCATTGGCGCTGGCCGCTTCGCGCAGTTCGGCTTGACGGCGCACGCCAACAGAGGTTGCATCCAAAGACTTGGCGCGGATGGCATCACCTGTTGCGGCGTCTAATTTGCTCAGCAAACGATTGGCGGCTTCGCGCGCTTCGGCTTCGGTCTCGCGCACCACGACATGGACTCGGAAGCCGTGCTTCAATGTCCGGCCGTATTTGGCAGCCCGCGCATTCATATCGTCCAAGACGGCCTTGGAATTGGCCAACGTATCGGGCCACATCAGGTAGACATCGGCGGCCTTGGCTGCGACTTCACGGGCATCTTCCGACAGGCCACCGAAATAGAAATAAGGCGACTTGCCTGATTGTGTAGTGATGCGCGGTGGGGCCAAGTCAAACTGGTAGAACTCACCTTGATGCTTGACGGTCTCGCCATTCATCCAGGCACGCAGGATTTCCATCGCCTCTAATGTGCGGGCATAACGGGGGGCGGAACCCATGGTCTCGCCCGGCATTTCAGAGGAAATGAAGTTCACCGCCAGACGGCCCTGCATCATCCGGTCGAGCGTGGCTAATTGCCGCACGATCTGTGGCGGCCACATCTCCCCGACGCGAATCGCCAGCAAAAGACGCATTCGGCTGGTCAGCCCAGCAATGCCTGCAGCAAACACTGTGTTGTCGATACCCAGCTGATAGCCCGATGGCAGCAGGATGTTATCAAACCCATTTTTCTCGGCAGTCAGTGCGATATTGCGACAATGTTCCCAACTCGACTGCAAAGCAGGCTCTGATTGGCCCAAAAACTCGTAATCATCATCGCACAGGGCGGAAAACCAACTGACTTCAACGGGATTACGGGCCATGATTATTTCCTCATACTGCCAAGAGGGCGTGTATCGCCCGCCATTATGCTTATGATGTCTTATAACGAGTCAAAGCAGCTTCGGGGAGAGGTCATGGGCGGCAAAATACGGGTTGGTGTCATCGGCACGGGCATGATGGGCTATGAGCACATCAATAATCTCAAGCTGATGCCGGAAGTTGAGATTACGGCATTGGCTGACCCCACCGATCACATGCTGGCTTTGGGTAAAGGCATGTTGGGCCCCGCTGGCGAGAAGGTTGCAACCTTTAAGACCGGTGATGAGCTTTTGGCCGCAGGCCTTGTCGATGCTGTGGTGATCGCCTCACCAAACTTCACCCACCATGATGTTTTGCAGCCCGTGTTCAAAAGTGGCGTACATGTCTTGTGCGAAAAGCCCTTATGTACCACTGCCGAGGACGCCGCCCGCATCCGCGACCAAGCTGAGGCCTATAAGGGCGTGTTCTGGGTTGGGATGGAATATCGCTTCATGCCGCCTGCGACGGAATTTGTGACCCGCGTGCACCGCGGGGATGTTGGCCGTCTGGTCATGGTGTCGATCCGTGAGCACCGCTTCCCCTTCCTGCAAAAGGTCAATGATTGGAACCGTTTCTCGGCCAATACCGGCGGGACGATGGTGGAGAAATGTTGCCACTTCTTTGATCTGATGCGCCATATTATCCAGTCAGAGCCAACGCGCGTCTATTGCTCGGGCAATATGGATGTGAACCATCAGGACGAGCGTTATGATGGTCGTAAGCCCGACATCATCGACAATAGCTTTACGGTGGTAGATTTTGCCAATGGCACGCGCGCCATGCTCGATCTGTGCATGTTTGCCGATGGGGCCGAACATCAGGAAGAGATTTCGGCCACGGGCGATAAGGCCCGCCTGGACGTTTTGATCCCACCCGGTGAAATGGTGATGAGCCCACGGGTTGGCTTCCGGCAGCCCAAGCAAGTGACGCGGGAAACCATCCATGTCGATCCGGTTGCTCTCGAGGCCGGGTCGCACTTCGGCGCGACCTTCTACCAACAACGGGCTTGGATTGATGCGATCTTGAATGGCGCATCGGTGCAAGTCACCGCGCAAGACGGCCTGCAAGCCGTGCGCATGGGTGCGGCGGCAGAGCTTTCGGCGGCAACCGGTCGTGCGATTGAGATGAGCGAAATCGCCGGCGGCTGAAGCCGGGCTAATGGGCTTCCCGCGCGCGGGGATCATCGCCAAACAATTTGTCGAGGATTTGGCCTTCAAGGGCGGCAAATTCGGGTGTGCCGCGTTTGCGGGGGCGGGGTAGGTCTACGGCCAAATCCAACACCACTTGACCATGATCAATCAGGATCACGCGGTCACCCAGCGCCACCGCTTCGCCCACATCATGGGTGACCATCAAAGCGGTGAAGCCAAGGTCTTGCCATACCCCTTCCAGCAGCGCCTGCATATCGATGCGGGTCAAGGCGTCGAGTGCGCCCAAGGGTTCGTCCAAGGCCAGTAAAGTTGGTTGTGAAACCAGCGCGCGGGCTAAAGCCACGCGTTGCCGCATCCCGCCCGAAAGCTGGGATGGCCATAGGCCTTCACGGCCTTTCAGGCCCACTTCTTCTAGGATCGCTGCGGCTTGTTGGTCGGCGGCTTGGCCAGATTGGCCCTCGCCCAAGCCCACGGCCACATTGTCCTTGACACTCGCCCAAGGCAGCAAACGCGGTTCTTGAAACACAATGCGGGCCGCTTGCTCTTTTAGCGCCGGGGCGTCCAAAACGCCGCTGGTCACCGTGTCGAGGCCAATCATCAGGCGCAGGAGCGTGGACTTACCACAGCCTGACTTGCCCACGATGGATACAAACTGGCCCGCAGGGATTTCCAGATCAATCCCTTGCAAGACCACATTGCTGCCGAAGGCCTTTTTCACATCTTTGAGGCTAACGCGTGACCCGCCGGTTGGTTGGCTGCTCATGGTTTAGACCTTCGCATAGGCTGGGTTCCACGCCAGGAACTTGCGCTCTAAGGCGCGGGTGGCGCTATCGGCCAGCTTGCCCAAAATCGCATAAATGACGATGGACAGGACCACGATATCTGTCTGCATAAATTCGCGCGCGGCCATGGCCATATGACCAATGCCAGAATTTGCCGCAATGGTTTCTGCCACGATCAGTGTCAACCACATGACACCCAAGGCAAAGCGCAGACCCACAAAAATGGAGGGCAAAGCGCCCGGCAGAATGACCTTCAAGAATAAGGTCCGGTTATTCATGCCATAGATGCGGCCCATCTCGATCAATTGCGGGTCGACATTGCGCACACCATGCAAGGTGTTGAGATAGATCGGGAAAAATACGCCCAGCGCCACCAGGAACAAACGCGCGCTTTCGCCAATCCCAAACCAGATGATGACCAATGGGATCAGAGCCAAATGCGGGATGTTACGGATCATTTGCAAGGTTGGGTCCAAAAGCATTTCGCCCGTTTTGCTAAGGCCGTTGAGCAATCCCAGGCTAAACCCGATCGCCCCACCAATGATTAGGCCACTCATGGCACGGGCAAAACTCACCCCCAAATTGTCGATGAGGCTGCCATCTTGTAGCTTAGTCCAAGCCGCTTCCAGCACAGCAGTTGGGGCGGGAAGAATATTGGGCGGCAGCCAGCCGAGGCTGGATGAGACTTGCCAAAGAATGATCAGTGCCAAAGGCACCAACCAGGGAAGTGCCCGACTAAAAGGACCCTCGGAGGCCGTTACTGCCATCTTTTACCCTGTCCAGCCGCGCCAAGCGGCATCATTGATGCTAACTTTCTTCGGTATGATCCCCAATTGTGCAAAGCGGTCAACCGTTGCTTGTTGTGCGGCCAGCACATCATCGGTCAAGGGCTCTACTTTGAAGTCCGTCCGCTTCATCGTGTCTTTGAGGAGCTCAAGCTCTAGGCCCGAGGCTTTGGCAGAGATTTCAGCAACCGCATCGGTGTTGGCCGCGCACCAGTCACCCTCTTTGGCGATGGCTGACAACAACACTTTCAAGTCTTCCGGACGGGCTTCGACGAACTTTGCATTCGCCAAGAGGAAGCTTGCGCCACCGCCTAATTGGTCGAGGCCTGAGAGAACCCGTGCGCCCTGATCGCGGATCGCAAGGCTGTAATAGGGGTCCCAAATTACCCAGCCATCAATGCCCCCTTGGGCAAAGGCGGCGGCGGCGTCTGCCGGGCCCAGATTGACGGCCTCCACATCGGCCAATGTCAGGCCAACGCTTTGCAAGGCAATCACGGCACTATTATGGGCGGAGGAACCGCGCGTGAAGCAGAGTTTCTTGCCTTTCAGGTCCTTCAAGGACTTAATAGCGGAATTCTTAGGCGTGATGATGCCACCGGCTTTGCCTGAAAGGCGAACTTGGGCGACATATTTGATTGGCGCATTGGCGACTTGGGCAAAAATCGGCGGGGTGTCGCCCGTCAAGCCCAAATCAACCGAGCCGACAGCCATGGCTTCTAAAAGAGGTGGGCCGGACGGGAACTCAACCCAATTCAGCGGCGTGATGCCAGCTGCTTTCAAGGGTTCGACCAGCGAGCCGCGCGTTTGAGCCACGAGCATGACCCCATTTTTTTGAAAGGCGAGATTAACGCCCTTGCCTGTGGAACCGCTGCCTTGGCCACAGGCGGCAAGGGCAGCCGAAGCTGCCCCTGCTACCAAGAGACCGCGACGCGAGAACCTGTCCGCAATCGCTGTCATAGGATTAGCCCCCGAACTTCGCGCGCAGGGTCAAACCGACATAACGGTCTGCATCGCGTGGGATCAGATAACGCAACGCGCCACCTGGGCCGCCTGGCGTGATCAGTGACGCATATTTCTCGTCGGTCAGGTTTTTGATGTTCAAGGTCAAGCGATAGCGATCTTGCTTGTCGCTGATACCAATCGACGCGTCGACGATGGTGGTCTCAGGAATGCGCAGCAAGGGGTTTTCGCCAATGTCCGAGAATTGGTCGCTGCTGTAAGAAACCTGGCCATTCAAGTGAATAATGCCGGGGATCGAAGCAGGCTCCCACTCATAATTCGCGCCCAAGGAAGCCTTCAGGCGAGGCGACAGGGCCAAGCGTTCACCACGGCGGGCGGACGACAGAACCAAGTTGGCATCGCGGAATTCCTCGATCTGGGCATCGGTGACTGCCAAACCGCCATTGATAGTCAGGCCACCATCGGTGCGGATCAACCAGTCGAGTTCAAGACCCGTGGTCGACACATTACCAGCATTGGTCAACCGCGTGATGACCACGCCGTTCAAAGTGTCGAAGTTGTTGGCTTGGAAGTTTTCATAAACGGCGCGGAAGACGGCGAAGTTTACGATGACGCGATTATCCAAAAAGGCCGTTTTCACGCCACCTTCAGTCGAATCCACGGTTTCTGGCGCAATCGCGTTCAACCCGGTTGGATTCATGTTGAAGAAGACGTTGTAGGCGGGGCCCTTATAGCCGCGCGACTGGGTCAGATAGAAGTTGATGTCGTCGGTGGCTTGATACTTCAGGCCCAATTTACCCGAGACATTATCTTCCTTGGTATTGCCTTTAAAGCCGCTGGTGTCGTTGCGCAAACCAGGCAGACCACCCACAGGGGAAGGGATTCGGTTGTGGTAATAGCTCAACTTGTCTTGGGTAACACGAACGCCGGCGACGATGGACAGACGCTCAGTCGCCTTATAACTGCCGTCAGCGAACAAAGCGACGTTACGCGATTCAGAACCAAAGTTCGCGCTCGAGAAAGCGGTCACAAAGGTGGAAACACCGGTTGCGGTCGAGCACGGACGCTGGCCCGTGGTGTCGATGGCCAAGGTCGAGGCGGTGCAGACGGTCACGTCACGACGGAAGTCACGCTCGGTTTCGGCATTGGCGAAATAAGCGCCAACCACATATTCCAAGGGCTTGCCTGCGGGCGAGGTCAAGCGCAATTCTTGGCTGAAGGTGGTCGACGTCTGGGGGCCGTCGTCATGCAATTGGGCAAAGCCGTTGCCGACATAGGCGGCTGGACGGTCTAGCCAGTCGCCTTCACGGACTTCCCGGTTGTCCCAGCCTCGGTAAGCGGTGATGGAGGTGATGGTAAAGTCGCCCGCATCCCAATCGGCTTGGGCCGAAATGCCCCAAGATTCTTCTTCAGTACGGGTGACGAGATTGTTGCGCACGGCGCGGGTTTCATCGCCGGCAAAAGTGATGCCGGGCAGAAGCGAGAGAAGGGCAGCTCCGTTTGCGCCGGAGGGTGCCGTGCCAATGACTTCGCCGCAGCAATTGTCGTCTGCTTTGCGATAATCGCCGATCAAGCGCACCTTCAGGCTTTCAGAGGCATCGATATCCAAAATGCCGCGAACGCCATAACGCTCATAGCCGTTGATTTTGCCGCCGGTGGTCAGATTGGTGATGTTGCCATCATAGGAGCCACCAAACACGGTAACGCGCGAACGCACGCTGTCGCTGAACGGCATGTCGACCGAGGCGCGCAGCTTGTATTCATTGCCATCGTTCGCGGTCAGTTGGATGTCGCCGCTATGGACGCGACCTGGGCTGTTCGAGATGATGTTGACCACACCGGCAGAGGAGTTCTTGCCGAACAAAGTGCCTTGTGGGCCGCGCAACACTTCGATGCGCTGAATGTCGGACAAGTCGCCGAAAGCTTCACCAGCACGTGCCAAAACAACGCCGTCCAAGACCACAGCGACGCTGGGCTCTGCTGCGATCGAGAAGTTGATGGTGCCGACGCCGCGCAGGAACAGCGAGGAGTTCAGATTGGTGCCGCCCTTACGGAAGTTCAGAGTTGGGATTTGGGTCTGCACGCTTTCAATATTGTAGCCACCTGCACGCGCGATTTGCTCGCCCCCGATGACCGAAACCGCAGCTGCCACTTCTTGCACGTTTTGAACGCGCTTTTGAGCCGTCACGATAATGACTTCAGCGCCTTCATCGGTTTTTGCTTCGGTAGATGCTTGCGCAAAGGCGCTTGTGCCCATGGCAAAGAAAAGTGTGGCCGCCGCAGCAGACCCAAGTAAAAGATGACGCATTTTATCCCCTCAGTGATGACGGATCTCTAAGTATCCTTCGATTGACTTCAAAATCACGTTCTCGTCGTGAAAAGCAAGTAGGGCGAGTGCGCGAAACCGACGAATTGAACCGCGGGTGCTATTCGCGCAACACTTTGACCTTATACCTTTTCTCTTAGGCCATGCGGGCAGATTGCCCAAGCAGCACAGCTAACCATAGACCTAAGCAATCCTTAGGCTTAGTTTGGTTGGCCTAAGCCAGATGATGCGCCATGAGGTCTTGTCGATGAATAGCGTTGAAATTGTTGAGGTTGGTGCGCGAGATGGGCTGCAAAACGAGCCGGATATTCTGCCGACTGAGCAAAAAGTGGCGCTGATCCAAGCCGCGATTGCGGCAGGCGTGCGCCGGATCGAGACCGCAAGCTTTGTTAATCCGCGCCGTGTCCCCCAGATGGCCGATGCAGAGGCCGTGATGGAAGCTTTGCCCGATACCGATCAGGTGACTTATATTGGCCTTGTGCTGAATGAACGCGGGGCAGAGCGAGCGCTTCTGACGCGCGTGCATGAATTGGGTGCCGTTGCCGTGGCGAGCGACAGCTTTGCGATGCGAAATCAAGGCCAAACCAGCGCGGAAAGCATTCAAGTGGCTAATGCGATTGTTGCTATGGCCAAAGCGGCAGGCCGCTCCGGGCAAGTCACCATTTCTGCGGCCTTCGGTTGCCCATTTGAGGGCGAGGTAGACCCTGACCATGTGGTTGGCATGGCTGAGGCCTTGGCCAAAGCTGGCCCGCGCGAAATTGGTCTTGCTGATACGATTGGCGTTGCAGTGCCCCGTCAGGTTATGGCCTTGGTAAGCCGCGTCCAAGCCGTGGTCGGCGATATACCCATTCGCGCGCATTTTCATAATACCCGCAATACAGGCCTCGCCAATGCGTGGGCGGCTTTTGAGGCAGGGGCAGTAACCCTAGATTCCAGTTTGGGCGGGCTGGGCGGTTGCCCGTTTGCGCCTAAGGCCACCGGCAATATCCCGACCGAGGACTTACTCTATTTGCTGCATCGATCTGGCGTCGCCACCGGCATTGACCTGGATGCCATGATTGAAGCGGGGCTGTGGTTGACGGACGTGATGGGCAAGCCTTTGCCGTCCATGGTCACCAAGGCTGGTAATTTTCCACCCCAAACCGCTGTCGCGTGAGGAAGCCCATGTCGGAAGCAACTGGCCCCCTCAAAGGTTTGCGGGTAATCGAATTAGGGGTTCTGCTTGCCGGGCCCTTTTGCGGACAAATCTTGGGCGACCTCGGGGCCGAAGTCATCAAGGTTGAGCCCCCTGGCCAAGGCGACCCTCTGCGCGAATGGGGCACGGTCAAAAAGGATGGCCATGGGGTTTGGTTCCCCATTGTTGCTCGCAATAAAAAGTGCATCACGCTGGATTTGCGAAAGGAAGCTGGCCAAGCCGTCTTGAAGGATTTGGTCAAGGAGGCGGACTTTCTCCTTGAGAACTTCCGACCCGGAACTTTGGAAAAATGGGGCTTAGGCTATGACGCTTTATCCGCCCTTAATCCTGGCCTCATCATGATTCGCGTGTCCGGCTATGGCCAGACCGGGCCCAATAGTCACAAGGCAGGCTATGCCAGTGTTGGCGAGGCGATGGGTGGTCTGCGCTATGTGATGGGCGAGCCTGACCGGATGCCATCGCGGGCCGGGATCTCGATTGGCGACAGTCTGGCCGCCACCTATGCCGCCATTGGGGCTTTGGCCGCCCTTGAACACAGACGCACTACGGGGCGCGGCCAGATCGTCGATTCGGCGATTTATGAGGCCTGCTTTGCCATGATGGAAAGCCTCGTGCCTGACTATCATTTTGGCGGCTATATCCGGGAACGGACAGGCTCTTTCTTGCCCAAAATCGCACCATCGAACATCTATCCAGCCAGCGACGGCATGCTGATCCTTGCCGCCAATCAAGACACGGTATGGCGGCGCTTGGCCGAAGCCATGGGTCAGCCCGAACTGGCCGATGACCCGCGCTTTTTGACCCATGTCGCCCGTGGCGAAAACCAAGCAAAACTCGATGCCTTGATCAGCGCTTGGACCCTGAACATGACCTGTGTGGAACTAGAGGCGGTCTGCGAGGCCCATGGCGTGCCGTGTGGCCGCATCTATCGCGCGCCCGACATGTTGGCCGACCCCCATTTCGCTGCGCGCGAAGCGATTGTGACGGTGGAACATCCAGAACTGGGGCCGTTCCCCATGCCGAATGTCTTCCCCAAGCTGTCCGGCACACCAGGCAATGTGCGTTGGACGGGGCCAGAGCTTGGCAGCCATACCACCGAAGTTCTTGCCACTCTTTTGGGCTATGATGAGGATACGATTGCGTCGCTCAAGGGCGCAGGGGTGATCTAACGCGCTGAATCGTCAAACAAGCCAGGTTGCGGTGGTGCCTTTGGCTCCGGCAGGCCAAAGAGCTGGTAGGCCCGGGCGGCAGCAACCCGCCCACGCGGCGTGCGCATGATAAAGCCCTGCTGCATCAGATAGGGCTCAATGACATCTTCCACCCCGTCGCGGGCTTCGGAGATGGCCGCCGCCAAGGTCTCCACGCCCACGGGACCCCCGCCATAAGTCTCAACCAAGGCCCGCAAATAGCGGCGGTCGAGCATGTCGAGGCCGTCTGGATCAATGTCGAGGCGGGCAAGGCCATGGGCGGCGGTCTGGGCGTCCAAGGGGCTGCTCAAGGCATCAGCAAAGTCCCGGACGCGTCGCAACAAGCGCACCGCGATGCGGGGCGTGCCACGCGCGCGGCGCGCAATCTCAGTCGCCCCATCTGGTGTCAATGGCGCACCCAATTTTCCAGCCGCGCGCCGCAAGATCATTTCCAGATCGGCCACGCTATAAAAATCGAGGCGGGAGACGATGCCAAATCGGTCGCGCAGCGGCGTGGACAGCAGGCCCGCCCTCGTCGTCGCGCCCACCAAGGTAAAGGGCGACAAATCGATGCGGATTGATCGGGCGGAGGGGCCTTCGCCAATGACGAGATCGAGGGCGTAATCTTCCATCGCTGGGTAGAGAATTTCTTCAACCGCCGCGGACAGTCGGTGAATCTCGTCGATGAACAGGACATCTCGCGGTTCAAGATTGGTCAGGAGGGCCGCCAGATCGCCTGCCTTGGCGATCACAGGTCCCGATGTCGTCTTGAGGTTTACGCCCAATTCGCGGGCGGTAATCTGGGCTAAAGTTGTTTTGCCCAAGCCCGGTGGGCCAAACAACAACAAATGATCCATGGCATCGCCGCGCCCTTTGGCGGCGCGGACAAAGATTTCAAGATTGGCCTTAAGTTCTGTTTGGCCGACAAATTCGTCAAAGCCAGAGGGGCGCAGCGCGCGGTCTAGCGTGTCGCCCACGCGCAATTCCGACGAGATCAGGCGTTCCCCGCTGAGGCCATCTTCTGGCTGATTCATCGGCCAATCTCCTTCAAGGCCGCCTTCACCAGCGCACCCACACTAGCCTCCTCACCAAGGCTGCGGCTGGCTTGGGCCACAGCGCGCAAGGCCTCGGGCTGGGCAATGCCGAGGTTGAGAAGGGCTGAAATGGCTTGCGAGCGGTCGGCCAAAGCAGGGCCTTCTTGAACCTGTGTGGTCTGGGCTTGGGGTTCGGCAGAAAGCGGCGCACCGCCTTCGCTAAAGCCAGAGGTTCCAGTTTGCCCCATCAGACTGGCTGGCGGTGGGCGGCCTTTCAGTTCGGTAGCAATGCGGGCAGCAAGCTTTGGGCCGACGCCGTTGGCTCGCGCAATGCTGACCTTATCTTCAAGGGCTGCGGCCTCCATTAATTGATTGGGCGAAAGAACGTCCAAAATCGACAGCGCCACTTTGGCCCCAACACCGCTAATCTCTTGTAATTTGGCAAACCAAGCCCGCTCAGCATCAGATAGAAAGCCATAAAGCTTCAATGAATCTTCGCGCACTTGCGTCTCGATGAAGACATGGACCGCAGCCCCTTGGCCGAGACGCGACAACGTCCGTGTTCCGGCAAAAACCAAATAGCCCACACCCCCGACTTCGATCAAAGCGCGATCTTCGCCCGTTGCGGCCACTATGCCTTTCAGCGAGCCTATCATCCTTTAGCAGCCATTAGGTGGTTGCTGGGGCTGCGCCGCTCTGCTGCATGGCAGATGGCGGCGGCCAAAGCATCGGCGGCATCGGCGGAAACCGCCCCCGATTGCGGCAAGAGACGGCGAACCATGAAGGCCACTTGCTCCTTCTCCGCCCCGCCAGTTCCGACTAGCGCCTTTTTGATATGGCGGGTTGCATACTCCGTCACGGCAACATGGTGTTGCGCCAAAACCGACAGGGTCGCGCCACGGGCGTGGCCGAGCAATAAAGCCGATTGCGCATTCTTCGCCATGAACACCTCTTCAACCGCTGCTTCGGTCGGGTTGTAGAAATCAAGCACGTCTTTGATGCCGCTGGCAAGCGCGCCCAAACGCTCTGTCAAAGGCAGTTTTGTGGCGGGTGCGATCACGCCATGGGCGACCCATGAAATACGGGCACCTTCGCACGCAATGACGCCCCAGCCGGTGCGTTGGAGACCGGGATCAATGCCCAGAAGGATCGTTTGAAGTGACATGTCTTTCGTTCCGTAAAGCGAATCGCAGCCTTCGTGCACCAGGGTACCTTAACAGAACATAACCAGAACAATAAAGCGATGCTATTTTTTCTTCAACAGCATCACTTCAATCCGCCCGTCGTTGGCGCGCCACGTCTGATGGACCTCAAAACCAGCAACTTCGTGGGCGAGCGTTTCGGTGGTAAATTGCTGTGCGGCACCCATGGCCAGCCAGTCGCCAAGCTTAAAGCCGCAGCCTGCATCTTGCCACTGGATACTGGCATCCTTCTGGGCCACAGCCCCAAACTGAACCTGTTGACTGGCAGCTTGATGGAAAACGCGGGCTTCAAAGCCATGGCTTTTACCCAAACGGGTTAGGCAGGTGCGCACCAAAGATTGGCCAAATTCTTGATAGGCGGCTTCGACCATTGCGGCATCTTGGGCTAATTCGATTGTGACCAGCAGGAAGTCATCGCTTGTCAGCGTCAGTGAAGCGCCGTGAAACAGTTCCTTTCGCTCCTCCGCCGTCAAAAAGCCCAATCCGCCGCCAGAGATGATGGCGAGTGTTGTGCCTGACCCGATCGCCGGTAAGTCCCAATTTGCCGGGTTGGCACTTGCCGGTGCCACGCTGATTTCTGCAGTCGTATCTTTCGCTTGCAGGGTATCGAAGACCCGTGGGTCGATCTCGCGATTCATCAAGACAATCGCCTTTGGGCGTTCCAATGTCGCTAAAGTTTGGGCGGTCCGCAAACCCGTAAATGGCCCGCAGTCGATCAGGCGGGCAGCAGGCCCAACCAAGGTGGCGATGTGCGGCAGGATACGATCAAGGACTTCGCGCTCTGCCCGCTCGACATGGGAAGCAGGGTTAGCCAGCCCAAGCGCAATCGCGAAACTTCGTTCGCCAGCCAGCAGACCCTGTTGGTGGTGCCGGACCAAATCTTCAAACATGGACTCACAAACCTCAGGGAATAATCTTCAAACTAACTCACACAGCGGACAGACCAGCACCACTTGCCCGAAGCGCTGTGGAGGATAGGGGATTCCAACGGGCGGGTATATAGACCCAGGCCGGTGGTACAGCACTTGGACAGGCCATGGCATTGACCAAGTTCAGCCGTGCGTGGGGGAAGCGTTGTGCCAACCGCCCAAGCCGGGCGCGCGGTCCAGCCCCTGGGCGCGACACAACACAGATCGGCACCAAGCGCGCAATATCCTGCCAGCCGCGCCAGCGCTCAAACCCACTTAAATTGTCGGCCCCCATCAGCCAGACAAAATGCACGCCGGGATAACGTCGTTTTAGGGCCCGGAGCGTGTCGATGGTGAATTGGGTTTTTAGGCGGGTCTCAATATCGGTGACAATATTGTTCGGACCGCGCGCCACACTTCGCGCAGAGGCGAGCCTGCGTTCCAAGGGTGTGGATTTTGGCTTTAGCGGGTTTTGCGGCGATACCAGCCACCAGACACACGTCAGGCCCAGCCGGGCACGGGCTGTCTCGGCCACGTGGGCATGGCCAGAATGGGCAGGATCAAAAGAACCACCGAGGAGCCCGACCTTCATCCCTCGCGGCGCTTGTAGCGCGTATCGCATGGGCCACGATTACGGGAGAGTCCGGCATAGGGGAAGGGGTTATGCTCAGATTGAGGATAGATTGCTGCTTTAGCTGGGACGTAGGCGCGAACCAGCTTCAGGCCGAAACCGCTTGCTTATTGGGTAAGAAGGGCGCATAGGGCACATGTCTAATGACGGGTCTATGCTTGTCTGTTCGCTGAGATCTTCGGCGCTGCTCTCAAAAATACCTCCTGAAATGTCGACGCCAAAATGCCTGCACGTGCAGGCATCTAATTCTCTATGAACGGAACTACGCTAATGACTACCGGAACAGTAAAATGGTTTAATGGCCAAAAAGGCTTTGGCTTTATCGCTCCTGATGACGGCGGCCCTGATGCCTTCGTCCACATCAGTGCAGTGGAACGCTCGGGCATGAGCGACCTGCGCGACGGCCAAAAGGTCAGCTATGACCTCGTGGCAGATCGCAAGAGCGGCAAAATGTCTGCCGAAAACCTGCAAGATCGCGCGTAAGCTCTTGGCTTCTGTTAGAAGCCAGATGCTTTAGCCCCCTTGGATGCGGCCGGTGCCTTGGCATTGGCCGCAGCCTGAGATCTCGTCCCTCTACACCATCCTTAAAGTGAGTACCCAATGGCTAAGGGACAGAAAAAAAGTAATAAGGAAATCCGCAAGCCAAAGGCGGAAAAATCCAAGACCGAAGCGCCGACCCCTCTGTTCTCTAAGGGTGCGACCACGGCCGACAAAGTCCCGATGGGCAAACGCTAAAGCCTTTGGAAACTGGGTGTTGAGACCGGTTGCGCAGGATTAGGCTCCACCCGACGATACGCCAAAGCTTCTGCGACATGAATCCGCTTTACACCGTCTGCGCCATCAAGGTCTGCGATCGTGCGGGCTACTTTTAAGGTGCGATGATAGGCGCGCGCCGATAGACGCAGCGCCTCTGCGGCTTTTCCCAACAAATCCCGACCCGGTCCATCCGGGGCCGCAACCCGGTCCAGCACAGCGCCGCTGGCAACCGCATTGGTGGCCATTGCCAGCCCATCATTCTCATAGCGTTCTGCTTGGGCGGCTCTGGCACGTGCCACACGGGCAGCAGCCTCGTGAGTGCCCTCGGAACTCGCGGGCAGAGCCAAGTCGGCAGCCGTCACGGCGGGGATGTCGATTTGCAGATCAATCCGGTCAAGGAAGGGCCCTGATATGCGCGATTGATAGCTGACCATACAGCGCGGGGCCTTCCCACATGTCCGCCCGGCTGCAGCTCCACAACGGCACGGGTTCATGGCTGCAACCAGTTGAAATCGAGCAGGATAGGTGACGTGCCGATTGGCGCGTGCAACCACCACTTCACCGGTTTCCAAAGGCTGACGCAGGGCATCGAGGGCTTGGGCCGAAAACTCGGGCAATTCATCGAGAAACAAGACCCCGTGATGGGCCAGCGAGACTTCGCCCGGCTTGGCACGCAGGCCACCGCCGGTCAAAGCTGCCATGCTGGCGGAATGGTGGGGTGCGCGGAAGGGCCGTGACCGGGTAAGTGAGCCGCGCTCTAGCATGCCCGCCACGGAATGGACCATGGAAACTTCTAACAGTTCTCGCGCGTTTAAGGGTGGCAAAAGGCCGGGTAGGCGCTGGGCCAGCATGGATTTGCCAGCCCCTGGCGGGCCAACCAGCAATAAATTATGCCCCCCTGCAGCGGTAATCTCTAGCGCCCGTTTGGCCTGTTCTTGGCCGCGTACATCTTTCAAATCCGCCACGGGCGGTGCCTCGAGGAGGGCACCGGGCACGGCAAGTTCTAGGGGCCGCGCTCCGCGAACGTGGTTGATAAAGCCCATCAGGCTCGACACCCCAATCACGCGCCCACCTGACCACGCCGCTTCGGCAGCAGAAGCGGCTGGACAAACCAAGGTCAAATCTTCCCCATGGGAGGCCATGGCCGCTGGCAAAGCGCCAACAATGGGTTGCCAATCTCCGTCCAACCCCAACTCACCCAATACGGCGAGGCCATCTAGCGCGTCTGACGGCAGAACACCCATGGCCGTTAAAAGCGCTACAGCGATGGGCGCGTGATAATGGGATCCTTCCTTGGGAAGGTCAGCCGGAGCTAGATTCACCAGCACGCGCTTGGATGGAATTGAGAGGCCGATGGCGGCAAAAGCCGAACGCACACGCTCCCGACTCTCGGCAACAGCCTTGTCTGCCAAACCGACAATGGAGAAATAGGGGTTGGCCCCAGCGTCCGTTATTTGGACTTGTACATCTACTCTGCGCGCCTCGGCCCCATCAAAGGCCCATGTAACCAATCGAGCAACCATTGTTTCGCTTCCGAATTATCCACATTCCAACCCGAAATCAGAACATATATCGAACAGACAACGAACAAAAGGATATTTTCGACGCTAGATTGTGATCCTCAACCTTGATAGGCTGTGAACAATTTGATTACCACAGAGTAAGCTCTAATTCAATTTGCGGCTGATCGCGTCCCACATCAGGGAAACAGCATTGACGCCCGAAAAAGCTTTGAGGGCTAAAGCACCGGTCGGAGAGGTCACATTGATCTCCGTCAATCGCCCGGCAATCACGTCGATTCCCACGAATAAAAGCCCCCTATCCCT
This sequence comes from Aquidulcibacter paucihalophilus, assembly GCF_002105465.1. Taxonomy (GTDB): domain Bacteria; phylum Pseudomonadota; class Alphaproteobacteria; order Caulobacterales; family Aquidulcibacteraceae; genus Aquidulcibacter; species Aquidulcibacter paucihalophilus. The sequence goes on from NZ_NCSQ01000166.1 coordinate 29,746, forward strand.
CAGCGTTGGGCCAATGGCGCGGCAAATTGCGAGATCAACTTCACTCAACTCAACGGGATGGGCCGTCCCACCCACAGCCAAGTTCGAACGAATATCATTGCCCTTAGGCACCCGATTAATGCCCCCAACCGGCTCGCCATCGATCAAGATGATGCGCTTATCACCGTCAAATACGCCTGGCACAAAGGCCTGCACCATGATCGGGTCGCGGCTTGTGGTGAAAAACAAGTCGAGTAGGGCGCCGAGATTGCCATCTTCAGGCTTGATCCGGAACACCGCGGCACCGGCATTGCCATACAAGGGCTTGACCACAATGTCCTTATGCTCAGCCTGAAACGCCTTGATGGTTGCAACATCGCGCGAGACCAAGGTCGGCGGCATTAAGTCGGGAAACAGAAGCGGGACGATCTTTTCAGGGCTCGACCGCACCCAAAACGGGTCATTGACCACCAGTGTCTTGCCCTTCAAGAATTCAAGCAGATGCGCGGCGGTGATATAGCTCATGTCAAAGGGCGGATCTTGCCGCATCAGGACAACGTCGACATCCTCGGCCAAATCCAGAATGACTTCGTCGCCGAGGCTGACATGGTCGCCCTTTACGCGTTGGACTTTAGCGGGCTTGGCGCGGGCGGTAACCTTGCCCTCCTGCCAGCTCAAAGTGTCGACCTGATAGACAAAAATCTCATGCCCGCGGTTCTGCGCTTCTTCAGCCATGGCAAAGGTCGTATCGCCGTCAATATTGACGTGCTCAATCGGGTCCATCTGGATGGCAATACGAAGGAGCTTTGAGACAGGGGAATCAGACACAGGATGTACTCGCTAATTGAGCTTCTGGCGCAGAGTTTGAGTTCTATCGCGATCAGCTTGGGTGTAGCCTTGAAGTTGGCTTGCCCGCTGCGCCCATTCAAGGGCTATATGAATTTGTCCGGCGGCTTCTGCAGCTTGGGAATAGTCGAGCGCAACTTGATAATTGTCTGGGGCCAGTAAAGCGCGGCGATAGGCTGCCCGCATCCACGCCTCAATCTGGCCCGAGGCCCGCGCCCGCGCCGCTAAATTGGTCTGCAGGCGCACCGCCATCACCCGATCCGATACGGGGGCGAGCATCGCCTCGCTCAAGGCCTTGATCCCAACTCGACTGGCGATCTCAGATAGACCCAGCTCATCCACAATCGCACCACCTGCGAGCGGGTCGATGAAGATAGGCCCATCGGTCGCCTCGAGACGCAAGAGGAAATGCCCCGGGGTATCAACCCCATAGAGGGCCGCATGAGACAGGCGAGCGACATGACGCCAGATCACACCCAAGCCAACGGGCAAGCCGGCGCGTGCGTTCAAAATACTGATTAAATCGGCATTGCCCGGATCATCAAAGTCCTTGGTTGAACCCGCAAACCCCATTTCGCCAAAGATCAATTGGGTGAGTGCCAGCGCCGATTGCGGCTTTCGATGTTGGGCCAAGGCTGTCAATTGATCGAGAACCTTCAACGCTTCTGACACATCACGATCGGGGCTTTCATGAATGGCGCAAGCCAGTGCACAGGCGGTCAAGTCAAAGCGATCTGCCGGCATGCTGGCACAGACTTTTAGGGCACTTTCTGCATCGAGGCGGGTCCTGGGGATCATTTGCGCCGCGCCCGAAAGGAAATCACATTGCCGAATGGGCTGTGCCTGCTCAACATCGGGTCCACTTCTGGCCGCCACGCATCGCGCACATGTTTGGGCCAACGCCAGCGGGTGACGACCATGAGATCATAGCGCCACGTGAAGTGTTGGGTCCATTCACGTCGTGCGGTCCAGCCTGTTGCGGCGCGCACAATGCGCGACATTTGCCGAGGACGTAGGACCTCCGCCGGATCAATTTCATCTCGGCGCATTTTAACTTCGATAAAGGCTAACACATCCCCGCGCCGCGCAATCAGATCAATCTCGCCCGCGGGAGTCTGCACGCGCCGCCCCAAAATCGCGTAACCTTTCAGCTGCAGTACAAAGGCAGCCCAAGTCTCGGCCCAGCGGCCAGAGCGCTCGGCAAGGGCGCGCCGGGTTAGGTTCATGACACAGCCTGCTTGCGCGCCGCCGCCAAAGCGAGAGCGCGGCTATAGACATCGCGGCGTGCTATCCCGGTCTGAAGGGCAACGGCTGCGGCTGCATCCTTGACGCTGAGGCGGGCCAAGGCTTCTTCCAATGCCGCATCCAGATCAATTGCCTCGGCTTCCTGGCTTTCCTGGCTTTTCCCGCCGACCACGACCACAATTTCGCCCCGCGGTGCATCGGTCTGACCATAATGTGCTGCCAAGTCCGACAAGGTCCCGCGGCGGGTTTCTTCATAGAGCTTGGTCAGTTCGCGCGCGACACAGGCAGGGCGGTTGCCAAATATCTTCGCCATGTTCGCAAGGCTTTCAGCCAAGCGCGGCCCTGTCTCGTAAAAGATCAAGGTGGCGGGGATAGCTGCAAATTCATGGAAGAAATCCGCCCGCGCGCCCGCTTTCGCTGGTGCGAACCCGGCAAAGAAAAACCGGGCGGACGGCAAGCCCGAGACAATCAAGGCTGCCAAAGCTGCAGACGCCCCGGGCACGGCCAGAACCTTATATCCCGCCTCAATAACGCCCCGGGCCAAACGTTCGCCCGGATCGCTGACGCCCGGTGTGCCAGCGTCCGAGCAGAAGGCAACTGAACCACCCTGATCTAGAATCTTCAGTGCGTGTTTCAGGCCCGTTTCGGTCGCGGACTCATCACAGCGCACAACTTTGCCCTTTATCCCATGCAAACCCATTAAGCGCTTGGTAACACGTGTATCTTCCGCCAGGATCAGATCACAATCGCTCAACGTTTTTGCGCCCCGCGGGGTGAAATCACCCAAATTACCAATGGGTGTTGCGACAAGGTAAAGCCCCGATTCTAACAGCATTTTTATAGGCGTTTCCAGTTGGTGCGATTGCACCAGACTGCCCTCACGCTTAGACTTAGGCCTGTTATTGGGAGTAGCGTTGGCCATGTCATCCATTTCTTCGGCAGAAGGTTCATACTTTCCGACTGGGATACCAAGCCTTAAACGCGCGCTGGGCGCAAGTCTTTGCGCAGCTATGTTGTTCGGGCTCGCGTCATGCGCATCGACACCCACAACCAAAGCACCGCCACCTCCGCCGCCCCCGCCCGTGGTGCAAGAGCCGGTCAACCCCTATGTGATCAAGGCGACCAACAAGCTGACACCGCCCCATATGGCTGGGCGCAAGCTTGTCCGCGTGGCGCTGCTGGCCCCATTTAGCAGCGACAATCCAGCTATTCGCAATGAGGCGCAGACCCTGCAAAGTGCAGCTGAACTGGCATTGTTTGAGCATGGTGATGCCTCTATGCTCCTCATTCCAAAGGATTCTGGCGACACGCCAGAGTCGGCGCGCGATGCTGCGGTCGATGCCATGCGGTCCGGCGCAGACTTCATTTTGGGCCCGTTGTTTGCCAGCGGTGTTTCAGCCATTGCGCCCTATGCGCGGGCCAATGATGTGCCGATGTTTTCCTTCTCTACCGATACGTCTGAAGCTGGTCGCGATATCTATGTATTGACCTTCCTGCCAGAGGATGAGGCTCGTCAGATTGTCCGCTATGCGGCCGAACAAGGCGTCAAACGGCTGGTGGTTTTGGCCCCAGAAGGCCGCTATGGCGACCGCGTGGCGGCGGCAGCGCGCGAAGCTGCGGCGACGGCTGGTATCGAGTTCATGGGCGATGAGCGCTATAATCCGCGGTCAACGACCATGACATCTGCCCTAGAAGTGTCGCGCCGGGTCGCAGGTCGTGTGTCTGGCGGCACCGCGAGCCGCGAGACCGCTATTCTTATTCCAGAGCGCGGTGCGATGTTGCGCGCCATTGTGCAAACCCTCGGGCAATCTGGGGCGAGTTCCCGTCAAGTCCGTTATCTGGGTACTGGCCTGTGGAATGATCCCGATACGTTGAATGATAGCCGCATGATTGGGGCATGGTTTGTTACCCCCGATGTGGCTGCCCGCAGCGCGTTTGAGCAACGCTTCAACCAAGCTTATCAACGCCGGCCAACCCGTCTGGCTGGCATGGGCTATGATGCAACGGCCATGTTGGCGCGCATGACCCGCGAAGGCAATAAATCAGGGGCCTCTGCCCGTGCTATTGAGGCCCAAGACGGTTTTATCGGTGTGGATGGCCTGTTTCGCTTTAGAAACCACGTGGTTGAGCGCGGCATGGCTGTCAACGAAGTCGTTGCACGCGGAAGCAAAGTGGTGCAAGTCGCCCCCAAGGCGTTTCCAAAGTAAGCTGTTGGTTTCAAAGGTGAAACATGAGTGATATTCGCGTACGACCTCTTGAGGCTAACGATCGCGCCGTGTGGGAAGAATTGTGGCACGGCTATTTGAGCTTCTACAAGGTCAGTAATTTTTCGCCAGAAGTGACCGAAGCAACGTGGCAGCGTCTGTTGGACCCCAATGGTCCGCTACATGGCCTTGTGGCTGTCGAGGGTGATGAGGTTTTGGGCTTGGTCCACTATCTCTTTCATCCGTCTTCTTGGACGATTGGGCCCTATTGTTATCTGCAGGACTTGTTCACCTTCCCCGCTGCGCGCCGGCGCGGGGTGGGCGAGGTACTGATCGAAGCGGTTGCCGATGCGGCGCGTGCGCAAAATGCCGCCCGAGTCTATTGGCTGACGCATGAGAGCAATGCCCCCGGCCGCAGCCTGTATGACCGCGTCGCACGCCATGCTGGCTTTATCCATTACATCAAGGATTTGTAGTCAGAGACTTTGGATTTTGCGGCCAACCTTATTGGCATACATGGCCTCGTCAGCCCGCGATAAGGCCCGCTCGCCCGTATCATCTGACTCAAAACAATAAGAGCCATAGGCAGCGCCAACGCGAAGTCGGTGGCCTTGATAGGTGATCTCAGTACGCGAGATGGCTTCAGCCAATTGTGCGCCCTTCTTTCGCGCGTCTTCTGGGCCCGCTTTTGCTAAGATAACGGCAAATTCATCCCCGCCGACGCGGCCAACCAAGTCACTCTCGCGGATGTTCGCTGCCAAGGTTTCCCCCACAGCCAAAAGGATTGCATCACCAGCAGGATGGCCAAAGCGGTCGTTGATCTGTTTGAAACCATCGAGGTCAAAATAGACGAGGCTCGCTTGCACCTCATAGCGATGGGCAAAACTAATCACTCGGTTCAACTCACGCTCAAACGCACGGCGGTTAAAAACCGGCACCAAAGTGTCGCGGTCTGCCAATTCCTCTGCGCGCCGTAACCGTTCCACCAAGCGCGCCCGATCAGACTTAAGACTTGCCACCTGATCCGATAAATGTTTCAGCGCACGGCGCACAAGGGGGGTAAGTTCTTGTGGTGGAATACCCAGAATCATGGGCTTTTCTGCAGCCTGACTCTCTGCCGAGGCTGACGAGGGCGGGGTGGCTCTGGCCTCAGCGGTGGAGTTACGTTTGGCGGCCGCGGCGGCTTGAGTAGCACGCTCCAGCACCGATTTAGGCTGCAAGGACGGCAAGGTCGCTTTTGGCTTTTCATCAGACTGATGTTGTGCAAACGACACCGCCAAACGCTCCTGTCTTGGCCGCCGCACACGGCCCGATTTCCCGCTTGATATAGCATGCCGCAGCCTGTGCGGTAAGGGCGCAAGTTCCATTATTTATGCCTTTAGGCTGTGCGCGCGATTGGTTAACAAGATGTTTACAGGCACTGATTTCCAATCACCTCTTCCATTTCCCGCCCATTCCGACTAGAAGCCCCGCTTTCTTGGATGGTGACGCAGGCGCAGGCTTAAGCTGAGTGTTTTCGTCCCAAGTGTCGGAAAGCACAGTCGATGGCCTCTAACCCGCAAATTGGATTGATTATGGGCTCCCGCTCGGATTGGGAAACCATGATTGAGGCGGCCAAGATTCTCGACGATTTGGCGGTGCCCTATGAAGCCAAAGTCGTCTCTGCCCACCGCACCCCCGATAAAATGAGCCTTTATGCGAAAGAGGCCAAAGGCCGCGGTCTGAAGGTGATTATTGCCGGTGCTGGCGGGGCTGCACATTTGCCCGGCATGGTGGCCGCGATGACGACATTGCCGGTTCTTGGCGTGCCTGTCCGCTCAGCTGCTTTATCCGGGCAAGACAGTCTGTTGTCGATTGTACAAATGCCCAAGGGCATCCCAGTGGGGACCTTGGCGATTGGCCCGGCCGGGGCTGCAAACGCCGCCTTGCTGGCTGCCTCCATTCTCGCCTTGACCGATGATGCCTTGGCCGAGCGCCTTTCGGCGTGGCGCGAGGCGCAAACCGAAGCCGTTGGGGACGATCCGCGCGCATGACACCTGCCTCTGATCGCCTCGCCCCCGGTTCGACCATCGGCATTTTAGGGGGCGGACAATTAGGCCGTATGCTGGCGGTAGCCGCAGCTGAACTGGGCTTTGATTGCGTGATTTACGAGCCAGAGCCTGATTGTCCCGCCGGGCGCGTCGCCGCCAAATGCTTTACGGCTGCTTGGGACGATCAAGAAGCGCTGGCCGCCTTTGCCGATCGCGTCGACGTGGTGACCTTCGAATTTGAAAATGTGCCCGCCGCCTCGCTCGCCTTTTTGGAAGCACGCGCCATCATCCGCCCTGGGCTGAAGTCGTTGCAATTGACGCAAGACCGCTTGGTCGAAAAGCAATTCATCCAGAGCTTGGGTCTTGAGACGGCCCCTTTTGCCGTCTGTGACAGCCTTGAAGATCTTGGTCGCGGAGTTGAGACAATCGGCCTGCCGGCCATCTTGAAGACCCGCACCTTGGGCTATGACGGCAAGGGTCAATTCCGCTTAAGCCAGATAACCGATGTGGCTGAAGCTTGGGCCGCTTTGGGTGGGAGGCCAGCGATTTTGGAGGGCTTTGTGCCCTTTGAGCGCGAGGTATCGGTCATTCTAGCCCGCGCAATCGATGGCAGTGTTGCTGCCTATGATGTGACCGAAAATGTCCACCAAGGCGGGATATTGCATACCTCTACTGTTCCGGCACAAATTTCTGACGGGCTCGCCACCAAGGCGATAGCGGCTGCTGCCCAGCTTGCTGCAGCTCTAGACCATATTGGAGTCTTGGCTGTGGAGTTCTTTGTTGTGGGTGGGGACCAATTGGTGGTCAATGAAATTGCACCGCGTGTCCATAATTCTGGCCATTGGACCCAAGATGGCTGTGCGGCCAACCAGTTCCAACAGCATATTCGCGCTGTCGTCCACTGGCCTTTGGCCTCGACACAGCGCCATGCACCACAGGTCGTGATGACCAATCTGATTGGCAAGGATATGGAGGCTTGGGCCGACCTATCTGGTCAGCCCGATACATTTGTCCATCTCTACGGCAAACGCTCTATCCGCGAAGGCCGCAAAATGGGCCATGCGATCCGTCTTTACGGCTTAGGCTGAGGCCCATAGCGCAGGCGGGTCAGAATGCCTAAGGGGTCGGGTATTTTATCGACCAGCTGATTGACCTGGGCTTTCACTTTTTCAAACTGCATTACACCCTTAATTTGCTTGTCCAAAAAGGCCCAAGTCGCGGCATTATCGTCGCTCTCATCCTGTAGCCAATAGGCCAAGGTCGCCAGATGCACGCCCGAAAGGATGGTGCGCTTAGAATAATAGTTGAAGTCGGTTGACGGGTCGCCCATTGCCACCCAAGCCCGGTCTGCCGCGCGCCAGCCTATCCTAACTGCATCGGGGGCATTATTCGGTGCCGCCAGATAGATGGCCGCGCGGCGCAGGCTTTCCTTATGTGTCGACAGCGCCTCCAGCCGCACACGCACCGCCAAGGTCGCCTTTTCGCGAATTTTTGTGCCTGGCGCACAATCTTCAATGGCGCGTTCCATTGCGCGCTCTGCCCGGTCAAACCAGGCATCAATCAAATCCACGGCCCCGCGCGGTGCGGCAAGCAAGGCCTCCCCCTCGCTCAAATTCGCCGCAACACGGGCGCGCTCTAGTGCATTTGGCAGCCAGCCGGAAAAGTTCGCCTCATCCAAGGCAGCATCAAGATAGCGATCCCGCAGCACTTGGATCGGGTCATGGTGGGAAATCGGGTTAGAGAGGTCAGCGGAAACAGTCATAGGGCCTAAGATAGGTCATGCACCGCCTATGGTCCATCGCTGTTTTCGCAACTGACATGATTCGACATCATGAGGTGGACAATTGGGACTGATTTCTGTATGTCCCCCGCTCTACTTTCACTTGGCCAGTTTTCTGGTCGTTCGTCCAATTTATAGGGGGCTCCCCTGGTTCAGATCCTTGTGCGCGATAACAACGTCGATCAGGCGTTGAAAGCACTGAAAAAGAAGATGCAGCGTGAAGGCACCTTCCGCGAAATGAAGCGTCGTAATCATTTTGAAAAACCTTCTGAGAAGCGTGCTCGTGAAGACGCCGAAGCCGTGCGCCGTATGCGCAAGCTGCAGCGCAAGCGTGCGCAGCGCGAAGGCCTGGTTCTGAAGCGCTAAGCCATTTGGCTTGACTAAATTCATAAGCCGCCGCTGGGGTCGCCTAGCGGCGGCTTTTGTGCTTGTTAGGGAGATACATGCGTGCACGATCAACCGAGCGCGGGCCGCTTTGAGGGCCGCACCCATTTTCTGCCTGTGCGGATCTATTACGAAGATACCGACATGTCGGGCATTGTCTATCATGCCAATTATCTGCGCTATTTTGAGCGCGGGCGGTCAGATTTTTTGCGGCTAGCCGGAATTCACCACACCCAATTGCTCGAGCGCGACCCGCCCTTGGCCTTTGCCATCACCGGCATGGATGTTAAGTTCAAAAAGGCCGCCCGGATTGACGATAGTCTTGTGGTTCAAACCCAGTATGATGCCATCAAGGGCGTACGTCTTATCATCAATCAGACGATCTTTCGCGGTGAGGAAGTCATAGCGACAGCAGCGGTTGAGGCCGTGACGATTGATCTACAGGGCCGACCCAAGCGCCCGTTCAAAGAACTTGAAGCCCAGTTGGCACCCTATCTTCTGGCTTAGGTTGGTTTGCGTTTGCGGCGCAGGCGCAACGCATTTTTCACCCGGTTCCAAACCTTATAGCGCTCCATGACTGGAAGCGGGTCAAGGTTCTCAAGGAATTGCTCGGCACACGCGCGCCATGAAAAGCCTTCGGCATAGGCGCGAACCTGTTTGCGGTCGAGGTGCAAGCACGCCTCAATGCTGGCGGTCAAATCATCGCCAATGGCACCCGCGTTAGAGCCCGGGATAATGTCTTTCGGGCCCGGCGCGATAAAGGCTGCCACAGGGGTACCTGTTGCCATGGCCTCTAAGATCACCAGCCCGAACGTATCGGTATAGCTTGGGAAAACAAAGACATCAGCATTGGCATAGCAAGCGGCAAGTTCGTTGCCGAACTTTGCGCCGAGGAATTTAGCCTCGGGGAAACGGGCTTCAAGGTCTGCCCGCGCAGGGCCGTCGCCGACCACGACTTTGGTGCCGTTGAGGTTACAGGCCAGAAAGGCCTCGACATTCTTTTCAACCGAAACCCGCCCAACATAAAGGAAAATCGGCCCATCTATGCCAGCCAAAGGTCCACGATCAGCTGCCCGCAGGCGGGGGTGAAATTGCTCAGTATCCACGCCACGTGTCCACATCGCCAAGTTCTTAAAGCCGCGAGAGACCAAAAGATCGTGCATGGTGGGCGTGGCCACCATCACGCGGCCGGCCATATGGTGGAACCAGCGCACATAGGCATAGCCCCAGCTTACCGGGATTGGGAATCGCGCCGAGACATATTCGGGATATTGGGTGTGGTAAGAGGTGGAGAAAGGAAATCGATGTTGGATGCAAATGCGGCGCGCTGTTAGGCCCAAGGTACCTTCAGTCGCAATATGGACCGCCTCGGGTTCAAACGCTTCAAACCGCTCTTCAATATCATCCTTGGCAAACAGGGCCATTTTGATTTCAGGATAGGTCGGCAATGGAATGGTTTTGTAGCCATCGCTGGGCGTAACCATCATCACATCATGGCCCATCTCGCGTAATTCCTGCACGGTCCGCGAAAGCGTCCGAACGACTCCATTGACTTGTGGTTCCCACGCGTCTGTTACCAGCATGATGCGCATATAGAGGCCCTTGTTTTTTCCGTGGTGTCCTTACAGTGTGCCGCCATAAAAGGCCAATAAGGCCTGCATCACCTGCGCTTGAAGAAAGATCGTCATGCTGACCCAAACAGACTTAGAGGCCATGGATGCCACCAAATATGGCGATGAAGTTGCCTTGGTGCAGGGCCTGATCGACACGAGCCCTTTGCGCGGCGCGGTTCGATCGCAGGCCTTGATGGACGCTCAGGCCATTGTGCGCAAAGCACGCGAGCGGGCCACGCCCGTTGGCATGTTAGAGACCTTTTTGGAAGAATTCGGCTTAACGACGCCCGAAGGCCTCGCCCTCATGTGTCTGGCTGAAGCGCTTTTGCGGGTGCCGGATCAAGAAACCGCTGACCGCCTGATCGCGGAAAAAATCACTAGCGGCGATTGGGGTGGGCGGGCTGGCAAGTCAGACAGCACATTGGTCAATGCTTCGGTCTGGGGGCTCATGCTGACGGGCAAAGTGGTCGATGTTGGGGCAGAAGCGCGCAAGGATTTAGGTGCCTTCATGCACCGCCTAACCCGAAAAGCGGGCGAACCTGTCATCCGCGCTGCTGTCGGCCAAGCCATGCGAATCATGGGTGAGCAATTCGTGTTGGGCCGCACGATTGAGGCGGCGATCAAGCGCGGCCAGGGCGCAATTCGCAAGCAACAAGCCAGCCACTTCTCGTTTGATATGCTGGGGGAAGGGGCGCGCACGCAAGAAGATGCAGCCCGCTATGCCAAAGCCTATGCCGAAGCGATTGAGGCGGTGGGCAAAACTTCCAATGGGATGGGGCCTGTGAAGGCGTCGGGCATTTCGGTCAAGCTCAGCGCCCTCTCACCCCGCTATGAAGCCCGCCAGCGCCAGCAGGTGCATCAGACCCTTTATCCCGTCGTCCTCAATCTCGCCTTGATCGCCAAAAACTATGATATTGGCTTCTGTTTGGATGCTGAAGAAGCCGATCGCCTCGTCCTATCGCTTGAAATCCTTAACCGCCTTGCCCACGCGCCAGAGCTTGCTGGCTGGAACGGTCTTGGCCTTGCCATACAGGCCTATCAGAAACGCGCCCCCAAGACAGTCGAGACGGTGATAGCAATTGCCCGGTCGTCGGGGCGGAAGATCATGGCGCGCTTAGTCAAAGGGGCCTATTGGGATGCCGAGATTAAGCGCGCGCAAATGGCTGGTCGGCCGGATTTCCCGGTCTATACCACCAAGCCCGCGACCGATGTGTCTTACCTAGCATGCGCAGACCTGATGCTGCGGGCACCGGACGCCATCTATTGTCAGTTTGCCACCCACAATGCCCATACACTCGCCGCTGTCCGCAGCTTGGCGCAGGCTGCTGGCCAAGACTCTTATGAGTTTCAACGTCTGCACGGCATGGGCGAGACGCTCTATGCTACAGCGCGCGACCTCTTTGGCGAAATGAATGTGCGCGTCTATGCCCCCGTCGGTGCCCATGAAGACCTGCTTCCTTATCTGGTTCGCCGCTTGCTGGAGAATGGAGCCAATACCAGTTTCGTGCATGCCTTCTTGGATGAGGATGTGCCAGTGGAGCGCGTGGCAGGCGACCCGTTGACGGCCTTAGAAGCGGGTGCACGGCGGCATTTGAAAGTGCCTGCCCCGCCTGCGCTTTATGGCGACGCCCGCGCCAATTCCAAAGGCCTTGATCTAACGCTGGCCCCCGATATCACAGCTCTTGAGCAAGCCATCCAAACCCAAGCCAAGATAAGCGAAGGTCAAGGCACAATTGCCATTACCTCACCCCAAAACCATAAAGTCACGGTCGGCTATGTCGAAGAGACAAGGCTTGAAGCCCTTGATGCCGCTTGTGAAAAGGCGCATCTGGCCCAACCTGCTTGGGATCGGTTAGGTGGCTATGCCAGAAGCCTGATCCTCTTGCGTGCCGCCGATCTGATGGAGGCCGACCGCGCCCGCCTGATGGCACTTTGCTCAGCTGAGGCTGGCAAGACCTTACAGGACTGTATCGATGAAGTGCGCGAAGCCATCGATTTCTTGCGCTATTATGCTGCTCAAGCCGCACAAGAGTTTCAAACCCCGGTGGAACTGCCCAGTCCAGCGGGTGAGACCAATGTTCTGTCGCTGCACGGGCGGGGCGTATTTGGCTGCATCAGCCCGTGGAACTTCCCCTTGGCGATTTTCATGGGCCAGGTTTCTGCCGCGCTCGCCGCAGGCAATGCGGTGGTGGCCAAGCCTGCGGAACAGACCCCCTTAATCGCCCAAGCCGCCTGCGCTTTTCTCTATCAAGCCGGGGTGCCGAAAGATGTGTTGCATTTGGTTCTCGGCGATGGCCGCCTTGGAGCGCATCTGGTCAGCAATCCAAAGATCGCTGGCATTGCCTTTACCGGCTCTACCAGCGTCGCACGCTTGATCGCCCGCACCTTGGCGCACAAGGAAGGCCCAATTGTGCCTTTGATTGCAGAGACGGGCGGCCTGAACGCCATGTTTGTCGATACCACCGCTTTGAAAGAACAAGTGGTGGATGATGTTGTCCTCTCAGCCTTTGGCTCGGCTGGGCAACGGTGTTCGGCGTTGCGCCTTTTATTTTTGCCGCATGAAACCGCCGATGCGGTGCTCGATTGCCTGATGGGGGCGATGGATGAATTGGTGCTAGGCGATCCTGCCCAGTTGTCCACCGATATTGGCCCTGTGATTGATGCCGATGCGCGGGCCATTTTGGAAGCCCATGAAGCTCGCATGGCGCAAGAGGCTAAGATTTTGAAGAAAATCGATATTGGTGCGCTGGCAGATAAGGGCCATTTCTATGGGCCATGTCTGGTGGAGATCGATCATTTGGATGTTCTGGAAACCGAAGTGTTCGGCCCCATTCTGCATGTGATACGCTATCATCCTGAAGCGATTGAAACCGTGGGTGCAGCCCTCGCGCACAAGGGCTATGGCCTGACATTGGGCTGTCACACCCGTCTCGACAGCTTTGTTGAGGCGGTGGAAGCAGCCGTCCCTGCAGGAAACTACTATGTCAACCGCTCCATGACCGGTGCCGTGGTGGGCGTTCAACCCTTTGGCGGCGAGGGGCTCTCCGGCACCGGCCCCAAAGCCGGCGGTCCCCATTATCTCCACCGTTTCGCTACCGAACGCACCAAAACCATCAACCGCGCCGCCCAAGGCGGTGACCCCCGCCTGTTCAATCTGTAAGGGGGCTAGCCTAACGATTGCCATTCAGCACGGCTTTGGCCGAGGCCCAGACCTTTTGCCGCAAGGTCCCCTGAGGTCCCCGCTCGCAGCTCACGCTTCGGCGGGAATGACATGGCGAGAGAGGGATAGCAGGCTCAGTCTTGCCAAACTGGGAGGGTCATGGCCGGAAAAAGGCCGGCGAGACCGAGAGCGATGTCTTCCCGGCCCGGTGCCGTCATGGCATGGAAGCCGATGGGCAAGCCGTCGATCAAGCCCATAGGCGCGCTGATCGCAGGCAGGTCGCCGACATTGGCATACATGGTGGCATAGGCCTGATCCACGGGTGGGCCGACATCGTGATCAAAGGCAAGGTGCGATACGGTCGGGCTGATCACGCCCGCCAAGTCTTCACGTGAAAAGCAGTTGCGCAACCGTTCCTTGGTAAGCGCAATCGTCTCATATGCCTGGTCAATCCGAGCTTGCAGCGCGCCTTGGCCATAGCTTAGCATGGCCCTAAATTCAGGCGTTAAGCCGGAATCCGGGTCGGCTAGTTCTGCAGCCCATTCACGCGCGCCTTCCACTTCGCAGACCAGCAGACAAGCCAACACGACGTCAATGTCGGTGAAGCCTAAAGCCAGATCGACCTCGATGACCTGTGCCCCCGCGTCGAGCAAGCGTTGGCATGCCACCGCAAAGCTGGGCTGGATCAGCGCTGGTGGGGCTGCTCGGTCCCGGGCTACGGCAAAACGTAAGCCCTGCAGGGAATGAAGTGCGGCAGGCGCGCCCAAGGCTTTCGCGACGGCCCAAAGTGTTTCAGGATTTTTGGCCAATGGTCCGACTTGATCCAATGTGGTCGACAAGGGCACGACACCGCTCTGAGACACCAAAGTGCCCGAGGGCTTCCATCCATACACACCACAATAGGAAGCCGGCAGACGGATGGAGCCCATCGTGTCTGTTCCCAAGGCCGCATCGACAAGACCTGCGGCAATCGCCGCACCCGATCCACCTGACGAGCCGCCGGGTGAGAAATTGGCCCGCCATGGGTTGATGCAGCGGCCGTAAGCCTTGTTGTCGGTCGTGGCCCCCAAGGCACCTTCATGCATATTCAGGGTGCCGACGATTTCTGCACCAGCCTTACGCAACAAAGCGACAACGGGTGCATCATGGGTGGCAATTGCCTGGCGGCGCGCCTGCGAGCCAGCCGTATTGGCAAGGCCCTGAACCGCAATATTGCCCTTTACCCCCAGCCGAAGGCCCGCAAGCGCGCCTTCGCTCTGTGGCGGGGTCTCATCAAAGGCGATGAAGGCCCTGATGGCTTGATTGGCGGCGAGAAGTTTTGCGTGATCCATCAGCGGTGGTCTAGCAGGCGAATAGGCTTTTGTCTGGACTCAATCTGGGTCAAAGCAGCGGTGCCTCCCGGTGGTACCAATTCGACCTGTGCTTCAATACCCAGCTTGCGCTTTAAGGTCTCGCGATAAGTTTCTGGATTGCCACCGCGATCTTCGCAAATCACTATCAACTCGTCGCGGCCCTGCCCATCGCGCACGACTTTACAGATCCACTCGCCGGCAAAAGCTGGAAGCTCTGCCAGGATCGGCCCAACGGCTTGAGGGAAGACATTGATACCACGCAGCTTCACCATATTGTCGGATCGACCGAGGAAGCCTTCGATGCGCTTGAACTGCACGCCAATCGCGCTTGTGTCGGTACGGAAGGCACTGACGTCATGGGTGTTGAAGCGGATGATGGGATAAACATCGTCCTTGAACAGACAAGTCACGACGAGATCGCCTGTTTGGCCATCCGGTACGGGTTGTGCGGTGTCGAGATCGCAGATTTCCACCCAGTGCGCGTCTTCCATCACATAATGACCATCCCGGTCGGGGCCTTCGCCCGCGATCATGCCGGTATCGCCGACGCCATACCAATCATAGCAGGCCGCCCCGCCCCAGAGAGCAGAGACCGTATCCTTATCTTCCCGGCCAAATTGACCCGAGATCATGCGAATGGGGATATCCACCCCGGGCTCTAGCCCCTCAGCGCGAGCCACTTCTGCCAGCTTTTTGATATAGTCGGTGAAGCCCAAAATCACTGTTGCGCCAAAGTCGCGCATCAAGCCGACTTGCGCCGCACTGCGTGTTTCGATGCCGGTGCCAGCCGACATGAAGGTTGCACTGGTCCAGCGGGTGACGGCCTCGCGGATATAATGCCCGCCATTGATCATGCCATGACCATAGACGGAGTGGACGACATCGCTGGGGCGCATGCCCTGCCAGCGAAATAGGCGGGCGAGCAAGAGGTTTTGCACCTCCCGCGTTTTGGCACCGAAGAAGAGCGGCTGCGGTCGCCCCGTTGTTCCGCTGGTTGTGTGAAAAATCATCGGCGGGCGGGCACTATCTGGATAGGAATCTAAGCCCGCAAAGTCACCAAACGGGGGGTAAAGCGCTATACTTTCGACAATCTCTTGCTTGCCGAAAGTAGGTAATTTGGGCAAATCGTCGAGAGAGCGGATGTCGCCTGCTTCAATGCCGTGCTTGCCCCACAGGCGCTGATAAAAGTGGGTTTTGGCGGCCCGCGCCAAGAGCTTTTGAAACAGGCGCTCTTGATGGGCGCGTAACTGGTCGCGGCTGATGCTGGTTGCCATCTTCACAAAGTCATCGCCGATCGGGTGGTCTTTGAGGAGGGCTGGATAATCGAGGCTTTGGGCAAAGCTGGTATGTAAATCCGTCACGAGAGGATCCCTGCGGCAAGGCGGCCCAATAGGCCGACATCAATGAGTTCGGTCAGATGGTCTGTGGCCTCGATGAGGGCGTCTTCCAGCTCAGGATTGGCCCGGCCAAAGCCAAATGCGCAACAGGCCCGGAACTTTGCCAAATGGGCTTGCCGGCTCAATGGGCGTTGGGGTGTACCCAAAAGTTTGTCTATTGCCACCTCCAGGACCCGACCATCCTTCAGAACGGCGCGCGCCGATTGCGGCACAAAGGAGGAGGCTTCTGTCACCTCATTGACTTCAACCTGGATGCGAGCCGCCAGTGCGTGAATTGCCGGATCATTGAGCCAGTCTGCTGTAAAGTCTGTCAGCCCGACATCGCCCTTGGTCAAAGCAATTGCGCCAACATAGGGCAGACACAAGCGTGCATAATTGACTTCCAATGGCGGTGGCGCGATCGGGCGACCAACTAAATGATGGATCAAGGGCGGGGCCGAAATCGTCAGATGGTCGAGATTATCAGCCGTCAGACCTTGGCGCGCCAAGTCTTGGATCATGTCGATCCCTCCGTGGGAGGCGCGGCCACTGGGGAAGGGTTTCCAACTGACCTCTGCGGCGCGCCAAATTTGGCCAAGGCTTGCCATCACGGGCTCAAGCGCTGTGTCGCGTTCAAACAGTGAGAGATAGCCAAACGGCCCATCAATGGAGCCCATTGGTCCGGGCAGACCGGCTTCGACCAAATCGACTGCGACAAAGGCAGATCGTGCAGCCCCGGCGACACTGGCCGCCAAAGCGGGCGTGCCTTCAACATGGGCCTGCATCGTGCCGGATGCAAAGGCAAGCGCATAACCAAAAGCGTGGGCCGTCTGGTCACCACTTAAGCCTCTGGCATGAGAAAGCGCCGCGACCGCGCCAAACAAGCCGCAGGTTGCAGGTCGGAAGAAGCGGATTTGGGACTTCGCCGCAACACCGAGTCCTGCTGCAACATCAACCCCGATCGCCGCCGCCGAAACATAGCGTTCACCCCTGAGGCCTACCCGTTGTGCTTCCGCCAGTAAGACCGGGACTACTACGGTAAACGGGTGCAATACCGCCCCCTCATGCACACAATCAAACTCTAACGCATGGGCCTGAAACGCATTGACGAATGCGGCATGGGGCGCTGGCAAAGCCTCGCCTGTGGCAAAAACATTCGCCTGGGTCCCATCGCCCCATTTTGCTGCCGCTTGGCGGACACCTTCTGCATAGGGCGAACGTGTGCCCGCAATTCCAACGCCGATCAAATCCAAGGTAAAATTGCGGACGGCTTGGATCGCTTCGGGCGGTAGATCGGCCAAAGTGGTTGAGGCCACATGTTGGGCGAGCTTTTGCGCCGCTGTGTGTGACGCATCCGTCTGTATAGACTCTGAGCTTTGTCCGGACATATTGGGGACATAGCATGCTACGAGGGAAGCGCAATCGCTCTGACCCATTTTGCCGATCGAGACTGGAAAAACCTGCAGACCATGACGCCTAGGCCACCCAATGCCCCATCCGTGAAACTGCCGAGGCTGGCAGAGGCCGCGAGACTATTGGCTGAACGGGCGCGCGGCGGGCGTGTTTTCATTCCTGCCGGGCCGGTGGAGCCCTTAGCCTTGGCAGAAGCTTTTCGGGAAAGGCCTGGAATGGCCGATGGGGTTCGCTTTTGCGGGTTGTTCATTCCGGGGCTTAATCGTTTGGATTGGGCTGCTCTATCGCCTAAAGCCCAAGCAGAGGTTTTTTTGCCAAGCCCGGACTTTGTGGCAACCATCGCCACGGGGCAGACCCGCGTGATCCCAAGTCATTATTCAGCGGCATGGCGCTTCTTCCAGACGGCACCGTTCAAGGCGGCGGTGTTTCACCTTTCCGCACCAGATGCCGATGGCTATTGCTCGCTGTCCTTATCGGCCGACGCCAGCCCTGCCTTTTTTGACCGCGCTGTGTTTAAGTTGGGCCTGATCAATCCCAGCTTGCCCGTGATAAGGGGCGCGCCACAGCTGCATTTGAGCGCTTTGGATGCGTGGGTGGAGGCCGATGACCCGCCTGCGGAATTATTGACGCCAACGCCTTCGGGTGATGTGGATGCCTTGGTTCAGCACGTGACAAGCTTGATTGAGGATGGGGCGACGTTGCAGGCGGGGATTGGCAAATTGCCCGGTGCGATTATGGCGGGGCTGACCAATTTGCGCGGGCTGTCCATCCATTCGGGCTTGATTGGCGACTGGGTCCTACCGCTCATAGAAGCTGGGGCCTTGGCCGAAGCCGAAGGAAGTTTGAAGGCTGGCGTTATTCTTGGCAGTCGCACACTCCAAGCCCGGATGACCCAAGAGGTGCGCTTAAAGTTGATCCCAATTGTCGAGACCCACGGCGCGGCCCATCTTGGCGCAATTGCGCGCTTTATCAGCCTCAATTCTGCACTGGAGGTAGATTTGTTCGGCCAGATCAATTGTGAATTCGCAGGATCGCGTACTCTGGCCGGCGTTGGCGGGGCGGTCGATTTCTTGCGTGGCGCGCGTCTCAGCCCCGGTGGCAAGCCAATCGTGATGGTGCAAAGTCTCGGCAGGCACGGAGAAAGCCGAATTGTGCCGCGCCTTAGTGCACCAAGTGTGTCTATTGCCCGTTCGGATGCGCCTATCTTAGTAACAGAGCAAGGTGCAATTGATCTTGAGCCCCTCGACACCGAGGCGCGCGCCCAGGCGATTATCTCGCTCGCGGCCCCTCCGCATCGTGCGGACTTGTTGGCTGCTTGGGCGCAGCATAAAGGTGCCAAGCCATGAGTTCGCCCAACTCCCTCTACCGCCGTTTGGCAGACGAGTTGCGCAAGGCGATTGCGTCGGGCCAGTATCCAACCGGCAGCCTACTTCCCACCGAATCTGATTTGTGTGCCACCCATCGAGTCTCACGCCACACCGCCCGTGACGCGTTACGGATCCTGACTGACGAAGGCCTGATTGAGCGGCGGCGGGGTGCAGGTTCCGTTGTGATTGCCGCCAAACCTGTTGGCCCCTTTTCGCAAGGCTGGGGCGAGATTGGCGATATTCTTCAATATGCACGCGATACGCGCCTTGTTATTCAAAGCTATGGCGTCGCTGATCCCGCAGATCTGGTAGCTATGGACCTTGACCCAACGTTGGATTGGATCGGGATTTATGGCCTGCGAGTTCGCACTACCGGCGGCAGGCCTCTTGCCCATACCCGTATCTGTGTCCGGGCAGACCTTGCGCCACCACGCGCCGCTTTAGACGATTGGCCCCTTGCCATCGCAGAATATATCGCCCGCTATTCTGGAGTTCTGGCGGCCACGATTGAGCAAGACATTTCCGCGATCAAGTTAAGCCGCGACCTAGCCAAGCGCCTGCACGAGCATGCAGGAGATCCAGCACTTCGCACACGCCGGCGCTATGGCGATGCTTCGGGCCATATTTATCAAGCCAGCATCAGCATCCATCCAGGCGAGCATTTTACTTATTCGATGTCGGTCAGTCGCTAACTTGCCATCATCATGATCCCGACGCCTGTAGCGGAGATGGCGGCAATAATGGCGGTCTGGATCAGGAGGGCGCTTACCGCGCGCGGGCCCAATAGCATAACGCCCTTGATTGAGGTGTTGGCCCCTAAAGCGACCATAGAAACAATCAGGCAGATGCTGGAGATTTTGGTGAGGGCGGCAATGCCCTCAGGAGTCAACCAGCCTGTATTGGCGACCACGATGGCGGCCACAAAGCCCAAGAGGAAGACGGGCACAGTAGCTTCGTTTTCCTCCTGTTCACCTTCTTTGCGGTCGCGCCAAGACAAGATCATCAACAGGCCAAAAATCACGACTGGCATCATAGCGACGCGGATCATTTTTACGGTGGTGGCGGCTGGTGTTGCCGCTTCGCCATAGACGTCCGAAGCTGCGACGACTTGGGCAACTTCATGAATGGATGCGCCAAGGAACACCGCTGACGGAATCATTGGGATATTGAAGAAGTGACAGAGTGCTGGATAGGCCACGACTGCAATCGTGCCAATAATGGTAATGCTGGCCACAGTAGCGACCACGTCGCGCTCCACATTCGAATTCGGACGTCGCGCCAAAACGGTGGCAATTGCCAAAGCCGCCGAAGCCCCGCAAATCGCAACCGAGGTGGCAGTCAAAAACGCTGTCGCACGGGGTAACTTTAATGCGCGCCCAGCAAGATAGCCCAAGCATAAGGTGCCAAAAGCGGCAGAAACGGCGATTACGGCGGGTTGCCAGCCCAGAGCCTGCAAGTCTGAGATTGTGATTCGAAAGCCCATCAGGGCAACGCCAACCCGCAATAAAGGCTTCGCCAATAGATCATTGCCGGGCTTGAAGTTAGGTTTCGTTAAGACGATCGCCGCCAGCATACCCAGAAGCAAAGCGATCAATAGGGTGGGAACGCGCGTGCCCTGGGTCGGAAAATAAGCGATGGCGGCCAGAAACAGGCCCAAGCCTACACCGGGGCCAAACTTTGTAAGCGATTTAATCATTGGGCCCCACACTCATGCGCATCACCCCACGCGCTGACTAGTTTAGCTTAGGGCCGTTTCACCAGGTTGTGCAATCGGGGCTCCATTAGCGGTATGCTTGCGGTTGCGGTGCACGACCATTCGATCATGCAGACAACAAATAGTTTGGCTGCCGGTCGATTTGAATAAACCGGGAATTAGACCATGAATGATACAGGCAAAAGCCGCCCCCAACATTTGGAAACCAAAGCTAAAGGCCACCCCCAAATGTTCAAAATAGGTTTCGCCAACGCTTTCTGGATGCTCGACGAATAATTTTTTGAACATGTCCACTCTCTCCCATTTGCCGGAAAAGGTTCTCACAGATTCTATGGTAAATTTTCACTTTCTTATTGAGTATCAGTGCGGTCTTGGTATAATTCTTCGATCATGAAGCCAGAAAATCAAAAAATCGACGAAGCAGACATTAAGCTTTTGTCCATACTTCAAACCGATGCCTCTGTATCTTTGGAGGAAATATCGTCGCGCACTGCGATGTCGGCCAATACAGCTTGGCGACGAATTAGGCGGATGGAAGAAGCCGGCATTATCGCCAAGCGGGTGGCCTTGATCGATCCCGAAACGGTCGGCCTTGGCATGACGGTCTTTGTCGCCATCAAAACGTCGGACCACTCTGACGAATGGCTGGAAAACTTTGCGCGCTCTGTCTCGGCAATCCCTGAGGTGGTGGAGTTTTACCGGATGAGCGGGGATACCGACTACTTGCTCAAACTCCTGGTGGCCTCGATCGCCGATTATGACCGCGTCTATAAAAAACTGATCCGGAGTGCGAAGTTGAGCGATGTGAGTTCCAGCTTTGCCATGGAGACGATTAAGTTCACCACCGCCGTTCCTTTGCGAATTTAGCTTTTGGTACAAGTTTTTATGGTCTAAAGGGCAGGCATGAGCCTAAAGCGCGTCCTCTTGATCGTAGGTGGCGGAATTTCTGCCTATAAGGCCCCGGAATTGGTGCGGGCGCTGGACAAGCGTGGCATTGGCTGTCGGGTTATCCTGACCCAAGCGGGCAGCCAATTCGTGACACCTTTGACTTTGGCGAGCCTGACCAAGGATGACGTGCATCAAGAGCTGTTCAACCTGACCCATGAAGCCAAGATGGGCCACATTGAATTGTCGCGCAGTGCGGACTTGGTTTTGGTGGCCCCTGCGACGGCGGATTTGATTGGCAAAGTTGCTCATGGCTTGGCCAATGACCTAGCCTCAACGGCTTTGCTGGCGACAGATAAGCCCGTCTTGATGGCCCCGGCCATGAATGTCCGCATGTGGGAACATCCTGCGGTGCAGCGCAATCTGGCGACGCTGCGCGCAGATGGTGTTCACTTTATTGGCCCCGATGAAGGGGCGATGGCCTGTGGCGAGTTTGGGCTAGGGCGCATGGCAGAGCCTGAAGCCATTGCTGCGGCCATAGAAGTCTTTTGGCACAAAGCCTGTTCCGATAAGCCGTTGCAAGGCAAGCGTGCCATTGTGACTGCCGGGCCAACTTTAGAGGCGCTTGACCCCATCCGCTTTTTGTCGAACCGGTCTTCCGGCAAGCAAGGCTATGCCATTGCGCACGCACTCGCCGAAGCTGGCGCAGAGGTGACCTTGGTGTCGGGTCCCACTGCGCTGAACGATGTGCCGGGTGTGAGCATGGTGCGGGTGGAAAGCGCGCGGGAGATGTTGGAAGCCTGTCAAAGCGCTTTGCCCGTCGATATTTTTGTTGCCGTTGCGGCTGTTGCTGATTGGCGGCCCGAGACCAAGGCAGAGGTAAAGCTGAAGCTCAAGGGTGACGCCAAAGCACCCGCCATGACTTTGGTTGAAAACCCAGATATTCTTGCCACCATTGCCCAATCGGGGCCGAAAAGACCGAAACTGGTCATCGGCTTTGCGGCCGAAACGCACGAAGTCTTGGCCTATGCCACGGCCAAACGGACAAAAAAGGGTTGTGATTGGGTGGTGGCCAATGATGTATCTGGCGATGTGATGGGTGGGGAAAGCAATCAGATTCTTCTGGTCACCGCGGAGGGGCACCAGAGTTGGCCCGAAGCGCCAAAAGCCCAAATCGCCATCCGCCTCGCTGAAGAAATTTCAGCGTATTTCAAGACTTGACCAGCTTAGAACGGCCAGAAAATCCCTAACATTAAGAGGCCGACCACAATCCGATAATAGGCAAAGGGCGCAAAACCCATGCGCTGCACGATGCCAATGAATAGCTTTATCACAAAAATCGCGGTGATAAACGAGACGATAAAGCCAATGGCGACCAAAATTAGGTCTTGTCCGCCTTGCGCTAGAAGAGCCTCGCGATTGCTCCAGCCTTCATAGGCAAACACCCCCACCATGGTTGGGATAGAAAGGAAGAAGCTGAATTCTGCCGCAGGTTTGCGGTCTACACCCAGCATCATGGCCCCAATAATGGTGGCTCCCGAACGCGACATGCCCGGGATCAACGCCAGACATTGGCACAAACCAATCTTCAAACCCATGCTGACCGAGATGTCGTCGACATCAAGTACTTGCGGCTGCGGACGGAACCGTTCGGCTAGTAGGATCAAGATGCCCCCAACAACTAAAGTAACCGATACCACGACCGGGCTGAACAAAACGCCTTTGATGAAGTCGTGTAGCAAGGCACCAAGCAACATCGACGGAAAGAAGGCGAGCAGGACAGCTGCCGCAAATTGGCGCGATGCGGGGCTCGAAGGAAGCGTGATGAAGGCCCCCCAGAGCTTTTCAAAATAAAGGACCACGACGGCAAGGACCGCCCCGAGCTGTATCATCGTCTCAAACGTGTCGGGAACATCGCCAGGCAGTAATTGCTCGGCCAGAATTAAGTGTCCTGTCGACGAAATCGGCAAGAATTCTGTCAGGCCTTCGATAATGCCCAATAAAACGGCTACGAGGTAATCGCTCATCTCATCCATTCAACAGTAAGCGTGGTGAAAGGCCTCATGGCATGGCTTCACGCGCAAAACCAGCCGAGCGCGCATTTGTATAATAGGTATAATTCTTGACCTATATGACTGCCTAATCCTTCACCATATCGCGATCATTTGGAGGTCGGCTTCGTCTTTCCAGCCCATATAGGTCTTGAAATATACCTAATTGTGCAGTTTGAACTTGGCAAAGCTGAGCTTTGACGGTAACGGAAGCCAGACTGGCGTGGCGAGTGCGCCGGTGATCTTTGGAATTGCGAGACAATTATGGCCGAACGGCTCCTTAAATTCGTCAGTATTGACCCCCAAACGCCCGAGAAGCGTCCTGCCTCAGCGCGTACGGCGGATTTCCACGAGATTTATGGGGAGTTCATCACCCAAAAGGCCAATGAGCAGGCGTCCCGCTGTTCACAATGCGGTGTCCCTTTCTGCCAATCAGGCTGTCCTCTGCAGAACAACATTCCTGACTGGCTGAAAATGACGGCGGAAGGCCGCCTTGAGGAGGCCTATGCGCTATCTTCTGCGACAAACTCAATGCCAGAAATCTGTGGCCGCATCTGCCCGCAAGATCGTCTGTGTGAAGGTGCCTGCGTGATTGAGCAGTCTGGCCATGGCGCTGTCACGATTGGGGCGGTGGAGCGCTATATCACCGAGACTGCATGGGAAAATGGCTGGGTCGAGCCGATTGTGCCGCCCAAAGAACTCGCAGAGCATGTTGGTATCATTGGTGCGGGCCCTGGTGGCTTGGCTGCCGCAGAAGCGCTGCGCAACAAGGGCTATCAGGTCACAATTTATGACCGCTATGACCGTGCAGGCGGACTGTTGATGTATGGGATTCCCGGCTTCAAGCTGGAAAAAGATGTGGTGACCCGCCGCGTCGAGCATTTGAAGGCTTCGGGCGTGAAATTCATGCTCAATTATGAAATAGGCCGAGATGGGACGCTGGCCGATCTTCGCAGCACTCACGATAGCATCTTGGTTGCGATCGGCGTCTATAAAGCCCGTGCTTTACCTTGCCCTGGCTCGAGCGGCCCCGGTGTAGTTGAGGCATTGGACTATCTGACCGCTTCTAATCGCGTGGGCTTGGGTGATCATGTGGCAGACTTTGAGGCAGGCGTGCTCAATGCGGCGGGCAAGCGTGTGGTGGTCATTGGCGGCGGCGATACAGCGATGGATTGCGTTCGCACCGCCATCCGGCAAGGGGCGGCAAAAGTCACCTGTCTCTATCGGCGGGATCGCGCCAACATGCCGGGCAGTGCCCGCGAGGTCAGCAATGCCGAAGATGAAGGCGTAACATTTGAGTGGTTGGCTGCACCAAAGGCGGTCCACTCGAATGAAGCTGGTGTTACCTCCGTTCTGGCCGCACGCATGCGCCTAGGCGAAGCTGATGCCTCGGGCCGGCAAAGTCCTGAAGAAGTTGCGGGTGGCGAGTTTGAGGTGCCTGCTGATCTGGTCATTAAGGCACTGGGCTTTGACCCCGAGAATGTGCAAACCTTGTTTGATGAGCCTGCGCTGAAAGTCAGCCGCTGGGGCACAATTCGGGCGGATGCGATTACGGGCGAGACCTCCATCCCGAACGTTTTTGCCGCAGGTGATATTGTTCGCGGGGCATCCTTGGTTGTTTGGGCCATCAAGGATGGCCGTGAGGCCGCTGAGCACATGCACACGGCGATGCGCAAACAGGCCCGGATGCGCGCCACTGCAGCTAAATTTGCGGCCCAGTAGGCTGCCCTAAACTTCGCAGACAAAACAGGGCTTCGGCTCGCCAAAGGCACAAGACCATGACCATTTCTTTCCCGCCCACCGGTTCTAGCGCTATCGACCTCTATCTCAAGAACCGGCAGATTCTGACCGATGGAAACGCCTATAATCCAGAGGATGAGAAGGATTCGTGCGGCGTCGGTCTCGTCTGCGCGCTCGATGGCAAACCCCGCCGCGACATTGTGGCCATGGCGCTGAAGGCCTTGAAGAACGTCTGGCACCGTGGGGCCGTCGATGCCGATGGCAAGACCGGCGATGGGGCGGGGGTGCGGGTCGATGTGCCGCAAGACTTCTTCCGCGAGCAAGTGGCACGCACGGGCCATAGCCCAACAGATGATCCAATCTGCGTGGGCATGATCTTCTTGCCGCGCACCGACTTTGGCGCACAAGAGACCGCGCGGACTATTGTTGAACGAGAAATCCTGAATTTTGGCTTTTATATCTATGGCTGGCGACAAGTGCCGGTCGATATCTCGGTTATTGGTGAAAAGGCCAATGCAACCCGGCCTGAGATTGAGCAAATACTGTTCTACGACCCACGTGGCCGCAGCGCCGAAGAGCTGGAACGTACCTTGTTCATCTGCCGGCGCCGCATTGAAAAGCGCGCCTTGGCGTCGAGCGTAACGGGCTTTTATGTCTGCTCATTTTCGTCCAAGTCGGTCATCTACAAAGGTATGTTTTTGGCTGAAAGCATCGACACCTTCTTCCCAGATTTGCAGAATGAGAAGTTTGTGTCGGCGGTGGCGATTTATCACCAGCGCTATTCGACCAATACGTTCCCGCAATGGCATCTGGCCCAGCCCTTCCGCATGCTGGCCCATAATGGCGAAATCAACACGGTTAAGGGCAATATCAATTGGATGAAAAGCCATGAGATCCCCATGGCTTCTGAGGCCTTTGGCGATTATCAGGAAGATGTGAAGCCGATTGTGCAGGCTGGCGGATCAGACTCTGCAGCGCTCGACAATGTGTGCGAAGTCTTAGTCCGCGCCGGACGTTCGGCCCCGATGGCCAAGGCGCTCTTGGTGCCAGAGGCTTGGGCCAAGCAAGAAAACATTATGAAGCCGAGCCATATGGCGCTTTATGCCTATTGCAATGCGGTGATGGAGCCATGGGACGGGCCAGCCGCTTTGGCGATTTATGACGGTCGTTGGGCGGTGGCCGGGATGGACCGCAATGGCCTCCGCCCCATGCGCTATTCAGTGACAGCCGATGGCATTCTGGCCGTCGGCTCTGAAACCGGAATGTGCCCACTCGATGGGCGCGTCATCACCAAAAAGGGCCGCGTTGGGCGCGGTGAAATGCTGGCCGTCGATATGGAGAAGGGCAAGCTCTATACCCACGAGGCGATCATCGACAAATTAGCCAGCGCCCACCCCTATGTGAAGTGGAACTCCAATGTTGTGAATCTGGAGGCCCGCATCGGACCGGGACCAGAGCCTAAGCTTTATTCGCGCCAAGAATTGTTGCGCCGGCAAGTGGCCGCGGGCTTGACCTTGGAAGAATTGGAGGTTGTCCTCGCGCCAATGGCAGAAGAGGGTAAAGAAGCCTTGGGCTCGATGGGCGATGATTCCCCGCTGGCGGTTCTGTCTTCGCGCTATCGGCCGTTGTCGCACTTCTTCAAGCAGAATTTCAGCCAAGTGACCAACCCGCCCATCGACCCACTTCGTGAAGAGCGGGTGATGAGCCTCAAAACCCGCTTCAAGAACCTCGGCAACATCTTGGCACATGACGAAACCCAGCAAGATGTGTTCGTCCTGGATAGCCCGATGCTAACCACCGGCATGTATGACCGCATGGTTGCCATGCTGGGTGCAGGCGTCGCCTTCATCGACTGCAGCTATGATCTACCAGAAGACCCAGACTTAGCCGGGGCTGCCTTGCGCGACGCTTTGGATCGGATCAAGGCGCAAGCTGAAGATGCGGTGCGCGCGGGCCAAAGCCAATTGGTATTGAGCGATGAACATCAAGGCCCCGGTCGGATTGCCGCGCCCATGATCTTGGCGACGGGTGGCGTACATGCCCATTTGGTTGCGAAAGGCTTGCGGTCTTATTGCTCCATCACCGTGCGCGCTGCCGAGTGCGTCGACACGCATTATTTTGCGGTTTTGGTGGGTGTGGGGGCGACTTGTGTCAACGCCTATCTCGCGCAAGAGGCGATTGCCGACCGGCACGCACGCGGTCTTTTGGGCAGTCTCACGCTGAATCAAGCGGTGGTGAATTATAAGAAAGCGGTCGAAGCAGGCCTTCTGAAAATCCTGTCCAAAATGGGGATTTCGGTCATTTCGTCCTATCGCGGTGGTTATAATTTTGAGGCCTTAGGCCTGTCCCGCGCCTTGGTGGCAGATTTCTTCCCAGGCATGAGCTCGCGGATTTCCGGCATCGGCTTGCAGGGGATTGCCCTAAAGGCCCAAGCGATCCACGCCAAGGCATGGGAAGAAGCGGTCGTGAGTTTGCCGATCGGCGGCCTCTACAAAGCCCGCGCGTCAGGTGAACCGCATGCGCTGGAAGCAGCGCAGATCCACCAGCTGCAAACTGCCTGTAACACGGGCTCTTACGCCGCTTATCAGAAATATGTCAGCTTATTGAGTGGGCGGGCCCCCATCCAATTACGTGACCTGCTGGATTTTCAGTCGACTAATAAAGCCGTTGCTTTGGAGGAAGTTGAAAGCCTCAATGAAATCCGTAAGCGCTTCAACACACCTGGCATGTCCCTTGGCGCTTTAAGTCCCGAGGCGCATGGCACGTTGAATGTTGCGATGAACCGGATCGGTGCCAAATCAGTCTCCGGCGAAGGCGGCGAGGACCGCGAGCGCTATAAGCCACTTCCCAATGGTGACAATCCCAATAGTGCCGTTAAGCAGGTTGCGTCTGGGCGCTTTGGCGTGACAGCGGAGTATCTGAACCAGTGCCGCGAGATTGAAATCAAAGTCGCACAAGGGGCCAAGCCCGGCGAAGGCGGGCAGCTGCCCGGCTTCAAAGTGACTGAAATGATTGCGCGTCTGCGCCATGCCACCCCCGGCGTGACCCTAATCAGCCCACCACCGCACCACGATATCTATTCGATCGAAGATTTGGCCCAACTAATCTACGATTTGAAGCAGATCAATCCTGAGGCAAAAGTGTGCGTCAAGCTGGTTGCTCAATCGGGTATCGGTGCGGTTGCCGCTGGTGTTGCCAAAGCCAAGGCCGACATCATCCTGATCGCTGGCAATGTCGGCGGGACTGGAGCCTCACCCCAGACCTCGATCAAATTTGCCGGGATTCCGTGGGAATTGGGACTGGCCGAAGCGCATCAAGTCCTGACGCTCAACAATCTACGTGACCATGTGGTGCTGCGCACCGATGGTGGCCTGCGGACGGGCCGAGATATCGTGATGGCGGCTATGTTGGGTGCAGAAGAATTTGGCATCGGCACCGCGTCTCTTGTCGCCATGGGCTGTATCATGGTGCGCCAATGCCATTCAAACACCTGTCCTGTCGGCGTGTGCGTGCAAGATGAAGCCCTTCGCCAACGCTTTACGGGCACGCCGGAAAAAGTCGTCAATCTGATGAGCTTTATTGCCGAAGACGTGCGTGAAATCCTCGCCAGCCTGGGCTTTAAAACCCTGAACGAAGTCGTGGGCCGTACCGATCTATTGCGCCAAGTCAGCCGCGGGGCAGCTAACCTTGACGACCTTGACTTAAATCCACTCTTGGTGCGCGTCGAAGGGGCAAAGCCAACCCGCTTCGGCACCGATAAGCCCCGCGTCGAAGTGCCGGATACGCTGGATGCGCAGATCCTGCGCGACGCTGCGCCCTTCTTTGAGCGTGGGGAGAAGATGCAATTGGCTTATGGCGTTCGCAATGTGCAACGCGCCATCGGCACACGCTCTTCCAGTGCCATCGTGCGAAAATTCGGCATGGGTGCCCTACCTGAAGGTCGCTTGACGGTAAGGCTCGAAGGCTCGTGCGGGCAATCCTTAGGGGCCTTTGGAGTCCAAGGCCTGACCTTGGACGTTGTAGGCGATGCCAACGATTATGTCGGCAAAGGCTTGTCGGGTGCAACTATCGTGCTGCGGCCCCCCTCAGGCTCTGGCTTGAAGCCAGAGGAAAATGCCATCATCGGCAATACGTGCCTCTATGGCGCGACCTCGGGAACATTGCTGGCGTCCGGCCAAGCGGGGGAACGGTTCGCGGTGCGCAATTCCGGCGCTTCTGCTGTCGTAGAAGGCATGGAGGCCAATGGCTGTGAGTATATGACCGGTGGCCTTGTCATATCTCTTGGGCCTGTTGGTGACAATTTCGCTGCGGGCATGACAGGCGGTATGGCCTTTGTGTGGGACCCACCCAACCGCTTGCCCAAACTGATCAATCCAGACAGCGTCGTTTGGCGCCGCATTGGTAGTCCTTACTGGGAAAACCAATTCACCAATCTCCTAGAACGCCATGTACAAGCCACTGGCTCACCCTTAGGCCGGCGTATCTTGGATGATCTGGCCAATGAACTTGGCAATGTCTGGCAAGTCGTGCCCAAGGAAATGCTGACCCGCTTGGCAGAGCCTTTGGACGCAGAGGCTGCTCTTGCCTCCGCTTAATCGACCCAGACCGTTCGTAAGCGCTCAGCCGCCGCCTCTGGTGTGAGGTCGCGCTGGGCCATGGCGAGCATTTCAAAGCCCACCATGAATTTCCGCACCGTGGCAGAGCGTAACAGCGGCGGGTAGAAGTGCATGTGGAACACAAAGCCCGGCGCTGGGCTTTGTGTCGGGCGTTGGTGCAGGCCCATCGTATAAGGGAAGGGCGCGTTGAAGACGCGGTCATAGCTGGCGGTCAAGCGGCGCAGAACATCGGCTAGATCGCTTTGTTCTTCCGCGCGCAATTCATCCAAGGCTGCGACGGCGCGACGCGGCAGAACCAAGGTCTCAAACGGCCAAGCCGCCCAAAACGGCACTAAAGCTACAAAATGGGCACTGGAACACAGAATGCGGCTGCCATCTGTTAGCTCACGTTCCAAATAGTCCATCAGAAGGGCGGTACCGTTCTTATCGAACCAAGCCGCCTGCCGTCCAACCTCGGTCGCTAGTTCGTTCGGAATGCTAGAGGTCGCCCAAATCTGACCATGGGGGTGAGGGTTGCTGGCCCCCATCATTGCGCCACGATTTTCAAATATGGTTACGGAGGCTAAGTCCGGGCGCGCCGACAGCTCCTGCCACTGCGCTGTCCAGACGTGTACCACAGAGGCGATCTCGTCCCGCGTCATGCTGGCCATGGTCTTAGAATGGTCGGGCGTGTAGCAAATGACACGGCAGACACCGGTCTCAGGCTCTGTCACCAAGACAGGATCAGACGTCTGGCCCGCCTCACCATCTGGTGCCAATAGTGCGGGGAAGTCATTGTCGAATACCCACACACCGTCATAGGTGGGATTGATCACCCCACCGACGCGCGCATTGCCCGCACAGAGATAGCAAGCGGGATCATGGGCGAAGCCAGACGGGGGTGTGCTGTCGCCCGTCTCACCCTGCCACGGCCGACCCATCCGGTGGGGGGAAACCAGCACCCACTCACCTGTAAGCAAATTCTGTCGCCGATGTGGTTTTTGGCCCTTCATGCCACTTCTCCGGCACCAGCGGCTGCCCGAACAACAAAAGCCCCAGGTCTTTGGCCCAAATAGGCGGAATAGGTCTCCAAAATGGACTCCAGCGCCGTGGCAGCACGATCTGGCTCCACTAAAGCAATGATGGAACCGCCAAAGCCACCACCCATCATGCGCGCACCATAAACACCTTCCGTGGCTTGAGCCAAAGCAGTTAAGCGATCCACTTCGGGGGTAGAGACTTCCATATCTGCTGACAGACTGGCATGGCTGGCATTCAGAAGGCGGCCGAGCTCGGTCAAGTTACCTTGTACCAGAGCATCCTCTGCCTTTCGGGTACGGGCAATCTCGGTTAATACATGGCGCGCGCGTTTCAATGGATTGCCGCTCAACTGATTGAGTGCGGCTAGGTCTGTCACTTCGGCCAAGAGAGGTACGCCCAAGGTCGCGGCTGCAGCTTCGCAATCGGCCCGCCGGCTGGCATAGCCGCCGCTGGTGTGCTGATGCTTGACCCCTGAATCTACGATCAAGAAGCAGGCTGTAGAAGGCAGCGGGATCGGCTGGTAGGCCAGGGTAGCACAATCCAGCATCAAGGCATGGCCCTCCACACCGCAGGCGCTGGCGAACTGATCCATTATGCCGCACGCCATGCCAACATAGGTGTTTTCAGCCGCTTGGGCGATCTGAGCAAGGTCCTTGCTCGTCACCGTGCCCCCACTCAAGGCTAGACCTATCGCGACTTCGAGGGCAGCTGACGATGAAACCCCGGCACCCATCGGCACGTCCGAGGCAATAGCAAGGTCATGGCCCTGCACCTGGTGGCCTGCGTCGCGCAAAGCAAAGGCAACGCCAGCCACATAATCGCGCCAGTCGCCCTGCTTTACAAAATGATCCAATGGCAATTCGCTTTGGCCCAAATCGCTGCTAACCCGCAGAACGTTAAGACCATTCGGGCGCGCCGCGACCCAACAGGCAAAGTCGATCGCGGCAGGCATGACTTTACCGCCTGCATAATCCACATGCTCACCAATGATATTGATCCGCCCCGGCGCACGGAAAAGCCTTGGCGTAGCGTCAAAAGCATCCTTAAAGCGTGCGAGAGCGATTTGAGACTGAGTTGGGTTCTGCATGGGAACACCGCTAGGTTTATTTCGGCACGCTGCCAAGATGGAAAACGGACATGAAGCTAGGCGTTTGCTATTACCCTGAACATTGGCCTGAAGCTATGTGGGCTGAAGACGCCAAGCGCATGGCCGAAATCGGCATTACCCAAGTGCGGATTGGAGAGTTTGCGTGGAGCCGGATTGAGCCGACGCCTGGCACTTTTGAGTGGGGCTGGCTGGATCGGGCGATTGAATCCTTGCACCAAAACGGCCTGCATATTGTTTTGGGCACACCGACCGCAACCCCGCCAAAATGGTTGATCGATGCGCACCCCGATGTTTTGGCTGTCGATGCACATGGTAGACCTCGCCATTTTGGCTCGCGGCGACATTATTGTTTCTCAAGCCTGACATACCGCGCCGAATGTGCCCGGATTGTTGAGGTTTTAGCCAGGCGCTATGGCAATCACCCTGCGATTGTGGCGTGGCAGACTGATAATGAATATGGCTGTCACGATACGATTATCTCCTATTCTACATCCGCCCGTGCGGCCTTTCGCGTCTGGCTGGCCGCAAAGTATACCAAGATTGAAGCCCTGAATCAGGCTTGGGGCAATGTGTTTTGGAGTATGGAATATCGTAGCTTTGAGGAGATTGATCCTCCGGTTGAGACTGTCACCGAGGCCAATCCAGCCCATCGCCAAGACTGGGCGCGCTTTGCCAGCGATGAAGTCGCTGCCTTTGACCGCGTGCAGACCGATATCCTGCGAGCCCACAGTCCGGGAAAGGATGTGCTGCACAATTATATGGGCATGTTCACCGCTTTTGATCATTTCAAGCTCGGCGAGCAATTGGATGTGGCCGCTTGGGATTCTTATCCCTTAGGCTTTTTAGAGCAGGCTTGGTGGCCGGATGCCACCAAAGAGCGTTTCCTACGTCAAGGCCATCCAGACTTCACTGCTTTCCACCACGACCTCTATCGTGGCGTGGGTCGGGGCCGCTGGCAGGTCATCGAGCAACAGCCAGGTCCCGTGAATTGGGCTCCTTGGAACCCAGCCCCATTGCCCGGCATGGTGCGCGCATGGACGTGGGAGGCTTTAGCCCATGGGGCCGAATGCGTCTCTTACTTCCGCTGGCGGCAAGCGCCGTTTGCACAAGAACAAATGCATGCGGGCCTGTTGCGACCCGACAGCGCAGAAGCCGAAGCAGCCCGTGAAGCCCGCCAAGTTGCGGCAGAACTCCAAGCAGTCACTGGGGCCATCACGATCCAAGCACCAGTCGCCCTTTTGTTTGATTATGAAGCTATTTGGGCCAACCAGATCCAGCCGCAAGGCCGGGACTATCGCGGGCTGGAACTTCTGATCCACTTCTATAGCGCGGCGCGCCGGTTGGGCTTGTCGGTTGATGTGGTGCACCCAAGTGCCGATCTCGGGGGCTATCAGTTGATCCTCTGTCCCTTGCAGATTTTCTGGCCAGAAGGATTGAGCGCAAAGATTAAGGCCAGTGGTGCGGCCTGTGTGTTGGGGCCGCGCGCGGGCTCAAAAACCCAAGATTTCCAAATCCCTGCTAATCTCGCCCCAGGCTTGGCGCAAGAGCTGATCCCCCTGGTTGTCAACCGTGTTGAAAGTTTGCGTCCGGGTCATGTGGAACAGGCTGGCCCTTATAGGGTGACACGTTGGCTGGAGCATATCCAAACCGACCTCGTGCCCGAAGCCAAGACAGCGAGCGGGCATGGCATTTGGTATCATGCCGACAAAGTCGACTATCTGGCCTGCTGGCCGGATGCGGCGCTTCTCGATGCAGTACTGCGGCGGCGCTGCGAAACCCTTGGCATCGCCGCGTTGGACCTGCCCGATGGCCTGCGCTTGCGCCAACGGGGCGAGTTTATGTTTGCACTCAATTATGAGGCCGAGGCCGTGAACTTAGGCGATCATGTCCCCGAGGCCGATCGTTTTGACTATGTTATCGGGGGCCCAAGCTTGGCCGCAGCGGGCGTTGCGGCTTGGCGGATTACGTAAGGGACGGGCCCTCGGCCAAAACATCGCCAGCCAGATAGAGCGAGCCGCAGATCAGCACACGGGCAGGTCTGCTGCTTTGCGCCAAGGCCGATCTCAATCCATCCATGGGTGTGTCGGCAGGCTTAGCGTCAAAGCCCATCGCGCGCGCCAATTCTGCGAGCTCAGACGGTGCGCGGCCGGCATCGGATGTGCGGATTGGCACGGTAATGACCTCAGGCTTCAAAGTTTGAAAGGCTTGGAAAAAGCCAGTGGGGTCTTTGGTGCCCAATTGGCCTGTGATCAGCACCAATCGGCGCCAGTCTTTGGCTTGAAGACTCGCCATATAGGATGCCGCCGCCGCCGCACCATGTGGGTTGTGACCGCCGTCCAACCAAAGCTCTGCCCCCGCCGCCAAGGCCATTTCAGCGTAGGGCCCAGTTTGCAGGCGCTGCATCCGGGCAGGCCAACTGACTCGTTGCACACCTGTCGCGATTGCACCTTCATCCAAGCCATAGAGGGTCATGGCCACAGCTGCGGCCCCCGCATTTTCGAACTGATGGTGCCCGGGCAGGCCAGGTAAGGGCAAATCTAACAAGCGGTCTTGCATTTGCACAATCAGGCGGCCGCGCTCAGGATAGCAATCCCAATCCCGCCCAAAGACTAGAAGGGGTACCCCCAAAGCTTCGGCGCGCCGCTCAATCACAGCTAGTGCTTCGTCGGCTTGGCGGGAGACCACGCACGGGATGTGCGGCTTTAAAATGCCAGCCTTTTCTCCCGCAATCTTGGCCAAAGTATCACCCAGCATTTCCTTATGGTCGAAATCGACTGGGGTGATGATGGTCAGCTTTGGTTTGGTGACGATATTGGTGGCATCCAAGCGCCCGCCAAGGCCGACCTCTAACAAAGTCAGGTCCGCTATGGTCTCGCTAAAGGCGACAAAGGCAGCAACTGTTTCAGCCTCAAACACGGTCAGCGGGATTTGGTTGCTCAAGGCTTGGATCCGCTGACCGATTTCCAAAAGGGCTTCTTCGCCGATAAGTTGACCAGCAATCCGCCAACGCTCATGAATCGTGACCAGATGCGGCGACGTATAGGCGTGGACGGAAAGGCCACCAGCCTCGGCCATGGCGCGCAAGAAGGCGACAGTGGAGCCTTTGCCATTGGTACCCGCGACATGAATAACAGGTGGGATCAAATCTTGCGGGCGGCCCAGGGCCTCGAGGGCTGCAGCAACGCGCGCAAGTCCCAAATCAATCTTCCGAGGGAAACTATAGAATAAGTCAGCAGCATTCATGGGATCAGGATCGGCTCAATAGGCGTATCAGATTGGCTTCGGCCTTCTGTAGCGTCAGGCGTACCATGGGATCAACTTCGGGCATAAGCGCAAGGCTGGCACGCACCTGGGCTAGGTCAAACAAAGCCTCGCGCCCTTCGGCGGACAAAACCCGGCTCTCAATCCAGCCGACCACCGCTAAACGCTCCCCGCGTGTGACAGGCTCAACTTCATGTAATGTTGTGGAGGGATACAGCACCAAACTTCCGGCCGGCAGCTTAATGGTTTGCCGACCCGCAGGCTGTTCAACGCAGAGAGCACCCCCGTCATAGCTATCCGGATCTGACAGAAACAAAGTGAAAGACAGATCTGATCTTACCCCATTCATAAACGCATTGTCGACGTGGAGGCCATAGGCCATGCCTGTCTGATAACGCGAGATCAGGATTGGTCCGTAAGACTTAATCTGGGCAGCGGCTTGAAACACATCATGGCGTTGCAAGGCACGCTGCACAAAGTCAATTAGGGCGTCTGCCGCTGTTCCTTTGGCCTGCTGGTTGTTTTTCACCGCTTTCGCCAAGGCCCCCGCGGTGGCCTTCCCATCGATAAAGGATAGGGTTTCAACCTCGGACCTCACGCGCTCTAGGTCTTCGGGTCCCAGAATTTGATCCATAGTAATTAACATCAGCACCCTACCTGCAAACGACTTGCATTTTCATCTAGCCTCGGTCACACTCACAAAATAGTGTTTTTCGCAGCAAGGAAGTAGATATGATTGAGTTCAAGCCCCGCATGTGGACCCTCATGGGTGTCAGCGCAATGGCTTTGGTCGGCGTGGCCGCGTGCCAGCCTGGCGGCGAAGGCGGAACGTCAGCAGTTGATGGCGAAAAGGCTGCCGCTTCCAGCAAAGCAGGTGAAGGTGAAGGCGAAGGGGCAAAACCAACTCCCGCTCCGGCGGCTGCGAGTGCAGGTGGAGAGAGTGGTGAAGCCGGTGCTGCAAACGCTTATTCCAATGTCGACGCCGCTTCGTGGCTTGGCCTGCGCGTCACGCATTTGAGTGGCTTCTTGCTGGTCGCGCAAAAGTCTTTTGCGGCTGGTCAAGTCGATGAAGCTTCGGTCTTGATTTCTCAAGGACTCTTGGAAGTCTATCAGCCAGATGCGGCGGAACTGGATTCAAAGGCCAAAAATTTAAAGCCCGCCTATGACGCCGTCGTCGCGGCGATTGATGGCAAAAAGGCCAAGGCAGAAATTGAAGCAGCCTTTGCCACAGCCTTCAAAGTGACCCAAGCCGCACAAACCAGTTCTGCGGCCTCTGATACTGATGTGATTAAGGGGATGTTGGGCATTGCTTCAGGTCTCTATAGCGGCGTTGTTCATCCAAATGGTAATGACCCAACGGAGTACCAGCACGCCTTTGGCGCTGTCCTTGCTGCTGAGCAGGCTTTCAAGAGCGCCCA
This sequence comes from Aquidulcibacter paucihalophilus, assembly GCF_002105465.1. Classification (GTDB taxonomy): domain Bacteria; phylum Pseudomonadota; class Alphaproteobacteria; order Caulobacterales; family Aquidulcibacteraceae; genus Aquidulcibacter; species Aquidulcibacter paucihalophilus. Next base: position 66,308 of record NZ_NCSQ01000166.1, read on the forward strand.
AAGCAAACTTGGAAACAAGGATGAAAAGCGTACGGCGCAATTGGCTAAGGATATAGCTGCCCTGGTGGCCTTATTCCCCGGCGTGACCATCCCTGACGCCCCAGCGGCTACCGCGGCTGTGACGGCTGCGGCGTCGCGTGCCGAATTGACTCTGTCGGGAATCCGCTAGCCTCTTTCACGAGGCCATCGGAGTCCCCATATCGGGATGATGCAACTTTTCGGTTTCTCATACCCGCGTGAACCCAGCCTCGACGATCTCTCCTTTCTGGCGGAAAAAGCGTTTGCGCGCTTGCCAGAGCCATTCCGCCTTGCCTGCGGGCGGGTGGTGTTTCGTGTCGCTGAAGGCGCGGACCCTGCCACCTTGCGTGGCTTGGGCCTGAGTCATCCATTACAATTAGCTGGCCTCTATCGTGGTGCCAGTGTGCGAGCGGATTTGGCGAACTCGGGTTTCTTGCCGCCGCCGGAAGTTTGGCTCTATCGGGCAGCTATCGTGAATGAGTGGCGCGCACGCGGTGATGTCAGCTTAGAAGATATGGTAAGCCACGTTTTGGTGCACGAGATCGGCCATCATATGGGCCTATCCGATGCAGACATGGAGCGGTTAGAGGCGGAAGCCTAAACTTTGAAGCCTATACCCCCGGCTGATCTGGAGGGCTTTCCTCCATGGGCGCGCCCACCAATTGCTTGCTGGTTAGGCCATAGAGCGCCAATAGTAAGAGCACCACGGCACACAGCACAAATGGCGCTTGATGGCTCACTAGCGCATAAAGGCCAGCGCCGAAAATGGGGGCGACCACAAATCCTGCGCCATTGGCTGCTACCACAAGGCCCGCGACACTGCCTTGGTCATCCTGGCTAACTGCCAGTGACGCGCCGCCCGTAAAGCCTGGACGAGCCAAGCCAAAACCCAACCCCACCATGGCTTGCGCGACCGAAAGGGTGCCAAAGCTATCGCCGAGGGCAGTTAAGGCGGCTCCAGCCCCAGTAATTATGCAGCCCCAGACGATCAACCCACGCGGCGATAGGCTGAGCCGCGGAATCAAGACCAATTGGGCAATAATCTGAGACATCGCCCCCAGCGCTAAGGCGACTGCTGTCAGCGTTGCGCCTTCGCGCGGGCTCACGCCTAAGCGGTCTATGAAATAAAAGGAGACTTGTTGAAACATCACAGCCGTCACCGCCGACAAGGCGACGCCAAACATCAACCAAGGCCGCACAGAAGGGCTGAGTGCTAAGCGCCAAACGGAAGATGGTGCTGCCGACTTCTTGGCTGCTGGGGAGATTTCGATGTTTGGCAGGAAAAATCGTGCGGATAAGGCACCAATGATTGCTAGGGTTGTGGTTGCAAAAAGCGGAGCGAGCAGCCCCATATTGGCAATCATGCCTGCTGCCAGTGCTGGGCCGGCGGCCGAACCAAAGGCGAAGGCCGATGTCACGGCAGCAATCTCGCGCGTGCGGATTTCCGGCGTCGTGGTATCGGCAACATAGGCCTGAGCGGCAGGATTTGTCGCAGAGCCAAAAGCTCCGAAAATCAAACGTGCTGTTGCCAAGCCGAGGAACAGCGTGAGCCAATGGAAATGATCCATCAAGCCGATAGCGGCAATGGCTGTGAAGGAACCAGTGGAAAGCGCATAGGCGCTTAAGCCCATCACAATCATGGGTTTGCGGCCCTTGCGGTCACTCATCCGACCCCAAACAGGGCTAGTCAGTACCCAGAGAACTGCAGACAATGTGAAAATTGCTGAGACGGACCAATCTGGCATGCCGGTTTCGCGCGCGATGGGCGGCAAAACCGCGAACAGCATCGAATTGCCAATCCCGACAATGGCCAGACAGGCGAACAAAAGTCGGTAAGTTTGCTTTGGCACCTCTAGATTTGGACTTTGTTCGGCCATAGGGCGAGCGCTCGTTTAGAATATTTTGAAGTCGAGATAGAGAAGGCCAAGGCCGCGACGGGTCCTGTTTCCATGCGATGTTTTTCGACAAAGGCCAAGCAAATTCGGCATTTGATCGATCTTGGAAAGACTTCAAAAACCTTTTTTGCACCGCCTGTTAAGTCTTCTCCTGTATGGGTAACGGCAAGCAGTTTGAGTGTCCGGTGCGGCTTTGCACCTCTCGATTACTCCAGAATGGGTTTCGCACTATGTTTCTCGTCGTCGGTCTTCTGATCGTTTTTGGCATGGTCTTTGGTGGGTTCGCACTCGCAGGCGGCCACTTTGACGTGATTATCCATGCAGCACCTCTCGAATTTATGATGATCTTCGGTGCCGCCATCGGTGCCTTTGTGATCGGCAACTCCCTTGAGACAATCAAGGCCACGGGCGCTGGTCTTGGCAAGATCGCGGGCGGACCAAAATGGAAGGCGCAAGACTATCAGGATCTGCTGGTCCTGCTGTTTGCGTTGACCAAAACCATGAAAGCAAAAGGCGTTGTGGCCTTAGAAGCCCACATCGAAAAGCCGGAAGAAAGCGCAATCTTCAAGCGCTATCCCAAGATCTTGAAGGATCACCACGCCACAGACTTCATCTGCGACACTTTGCGCATGATGACGATGAACTTGGATGATCCCCATCAGGTGGAAGCCGCGATGGAGAAGCAGTTGGAAAAGCACCATCATGAGGCCCATAGCGCGTCCCATGCGTTGCAAGCGATGGCAGACGGTCTGCCTGCGCTGGGGATTGTGGCTGCAGTGTTGGGTATCGTTAAGACCATGGGTGCCATCACTGAGCCACCGGCTGTTTTGGGTGGCATGATCGGTAAAGCGCTCGTCGGCACTTTCTTGGGCGTGTTCTTGGCTTATGGCATTGTCGGCCCAATGGCGACACGCTTGGTTCAGGTCTTGGATGAAGAACACCAATTCTACAAAATCATCATGGATGTTCTGGTCGCCCACTTGCATGGCAATGCTGCGCAAGTGTCGGTAGAAATTGGCCGTGGCAGCGTTCCAAGCTCGCTGGCGCCATCCTTTGCTAAGCTGGAAGAAGCGCTAAACAATATGCCCAACGACGCATAAGTGATCGAAATCGTCAGAAAAACTTAGTTTACATCTGACGATTTCGACATATGTCCCGGTTGGACTGCATCATTCGTTTAACCATAAGCAATTGATATTGCTTTTAGTTAGCAAAGAATTCTATTCGTAGCAGCTATGCCGTTGCGGGTATGCACACGCCTTTGTTACGGCAAAATTGCATGGCAGACTTAGCAAAAGTTGCTGATGTAACGCTATTGCTTCATGACGAGACACCTTCTAATGAACCCGTCACTGCGCCCGAGACGAGGCGTTCAGGGCAAAGAAGGAATTATACAATGATCGAGCTCAAGAAGCTTTTCGCAGCAGCAGCAGTTGTTGCAGTTCTCGGCGTTTCCGCATGCGGCAAGCCAGCTGAAACCACCAACACCGTCGACGCAGCCGCTACTGAAGCAGCTAACGTTGTTGACGCAGCAGCTACCGAAGCAGCTAACGTTGTTGACGCAGCAGCTACCGAAGCAACCAACGCAGTTGACGCCGCAGCTACTGAAGCAACCAACGCAGTTGACGCTGCTGCTGGTGCAGCTGTGAACGCAGTCACCGAAGAAAAGAAGTAAGTCACTTACTTTCGCGTTAGCGAAAGTAAATGCGCGAAAGGCCGCCCAATGGGCGGCCTTTTTGCGTTAAGGGGCCAAAACGGGCAGACGGATGGATAGGGAGTGCCGGAGTATCGTGACCAAGCCTAGCTCTCGCCTGCCTCCCAAACCGAACATTTCCTTTGACGAGACGGGCCTCATCTTAGGTGAAGCCTTCAGAGATAGCTATTTCTCTCGCGATGATGGTCTAGAAGAAACGCGTCAGGTCTTTCTGCAAGGCTGTCGGCTGCCCGAAGCTTGGGCGGAACGGCCCGTATTCACCGTCGCAGAGCTAGGCTTTGGCACGGGCCTGAATGTTTTGGCGACGTGGGACTTGTGGCGTAGAACACGGGCTCATGGTCAGATTCTACATTTTATCACGACCGAAGCTTTCCTCATGGCTTCCCAGCATGCAGCAAGGGCACACGCTCATTGGCCTGAACTGGGAGAATTGTCGCGTCTATTGCTGGCCAGCTGGCCGGTGCGAGCTTTTGGTAATCAACGCATTTGGTTTGAGGCGGATGGCTTTTGCCTGACTATTCTGATCGGCCCTGCTCTGCGCAGCTTACAGGCGATGGATTTTCAAGCAGACGCTTGGTTCCTAGATGGGTTTGCGCCGAGCCGAAATGAAGACATGTGGTCCCCGGAGCTTCTCCAAGAAGTCGGACGCCTTTCATCTCCGGGGGCCCGAGTTGCGACTTATTCTGTGGCGGGCCATGTTCGTCGTAGCCTCGAGGCCTGTGGATTTGAGGTCGCGCGTTTGCCGGGCTTTGGCTCAAAACGACAACGACTTGAAGCTGTTTGGCCCGGTCAACGGGCAGATACTCCGGCTAAGCCACGCTCTGTCCTCGTGATTGGAGGCGGTATTGGCGGTGCGGCGGCTGCCCACGCATTCGCCCAACGCGGCCTAGAAGTCCATCTGATAGAGGCCGATCCTTGTGGCCAGGTCATGGCAAGCCGCAACCCAGCCGCCTTGGTTATGCCACGGCTTGATCGCGGCGACACGCGCGAGGCACGCTTCTTCCGCGCGGCTTACCTGCATGCCACACGTCTCTACGCAAGCTTCGACGATGATGTGTTTGCGCAAACCCAAGTGCAAGAATTGCCTGGGGATGATCGAGATCGATTGCGATTGGGTGACTTGGCGCAAGATCCACCTTTCCCACCGGAACTCCTAGACGGGCTAGAAGGTGGGGGCCTCTTGCATCGGACAGGGGGAGTGGTTTTTCCTGATCGTCTTTTACCCCGCCTTATGGGTAATGCGACACGTCACCCAGTCTCTGTGTCCGCCTTGAGGTTCGAGGCAGGCAATTGGCAGGCCCTTGCCGGGACGGGCAGTGTCGTGGCATCGGCCCCGATTTGCGTGGTTGCGACAGGTCCGAAGCTTGAGCGATTTGTCCGCCTTTCCACAGAGCTAGAGGGGCGCGCAGGGCAGATCAGTCTGGCTCAAATCGAAGGGCCTTTACCCGAAATAGTAGTAGCAGGTGGACCTTATGCTGCCGCCTTCTACGAAAGATTATTGTTTGGCGCGACTTTTGATCCTTGGGATCTTTCACGCGAGGATAAGCCGATCGTAACGCCGACCGGCCATCTCCAGAACGTTGAAACCTTATCAGAAATTGCTCCAAACCTCGCGAGCCGGATTGAGCTTGCGACGGCCACTGGTCGGGCCAGTGTGCGGGCGGCGGCGAAGGACCGTTTGCCGCTTGCCGGAGCGGCCTTCCCGAAAATGGGCGAGGCCGGACCCGGTCTTTTTATGTTGGGTGCTCTGGGTTCACGCGGCTTTACGACCGCCCATTGGCTTGCCGAACATGTCGCATCGCTTGCCTGCCACGAGCCTAGTCCTTTGGAGCGCGATGTGATCTCAGCGGTATCCCCACAACGCTTTGAGCATCGCCGTCAAAAGGGGCAGACGCCTCGTCCTGCCTTGGTGGATAAGCCGAAAGCGTAATTCTAACCGCCTCTTGAGCCACCTGGTCGTCCTTAACCGGATTTCTGCCCGTCGGGCTGACCAACAAACCATACCAGAGAGTCTGGTGCTCAATATAGGCACTTAAGAGCCGAAAGGCATCTTTGAGCCGACTGGGGTCCAGCAAACCGGCCTCGCCACAAGCCTGCAGAGGAGGCATACAAATTCCTTCGAGTGCGGCGCGGATTTGGCGACACATCGAGCGTCTAAACGTCAAGGGGATAGAATTATGCTCAATCGGTGCTCGGATCAGATCACGAAGCAGAGGAGACGCGCATAAATCTTGGTAGCGTTGCGAGGCCTGCATGAGCCGACTGACGGGATTTTCTTCCTCTGGAAGGGGCTTGGTCAAAAGTTTCAGTTGGTTTAATCCGCGCGCCAAAACAGCGCGGAACAAGGCGTCCTTCGACTCGAAGGCTTTATAGATCGAGGCCGTTGAGATTTCGCTGCGGGCAGCAATGTCACTCACCTTCGCGTTCCAGAAGCCATATTCGAAGAAGAGGTCTCCCGCCACATCTAGGATTTGCTGCATCTGTTGGGATTGCATGGGACCCTACCACTCAAGGACAAGACCCATTTTCCACAACCCTTAGTAATTATCAAGACAGGTATCTGCAGAATTTTGAGTATTTAAGGTTGATTTTCTCTGAGTGTAATGGGTTAGAAAGAAGTTTCTGCGAGTTAAAAGTATGACAAACTTGGCTTTTCCGCATGAAAATGGCAGCTCCGCCGATCCTGCAGAGGACACGCTTCTTCTAGATCGCCGCCACGAAGGCCGTGAACAAGATTTCATGGGAGTCCATTTCTCGGGCTTTAGTCCTGAAAGCCTGCTGCGGCGGGTCGAAGAAATTGGAAGTGCGAAACAAGCCTTTGTCTATCTCTGCACACCAAATGTGGATCACCTTGTTCGACTCGAGCGCGAGCCCGCTCTGCTGGGGCTTTATGAAGGCGCTTGGGCCAATGTGAATGATAGCCGGATTTTACAGACTTTGGCCGATCTCTCCGGCCTATCTTTGCCAGCCTGCCCTGGATCTGACTTGACGCAAGCCTTGTTCGAAACGTGCATGGATCCGGCAGAAACCGTCGTTGTGATCGGTGGCACACAGGATGTGATCGAAACGGTTCGGACCCGCTTTGGCCTAACCAACCTGCGCTGGCATGCACCACCTTTTAGCTTGCGTACCAATCAAGCCGCGATGGAAGAAGCCGCAGCTTTTGTTGCAGCCAATCCAGCCCGCTTCACCTTTTTCTGCGTTGGCTCTCCCCAGCAAGAAATGCTCGCACGCCTTGTCCAGCAACAAGGCAAGGCCATCGGAATTGGCCTATGCGTCGGTGCATCCATCGACTTCTTGTCCGGCACCCGAAAGCGCGCGCCCAAATGGATGCAACAGCTTCGTCTCGAATGGCTCTTCCGCCTTCTAGACGAGCCACAGAAGTTATGGCGACGCTATTTGGTTGAAGGTCCAAAGATTGTTCGGATCTGGATGGCGTGGCGCAAGCAGCGCTAATCATCCTATAAATTTGTTCTCCTCCATCCAGCTTTGGATATGGGTGACTGCTTCGGCGACCTTGGCAGGTTGGCCCAGATAATAGTGCGTGGCCCCGTCGATGGCATGGAAATGCGGGGTGACTTGGGTGAAGCCAGCGCGTATGCGCGCCGCGTGCGAGGGCGTGCACGCATCGTCGGCCAAATTTTCCAGCACAAGGGCCGGCACAGTAACCAAGGCGGCACAAGCAGGACCATCAGCCCGGCTCTCCTCAGACCATTGTGATAACCAAGACCGCAGGCTTGAATAGCGCGCCAGATGCGCCGCGCTCATATTCACGGTTTTTGGATCACCCATATAGCACCAATTGGGCCGCCTCTGATTGGGGTCAATCGAGGGGTCTAGCCAGCGTAAGTCCGCCATCGTGCCATGCACGACAAAGCAATGCTCGCGATTGACTTCACCGCGCTTCTTAAAGTCCTCCAGCCTCTGACGCACATCGGCTGTGATGGCGGCAATACGGGCACGTTGGGCGGCCCGATACGTGGCTTGAAACGCTTCAGAATAGGGCGGTCGATGTGGGGCATCTGGCGCATAAATATCGAAAGCAGCATCGCGCTTATCTGGATTGAGCTCATCCACAATCGCCGGATCGATCCACTCCGACAAGGTGATGGCCCGGCTCACATGGGCGGCCAATTGCATCACCCCATCTGCTGGGATCAGACCAGCTCCCACGATATCAACCAAATCGCCCGCAGGTGTTGCCTCAATTGTCGGCTTCTCGGCTTGGGCTTGGTAGAAGAGCGACAGCGACCCACCACCTGACCAACCCGCCAGAACCACTTTCTCAAACCCCAAGACCGTCTTGGCATGGCGCACATAGCGGCCAAGATCGATCAGCACCTTCTCCATGATCAAGGCCGTATCATTATGGGGATAGCGCGACCCACAGGTCATGACTGGGATGCCCGCATGGGCCAGCGCAATCGGCATGGGCAAATAATTCATGGTGCCCGACGGATGCATGAACAACACAATCGTCTTACAGGGCGGGGCTTCCTTGGGCTTTAAGAATTGGCCCTCACACAGCACCCAATCCTGATTACCGCCATAGGTCTCTTTGAAGCCCGATTGGTCTTGAAACATCAAGGTGACCGGCAAACGGTCGATGGGGAAACGGGTCACGCTCTCGCCTTTCTTGCAACCAAGGTGCGACATAGTCTAACGCCACACGGGAAAAACCTCGCAAGCTTTGAGGCTTGCAGGGAGAAGCGCGCACAGGCAAGAACAATCTCATGCAACGCTTTCCTTTTTTCTTTGCGCTTATGGCTGCCCTCGCCGCAGCGCTGGTGGGCATCGCGGTCCTGCCCTTGGCCAAGGCCCAAGGCCAGCCGGTAGATGGTCGGCAGACCAATCTCGGCTGGGTGGTTGAAGGCGCAGAACTGGCGCAGGTACGCCCAGCCCCGGGCTTCCCCATCATGGCACCGCCGGGCCCGCGCGGCGACCTTGAGGGCGTGCGTATGACCGCAACAAGTGCCTTGGCCCCAGATGCCCGTTACTCCAAAGGCGTCCGCTTGAGCTTTGGTGACGCTTTGGCCAATCATGTGGCCAGCGGTGCGACGACCGTGCGTGTGATCGTCAAATCCACTGCCCGTTTGCCTGCCAAATCCATGGCAATTGGTTGGGTTACAGAAGGCCCCGTCGCTTGGAATGAGCAGGCCGTCAGCCCCGGCTTCACCAGTGTAACCTTTAATCTGCCTCCCACGACGGCAAAACCGCGCGCGCTTGCCATCTGGCCCAGCGTGCAAGGTGGCGAAGGCGGGATTGAGGTCAAAGCCATCATCTTTGCCAAGCCCGATGCCGCCCCCGCCATTCCGAATTAAGACGATCAACACGAAAGCGCCCTCATGAGCCAATCTTCCGCCATCGCCGCCGCCCAGCGCGTCCTCGAAGTTGAATTGGAAGGCCTGCGCCGTCTACAAGCCTCCATCGGGACTGAATTTGCTGCCATTGTTGAGAAGGTCAGCACCATGAAGGGCCGCCTGATCTGTGCCGGCGTTGGCAAGTCTGGCCATGTGGCGCGCAAGATCACCGCGACCTTGGCCTCCACCGGAACACCCAGCCAATTCATCCACCCGACCGAAGCCAGCCATGGCGATATGGGCATGATTGGCACAGATGACATTCTCCTCATCCTCTCCAAATCCGGCGAAGTGCCTGAGCTGTCGGACATGATCGCCTATGGCAAGCGCTTCAAAATTCCCATCATCGCCATGACCGCCAATGCAGCCTCCGTACTCGGCAAGGCAGGCGATTATCTGATGCTCTTGCCCGACGCGCCTGAGGCCTGTGGCGAGACGCGCGCCCCGACGACTTCAACCACTATGCAGATCGCCTATGGCGATGCTTTGGCTGTCGCACTGTTAGAGCGGCGCGGCTTCACCGCCAGCGACTTCCGCGTCTATCACCCCGGCGGCAAATTAGGGGCGATGCTGAAGTCGGTGGCAGACCTGATGCATCAGGCAGACGAATTACCCTTAGTCCGTCCAACCACACCCATGATGGAAGCCCTCCTGACCATGACGGCCAAGCGCTTTGGTTGTACCGGTGTGATTGATGACCAAGACCGCTTGATCGGCATCGTGACCGATGGCGACGTGCGCCGCAAAGCCGGCTCCGATTTCGCTCATCTCACTGTCGGCGAAGTCATGACCATGAACCCCATGGTCGTCAGCCCCCACGCACTCGCTGCCGAAGCCCTCGCCGAACTCAACCATTCCGGCCGCTCTGTCGTGTTTGCGGTGGATGAAGACGAAAAGCCCGTTGGCCTCTTGCACCTGCATGATTTGCTGCGGGCGGGCGTGATGTAGGGGGCAGACACGTCAGTTCAAATTCAGTCCTCTATACTTCAGTTTTGCTAATCGCAGTGCAGTATCAGATGCAAATTTATCTAGGGACCAAATAATCTGATTAGACAAATTATTTGTACCACTAAGACTCCAATTGTAAGCGTAAAATGAGGGCAAAATAGTTTAACCTATGCTTGCAGGACGAGTTATTAGTGAATGGCATATTTGAGAGGCAATTTGCCTCGGACGTCAGGGCGCACTCCAGCCTTGGAGAGCTCACCAGTCAAGCAAAACCTGAAGTGGTTGTGCTGGGTGTTGGTCCTATGGTTTTGGAACGGTTCAAGGCTGCACCCTGCTTGACTTGAGGCCGCCCGACACTTCTTTGTGGGCGCTTGTGTTCCAGCAAGGCCTTTGCCCAGGCACAGCCTGTGGCCAAGGCCTTCTAGACAAAATCTTCACCGATCCAAAACCACCGTTATCCCCGCCAAAGCGTGAGCTTCGAGCGGGGACCTCCTTACGCTTTTGCGCCACAAGGTCCCGGATCGGCTAGCGCCGTCCGGGATGACACCGTGAAAAAGGTTTTTATCTGGAAGGCTTTGGTGCAGGCTGTGCCTGCCCCAAAGGCCAAACTCAATTGTTGCTGGGCGATTTGACGCGACAAATCGCCCGAACACACTGGATGAAGCGGTTTGGTGGACCAGAAGGGTCACCAAAGCGCGTCCAGATAAAAAGAATTCCGAAACAATGCCATCCCTGCCCGAAGGAAGTGGCAAGCGGGCACCTCAAGGGGCTTTATGGCACCAGATCAGGGGACCGGCTCAATGATAACGGCTCAGGCAGTTTTCTGTTCTAGACCCATTTCGGTCGCCTTGGGTGGTATCGGCTTGCTTCTGCATGAAGCCAATTTAACCAAAGCGAAGATTGACCTTCTGCCGCGATCCCCGCCAGATAGTGCTGGCTTAGAGGCACAATAGGATGGCCATTGAGCGCTTGTGAGGTCGCAAATGGGTGCATGTTCAAAGCGGACTTTGGGCTTGGGTTTAATGGCGGCGGTTGGAATGGCATCGGCTTCGCCAAGTCAGGCGCACGCCGCGCCGCCTAAGGCCGCATCGTATGAGTTGACGTTTCTCAAGGCCAGCGAGGGCAATCGTGCTGCACTTTGCCAATTCATCCAAGCAAATTGGTTCGAAATGGACAGGATTGCCGTCGAACGGGGCTTGATGACAGACTATCGGCTCTTGTCGTCGGCTGAGACTGATGCGGACTGGGATGTTTTGGTAATGGTCGGCTACCCAAACCCAGATGGTTATGCGGGTATCACGAAAGAATTTGACGCCATTAGGGCTGCCCACACGATTGTGCCCGTGAATGGCAAGACTTTGCGCCAGTTGGGAACGATTGTCGCCAGTCGACGGCTGGTGCCCGGGTAAGCGGCCGCTGATCAGCCAGCCCTATAGCCCCAACACGTCCGACATATCATAAAGGCCGGGGCCATGGCCTGCGGCCCAGCGGGCGGCGACGAAGGCACCTTTGGCGAAGATGGCGCGGTTGAGGGCTGAATGGCTAAAGCGGATGACTTCGTCATCGCTGGCAAACATCACCTCATGGTCGCCAATAATGCCGCCACCCCGCGCGACGGCATAGCCAATCTCGCCCGGCTTTCGGGTGGCTGTCGCGCCATGTCGGTCAAAGGTCGCAACATCGGTGTGAGAAACCCCGCGGCCCTTGGCCGCTGCTTGACCCAGCATCAAGGCCGTGCCCGACGGCGCATCGAGTTTCCGGCGGTGATGGGCTTCAAAAATCTCAATATCCCACTCGGGGCCCAGGCGTTCGGCGGCTTGTTTGACAAGGCCCAGCAAGAGATTGATGCCGAGCGAGAAATTGCCGCTGCGCACGATACAAAAGTGTTGGGCGGCTTCAGCGATCTGGGCTTCTTGAGCGGGCTCAAACCCCGTTGTGCCCAAAATGATGGCTTTCACGCCGGAACCTTTCAGGGCCGCCAATGCCGCAAGCGATGCTGTCGGCGTGGTAAAATCAATCCAGACGTCAGCGCTTTGGGCGGCTGTAAGCGGGCTTTCAACACAAACTACACCCAAGCCTTCGCCACCGGCCAAGAGGCCAAGATCGGCACCTAGGGCGGCGCTGCCAGCGCGCTCACTCCCGCCAATAATGGTCAGGCCAGCTTCGCTGCTTGCCGCGGCAATCAAAGCCCGACCCATGCGACCGGCCGCCCCGGCTATGGCTAGTTGAATACTCATGCCCTTTCGATAGTCTGAGCGGGGTCTCAGATGCAAGGGCTTTGCATGCCTATCCGCCGGACCGACCGGTGCGTTGCCACATCGGCCTCGCCTGTTGACGTGATGACGGCGTCGGAAATCACCCGCCAATCCACCGCCAACATGATTGATACGGTTAAGAACGTCGCGCCGTCCTTCTCCGCCAGCCAAAATACCATTGCAGATGCCGGAACTTTCGTGCGCTCACCAAACTTGTACGGTCTGCTCGGTGATCAGGTCTTCCCACACAGCGATGGTCCATTTGGGATGAATGGCGGCGTTGGCTAAATCAGCTTTACGGCCAACTTCTAGTTTGTACGACTTTTGTTCAAAGAAGGGCGAAAGAGATTCGGCTTTTCCGCCTTTTTTTGGCGTGTGTGCTGTCAATTAGGCGATATCGACTTCAAAAAACGCGCGCGCTGGCAGCGTCCAAGCACCGTTACATCGCGCTCAGTTTCCAAGGTGAGGTCTGGTCCAGTTTGGCCTGACGGCGGAAATCGCTGGGCGATTGGCCAACGATTTTCTTGAAAACTTTGGAGAAGCTAAAGGCATCGCTAAATCCCACGGCGCGCGCGATATGTTCCAACGTGTGGTCAGCTTCGGCTAGGAGGGTCATCGCCTTTTGAACCCGCAAGACCCGCAAATAGCTCAAAGGCGTGTCACCCATGGTGCGGCGAAATCGCTCTGCCAATAGGGTACGTGACAGGCCCGCCTGCTTGGCGAGTTCCTCCAATGTCCAGCCATGCGAGGGGTCTTCATGCATAACGGTCACCGCCTTGCGGATCTGTAGATCCGCGACCCCTTGGCTCCAGCCGGCCCGGGTGTGGCCCAACTGGTCGACCATCTCTCGGACCAGATAGGTAAAGATCACATCCAACAGGCCATAAACGATTGTTTGTCCACCCATAGAGGGCTTATTCATTTCTTCGTCCAACAGGCCGATCGTCAAAGTCAATGGGTGAAATTTGGCTAAGCTTTGCCCGTCCAGCACAAACCAGTCTGGAATTTCGCGAAAGAGGGCATGTACGGGTTCGTGCCAAAATTGATAGGCCCCACTGATCAGCCTGCTGGAACTGGGCAAGGGGCTATAGGTCAAAGCTGCCACGGCTAAGTCACTTGCGATCGGCAGAACTTGGGCCGGGTCATAGCTGGGCGAAGTGCTGAGCACATGGGTGCACCCGCGCGCCATCAGGACAACTGAGCCTGCCTCCAGAGCAATGGGTTCACGCAGACTCGCCGAGTGAGTATAGACCCGACCGCGTGTGACCACATGCAGACCCATGCTCTTCTCGCAAGGAAACAGCAGCGGGGTTTGCGCATCCAAAGTGCGAACGTCTAACAGGCGGCGCTTCAGGCCAGCCTCGTGCAAAATGTCTGTTAGAAGGTCCATCACCCTTATCCATATCTCTGTCAATCACGCCGAATGCAGGACGATTTGACATGAAAATTGTTATTTTTGCCATTCATCATCCCACTTTCATTGAATAAATGCAAGGCACTAACTTATGAAAGGAAATGAAGATGTCCAAGATATTAGTCGTCGGCGCGAACGGAACGGTCGGCTCAGAACTCGTAAGGCTCTTGTCTGAACAGGGCCATGACGTGGTGCGCGCGACTTCTCGTGCCTCTGCTTCGGCCCAAGAGGTTCACCTCAATCTGGTTACGGGCGAAGGGCTTGCCACCGCCTTTGACGGGGTGGAGGCGGCCTTCCTGCTCTCGCCCCCAGGCCATACCAATCAGAACGAATTACTCAATCCGGTGATCGACCAAGCGGTCGCCAGTGGCGTGCAGAAGATCGTCCTCATGACGGCCATGGGTGCCAATGCGGATGAGGCAGCCCCGTTCAGGCAAGTTGAGCGACATCTGGAGAAATCGGGCCTTGCCTATAACATCATCCGCCCCAATTGGTTCATGCAGAACTTCCATACTTTTTGGATCCAAGGCATTTTGGAACAGAGCAAAATCCTGTTGCCAGTCGGCTCGGCGAAGGGCAGCTTCATTGATGCACGCGACATCGCGGCAGTCGCGGCAGTCCTCCTCACCCGTCATGAGCACGACAATCAGGAGTTTGATCTGACTGGGGGAGAGGCGCTTGATCACGACCAAGCGGCAGCCATCCTGTCACACGCCATTGGCCGGACGATTGCCTATGAGGAGATTTCCGATGAGGCGATGCTGGCCCAGCTTCTCGCCGCTGGCCTGCCTAAAGACTATGCCGATTTTCTGATCACCATTCTGGGCTTCTTCAAGGCTGGCTATTCACAAGCCATCACCCCGGCGGTGGAGGCCATCACCGGCGTCAAGCCCAGAACCTTTGCCGCTTACGCGCAAGACTATAAAGACGCTTGGACGGTTTAGGGCGGTTCAATTAGCGGGTGGCCAGACAGTCCTTGGGCAGTCTGGCCTAGTTGCCTTTAGGTGGCCGCGGGCTCTGCCGCGGGTTCTTGGCTTTCTGGCGCGGTCTTAGGCTTTTTGCGTCGGTCAAAATAGGCAAAGACCAGCCCGGCGACCACCACAACGGCGAGGCCTGTCACAATCGCTGGGGCTACGGACGGGCGTGGCCGAAATTGTGCGGCGACTTGTCGGGTAAACTTATTGCTTTTCAGCAAGTCCCGAAAATAGCTCTCGGCTTGCTTAGCGATGCGCGACCCAGTATCTCGAACCTTTGGATTGGTCAGGATCGCATCAACTTGGCGGTCTACATGATCGTCCTTAAAGGCGTCGATTGCGACGGGAATGAGGGCTGCGATACCGGCGACGAGCTTTTCGTTTGAATTGGGCATGTGATGTATTCCTAATGGACGCTTTGACGCGGTGGGCTTGGGTGTGTTTGCGACTGGGGCATGGGCGATACGGCGGAGGCTGGGGGTGCTTCTTGGCTTGTGTCGGGTGCTAAGCCGTCTGGGGCAAACGCCTCAAAAATGGGGAAGAGGTCTTCAGGTTCTATGCCAAAGCGTGCGGCTGCCCCGGCAACCAGCGCTGCCGCCAAGGCCGCCATTGGCTTGTGATCAATCAAACTCGCGACGACCGCTTGCAGGCGCATTTTGCGGCGGCTAGCCCGCAGCTGGGTCAAGCCAAGCAGGCTCAAGGTAGCAAGCCCACAAGCTGCAGCCATGATCACGGGGGCAAGAAGCGGCCCAGCAAAGACGAAAAGCGCGCGGTAGCCCGCCACAATCAAGAAGATTGCACAAGCTAAGGCAAAAATGACGGCAAACACGCGCAAGGATAGGGCACGGCCGATCATGTGCGCTTCCGCGCCAACAGGCTTGTGACCAACAGACCTAGGCCAAAGGCAATCGACAGGGTCAAAACGGGTTGTCGCCGAATGAAGTCGGACAAAGGGCCGATTTCGTCGGCTGCGCTGTCCAGCGGCGCGTCAGCGTTCGGCTGAATCGCCACAGTTACAAGGTCCCGGTTCGTGTCGTCCGGCTGTGTTGGGTTCATGATTTATCATCCTCAGGCACCCAAAACGCGTCATCCAATTCTTGGTTCCGATGGTGGATGCAATGGGGCTTTGCGTTTCGCAGCCGATTTGATCTGCATCAAAGCGGCGCACGCCTGAATCTCTACATCGGGCCAACGTCGCAGCACCCTTGCGCGTGAGGGGGCTTGCGCCGGTGTTTAGAAGAATTCTGGCTGTTGCCGCAGCGAGCCTACTTGCAGGATGTGCAACCTTGTCACGCTTACCGGCCCCGCCGATAAGCTCTGCTCTTGTCGCACCGACCAATTATCAGGCTGATGTGAGGATTAATTCCTACGACCCGCAAACAAGTCGCGTGGTGACTGCTTTGTACAATAAAGCCATTGCAGCGTCGGATGGCTCTATCGATATTCTGGCATTATCCGGCGGCGGGGCGGGTGGTGCCTTTGGCGTAGGAATCTTGATGGGGATGCAACGGTCGGGTAGGCGGCCGCAGTTTGAAATCGTAACTGGGGTCAGCAGTGGCGCTTTGATCGCGCCCTATGCCTTTTTGGGGCCGGACTGGGATGGGGCCATCACCGAAATCTACACCGCCCCCCAAACTGCCAGCTTGGTTGTACGCCGGGGCATTGGGGCTTTGTTTCAAACCAGCCTTTATCGCACCGATCACTTCATTGACTGGATCGACCGCCACGTGACGCCGCAATTCATGGCCGCCATTGCGCGCGAAAGCCGGAAGGGGCGGCTTCTACTGGTGGCTACCACTAATATCGATACCGGGGCCTCGACCATTTGGAATATGGGCCTGATCGCAGAGCAGGGCGGACCCAGCGCGCGAAAGCTTTTCATAGATGTTCTGGTGGCTTCATCCTCCATCCCAGCTGTCTTTCCGCCGAAACTCATCGATGTCGACAGCGGCGGTCAGCATTTTCAAGAGATGCATGTCGATGGCGGGGTTGCTGTGCCGTTTTTTGTGGTGCCTGCCAATATGTCTCTGGGCGATGACGCCATACGCCGCCTGAAGGGCGCTAATCTTTATGTCGTCCTCAATAGTCAAATCGACATTGGTCCGGCAAATGGCGCGCTCAAAACCACTTCTATCATTCCGCGCAGCTTTGAAATTGATCAGGTCTATCGCGCGCGGCAAAATATGGCGCTGACTGCCTATTTCGCGACCCGGAACGAGATGGAGCTTCGCTTAACCTGGATTCCGCCAGACTTCCCCTATCAAGGCTCCCTCGTGATGGATCAGCCCAGTATGCAATCGCTCTTTGATGAGGGACTTGGCTTGGCTATGCGTGGGCAAGCCTGGAAAAGTGCCAACGCCCTGGCCGCAGAACTGGGGGAAGTACCCATTGCGGCGATGCCGTAGGCCGTAGAGCAGCCCAGTGCGCCCTTTGTAAAATTATGATTTCACGTTTGACCCAAACCGGCTTCGCGACAGGCTGTGCCCGGTCCATTCAGCTTCGGTTTGATAAACCCAATGCAGCGCTTATCGTATCCAGCGGATCACATCGAGAAGCGTGGCCAAAGCGCTGGCGACATAGGTGCCCGCGGCGGCTTTCAGCACTTGGCGGGCTTTAGCCAGATCTTCGCCTTGCAAAAAGCCGCCCTGTTCCAACACCGGTAGCGCGCGCTTAAAGCTCGCATCGATTTCCATTGGCAAGGTCAACACATGCATGAGCACGCGCCCGCTCAAAAGGGCGATAATGGCCCCAATTTGCAGCAGGGCGATCAGGGGTGATTTGATCACTATGCCCACAAACGGAATAGAGATCAGCATCCAAAAGGCAATTTTGTCGACGCCTGCAAGTCCCGCCGCCCATTTGGTGCGGGTTACGAGGAAAGGGTCGCCATCGCGGTGCTGGATCGCATGGCCTACTTCATGGGCCGCCACCGCCACCGCCGTCACGGAGCGGCCACTCAGATTGCCAGGCGAAAGCCGGACGACCCGGGCAATCGGGTCGTAATGATCGCTCCCCTCTGAGGTTTGCTCCAAGCCTACGTCGGCAAGACCTGCTTCGTCCAACAAATGGCGAGCAAGCTCTCCCCCCGTACCTGGGAAGTCCGGCCGGTCTGCGGCATGGCGCGCCATCACGCTCTTGACCCAATATTGTGGGCCGAAGATCAAAGCCAAAAGTGCGAGAATTCCAAGGATGATCAGGATTGGCATAGCCTATAGATAGGGCACGCACGTCCATTTGGAAATGAGGGATGAAGTCACGTCCTATCAAAAGGGGCTTTGACGCGCTGATAGGTCCATGGGCGAATACCTCGACCCGCCTGCCACCTTTTGGCGTAGCTCTAGACATTGTGTCTTGCTAGTTTGTCCCAACAGCCGCATAGAGCGCCCATGCCTGAACCACATATCCTTGCTGCGATACTTTGGGCGCTTTTGTTGGCGGGTGCGGGGGGCGCATTGACCACGATTGGGCCGTGGTATCGCGCCCTGAAAAAGCCAAGTTGGCAGCCGCCCGATTGGCTGTTTGGCCCTGCTTGGACCCTTATTCTATCGGCAGCGGCTTGGGCGGCAGTCCTTGCTTGGGAAGGGGCCGCCAGCCCGTTGGACCAGAGGATTGTGATTGGGCTTTATGCGGCCAATTTCGTCTTTCACTTTTTGTGGTCGCCCTTATTTTTCGCGCTGAAGCGACCCGATTGGGCTTTGGCGGAATCCTTCTTTCTTTGGGTCTCGGTGGTGGCGCTTTGCGTGGGCGTATTGCCTTTTTCACCGCTCGCCAGCGCCCTTTTGGTGCCCTATGTGCTCTGGGTCACGTTCGCGACCTATCTCAATTACGTCATCGTCCGTCTCAATGGACCCTTTGGGACCAAAACCCCACCCGTCAGCGGCGGGGCGTGAGGGCGGCCTGCGACTTGAGCGATATAAGAGCCAATCCAATCGTTTGCGCTTGAAAGCCTCAAGTTCCGGCTGCCAGCGCGCACGGATGCTTTCGAGACTTTCCCCCGCCACAATGGCTTCGCGCAGCCAGGACAGTCCTGCCAGCCTGTCGAAAAAAGGCGGATTGCCGGGCAAGAAGGAAAACTCTTTGCCGTAGAGGCTGGAGACATCGAGCAAGATGGCGAGGCCCAGGTCTACCGGGGCTAGTGTCGCGCGGTCTAAAAGGTGGACCTGTATGCCCGCGCAAAGCTGGCCCTGATGCTTAGAGAAGGTCGGCGTGAAATAGGCCGGGCGGAAATGTACCCCGGCCAATTTGCGCTGGTTTAGCCGATCTGCCAGCGCGGGCGCATCGATGAAGGGCGCGCCAAACAACTCAAACGGCTTGGCCGTGCCGCGACCTTCAGATAGATTTGTCCCCTCAATCAGGCAGGTTCCCGGATACAGGAAGGCCGTATCCAAAGTGGGCATATTGGGCGAAGGCGGCACCCATGGCAGGCTTGTCTGACTAAAGTCCTTCTCGCGTTGCCACGTGGCGCAGGTCACCACGGTCAGGTCACAGCCTATGCCGAAGTCCGTATTCATCATCAGCGCCAGCTCGCCCATCGTCAGGCCATGGCGGACCGGAATCGGATAGGCCCCAACAAAACTTGCCAAGGCGGGGTCCAGCACGGGGCCTTCAACCTTGTCCCCACCCACTGGATTGGGCCGGTCGGCCACAAGGACGCCAATCCCAGCTTCCCGTGCGGCTTGCATAACCAGCGCCAGCGTCCAAGGATAGGTGTAATAGCGAGCCCCAATGTCTTGAATGTCAAATACCAACACATCGAGCCCGGTAAGCATGGCAGGCGTCGGCTTGCGGGTGGCACCATAAAGGCTATAGGCCGGCAGGCCCGTGCGCGCATCGAAGTGATCGGCAACAGCCGCGCCAGCTTGCGCATCGCCGCGCACACCATGTTCGGGTCCAAATAGCGCGGCAAGCCTAAAATCAGTCGCCTGCGCCATCAGATTGACCGCGCTTTCAAGCCCGCGCGTCACGCCGGTTGGATTGGTGATCAGACCCACCCGCTTGCCTGCCAACAGTGCCCGCTTTGGCCCCAATAGGACTTCAAGGCCTGGAACGACCCCTGATGCTGCCGCGGCAGCGGTGGGTGCACGTCAAAAGCGAACAGACTCTACTTATAAATGACCGGATTAGGGAGCACGTCACTTTCAACCATAGCGTCGGATCTGCCGGAAGTTATGGTCGCAATACACCTTCGATGCAGTTTCAAGATTGGACGCTTGATTCTACGATCTCCTGGATTGGACATTTTTCTAGCTTTACGTTTTTTTCCATGTCTGATTTACGGCGACGCGGTCCACTATAGTCCTTTAAGCCAGAATTACGCCTGCGACATGGACCTGTATAACTTGAAGTTTTTATAAAGCCCCTAGGTTGTTTGATGACCGCGACGATCCGATCAAGCAGAGTTTTGGCAGAAATCGGTTTTGCAACTATTTCATTTACGCCCGCATCTCGAGCTTCGAGTACTTTGGAACGCTCCGTATGGCCGGTCATCAGTACCCATTCGCCGAGGGCCACATACCGTTGAGGTATGAA
>NZ_NCSQ01000071.1 GCF_002105465.1 Aquidulcibacter paucihalophilus
CTCTCCTTTCAAATGACGGACCAATCGGGGCTCAGGTCACGTGTGACATGTACCAGTAAGGAGATCAAGAATGATCAGCGTAAATACCAATCAAGGTGCAATGGTCGCCTTGCAGACCTTGAACCGCACCAACGACCAGATGGACAAGACGCAAAACGCGATTGCCACTGGTTTGAAAGTTGCCTCGGCCAAAGACAATGGTGCCTTGTTCGCCATTGCGAACAAAATGCGTTCAGACGTCACGGCCTATGACCGCGTGCGGGAATCAGCCGACCGTGCTGCCTCCATCCTCGACACCGGTATCGCAGCCGGTGAGAGCGTGATGGAGCTTTTGAACGAAATGAAGGGTAAGGCGTTGGCTGCAACCCAAGTTGGTAACTCCGCTTCGGCTCAGTCGGCGCTGGCTGCCGACTTTGCGCAATTGCGCGACCAAATCACCAGCATCGTCGCCAACGCTTCGTTTGACGGCGCAAACATGATTGCCGCTACCCCAAATAACGCGGTTTCTTTGGGTGATGCAGCCGGCGGTAACAACATCACCGTCAACGGTGCCAGCTTGGCTTTGGGTGGTGCAACTGTGACGGTTACGGCTACCTCGGTCGTTGATACCACCGCCAACGCGACAACCGCTTTGGGTTTGGTCAACACCTCCATCAACAACCTGGGGACCCAATTGGCGACCTGGGGTGCGGGTGCAAAGCGCTTGGAGGTCCACCGCACCTTCATCGGTAAGTTGCAAGATGCTTTGAACAACGGGATTGGTGCCATTGTCGACGCCGACCTCGCCAAAGAAAGCGCCAAGCTGCAAGCCTTGCAGGTCNGCTGGGCGTTCAAGCTCTGTCGATTGCCAACAGCTCTTCGCAAACAGCCCTCTCGCTGTTCCGTTAGGAGAACTTCCAAGAAAACTTTCGGGGCCCGGCAGCAATGTTGGGCCTATCTTTTAACCGATCAAATCGACGTAATAAGTCTTAATTTTATCTAAAATGCGGTCGATTTCAAAAACCTTCCCTTGATGGTCCTGTGTTACCGTACGGATGGGTCATTATGACCTAGGCACTTTAGTAGCGTGCCTAGTACACAAGAACTGGAGGGGACCGATGGCGACATCGGCCTAGGATCGGATGAACATCGAGACGAAGAACATCTCGCTGGCACAAACCGCACCAATTGCCCCAATACGTCCGGGGCAGGAGGCGGTTGTCGTGCAACCAGCATCCAAAAACATTCGCAATCAACAAACCAACGACCGCGCGCCATTCAATGATTACAAGCGCTCGGAAGGCTTGAAAGCTAATTCTGAGTCCGCAGAGACGGTCCAAGATGAGCTTGAGGCACAGCAACGTATTGCCATGGTTGAAAAGATCATGGGCACCAACAAATCCTTGGTGATTGAAAAGAACAAAGACTCCCAAGGCTTCATCTATAAATCCGTCGATCGGGTGACTGGTGAAGTTACGCGGATCTGGCCGATTGAAGATTTAGCAAGTACGTTGACAACTCTGGCTGCGGATGAAGAACGCGCTGCGATGCGCGGCGTGATGATCGACGCCAAAGCCTAAAACAGCTTGCGTTCAAAAAATGTCGACGCGGCGATAAAGGTCGCGCTTAACCACCAAAACTGCGGTTTTGGTGGCGTTTACCATTGGTTATCCAAATCATTTGAAGTCTAATATCCTCCAGTTTAGATAAGCAAGGGGGTTAATTTGGCTTCGACCATCCACACCAATTTGGCAGCCTTGGGTGCCGTGCAGAATTTTGACGCGGTGAATCGTGGGGTTGATCATGTTCAAAATCGTATCTCCACGGGCCTAAAAGCCAGTGGTGCCCGCGACGGGGCCGCCACCTTTGGCATAGCCCAGCAACAAAGGGCTGAGGCCAGCAGTCTAGAAGCCGTCACCACCAGCCTGAACCGTGCGGCCAGCATCGCCGATGTAGCCCTCGCGGCCGGCTCTGCGCTTTCAGATGTTCTCAAACAAATGCGGGAAAAGGCGGTTGCCGCCAGTGATCCCTCCATCTCAGACACCAGCCGCGCCATCCACAATGCGGATTTCATCGCCCTACGCGACCAGATCGCCGGCATCATCGCCAATGCCTCCTTTGATGGGCAGAATCTGTTGGCTGGGCCTGCCGCCAGCAGTGTCACCTTCTTGGCCAGCACCAATGGCTCCACCAGTCTTGACCTGCCCGTATTAGACTTAACCTTGCCAGCAAGCCCCGGCACGGTGGCAAGCCCCGCTGCCGCCATGTATTTGGGCAGCGGCACGGCCCTGACCACCGCAGCAAATAGTGCCGATGCCGCTTCACGGGTTAGCGCGAGCCTCGACTATCTCAATTCAGAGCTTTCCCGACTGGGGGCCGCCAGCAAAAAAATCGAAAATCAAGCCCTTTATTTCTCAAAACTGAAAGACAGCGTCACCGCCGGCATTGGGAAGATGGTGGATGCCGATTTGGCCTATGAAAGCGCACAATTACAAGCCCTTCAAACGCGTCAACAATTGTCGCTGCAAGCCATGTCTTTAGCCAACCAAGCACCGCGGGCAATTCTGAATCTCTTGCGAGATGAGTAGATCAGCGATAGGATTGCCTATCTCCAAGTCGATTAACTCGGCTTGGTTGCGACAGGAAAGGTAAGTCTGATGCTGATTTCCCTCACGATGCTTTTGGCCGCAAGCTTTGGGCCAACTTCTGAACAAGCTGCCCCAACCAAGCCAGCCGATGTGAAGCCCGCTGTCAGCGACCCCTATGCGGGTCGGCCACGTGCGCGGATTTTGTCCTCCCGTCAGGTTCGCAACTTTGTGGTACGACGTGAAGAAGGCAATGACCGCGTCGTCTATCTCGAAACAGCGCGCAATAACTGGTTCCGCGGCGAAATGGTCTGTCGGGGGGCGGGCGACCCCCGCGACGCCCTCTCGCTGGAGCCGGTCAATACGCGGATGGGGATTGATGACAATACAACTCTGATTTTTAGGGAAATTTCTTCTCAATCATCGGTCTGCACCCTTGTTAGCTTGGTCAATTTGACAGAGCAGGAAGCCCTCGATCTTAAGCTGATCCGGCCACCCAAGGCCAAGAAAGGCTAAAGCTCTTTCACCAAGGGCCTAAGTCAGGTTATGGAAGCAGTATGAAGAATCACTGTGTCCGTTTCCTGATTGCCTCCAGCCTCGTCTTTGCGGCCTCCTGTGCGCCTGCAGCCAAGACGCAAGTCCCCGCAGTTGCTTCCCCGCAGGCTTTGAAAGTCGCCGAGATTGCAAGCGGCCTGAGCTTTCCTTGGGGGGCGGCCGTTCTGCCCGATGGGTCTATTCTGGTAACAGAGCGCGATGGCCGTTTGCGGCTTATTCGAGATGGCAAATTGGTTGAGGCCCCGATTACGGGTGTTCCGGCAGTATTGAACGATGGGCAAGGCGGTCTGTTTGATGTGGCGCTGCACCCCGATTTTGCGACCAATCGTTTGGTCTATCTCTCCTTTGCCAAGGGAACGAAATCATCCAACCATACAGCCGTGGTACGCGGCACGTTTGACGGCACGGCGCTGACCAATGTTGAGCCGGTGTTTGACGCTGTGCCCGAGCGTGAGACCCAAGCCCATTTTGGTGGCCGTTTGTTGTTCCTGCCCGACAAAACGCTGATTGTGACGTTGGGCGATGGCTATGAATATCGCGATAAAGCGCAAGATTTGTCGAGCGATTTGGGCAAGATCGTGCGCCTCACCGATACAGGTGCCCCTGCCCCCGGCAATCCTTTCATAGGCCAAGCTGGCAAACGGGCTGAAATCTATTCCTATGGCCACCGCAATGTCCAAGGTATTGCGCGCGACCCAGTTAGCGGCACACTTTATGCCCACGAACATGGCCCAAAAGGGGGCGATGAGGTCAATGTCATCCAGCCCGGCAAGAATTACGGGTGGCCCGTCATTACCTATGGCGTCGATTATTCCGGCGCGCCGATCAGCTTGGAAAGCAAGCGCGAGGGGATGGAACAGCCGCTGGTCTATTGGGTGCCCTCGATCGCACCATCCAGCATGGTGTTCTATACCGGCGACCTATTCCCGCAATGGAAGGGTGACTTGCTTGTAACCGCTTTGGCGGGTCAACAAATCCGCCGTATCGACCTCGAAAATGGGGCTGTGAAAGCCCAAGAGACCCTGCTGACCGAGCGGGAAGAGCGGTATCGCGCCATGGTACAAGCGCCAGATGGGAGCTTGATCATCCTCACCGATGATCCCGAAGGCAAAGTGTTGCGCCTAAGCCCGAACTAATCATGACGTCGATTACCACCCAAGAGGTCCTCGCGTTTGCCCATGAGCTGGCCGACGTTGCCCGCGCCGCGATCCTTCCCTATTTCCGGGCTGCGGCTGCCATTGAAAACAAGGCGGAGATGGGCTTTGACCCTGTCACAGCGGCTGACAAGGCCGCTGAAGAGGCCATGCGTGCCAAAATCCGCGCCGAACGACCCCATGATAGTATCGTTGGGGAAGAGTTTGACGATCATAATGGCAATTCTGGCTGGACTTGGGTCTTAGACCCCATTGATGGCACGCGCGCCTTCATTGCCGGAACCACGACTTGGGGCGTGCTGATTGGGGCACGGTTTGAGGACAAGCCCCTCGTCGGCATTATGGACCAGCCCTTTGCAGACGAACGCTGGGCCGCTAATCCAGATCGCGGTTTTTGGTCGCGCGGGCGGGCACGTTTCCCCTTGATGACGCGCAAGAATATAGCGCTCGATCAAGCGCTGATGGCCACCACAGACCCCTTCCTGTTTCAGGGGGCCCAATATGAAGCCTTTTTGGCGCTGCGGGCTGCGACCCGCCTCACCCGCTACGGCCTCGACTGCACGGCCTATGCCTTACTAGCGCATGGCCACATTGATCTGGTGGTGGAGCCCGGCCTCAAAGATGTCGATATTGCTGCCCTCATCCCCATTATTGAGGCGGCAGGCGGTGTTGTCACCGACTGGCAAGGCCGTCATCACCCCAAGGGTGGCGACATCATCGCTGCAGGCTGCCCTGCCCTTCACGCCAAAGCCTTGGCCTTTGTGGCTGGGAAGTAGCGCCGGGCGCCTTAGGTTTTGACGCTATCCTGCCAATCCACGATTACAGAATCGAGCACGTCAAGGGGAAGTGGCCCGGGCAGCAAGACTTGGTCGTGGAAAGCCTTAATGTCGAACTTGTCGCCCAGTTTGGTCTTGGCGTCCGCACGCAAGCGGATCAGATTGGTTTTGCCGACCATATAGCTGCAGGCTTGCCCGGGCCAAACACAATAACGCTCGATTTCCGTCACAATGCTATCGCGCGTGTCGCCCGTGGCTTCGACCATATAGTCAACAGCTTGTTCTTTCGTCCATCTTTTCGAGTGTAGACCGGTATCAACCACGAGACGGGCGGCTCGGAAGGCAGCCGACTGGGCATAGCCTAAGCGGCCAGCAATATCGTTTTCATAAAGACCCATCTCGTCAGCCAATTGCTCAGCATAGAGGGCCCAGCCTTCGCCATAGGCACCAAACCACAACATTTTTGAGCGTAGGAAGGGTAGACCTTGGGCCTCTTGGGCCAAGGAAATCTGTAAATGGTGGCCGGGCTGGGCCTCATGATAGGTCAAAGTCGGCAAAGACCATTTTGGCCAAGCCGCGGTATCGCGCAGATTGATGTAATAGGCACCGGGGCGCGACCCGTCTGGCGCGGGCGACTGATAATAGCCACCGGGTGCGCCCGCTTCGGTATAAGCTGGGACGCGCTTGACCTCGCAATCCGCTTTAGCCAGCGTGGCAAAGACCTCTGGCAGGCGCTTCTTAAGGTCCGCCATTTGTTTGTTCAAATCTGCCAACAATTGCTCTTTGCCAGCATCGGTGTTGGGGTAGAGATATTTCGGATCCTTGGCCAAAGCACTCATCCGTTCGGCCACGCTGCCTTGGGTCATGCCAAGCTTCTTTAAGCCCTCATCCATTTGCGACCCGAAGGAGCGCACTAAATCGCGGCCCAACTCATGAATTTCATTGGGCGACATTTTGGTCGTTGTCCAATAGCCCGTTGCCGCTTGATAATAGGCATCGCCTTGCGGCAATTTCCACACCCCAGCATCGGCGGTAGATTTAGCGCGCAGCTCTTCCATCAAAGCAATTTGGGCCTGATAGGCAGGCAGGACTTTCTCGGCAACTAATTTGGTGGCGGCTGCGCCGAATGAATCGCTATCGAGACCCGATTCCTTCGCCTTGCGAACCAAGCCGGATACCAAGACGGTTTCCGCCGCAGGGATTTTTGCAAAGGTACGCAATTGGCCGAGGGCCCGGTCGATGATAAAATTAGGCGGGATGACGCCTTTGGCCGCATCGGCCTTTACACGCTCAACCTCATGACCCATCTGGCCGGCAAAGCCCTCAACCCGGGCAAGCCAAGCATCCGCATCATCCTTGGTTTTGACCACATGTTGACTATCCAGAAAGTCGGGTATGCCGACATAGCTGCCAGTCAATTGCGATAGAATATAAGGATTGGGCGAGCCATAACCAGCCGTACCATAACCCATGGGCGCGGCAGCAGCGGCATAACGGGTGGATGACAAGACCACGGCATGGGTAAGCTTATCCGCCGGATTGAGACGGTCTGGCTTGATGGCCTCTAGGTCCTTGATCCAGCCAGCCACCCATTGATTGCGGGCAACTTCTGCCGCGGCTGACATATCGGTCACCCGGCCCTTATATGGCCCACCAGCCAAGGCTTCTGGTGCGGTTAGACTGGTTGCATATTCGGGCGAGTCTTTCAGCATGGCTGTGGTGATGGAATCGATCACCGCCTTAAGGTCTGGATTGGCGGCCGTCTTATCTGCACAGCCCCACAAAAAAGCCGTGGCCCCAATTGCCCCTGTGCCCAAAAGGGCATCCCGCCGCGTTAGCTTCATCTCGCTTACCTCTTCTTTGGTGCCGCCCTTAGGCAGCCAGCACGCATTTGCCATTCTTAATCACAACCACGTCGCGCGATTTCACGCGAGCTTCAAACGACACCACATTGCCATCGCGCCACAACTGAACGCTGACGGTCTCGCCAGGGAAAACCGGCGATGAAAAGCGCACGTCATGGCTCAAAATCCGGCTGGGATCATGGTCACAATAAGCCGACAACACCGCCCGGCAGGTGAGACCATAAGTGCACAATCCATGCAGGATCGGACGAGGGAAGCCAACCATTTTGGCAAAATCGGGGTCGGCATGCAGCGGGTTGCGGTCGCCGGACAAGCGGTAGATCAAAGCTTGATCTGGGCTGGTTGGAATATCGACTTCCCGATCTGGCGCGCGGTCTGGAATGGGGTGGGTCTCTGGCCCACCTTCGCTGGGCCCGCCAAAGCCGCCATCGGCACGGGCAAAGATGGAGGAGGTCAAGGTGCACAGCGGGCTATTGTCCTTTTTGTCGCGGATCACAGTCTCGCTAATCAGAACCGCACCCTTACCGGCACCTTTGTCCAAGCATTCAACAAAGCGGCTGTCGGCCAAAATCGTGGCCGCGACAGGCAAGGGCTTGTGCATGGTCAGGCGCTGTTCGCCATGGACCACCATCGCATAATTAATGCCGGTATCGCCAACCCGCCCAGCGCCCCAGGCAATAACGGTCGCCATGGTCGGGATAGTCTTCAAGCCATTTTCATAGACAAATGGCAGCTCCCCCTTATCCATCGGGTCGGCACCCATGCCAATGCCCAAAGCATAGAGCATGGTCTGTGTATCGCCATAGGAAAATTCTTGATCCTTGGATGTCAGCGACATCACATGCTCATAATTGATCGCCATGGGTGTTCCTCCAGCTGTGCTTATATTCGTTTGGCTTTTCAGCCATGTGACAGAATAAATCAGCTGGGCGCAAGGGGGCACTCATGGCCCCACTGCCTTAAGTCAGGCCGCGACCTCGCCCTAAACAGCGGCGACGGGATCGTGCTCTGCCACCCAATGACCGGGGGCTACTTCTAGCAATTGCGGGCGGTATTGGGGGCCATCCCCGTCGACCAATTTCGACTTCATGAAGCGCAATTGGGCACGCGGGTCCATGGGCGAGGGTAGGTCGCCTTCCAAGCGGATGCGCGGACGGGCCTTTTCCAGCTCTGGATCGGGAATGGGCGCGGCCGAGATCAAAGCTTGGGTATAGGGGTGGCGCGGGTTCAGATAGATGGAATTGCGGTCTGCCGTTTCCACAACGCGGCCCAAATACATCACCATGATCCGGTGACTGACTTCGCGCACCACGGCCAAATCATGGCTGATGAACAGCATGGCCAAGCCAAATTCACGCTGCAAATCTAGAAGCAGATCAATGATTTGTGCGCGGATCGACACATCTAGGGCCGAAACTGCCTCGTCACAAACCACAAATTTGGGTCGCAAAATCATCGCACGTGCAATGCCGACGCGTTGGTTCTGACCGCCTGAAAACTCATGCGGATAGCGGTTGATCCAGTCAGGATCGAGTCCCACCCGATTCATCATATCCTTGACCATGGCATCGCGTCCCTGCTTGCCAATACCGGGCTTATGAACTTCGAGTGGTTCGGCGATTGACGCTCCAATCGTCATACGCGGATCAAGGCTTGCCAGCGGGTCTTGGAACACAATGGTGAGGTCCTTGC
The DNA here is from genome assembly GCF_002105465.1 of Aquidulcibacter paucihalophilus. GTDB lineage: Bacteria > Pseudomonadota > Alphaproteobacteria > Caulobacterales > Aquidulcibacteraceae > Aquidulcibacter > Aquidulcibacter paucihalophilus. The sequence goes on from NZ_NCSQ01000071.1 coordinate 8,607, forward strand.
GGGACGCGCGCAACTGATAGCGCGAGGTCTCTGTCACGCCTTTGCCAAGCCAAACCACTTCGCCTGCCGTGGTTGGCACCAAGCGCAAAACACCGCGCGCCAAAGTGGACTTACCACAACCCGACTCCCCCACCACTCCGACAGTTTCGCCAGCCCGAATGGTCAGATCAACCCCGTCGACCGCGCGCAATGGCTTGGTCTTGGGAAACAAGCCACCAGAGACTTTTACGGGGAAATGGATTTGAAGATTCTTGGCTTCGACCAAAATGGGGTCGGTCTCTTTCGGCGGATCCGCTAAGGGCACGCCCTTACGCTCTGGCCGATCAAGGCGCGGCACAGCCGCCAGCAGCTTCTGGGTATAGGGATCTTTCGGGGCGGCAAAAATCTGGCGCACATCGCCGGTTTCGACATAGAGACCCTTATTCATCACTTGGACCTTATCGGCCAAACGCGCGACCACCCCCATATCATGGGTGACCAACGCAATCGCAGCCCCCGTATCGCGCTTCAATTCATCCATCAGTTCCAGCACTTGCGCCTGCACCGTCACATCAAGCGCGGTGGTCGGTTCGTCGGCGATCAAAAGCGCCGGCTCGCACAGCATAGAGATGGCGATCATCACCCGCTGACGCATGCCACCGGAAAGTTCATGGGGATATTGATCAAGCCTGCGCGCTGCTTCTGGAATGCGCACGCGCTCCAACCACTCCACACAGCGCTTGGTTGCCGCCTCACCCTGCATATTCATATGCAATTTCAGTACTTCATACATTTGCTCCCCCACTTTCATATGGGGGGTCAAAGACGTGAGGGGGTCTTGGAAAATCATCGCCATTTGCTTGCCGCGAATGGCATTGAGTTCGGTAGATTTCAGGCCAAGCAATTCTTGACCTTTGAATTTGATCGAGCCTGTGGCGACGCCATTAGAAGCCAACAGGCCCATGGTCGCCATAAAGGTTTGGCTTTTGCCCGATCCAGATTCGCCCACCACCGCGACGCATTCACCGGGCATAATATCCAGATTAATGCCTTTTACCGCACGAACCGAACCATCAGGCGTTGAGAACGTCACAGAGAGGTCACGGACGGACAAAATCGGGCTGGACATACGGGTGAGGTTCCTTGAAGAAACAATTTCGAAACTACGACTTAGCTTTGCATTTCCCTGCGGTCTATGTGTTCAAGCACATGTGACCACATTGCGGCGCACGGGCGGTGCCAATAAGGTCGCACAAAACATCGTTTTGCTCAGGAAACACTCAATGGCCAGCCTTCCCTATTTAACCGATACCCGATTTGATCATGGTGCTGTGAGCCAAACTGCTAAGGCGCTGCAAAGCTTAGGTGCAAGCCGTCCCCTCATTGTCACCGACCGCGGCATTGTCGCAGCTGGCTTGTTGCAGACCGTACTCGACGCCCTTGGCAGCCCACCCGCTGCGGTGTTTGACGAGACGCCGGGCAACCCAACCGAAGCGGCAACGCTGGCCGCTACCGCCCTTTATAAGGAGACTAGTGCCGATTCGATCATCGCATTGGGCGGCGGTTCCTCCATGGATTTGGCTAAGGGTGTTGGCCTATTGGTCAGTGGCGAGGGTCCATTAGCGCGCTATGGTGCAGCCCAACGGGGCTCGCGCTTGATCGGAAAAATCCCACCGCTGATCGCCATTCCCACCACATCGGGGACCGGCTCTGAAGTCTCTATTGGTGCGGTGATCGTCTTGGAATCTGGCATTAAAGAACTTTTCGTTTCCAAGCATTTGATCCCTGCTATCGCCATTTGTGACCCCGATCTGACGCTGGGCTTGCCCCCGGGGCTGACCGCAGCAACCGGTATGGATGCGGTCACCCATTGTATTGAAAGCATCATGTCGCCCGCGATTAATCCGCCAGGGGATGCAATTGCCGCCGATGGGATCGTGCGGGCTGTGCGCGATGGCATGCTGGCACGCGCCGTGAAAGATGGTTCAGACAAGGAAGCACGCTGGCACATGATGATGGCCTCGACAGAAGGCGCTCTGGCCTTTGTGAAGGGCTTGGGCAGCGTCCATGCCCTCTCCCATGCAGCAGGACGCCTCAAAAGCCCCAGCCTGCACCACGGCACGCTGAACGCCATTTTCTTGCCTCATGTGATGCGCTTTAACGCAGGGGTGCGCCCAGACGCTGAAGCCCGCATTCGCGATGCCATGGGCCTCAAGCCCCATGAAGACTTGGCAGACGCCTTGGCGAGCCTCAATCAGGCCCTCGGCATCCCGGCCAATCTCTCGGTACTTGGCCTGTCCAACGACCATGCCGACGGCATTGTCGCCAATGCTTTGGTCGATATTGCCCATTTATCTAACCCTAAGAAGGCCAGTGAGGCGGATTATCATGCTCTCTTTGCTGCAGCCTTGAACAGCTAACGAAAGAACAGTGAACCATGGAAGCCATATGGCTCTCGACCCTGATTGTCGCTATTGCCGAGATCGGGGACAAAACCCAATTGCTTGCCATTGTTCTGGCCTGCAAATTCAATAAGCCTCTGCCCATTATCGCGGGGATTTTTGTCGCAACGCTGATCAATCACGCTATGGCGGCCAGCGTTGGCTTTGGCGTGGCGCAATTGATTACGGGCAAATGGTTCCAAGTAGGCGTTGGCGTGGCTTTTATCGCCATGGCTGCTTGGGCACTCATCCCCGACAAAGAGGATGAGGATGCGGGTGCCAAATCCCATGGTGGCGTGTTTGTGACCACTGTCATCGCCTTCTTCCTCGTGGAAATGGGCGACAAAACCCAAATCGCCACGTCGCTTCTGGCTGCCCGGTTTGAAAACATCACGCTGGTCACCATTGGCACGACTTTGGGCATGATGCTGGCCAATGTGCCAGCCGTCTATCTGGGCCAAGCGGCCACGAAGGTTGTGCCCCTTAATGTCGTCCGCATGATCGCTTCTGGCATTTTTGCCGCGATAGGTGTGTGGGTCGTCGTGGCGGCGCTGACGGCCACCTAAAAATCCAACAAAAAAGGCGACCCGCCAAGGGTCGCCTTTGGATTGTCTGAGCTTTAGAGGTGCTTAGGCGTTGCCAGCAACCACTTCAGGAGGTGCATTGCGCAGGGTACGTTGGATCAGCTTTTGCCAATGCAACAAAGAAACCAGATGCGCATAGATCGCGCCCAAGCAGCCTTTTTGCTTTAGCTCCAGCAATTTTGCGGCTGGTAAAGCATTCAGCTTTTCTTCCGATACGCCAATATAATCGGCAACTTTCACAGGTTCACCCTGGCTGCCATCTGGATTGGTTGGCGTGAAGGTGACGCTCTTTTCTTCCAAGATGTCCATGGAGGTAATGACCTGCATGAATTCTTCGGTTGCACGGCGCTGACGCTCAAAGTCCTGCAAGAATTCCATTGCATTGTTGGTATAGGCCGTTGGCTGGCCATTTTCGAACAAAGGCAGGTCTGGGTTCTCACCAATCATTTCGGCTTGCGTGTCGATGCACACGACGAAATTGTCGCCTTGCTGGTCGGCAGCAAAGACGAACGGATAGCGGCGGATGAAGGCTGGGATATAGCCATCCAATTCCCAATTGCCGGTTGCGTCGACATAGAGGTTTTCACCCGAACGCGCTGACAGGACGGCCAGTGGCGTCTTGCGGTCTGGCGCGAAGATGATGGGTAGCGTTGTTGCAGCCATGCCGAATTCTTGCACCGTCAAGGGAACCACATGGGTGGTTTCAACAAAGCCAAACGGGCGTTCGATATTTTTCAGGCCCAGTTTGTTATGGGCTTCCAAAGACAAAGGCTCTGGATTTTTGTACAAAAGGACGTTGCCGGTAAGGGCAGGCGCGCCGGTTTGGGCGTCAGACATGGTGAGAAACTCCGTTAGGTCGCGGGCTTCTAGCGGTTTCTAAGCAAAAGGCCAACCTTGCTCTGCAATTGGCCTGTGTGGAGCAAGGGTGACAGGGGCGACACGTGGGTTAGGGTGGCAATTCGCACCCGCTGGTTCGTGTTGAGGAGGCCTGCATGTCCCATTCCCAAAAGATCGCGACAGGACTTGCAGGGCTTAGCATCATCGCCGGTGCGGTCGCTTGGATCGGCCCTGTGCAGGCGCAAGAAAATGTGCCCACCCCGAAAGCCATGGCAGAGTTTCGCGTGTGCTTGGCAAAGGCCAAACCCGCTACAGAATGTGGCCAGCCGGTCTATGATGCCTGCCAAGCCGCCCATGATCAGCCTGACACGACCTTATCCATCACCGAATGTACCATGACGACCCATAAGGCTTGGGACATTATCCTGAACGAACGCTATCGCGCCGTGATTGCTGCCTCGCCCCCCAATCTGAAACTAAAGCTGCAAAAAGCGCAACGGGCGTGGATTGTCAGCCGCGACGCAGACTGTGCCGCAGTATACGAAGCCTATATCGACGGCACCATTCGTGGCCCGCTTTACGCGGGCTGCATGGTGGAAAAGACGTCTGAGCGCGTGCGCTGGCTGAAAGACATGGGCGAGGAGTAAGCCTACTTCCGTGCCGCGTCCGAGGCTTTGCGGATAGCCTCAAACTCATCGCCCTTGGTCCATTGCGGCCAAGTCTTGGCGCTGGCGACTTCCAGCATCAGGCTGCGGGTGGCGGTCAGATCCATCAAGGCGCCTGCAAAATCAAAGGCAGGATCATATTCATCCTGTGGCTTATGATAGCGCTGATCAAACCATTCTCTCGTCGCCGCCTGTCCCGCTTCTACCCCACCTTTGACCAAAGTCGTGCCGGTTGATGGGAACATGGCAGGCACGCCTGCGCGCGCAAATGGGAAATGGTCGGACCGATAGAAGAGGCCGAATTGCGGATTGCGGTCTGGCGTAAAGGTCCGGCCTTGGGCTGCCAAAATCGCCTTCATACTGGCATCCAAACTGGTCTTACCCGCGCCTGGAAACTCCATCTCTGTTGTCGCACCCCGGTGGGCCAACATATCGAGGGTGAAAGCGGCTGCGGTCTTCTCCAGCGGGAAACGGGGATTATTGACATAATAGTCCGAGCCCAAAAGCCCCTGCTCTTCTGCCGCCCAGGAGGCGAAGACGATCGAGCGCGCCGGACGTGGCCCTTGGGCGATGGTACGCGCAATCTCCAGCATGCCCGCGATGCCAGAGGCATTATCCATGGCACCATTATAGATTTTGTCGCCATTGATCGGCTCGCGAATGCCCAAATGGTCGTGATGGGCACCGATCAGAACCGTCTCGTCTGGGCGGCTCGCCCCTTTCAGGACGCCCACCACATTGCGCGTCGCAACCGATTCCCGGGTCACACCAATATCGATCGTGGCGGTTTGGTTCAGCGGCACGGGCTTAAAGCCTGGGGTGCGCGCCGCCTTTTTCAAGGCTTCAAAATCAAGGCCAGACTTCCGAAAAAGTTCCACCGCAACATCGCGCTGCATCCAGCCTTCAATGGCAGCCAAAGAAGCCCCACCATCAGGCCGCACAAAATCAAAGCGGGTTCCGTTCGAATTGCGCACCACACCCCAACCATAAGCGGCAGGCGCATCCTCATGAATGATCAAAACCCCAGCCACACCCGCCTTTGCAGCCGCTTCAAACTTATAGGGCCAGCGGCCGTACCATTGCATAGCCTTCCCGCCGAACATGCCTGCGACCGCATCACCGGGCATCGCCTCAAAATCGGGGTCATTAATCAAAACAAGGGCGATTTTGCCTTCCCAATTGACGCCCGCGAAATCATCCCAATTCTTCTCGGGCGCGTTCACGCCATAGCCCGCAAACACCAAGGGCGCGTCGACCAGATTAAACGAACTACCATCCGCCTTGCGGCTGATCATCATAAGGTCCTTGCCCTGATACCAAATCTCATCCTCAACCGCGAACGTGCCCCGCGGCGCGGTGGTAAAGCGATTGAGCTCAAAATTCTGGAACCAAGTACCATTGTCGCCTGCCGGTTCTAAACCAAGGGCAGCCATCGCACCGGCGACATAGGTGGTGGCCATATCATCGCCGCGCGTGCCGGGGCTGCGGCCTTCAAAGAAGTCGTCGGCAAGGGTCTTGATATGGGTGCGTAAGCGGGCATCATCGATGGCCGGATAAGGGACTAACTGGCCCGCCTTGGCGGTCTTTGAACCCGACTGCCCCGATTGGGCTTGCGCAAATTGGGTGGCCACAGCACCCGCAGCAACCAGGGCAACCAAAGCGGTTCCAGCTATCCATCGTTTCATATGCGCTCCTTAAACCGCGGTTGCGCCGCCATCGATGACGAAGGTCTGCCCCGTTGTGAAGCCACCCGCGCGTGAGGCCAAGAAGACGGCCATGCCCGCAATTTCATCAGGTTCGCCAATGCGCTTTAAGCAGGAATGGGTCGTGGCCTGTTTCAAGGTCGCAGGATCTTCCCACAGGGCGCGGGCAAAGTCGGTTTTGATCAGGCCAGGCGCAATGCAATTCACCGTCACGCCATCTGGGCCATATTCCAGCGCCAAGTTACGCGCCAATTGCATGTCGGCCGCTTTCGAAATGTTGTATGCGCCAATTATATTGGTCGCCTTCAAGCCACCGATAGAGGAAATGATGGTGATATTGCCCGACTTGCGAGCGACCATTTGCGGTGCGACCATCGAGATCAGCCAATGGTTAGAGATGATGTTGTTTTGCAAAATCTTGGCAAACACATCATCCGCAATCCCGGCCATCGGGCCATAATAAGGGTTAGAGGCGGCATTGCAGACCACAATGTCGATCTGGCCAAAGCGCGCATTGGTTTGGTCTACTAAGCGCTGCAGGTCTTCTTTCGACGAGATATTTGCGGGGACTGCCAAGGCGCGGCTATCGCCATGCTTTGTATTAATCGCATTGGCAACATCCTCACAGGGGCCAGCCTTGCGCGAGGAGACGACAACATTGGCCCCGTGATCGGCCATTTGCTCGACAATGGCTTTGCCAATCCCGCGCGATGAACCCGTGACAATGGCTGTCTTCCCGCTGAGGTCAAAAATAGTAGTCATTAGGCTTCCCCCTGAAAATCTTGTTTAACCCGGCATCTGATGTGCTGGCAGAGGTTCTGCCACGGGTTTGAAGCAGGGGAAAGGGGGCGCGTAAGCCTTCACGCGTTCACCAACAGCAGCAAACAGTTCGCCTGCTTTAACCGTGGGTGCCGTCCAGCTTGTCAAGCCGGGCCTGCATGGCGGCCATCTGGGCCCGCATGGCCACAAGTTCTTCAGAAGCATCTGGTTTTGCCGCTGCCTTGCCATTGGGTCGCAGGGCTGTTGGCACCACAACCCCTGTAAAGGCCTTCGCTGCTTCCGCCATCATCGACATATTGGCGCGAACGGCTTGTTGGAATAATTCCACAGGGCCAGACAGATCAAAGCCCCCATTCAGCGATTTTGAGAAATGCTCGCGGCTGTCTGTAAAGCTTTTCATGGCAAGATCGAGATAGGAGGGCAGAAAGCCTTGAACGCTATCGCCATAAGAGCGGATGATGTCGCGCAAAAATCCGACGGGCAACAAATTATTGCCCGAGCTTTCAGCCTCCAAAATAATCTGGGTCAGGATTGACCGGGTAATATCGTCGCCGGACTTGGCGTCAAACACAACAAAATCAACCCCATCACGAACCATCTGGGCTAAATGGTCCAAAGTGACATAGGCCGAAGTGGCGGTGTTATAGAGCCGCCGATTGGCATATTTCTTGATCGTCACCACGGGAATTGCCTGTGTGCTGTCGGCCAAATGGGGCTCCTTTTCGCTACGAATTGCGCGCTTTTGTTTAGTTTCGCCGCTGTTCTTCGCAGATGCAAGACAATTGGGCAGGTGCGAAACGCAGGTTGCAAACACGAGATGGTGAAAGCCCCATCCAACCCACCTCGCCCTCAAGCCCCCCTCGTCTGTGCGACCAGTAGCCGCATAAGCTCAAACAAATCCCCCAGCCGGTCGGTTTGCGATTGACGCCAACCTATTCTTACGCAAGACAGGGCCAAACATTGCTGGGAAAGGCATACGCATATGAGCACTTCTTCTTCCGACATCGTGATCGTCTCGGCGGCACGCACGCCCATCGGCTCATTCTCTGGCGCATTTGCGACTGTTGAGGCACATGAATTGGGCAAAACCGCCATTGAAGCCGCTTTGGCACGCGCAGGCGTTGCCGGTGAAGAAGTCTCTGAGCTCATCTTCGGCCAGGTTTTGACCGCTGGCAAAGGCCAAAACCCAGCACGCCAAGCCAGCCGCGCTGCCGGTATCTCTGACGCAGCACCGGCTTGGCTGGTCAACCAAGTGTGCGGCTCAGGTCTGCGCACTGTCGCTTTGGCCGCACAACAAATTATGACTGGCAGCGCTGATATCGTCGTGGCGGGCGGCCAAGAAAGCATGAGCTTGTCGGCCCATGCCGCCTATATGCGGGCAGGCACGAAAATGGGCGACTTGGGGCTGGTCGACACCATGATCCGCGACGGCTTGACCGATGCCTTCTTCTCTTATCACATGGGGATCACGGCTGAAAATGTTGCCGAGAAGTGGCAGATCACCCGCGAAGAGCAAGACCAGTTTGCGACCGCCAGCCAGAATAAGGCCGAAGCCGCCCAAGCCGCCGGCCGTTTTGACCCCGAAATCGCAGCGGTCACCGTTAAGGGTCGCAAGGGCGATGTAACAGTCGATAAGGACGAATATATCCGCAAAGGTGCGACGATGGAGGCCGCACAAGCCTTGCGCCCCGCCTTTAAAAAGGACGGCACCGTCACTGCGGGCAACGCCTCAGGCATTAATGATGGCGCTGCGGCCTTGGTGGTTATGAGCGCGGCAGAAGCAGCCAAACGCGGTCTGACGCCGCTTGCTCGGATCGCGTCCTTCGCGACCGCGGGCGTCGATCCTTCCATCATGGGGACAGGGCCAATTCCTGCCTCCAAGCGGGCGCTGGAAAAAGCTGGCTGGAAACCCGCCGATCTAGATCTGATTGAGGCGAACGAGGCTTTCGCCGCCCAAGCTATCGCGGTTAATCGCGATATGGGTTGGGATACAAGCAAGGTGAACGTCAATGGTGGCGCGATTGCTTTGGGTCATCCAATTGGAGCTTCGGGTGCCCGGGTTCTGGTAACTCTCCTGCATGAAATGGCCGCCCGCGACGTCAAACGCGGCTTGGCAACCCTGTGCATCGGTGGCGGCATGGGTGTCGCGCTGTGTGTGGAGCGGTAGGCGGGCAAGTACGTGGCTTTGGCCGGTGTGGCTGCCGAGCCCTTGCTTTGGAACGGCTCTAAGTTCGGATTTGCTGACCTTAGAGCCGTGCAGTAATTCTTTTTGCGCAAGCTGGAAAATGGCCCTTGTGACGGCAAAGCCTGCACCAAAGGCCGCTTAGACAAAAGCATTCATGCACACCCCAATAATTTTTATTGCGAGGCACTTGCAACTAGGACCATGATGGTCTATCTAAGAATGACTCTCAGAAGCAAGAATGGGTAAAGCCTGATGTATGTTTGCAATTGCAACGGAATTCGCGAAAAAGCGGTTCAAGAAGCAATTGCGGCCGGTGCTGGGCGTCCTTGCGATATTTTTCACGCCCATCAATGCCGTGCCCAATGCGGTCGGTGTGTCCCCGAGATGCAAGAGATGATCGAGCGTCAGACCCAACAATTTAAAGTGGCCGCGGAATAAAGTCTGCCTTGTCGAATCCGACAGGAAGCCTATAGTGGCCTACAAATGAGGAGCCTCCCATGCAAGCCGCAGAGGGCGTCATCGCGCGCCTAAATACCATCCTGACCAATGAGTTGACCGCCATCAACCAGTATTTTCTGCATGCCCGCATGTATAAGAATTGGGGGCTGACCAAGCTGGGGGACATCACCTACAAGGAATCCATCGGCGAGATGAAGCACGCCGATTATCTGATTGAGCGCATCCTCATGCTCGACGGCCTGCCCAATATGCAGGATATGCATAAATTGAAATTGGGCGAAAATGTCCCTGAATGCTTGGCGGCAGACCTTGCGGTGGAATATCGCGGCCAAGGTCAAATGAAAGACGCGATCGAGCATTTTGAGAAGATGCGCGACTATGTCTCACGCGATATTGTGGCTAAAATACTCGAAGACACCGAAGAGCACATCGACTTTCTCGAAACCCAATTGCAGCTGATCGACAAGCTGGGCCTGCAGAATTACCTACAGACCGCCATGGGTCCGATTGAAAGCTAAAGCAAGATGACCGCGGCCAACAGCCCAATCCGGCAGGTTGGCCGCGTCCTCATTCTCAATCATGCCGGAGAGGTGTTTCTACTGCGCGGGCGGGATCCCGCCGAAGCAGATCGGCCTGCCTTCTGGTTTACCCCCGGTGGTAAAATCGATCCGGGCGAAACTGCACAAGAAGCTGCCGCGCGCGAATTGTGGGAAGAAGTCGGTCTCAAAGTCTCACCGGCTGACCTGGGCGAGGTGGTTGGACATGAAGATGTGTCCTATCGCTTCAATGGTATCGCCTATCGCCAGCAAGGTGTGTTCTTTGCCCTCTGGCGGAGTGATGTCGCGCTCAATCCTGCCGGTCTCAACCAGATGGAAGCTGACACCATCGATATAGCGCGTTGGTGGAGCCTTCATGACGTTCGCACAACCCAAGAGACGATCTATCCAGCCCATCTTGCCGACATGCTGGTCGCCCTGACAGAGCCGAAAGCGGACTAAATCACCCGATTTTCAAGCTGTTGACCTTGATAAAGTCGCATAAGATTGCCTAGCGCGGCACGTACTGCTTCTTGCACGCTTTCGCGGGTGCGTCCGGCGACATGGGGTGTCAGCACCACATTGGGCAGATCGGCCCAGAGCTTTGGGTCGGTCGGTTCATTTTCGAACACATCCAGGCCCGCGCCCAAAATCTTCCGCTCGCGCAGGGCCTTCAGAAGGGCCGCTTCATCGACCACACCGCCGCGCGCCACATTGATCAGCACCCCTTCTGATCCCAAAGCGGCCAAAACCTCGCCCGACACAATACCGCGGGTGGCCTCAGTCAGCGGGCAGGCCAGCATCAGAATATCGGACTGGCGGGCCAATTCCAAAACTGTCTCGACCCGCGGCCAAATGATGTCAGGCTTAGGGTTGGGTCCAGACCAGATCACATTCAGCCCAAAGGCTTCGGCACGTACACCAATCGCTTTGCCGATGGCCCCCATACCAAGAATGCCCAAAGTCCGCCCGCGCAAACGATAGCGTGGCGCATGGGTTAAGGCGTCCGCCCACTCTCCCCGGCGGACCAAGCCGTCAAGCTCGATGATGTTGCGCTCACCGGCAATCAACAAGCCTAAGGCAAGGTCGGCCACATCATCCGTATTGATCCCCGGTGAATTGCAGACCGAAACACCAAATGCCTCGGCCGCTTTAAGATCGACGCCATCCACGCCAACCCCTGCGGCGATCACAGCCTCCAGCTTAGGAAATAGGCCAAACAGTGCGGGGTCCGTCCGCTTGCCGCCAATACAGGCAATGGCGCGCACCGCTTGGCCGGGGCCTTGGGCGAATGTGGCCACATCGTCAATTTCCCACAGCCGGGCACACGGCGCGATCTGTTCCATAAGCGACTGGGCGAGGGCGAGTTCAGGGTGAATAATCAGGATCATGGCAGGCCTTGTGCGCGGCTTGGCAGTGCGATGCAAGGGGGGCCCGTTGCGGCAACGGTACTAAGTGGAAAAGCAAAATCAACACCAGCGTGTCATCAAGTCAGTTGTGGAATTGAGATTTGTATTGG
>NZ_NCSQ01000148.1 GCF_002105465.1 Aquidulcibacter paucihalophilus
GCTAAAGCTTACAGGCGGCTTGGATACAGGGGGATAGGTTTTATCTATCCACTCAACTCCACTCTCACGGGATGAGGGGAGATTCCATCTAGACCCATTTTGGTGGAAACCTTGTTTCACCAAAATGGAGTATCGAGCATGGCCGCGACATCTGGGTCGTCAAGTGTCCGTTTTCGTCGAAAACGGATCGCCTTGCGACGCAGCAAAGCTGCGCACTTGACTACCCCGATGTCGCAANACCAGAAGGGTCACCAAAGCGCTTCTAGACAAAAAACTCTCCCCGCCCCCTCAATGTCATCTCTGGCAGCACAGCGGCAAAGAGCGGGGACCCGGTTACGCATGTGCGACACGAGATCCCGGATCGGCTAACGCCGTCCGGGATGACACCGTGAAAGAGGTTTTTATCTGGAAGGCTTTGGTGCAGGCTGTGCCTGCCCCAAAGGCCAGGCTCAATTGTTGGTGGGCGATTTGACGCGACAAATCGCCCGATCACGCTAGAGGTAGCGGTTGGGTGACCAGAAGGTTCACCAAAGCGCTTCTAGAGAAAAAACTCTTCCCGCCACCACAATGTCATCCCTGCCGGAACGAAGTGGCAAGCTTGCAGCCCGCGAGTTTGCGGAGCTAGGTCGACGATCCCGCTTTGTCGGCTAGGATGACGCCTACCTACTCTGCCTTAGCTCAACGCCGCCTGGGCTGCTGCGAGGCGCGCGATGGGCACGCGGTAGGGCGAGCAGGATACATAATCGAGGCCCGCTTTTTCGCAGAAGCTGATGGAAGCGGGATCACCGCCATGTTCGCCGCAAATTCCCAGTTTCAAATCAGACTTGGTTGCCCGACCGCGATCGCGCGCGATCTTGATCAAATCGCCAACACCGGATTGATCCAAGGTCACAAAGGGATCTTTCTCAAAGATGCCCTGTTCGACATAGGCCCCCATAAAGCGGCCGGAATCGTCGCGGCTGATGCCAAGTGTTGTCTGGGTTAAATCATTGGTACCAAAGGAGAAAAAGGCTGCCTGACGGGCAATCTCATCAGCTTTCAACGCAGCCCGTGGCAGTTCGATCATGGTGCCGACCGAGTACTCAATCTCCATCCCCTCATAGTCCATCACTTCGCGACCGACCACATCAACACGATCTTTCAGGATTTGCAATTCCTTTTCAGTCGCCACCAGCGGGATCATGATTTCCGGCACGGGGGCTTCGCCTTCGGTTTTGGCGACTTCAATGGCCGCTTCAAAAATAGCACGCGCCTGCATCTCATAGATTTCAGGATAGGTGATGCCGAGGCGGCATCCGCGATGGCCCAGCATTGGATTGACTTCGTGGAGATCCTTGGCCCGCTCTAACAACTTAGCCTTATCAAGACCGGTGGCATTGGCCACCGCCTCAACATCTTCCAAGCTGTGCGGCAGGAATTCATGCAAGGGCGGATCGAGCAAGCGGATCGTGCAGGGCAAGCCCTTCATGATGGTGAAAATCTCAACAAAGTCGCGACGCTGCATGGGCAAAATCTTGGCTAAAGCCAAGACGCGGCCAGCTTTGGTTTCCGACAAAATCATCTCGCGCACAGCGGCAATCCGGTCGGCGTCGAAGAACATATGCTCTGTCCGGCATAGGCCCACGCCTTCGGCCCCAAACTCACGTGCGGTGCGCACATCTAGCGGGGTTTCAGCGTTGGCGCGAACCTTCAGGCGGCGAACCTTATCGGCCCAGACCATGAGGGCGGCAAAATCGCCGGACAATTCAGGCTGTTCCATTTCAACCGCGCCAAACAGGACTTCGCCCTTAGAGCCGTCAACCGAAATAATATCGCCCTTTTTGATCTCGCGGCCACGCACTTTGAATACGCCGGCTTCTTCGTCAATACGAATATCGCCTGCACCGGACACGCAAGGACGGCCCATACCACGGGCGACCACGGCGGCATGGCTGGTCATGCCCCCGCGTGAGGTGACGATGGCGCGGCTGGCATGCATGCCATGAATATCTTCGGGGCTGGTTTCTTCACGAACCAAAATGACCGACTTACCCGCTTTGGCCATTTCTTCGGCTTCATCGGGGTCAAACACCACTTCGCCAACGGCAGCGCCCGGCGAAGCGGGCAAGCCCACCGCGATCAAGTCGCGCGCAGCGCCTGGCGCAATTGTGGGGTGAAGTAATTGATCTAGCGCTGCTGGATCGACCCGCATGACGGCTTCATTCTCAGTAATGAGGCCTTCGGCAACCATGTCGACGGCAATTTTCAGAGCCGCTTTGGCCGTGCGCTTTCCGTTACGGGTTTGCAGCATCCATAATTTGCCGCGCTCGACCGTGAACTCAAGGTCCTGCATGTCGCGATAATGGCCTTCCAACTGGCCATAGACTTGCACGAGTTGTTGGAACACTTCCGGCAAGGCTTCTTCCATGGAAAGACCGCCCTCGCCCATGGTTTCGCGCTGAACCTTGGTGATGGACTTGGGCGTACGGATGCCGGCAACCACATCTTCGCCTTGGGCATTGATCAGATATTCGCCGTAGAACAAGCGCTCACCGGTTGAGGGGTTGCGTGTGAAGGCCACGCCCGTAGCCGAGGTCTCGCCCATATTGCCAAACACCATGGCTTGAACATTGACGGCCGTACCCCAGCTTTCGGGAATATCGTGCATTTTGCGGTAGAAGTCGGCCCGATCATTCATCCACGAGCGGAAGACCGCCCCGACCGCGCCCCACAATTGGTCGTTCACATCCTGCGGGAACGGCTTGCCCATGACTGAGTCAACAGCCGCCTTATATTGGACAACGACTTTCTCCCAATCTTCGGCTTCAAGGTCGGTGTCGATCGTATAGTCGTGGACTTCCTTATAGCTTTCAAGAATATCCTCAAACATGTGGTGGTCCAATTCCAGCACCACATTGGAATACATTTGGATGAAGCGACGATAGCTATCAAAGGCAAAGCGGCGGTTACCAGATTGGGCGGCGAGACCTTCCACGGTTTGATCATTCAGGCCCAAGTTCAAGACCGTATCCATCATGCCGGGCATCGAGGCACGCGCACCAGAGCGGACCGAAACCAAAAGCGGGTTAGCCGCATCGCCAAAGCCTTTGCCAACCGTGCTCTCTATCTTGGCCATAGCGGCTTTGACTTCATCGGCCAAAGCATCGGGATATCTCTGGCCCAAAGCATAAAAGGCCGTGCAGACTTCAGTGGTGATGGTAAAGCCTGGAGGAACGGGAAGCCCGATCTTATTCATTTCAGCAAGGTTCGCACCCTTGCCGCCCAATAGATTCTTCATGCTGGCATCGCCATCGGCGAGTCCTGCTCCAAAGCTATAAACCAATTTACTCATGTAGCGTGTGCCTCATGTGATTCTTGCGCCTCAGGCGCGTGTTAGCGGCCCTTCTAAGGCAGTCGGGTGAGTTATCAACCCACATGAAAGCCCAGAACGGCTGAACTGTGTCGCAAGACACACACCCTTCTGGATATGTAGTTTTGCAACACGCAAAATCGTCCAGTATCCGGGCAAATACCCAGATCGATCCCAAATGGAAAGCAAGTCTTGGGCCACGGCTCCGTCTTTGATGTGGGGCCAAGAAGCCACATTTGAGGCGGGCTTGGCTTAGCCGCCTGCGAGCTTGGAAAAGTCGGCGACCCGCTCGCTCACCGCACGCAATTTTACCAATAGCGCCAAACGGTTCTTGCGAATGCCAGCATCGCCATCATTGACGAGAACGCCCTCAAAGAAGCGGTCAACTGGGCCGCGAAGCGCTGCCAATGCGCCCATGGTGGCGTCAAAGGCCTCGTCTGCCAAAGCTTGTTCCAACTGGCTTTCAGCCTCGAGCAGGGCTTGATAGAGCCCCTGCTCGGCAGGTTCGCGCAAAAGTGCCTCTGTCACCTTGCCATCTGCCGCCGCGCCATCCTTTTTCTCCTCGGCGCGCAGAATATTGGCCCCGCGCTTAAGGCCCGCGACCAGATTGGCCCCATCCTCGGTTTTCAGGACCTTCGCAAGCGCTGTTACGCGCGAGACGATTCGCACGATATCATCATCAGGGATGGCAAAGGCTGCTTCGAGCACATCTGGCGCAAAGCCTTCATCGCGGAGGGATACGCGGAGGCGCTCGAGGATGAAGTCACACACTTCCACCGCTGCAACGGAATATCCGTGCGGCGCGATAGCAGCATCTGAATTCAAGACATTGCCATAACCTCTGCGCGCATGATTCAGCAGTGCGGCTAATCCAAAGCGAAGCCCAGCCTCACGCACAATCCGGATCACCCCCAAAGCCGCGCGGCGCAGCGCATAGGGGTCGCCCGAGCCTGTTGGCTTCTCACCCATGGCGAAGAAGCCTGTCAGTGTATCCAGCTTATCGGCCAAAGCCACCGCCATGGCGACGGGTTCGCTCGGCACCTGATCGGACGGACCGACGGGCTTGTAGTGGTCGCGGATCGAGTCGGCGATGATCGTGTTTGCGACAAGCCCTGTGCTCCCCTGCGACGCGGGGGAGCTGTCGGCGAAGCCGACTGAGGGGGGCATGCCCCCTCCACCCTGCTGCGCAGGGTCCCCCTCCCCCGTTGCACGGGGGAGGACAGGTGCGTGCAGTTGGTAATAGCGACCCATAACTCCTTGAAGTTCTGGGAATTCGCCGACCATTTCGGTTGTCAAATCGGCCTTGGCTAAAAGCGCTGCGTGCTTGGCTGCCGCAACGTCTGCGCCCACCAGAGGCGCGATTTCGCCCGCCAACGCCACAATGCGGCGCACTTTGTCGCCGACACTGCCGAGCTTTTCGTGAAACACCAATGTATCCAGTTTCGGCACGCGGCTTTCGAGGCTGGCTTTGCGGTCCAAGTCCCAGAAATAGCGGGCATCATTGAGGCGGGCAGCCAGCACGCGGGCGTTGCCCAGCGCGATTTTCTTGCCGCTATCGGTTGCTTTCACATTGGACACCACGATGAAGTGCGGCGCGAGGCCGCCCGTCTTGGGATCGCGGACCACGAAATATTTCTGATTGACGCGCAAGGTCAGACGAATGACTTCTGGCGGCAGGTCCAAGAATGCGGGATCCATATCGCCCATGATCACATGGGGCTCATCTACCAGACCACAGACTTCCTCGAAAAGTCCTTCATCTTCAATGAGTTCAAGATTGCGGGCATGGCACAATGTTTGGGCGTCTGCCTTGATTTGGGCCTTGCGCTGATCGCGGTCGAGAATGACATGGGCGGCAGAGAGTTTCGCCTCATAATCCTCAAAATCCTTGACCTCGAATAGGCCCGTGCCGTGGAACCGATGGCCTTCACTGATGTTGCCGGCCGCAATTCCATCGACCTCAAAGGGTACGATTTCGCCATCAAACACCGCAACAATTCGATGTAAGGGTCGCACCCAACGCAATGTCCCCTCGCCCCAGCGCATGCTCTTGGGCCATGGGAAGTTGCGGATGATGTCGGGCACGATTTCAGCCAAGGCCTCAGGGGTTGCCCGGCCGGGTTTAACGAGATCGGCGACATAAAAATCACCCTTTTTCGGGTCGGAGACCACGCGGGCTTGGGCGATGTCAGTCAGGCCCGCACCGCGCAAAAAGCCCTCAATGGCTTGGGCGGGGGCATCGACTTTGGGGCCCTTGCGCTCTTCACGCACATCGGCTGTCCGCTCGGGCAGGCCTTCAATGACGGCGACGAGGCGGCGCGGCGCGCTAAAGGTCTCTAAGCCACCTGGCAAGAAGCCAGCCTTGGTCAAGCCATCCATCAAAAGCTTTTTGAGGTCTTCAGCCGCCCGCTTTTGCATACGCGCGGGGATTTCTTCAGAGAAAAGTTCCAGCAAGAATTGCGGCATAGCTTAGACCACCTCTGCTTGGCTTGGGGCTTGGGTCTCAGCCCACAGGACCGCGCAGCCCTTGGCCTGATCGCGCACACGGGCAATAAAGCTCTGCCGTTCGGTTGGCGATACCACCCCGCGCGCATCAAGCAAATTGAACAGGTGGGAACATTTCAGCGCCCAGTCAAACGCCGGCAAAGCCAAGCCCTTGTCGCGCAAATACGTGCACATACGCTCTGCATCCTCAAACCAGCGCTTGAGCATCGCGGGATCGGATTCTTCGAAATTGAACGCCGATTGCTGGCGCTCATTTTCTAAAAACACGTCACCATAGGTCACGCCAAGACCATTAAAATCAAGGTCATAGACGTTTTCGACGCCTTGCACATACATGGCCAAGCGCTCAAGCCCATAGGTCAGCTCGCCCGAGACAGGTTTGCAATCGAGGCCGCCGACTTGTTGGAAATAGGTGAATTGGGACACTTCCATCCCGTCACACCAAATCTCCCAGCCAAGCCCCCAAGCACCCACAGTTGGGTTTTCCCAATCATCCTCGACAAAGCGGATATCGTGCAGGCTGGGGTCGATGCCAATTTCATAGAGCGAGTTGAGATAAAGCTCCTGCAAATTGGGCGGGTTGGGCTTTAGGATCACTTGATATTGGTAATAATGGCCGAGGCGATTGGGGTTCTCGCCATAGCGGCCATCTTTCGGGCGACGCGACGGTTGCACATAGGCGGCCCGCCACAGCTTTGGACCTAGCGCGCGCAGCGTCGTTGCCGGATGCAGGGTCCCCGCACCCACTTCGGTATCATAGGGCTGCAGGATCACACAGCCCTGACGGGCCCAATAATCCGATAGGGTAAGAATGATATCTTGGAAGCTGGGCACTTTGCCAGCCGCCAGCGCCCGCGAGCAAGGCGTTTCGCGTGGGGCGGTTTGGGGAGCAATCGATTGGGTCATGACCTTGTGTGCATAAAGCGCAAGCGGCCCCGCTTGCAACAAGCGAGGCCGCATTTAGCGCAGAAGAAGGTGGGAACCTGTCTTATTCTTTCAAGCGCAGGCTGAAAGTTTCGCGCGCAATTTGCTCAAAAGTCGCGTTCAACTGGCTCGCATCAACCGCGAAGGCGCGGTCTGCGCTGCCTGCACAGGTGCGCAAGCGATTAACCGCATCTGTATCTGATACGTTGATCGCCACCGTATAGAGTTCAACCTTATAGGTGTCGCGAATTGCGGTACACCAAGATTGCATCCGATTGTCGAGCGTGGCGCGGTCGGGTGATCCAGTACACCCGGGCGCACCCGATTCATTACAACCCCAATAGCCCGGGAAGTTGACCGCCTGCTCGTTTGCCCCATCGGTCATGAGAACCATGACCTTGGTAACAGAGCTCGACCCAAACGGCTCAGGCTCGTTGTGCTGGAAGAAATTGGCCCATTCGGTACGCGGAGACAGGGCGCGCAGGCCCCAGCGCAAGCCAACATCTGCATGGGTCCCACCGGGCGCAGGCGACAAGCGGTCGATTGTGTCGATCAATTGGCTACGATTTGCCGATAAACCCAGCATCGGCATGGGGCAGTTTAAGTTTGGCCCCGTGATGCGGCGGAAACTATCCCAAGTTTGCTTTGGTACCCATGAGCACCAAGCCCCATTGGCATTGTTCCACGTGATTTCATTATAATCGGCCACGCAGCCATTGGCGGTGCCTGTATTCAGATTGAGTTGGCATCCGCCGCCGCTGATGCAAGCTTGCGAACCTGTGAAATTGAAAAACGCATTACGCGTACCATTATTGTCGTTTTGCGAGCAATTAATGGTTGTGATGCTGGGGCTGCCCGACGGGCACGAGTTGAACGTGCACGGGTAGGGATTGTTGACGCACGCTGCGTTCAACGTGGTTTTGCCAAAATTCAAGAATGCAAACGTCGCAGGCTTTTGCCCCGGCAGGGTCAGGTTGCCCTGAGGCTTTGGTGGTGGCGGTGGCGGGGGCGGTGGTGGCCCAGGAGGGGGTGGCGGTGGAGAGGGGCAGCCTGTCCACTTGTCGCACATTTTGTTTGCGGTTACGCCCTGCGTGCGCGTCGCATTGTTAACGCGCGGCGGCACGCGCAGCGCGTTCCAAGTCATGCCGGTCTTGGTCTCGTCATTGGCAGACAGGCTTTCACCGGCACCCGAGATACAGCCGCGCCACCCAACAGGTGCGAAGAGTGTATTCAGTTGGGCCGTTGTCTCCGTGATATTTGACGATCGACCGACAAGATTTGTCGGCAAGGAACGCGTACCGGCTTCAACTGGGCTGCGCACAGTCGCTGCAGCATTATTCCAAGTTTGATCGGGAACTTCGCTGCGAATATTGACCGTTGTCGTCCAAGGAATAATCGCCACCCGCAAGCGATCTGGAATAGTCACGGTGTTGAACAGCGTATTGACGAAGCCCTTTGCAGCGCTGCGCATCTGGGTAAAGCGCGTGGTGGGCCGACCATCCTTTTCGAACATGGATGCGGTCGTATCCATCACAACCGCGACTTCAAGCCGCCGGTCCGTGCCAGCCGTCGCCACGCCCACGGCGCTGAGCGTAACATTGGAACGCCCAACTAAGCCGCCCAAGATTAAGCTTTGCGTACCCGTCCCTGTCAGCCGGGCAGAACCATCCGAATCCCACGTCGCCGTGGCGGCAAGATTGCTCACGCCTCGCTCTTCACCAGGCGCAGAGGCCAAGAATGCCTTCGTGCCTGCTGCTTCCCCGGCTGCACGCGCAGCACTTGCGCCGAGCGAACTTTTGTCGGACTGCTCACGCTTGGCGGCCAACGCCCCCGCATCTGCCGCGGCAGCCAATGACGCCTTCGTATTAGCGACGCGGTTCAACTCAATGGAAGCCCCAAGCACGCCTAAAGACACCGACGAAACCAGTGCAAAAATGACAGCGACATTGCCGCGCTCGATGCGCGTGACTTTCGTCGCCAAAACTGTCTTCTTGAACTTCATCGGCCCGTATCCTTCGCAGTGCCCTCACACATGAGGCACTTACTCGACGGATAACATCGAAGTTCCTAACATTCGGTCAAAACAACCGGTAAACAGACAATAAAGCCAATAGAATCAATTTTATTTACTAGGTATTGATTAGGTATTGCACTGTCAAATGATAGGCCCAACAGAGCCAAAAACAATTAACCAAACTTGGTTTGATTTTATCATACGTTATTTAGCAGCCAAGATCGGCGCGACCTTTGCCACCTTGCCAATTTTATACCGAAGAGCACAGACTGACGTCCAATTTGCGGATCATGGCTTAGAGCGCCTGCCCATCGTCAATCTGAAGGATTGCCCCACTGGTGAACCGGCCCGCGTCTGAAACCAACCACGTCATCGCACCATCTAGGGCCTGATCATCCATGAGACGGCGACGGGGAAATCCCGCAACCATCTTTTGCCCACCGGGTTGAGCCAACCAATCGGCATTGATTTCGGTCTCAATATAGCCCGGGCAAATGGCATTCACATTAATGCCTCTACGCATCCATTCGGCAGCCATCGACTTGGCCATCATGACGACTGCCGCTTTTGAGACGCTATAGGGCACCAGACCGGGAAGCGGCTTGAGGCCTGCCATAGAGGCGATCAAGATGATCCGGCCGTCCCCACGCTCGGCACTGCCGCTGGCGATCATGCGCTTGGCCCCCTCGCGCGCTGTGATAAACACGCCCCGCACATTAACCGACATCACGGCGTCATACGCCTCCATCGAAATATCGGTTGCCAAGCCAATTTCATTGGTTCCGGCATTGGCGATCACAATAGTAGGCAAGCCTAAGCCGGCTTCAGCGGCATCAAAGGCGGCGATGACGCTGGCCTCATCCTGAACATCGAGCTTAACAGCCTGGGCTTGCCCGCCTGCGGCCTGAATTGACCCCACCAAGGCTTCCAAGCGGTCAACCCGTCGCGCGCCGCAGACAACTTTTGCGCCAAGCCCTGCCAACAGGCGGGCAAAATGGGCCCCAAGGCCAGAGGACGCCCCAGTAATCAGTGTGGTTTTGCCTTGGAGGCTGAAATCAGGCTGGATTAGAACAGGGTTGGCAGTCAAAGTGGGGGCCTTTCACATTCGTTTACTGACGACTCAGTTTCCCCACGCTAGGGTGCTGTACGAATTTCGCAATGGTCCTTGAAAGTAGGCATAGGATGGCAAAGCCCCATATTCTTGTTCTTGCAGGCGATGACGCGAGCGAAGCCTTATCGCAAGCGGGCTTTACCATTGCGGGCGAAGACCATCTGCGCCGCCAAACCGCAGCAATTGTTGTTGATACGCGGGGGGAAGCTGGGCCGAAAGCGGGAGATTTGGCCCGCTCGCTGAAAGCTGCGCTCGGGCCGCGTACAGGTCTGTTTATGGCGTGGAGCAATGGCGAAGAAAATTTCGACGTCAGCGCCTTTGATGGGGTGTTGGATGCGTTTGCAACGCCCAGCGTTTTGGCAGCTCGACTGGGGTCGAGCTTGCGTATTGCGGTTATGGCCGATGAGGCCAAAATGCGGTTTCGAACCTTGGCGCGCTTTGGCGGGCCAGCCCATCCACCCATCGTCAATAGTGCGAAAGTGCCGCGCATTCTGATCTTCGGCCAGCCAGGCCCCGATTTGTTGCGCTTTAGCACGGCCATGACCCAGCAAGGGGCCGAAACCATCGCCGCTTTCACCTCATTTACCGCCTTTGACTATCTGCATGAGAGCGACTTTGACGGGGTGGTGATCTTGGCACGCGACGATCGGCCCACGGCTTTGAGTTTTTGTGCGGCGATGCGGCGCAATGCGCGCATGTTCCATATGCCTTGCTTGATCCTCGGCTCGCCAGATTTCGACAATCCCCAAGAAGCCATTGAGCGGGGCGCGACCGACTTTGCCGTGGCGGGCGATGATGATGATATGACTGCCGATCGCCTGCTGAATTTTGTGGAAGTAAAGCGCAGCCGCGATGCGTTGAATCTAGCCTTTGCCGCCGCCCGCGCGCCCGCGGCGATGGAAGCAACCACTGGCCTTTATGCGCCGTCTTTCTTTTTGGCGCATTTAGAAAGCCTAGCCCACAGAGCACATGAAACCGACCGGCCCTTATCCATTGCTTTGGCCCGGCTTGACCCGAAAGCAAGTCTTGGTGTGGTGCATACACGTCAGGGGATAGAGCGTTTGATAGGCCAGTCTGGGGCCATGTTATCGCGTTTGGTGCGGGCGGAGGATGTGGCAGCCCGCCTCGATCAGACAACATTTGCCGTGGCGTTCCCTAGCTCGGATGATGAGGCTGCCGCGATTGCGGCGGAACGGATTGCCGCCGTGCTTGAATGTACCGCCTTTGACGTCCAAGCTGACCACACAAGCTATAGCAATGATCAGCCGATCCAGATCAAACTCGCCATTGCAAGCGCTAGCCTCTCGCCCCATGAAAGCGCCTCGAGCTTGTTGCAACGCGCGACAGGTTTGCTGGAACAAGGCCAAAACCAATGAATGATCCTATTACCCAGCCCCCCATCCTTGACCGGCCAATTGCGATTGATTTCATCTCCGACGTGATTTGCCCATGGTGTTATGTGGGATTTCGCGCATTGGTAACAGCCTGTGTAACGCGCCGTGAGATCCCCACCCACCTCTCCATGCGCCCGTTTGAATTAGACCAGACGACGCCCAAAGAGGGCGCTGACCGAAAGGCGCGCCTTCTTGCCAAATTTGGCGTCGATGAAGCCCGCCTGAGAGAAATCTCCCAAGCCGTGGTTGAGGCGGGGCTTCGTGTTGGTATTGAGTTTAACTTTGACGCGATCAAGACCACCCCCAACACACGCGATTGCCACCGCTTATTGCGCTGGGCGCGTTCAGCGGGTGTCGAGGTCGAATGCGCCGAGGCTTTGTTTCAAGCCTATCATGTTGAGGGCGAAGACCTGAGCCAAGCTGCGACTTTGGTCTCCATTGCCCGGGGCCTAGGCATGGATGGTGACCTTGTGGCGCGGCTGTTGGCCAGTGATGCAGACGTGGCCCCGGTTGAACAAGAACTCGATATTGCCCAGCGTATGGGCGTCACAGGCGTGCCGACTGTCCTGTTCAATCAAAGCTTTGCGGTTGTTGGGGCGCAAGGTGTAGAGACTTTTGTGGCAGCCCTAGACCGGGCACGTGCCGAACAACTTGCTGCGCCTGCTGCCTCCGGCATCGCCTAATGCCAATTCTGGACTATTCCGTCTTTTGTGAAAGTTTGCCCGCCCGTCAGGCCCTAATCGGCATAGACCCCGGTTCAACCACGATTGGGGTAGCCGCTTCAGATGTGACGCGTTTGATCGCTAGCCCTGCTGGCGGGGTGAAGCGAACCAAAATGGCCGCCGATGGGGAGGCGATATTTGCGATCTATGATGACCGCTCTGCCTGTGGCCTCGTCGTCGGCCATCCGATCAATATGGATGGGTCGCAAGGCCCCTCCTCGCAAGCTGCCCGCGCCTTTGCCCGCAATTTGTTGAGCATCCGCGATGTGCCGCTTTTGATGTGGGATGAGCGGCTCTCCACCGCGGCGGTTCAGCGCCAAATGATTGCCGCCGACATGACGCGGGCGAAGCGCGCCGCCGTCGTGGACGCTGCCGCAGCTGCCTATATGCTGCAGGGGCTTCTCGACCGCATGCAAGACGGGTTTGGCCTCGGCCCCCGATCATGAGCGTCGCCTTCACCGCCATTTTGCCCGTCTTTCTGGTGATTGCCATTGGCTTTATCGCCAAGCGCGCCAAGGTGGTGCCCGATGCATCTTGGGCGGCTGTCAATTCTTTTGGCTATTGGATGCTCTATCCGGCCTTCTTGTTTTCAACTGTGGCAAGTGCCGACTTCTCAGGCCCTGATACGGTGCATTTCCTTAGCTGTCTTGTCGTGGGTTTTGCTTTAGCTGGCTTGTGGGGGCTTAGCCTAAGGCTGTGGTTTCGCGATGATGGACCTGCTTTTACCTCAATCTTTCAAGCCAGTGTGCGCTGGAACGGCTTTATTGTTTTAGCCGCAGCCCCTGCCCTATACGGGCCTGAAGGCCTTGCGCTGATTGCTTTAGGCTTTGGCCCTGTGGTCGCCTTTGTGAATCTGATGAGTGTGTTTGTCATGGCGCGCTGGGGGCAGAATGACATAGTTCCAAGCTTGAAGGGTGCCCTGGGCGAGGTGATGCGCAATCCCTTAGTGCTTGCAAGCTTAACTGGGATTATTGCCAATCTGATTGGCTTAACCAAGCATATTGGCCCGCTGGAACCGGCTCTCGCGCTGTTGGGCCGGGCAGCCATGCCGGTTGCTTTGGTAAGCGTTGGGGCAGCCTTGAGTTTTGAAGGTTTGGGCAAAGTGCCGCTGCGTTTGGCGGTCGGGGTTGTCTCAAAGCTTGCCATAGCACCGCTTTTGATGTTGCTGGTCACCCAAATGCTGGGCCTTGCCCCCTTGCCAAGCGCGGTGGCGATTGGGGTGGCCTCCATGCCCAGTGCGCCAGCCGCTTATGTGCTGGCGCGAGAATTGGGGGGCGATGCGCCATTGATGGCCGGTTTGGTGACCGCAACGACTTTGATCGCCTTGGTCACCATCCCCTTTTGGCATGTGCTGACGATGCCGGCCTGAATGGGCCGGCAGCCGCCTTAGTGATGCTTGGCTGCTGGCGGCATCAAAACCGTGTCGATCACATGGATGACGCCATTGGATGCCCCAACATCAGCGGCCGTTACCGCAACCCCATTGACGGTCACGCGGCCATTGCGGCCATCAATCGTGGCTTTCCGCCCTTGCACGGTGGTGGCGGGGGTCACTTTATCAAGCAATTGGTTTGATGTAATTTTACCGGGCACGACATGATAGGTCAGGATGGAGATTAATTGGGCACGGTTCTCAGGCTTCAAGAGATTTTCCACGGTCCCAGCTGGCAATTTAGCAAAGGCTGCGTCGGTGGGGGCAAAGACGGTAAAGGGGCCGGCGGTTTTCAGCGTATCCACCAGGCCCGCCGCGGTCAGTGCTGCGGCAAGGGTCTTAAAGCTTCCAGCCCCCACGGCCACATCAATGATGTCGCCGCTGGCCGCTCGTGCAGGCTTTGCAGTGGTTGAGGCCGCATGATAGCCGATGGTTTGAAAGCCAGCTGCTTGGGCTGCGGCATCGGTTTTGGTTTTGGCGCATTGTGCCATTGCCGGTGCTGCAGACAAAGCGAGGGCGGCTGCCGCCGAAGCGAACATTTTGAAGTTTAACATATTTTTATCCTAAAGACCGAGCGGGATAGCTCTGAGACCGTCTACGCAGACGGGTTCAACTGGATGTATCATAACCCGGTTTCGTGATGTTTCTCTCTGATTTGTAATTCTTGCGCCTGTTTCAGACCCAAATTGGCCCATCACATAGTCCCTTCCCCCGGCCCCCGCATCGCATTAGACAGAAGTCATGAGCAAAGAGCCTTCAAACGCCCCGGAATTTTCTGTTTCTGAGCTATCCGGTGCGATCAAGCGCCGCTTGGAAGATGATTTTGGTAATGTGCGGGTGCGCGGCGAAATGGGCCGGGTCACTTTGGCAAGGTCTGGCCATGTCTATGTCGATCTGAAGGATGCCAATGCCGTCTTGTCCGCTGTCATGTGGAAAGGTGTGGCTGCTGCTCTAAAGTTCCGCCCTGAAGAAGGGATGGAAGTGATTGCGACGGGCAAAATCTCCACTTTTCCCGGCTCATCAAAATATCAGCTGATCATTGAGCGGCTTGAGCCTGCAGGCGTTGGCGCGTTGCTGGCACAATTGGAAGAGCGACGTAAGCGCCTTGCCGCTGAAGGCCTGTTTGACCCCGCGCGTAAACAGGCCCTGCCCTACTTGCCTCGCGTGATTGGCGTTGTGACAAGCCCGACGGGGGCTGTCATCCGCGACATTCTTCATCGCTTGTCCGAGCGCTTCCCCGTCCAGGTAATCCTGTGGCCGGTTTTGGTCCAGGGCGATAAGGCCGCAGACCAAGTAGCGCGCGCCATTGCGGGCTTTAATGCCTTGTCGCCAGACGGGCCGGTACCCCGCCCAGACCTTTTGATCATCGCGCGCGGTGGGGGATCGATCGAAGACCTGTGGGCCTTCAATGAAGAAGTGGTGGTCCGTGCTGCTGCGGCCAGCGCCATCCCGCTCATTTCAGCCATCGGGCATGAGACCGATACGACGCTGATCGATTTCGCATCAGATCGTCGCGCGCCGACCCCGACTGGGGCAGCAGAAATCGCCGTGCCCGTGCGGCTAGAGTTACAAGAGCGGATCGGCTTGATTGGTGCCCGCTTGTCACGCGCAATGGTTCGGGGCCTAGAGCGGTCCAAGATTGAATTGCGCGCCGCGACCGCCCGTCTTCCCCGCGCCGATACTTTATTTGCCAGTGCCCGCCAGCGCATGGATGTGATTGATTTGCGCTTTGGCCCATCGCTGCGCACCTTGGTTGCCGCCAAAGCCCACGGGCTTGCGGCCATTGGCGGGCGCTTGCGGCCACAAGTCCTGCACCAAGATGTGACGCGCAAGGCCCAATTTGTTGCAAGCTTGGGCCAGAGATTGGGCGCTGCCCTCACCCGTCGGACGGCACTTGAACGCGATGCGCTTGCCCGGTCCGAACAGCGCTTAGCCTTGGCAAGCCAGCGCTTAACTTCAGGCCTCACACGCAGCCTAGAGGCTAAGAGCCGCCATCTAGCGGGCCAAGCAAGCTTGCTAGAAGCCCTCTCCTACCGCTCTGCGCTCGAGCGCGGCTTTGCCGTGGTGCGCACCGACAAAGGTGTGGTGGTGCGCGCCAAGTCTGCGATTAAGGCGGATGCCAAGCTAACGCTGACATTCCTTGACGGCGATGTAAAAGTTCGCGCCAGCGATGGGCCGGTGCAAGGCAGCCTGTTCGACTAGGTGGCATCCAACAGGGTCAGCAAGGCATCGGCGGCACGCTCTGCTGCAGGCGGGTCATGGCGGCCCATTTTGGTAAGCGCCAGCGCTTGTGCGCTCACTTGGTCTTGGGCAGACTTGGGATCATACAGCAGCTTCGAAGCCGCCTCGGCCAAAGCCTTAGGCGTCAGGCCATTTTGCACAAATTCCGGGATGGCCATTCGATTCAACGCGATATTGAGCAGGCAGATGAAGCGGCTCTTCAACAAGAAGGTCAGAATGATAAAGCCGCTGATGGCGCCAAGGCGATAGCCAATAACCATGGGGGTTTCTTGCAGGGCGACTTCGGTCGTGACCGTGCCGGAACAAGCCAAAGCGACATCGCCTGCGGCAAAGGCATCCAGCTTTTCATCCTCGCCCACCACGTGGTGCGGGAAAGTCCAGCTCGCAGCCCGCTCCTTGATGGCTTCCGCCACCGATGGGGCAAGGACCGCCACAACATGAACATTAGGGTCTTTGCTGCTGAGGAGGGCAGCAGCCCCTTCCAGCGCAGGTGCCACGCGCTGGATCTCACCCCGGCGAGAGCCGGGGAGCAAAAGGACAATCTTCTTATCGGTAAGACTATGGCGCGCCCGAAACTGGGCGCCATCACCTTTTCCGGCCCGCGCAATGGCTGGATTGCCAATGACCGTGACGGGCAGGCCCGTACCTTCATAAAAAGGCACTTCAAAATCATGGATGCAGTATAGGGCGTCATAGACGTGCGCCACTGTCTTGGCGCGACCCGGGCGGGTGGCAAAGACTTGTGGGCCAATCATTTTGACTAAGCGCGCTTGAGGAACCCGTGCGCGAATGGCCTTGGCCGCGCGCAAGGTAAAGCCCCAAGAATCGATCAGGACGACGGCATCTGGCCCAAAGGCCTCTGCGGCTGCACCTGTTTCTTCTGCCCGTGCATTGACGGTTTTGAGCGCCGCGAGCCCTTCAGTCAGGCCCAGAACCGACAGGCCCTCAATCGAGACGGCACTTTGGATACCTTGGCTGGCCAATTTCTCGCCGCCAACCCCGGCAATCACCAGATCAGGGCGGCGGGCGCGCAGGGCCGCAACAAACTCGGCGGCCAATTCATCACCCGATGGCTCCCCCGCAACCACGAAGACACGATAGGGCTTCATGATGGACGATCCACGGCGACGCCCAAAATGAAGAGGCCTGCTTCTTCCGCCGCGGCAATCACATTGTTGCGGTCGATGATCAAAGCGCCGCCTGCCTCAACCACAATCCCAGCAAGGCCTGCTTTAGAGGCACCTTCCACCGTTTTGACTCCAATGGTTGGCAAGTCCACGCGGCGTTCCTGATCGGGCTTTGCACGCTTGGCCAACACCCCGCGACGGGCCACCTTGGTGCCGCGAATATGGGTTGAAAGTTCATGGACCCGCGCCAGCATACGGTCTGTGCCTTCTTGGGCCTCAACTGCCAGCACTAAGCCTTCAACAATCACCGCCCCTTGGCCAATATCCAGCCGACCAATTTCAGCTGCAATCGCCATGGCCTTGGTGGCATCTTCGCGTTGTTCTTCTGTCGGCTCTGCCCCGGCAATCAAGCCCTCTTCGGCCAGAAGGTTTGCCAGAACTTCATCCGTGCCGACAATGGCAAAGCCTTCGCGTTCAAACTCGGCCAAGACCGCGCGTAACAGCGCGTCATCGCCTTTGCGCATCTCAGCCATGATACGGGGCAGCGCCAGCGCGCCGCGCAAGTCTGGCTTCAAGGTGGAAAAATCAGGACGATTGACGAGGCCAGCAAACACCAAGGCATCCACCCCATCAGCCTTGAGGGCCTTCATGCGCTCGCCAAAATTGGCCAAAGCACAGTCGCTGCCGGGATAAAGGCTGAGGCGCGGGTCGCACATGCCCTTGATTCGGCTCACATGCACCGGCATGCCAGAATCGCGACAATGCTGGGCCAAAAGAACAGGTAAGTCCCCTGCCCCCGCAATGATGCCTAGTTTCGCAAATGCGCGCATGTGCTCCCTTTTGGTCCGACAACCTCCATGTAGGAAGCCTTAGCGTTCCGCGCTACAAATCCCGCGTTTCGACGTGCCGTTCAAGAAGTCCAACATGGCTTGAACCTGTTCATTGTCTTGGAAGCTTTCGCTGACATCGGAAATGCGGTCCTGCAAGGGCGTAACATCATCGCCAAACAGCATATCAAAGGCGGCAAGAATATCGCGGATTTGGGCGGTTGAGTTACCGCGCCGCTTGAAGCCCACAATGTTCAAGCCCTTCAAATGCGCCGGATTGCCATTGGCCATAGCAAACGGAATGACATCGCGCGTCACCAAAGCCAAAGCGCCGATAAAGGCAAAGGTCCCAATGCGCGTCCATTGGTGCACCGCCGCCAAACCACCAATATAGACGCCCTTGGCCAAATGGGCGTGGCCGCCCAGGGTCGCGCTGCGCGCCAGGATGCAATTATCTTCCACCACACAATCATGGGCGACATGGGAATTGTCCATGAAATAGCAGCCATCGCCAATTTTGGTCAGGCCCTGATCGCGGGTTGAGCCGCGGTGCATGGTCACATGTTCGCGGATGACACAGGACGCGCCAATGACAAGCTGGGTGTCGCTATCCTGATAGGGATGGATTTGCGGTGGGCCACCCAGAACGGCAAAGGGCCATACTTGCGTAGTGGCCCCGATGCTGACCCGGCCATAAGTCGTGACGTTAGACACCAAATGCGCATCTGGCCCGATGGTTGTTTGGCTGGAAATATAGCAAAAAGGGCCGATTTTGGCCCCATCATGGATCACAGCACCATCTTCAATGACGGCCGAGGGATGGATGGTTGCGCTCATGCCAAATCTACTTTCATGGCAGCCCATTCCGCCTCACAGGCCAATTGGCCATCTACTTCTGCTTTACCGGCAAATTTGTAGATATTGCGGCGGCCTAACAGCACCTCGACCTGAATGTTCAACACATCCCCCGGCCGCACTGGACGGCGGAATTTCGCATTATCGACCGACATAAACATAATGCCGGCTGTCTTGGCGTCGACCTTTAAGGTCTTGGACATCAGTACAGCGCTGGCTTGGGCCATGGCTTCAATCTGCAAGACACCGGGCATTAGCGGGCGGCTTGGAAAATGGCCCTGAAAGAAGGGTTCATTGGCCGTTACGCACTTAATCCCGCGAATGCTCTGTCCCTCGACATAGTCAAAGCACCGATCAATCAACAGAAACGGGAAGCGGTGCGGGATCAGGCGTTCAATTTCGTCGCAATCAATCATGTCGCTCATAGTGATTCCCCACCCTTCGGGCTTGCTTGTGGTTTTGGGTTGACCAGTCGTTTGAGGGCAACCGATTCTCGCAGCCATTGTCGCAGCGGTTTGGCGGGATAGCCACCCCAGGCCTCGCCCGCAGGAACCGATTCCAAGACACCACTTCCCGCAGCGATCACCACGCGCTCACCCACTTGAATGTGATCACCCAAGCCGACGCGCCCGCCCATCATGACATTGTCGCCAATTTCGCACGAGCCGGAAATCCCGCCGAACGCCGCGATCACGACCCCCAGCCCAAGTTGGCAATTATGCGCAATTTGCGTGAAATTGTCGATTTTACAGCCAATACCTAAAACCGTATCGCCAAAAGCGCCGCGATCTACAGCACATAATGAGCCAACAGATACGTCATCTTGCAAAATGGCCCGACCCAATTGCGGCACATCAACCGGACCATTGGCCGTAGGGGCGACGCCAAAGCCGACCTCACCAATCACACTGCCGGAAGAAATCGTGACCCGGTCGCCGATCAAAGCGCAATAAATGGTGACATTGGCCCCGATCCGGCAATTTCGCCCAATCGCAACTCCTGGCCCGATGACGCTATTGGGGCCAATTGTGGTGCCTTGGCCAATCTCAACATCCTCACCAATAACCACACCGCGGCCAATAATGACATTGGCTTCAAGCTTGACGGAGGCAGGGACAGCAGGGGCTGTCGGGTCAAAGTCGCGACGCGCGACAAGCGCTGCGGCCGCAGCGGCAAAAACGGCGCGCGGTTCTTTCACGATCAAGGGTGCCACGCCCGCTGGCAACAGGGCGGCATGTTCAGCCCGAACGAGACAGGCCCCTGCCTTGGTTTCTATCAGCGACTGCCCTTTGGCTGGTCCCTGACAAAAGGCAAGATCAGATGGTGTTGCTTGATCGAGGGGCGCGCAGCTTCTGAGGGCCAGATTCGGATCAAAGCCTCCCGGTAATTCCGCCCGCACCACTTGGGCCAATTCGGCCAAGGTTTTGGGCCCAAGGAGCCTGTAGAAGCGCGGATCAATCATCTTTTGGGCTCCGAGTCGGATAGTCTAGGCCTCTATAAGCGAATTATCGCAAGCCCACGCAAGCCCGACACGCAGGATAAAAAACGCGGCCCCCGGATAGGAGACCGCGCTTTAGGCGTCGTGGTGGCCGATTGCGGCACTTGCCCGCAATGCGGGCAGCCCCTTAGGGGCGACGGGGTGCTGCTGCTGGTGGACGCGCTGGCAGAGGTGCGCCCGCAGGTGCGGCCGCTGGGGCTGCTCCGGCAGCTGGAGCGGCAGCAGGCGCGCCTTGGGTTGGCAAGGTTGCACGGACCACATTGATCGTCTTGGTGGTGGCATTCAGGCGCGTGATCAAATCAGCGGTCATGTCGACGCCAGGAATGAAGGCCTCCACTTGGTTTGCCGAAATGGCGATCAAACCGTTGCGGGCAACCAAGGTTTGCTGAAGCACAGGGGCAATCGCCTTGTTGAAGGCGTCAATCGCATTGCGCTCGGTCAATTGCATGACTTGGCTCAAACGCTCTTGCTTTTGCTGGAACTCATTATTGAGGCGCTGAAAAGCTTCTTGGCGCTGACGACCGGCCACACTTTGCGACTCTTGAACCGAGCTTGCGAGGATGGCGCGCAATTCAGATTCAAGCTGGCGCTGATCTGGTTCTAATTCACGATTGATTTGGTCGCGAATGGCTTTGAGCTTGTTCGACATATCTTGGCCGGCCAAGCTGTCTTGGATCAAAGCGCCGAGGTCATAGACCACCACTGGGCTTAAAACGGCTGGCGCGCCGGCTGGGCGCGCGGGGGCAGCCGCAGCGGCTGGCGCTGGGGCTGGGACGGGCACTGGGGTTTGCGCGTAGGCGGAGGTTGCCGCCAACAAGGCTGCAACGCCAGCCATCAGATCGTGTGCTTTCATAGATGTTTCTCCTGGAAAATTGAGGGCAGATCGCCCTAGAAATTGGTCGCGGTCGAGAACCGGAAGGTTTCAGCCTTGTCGTAATCCTGTTTCAAGAAGGGATTTGAGAAGTCAAACCGAACAGGGCCAAATGGGGAAACCCAGTTGACAGACAAGCCTGCAGAGGCGCGCAAGGCCAAGCCATCACGGGTGTTTTGATAGGTGCCGTAATTGATGTCCCCCTTGGCCTTGTCAATTGGATCAAGGCCGCCCAGCGTGCCAACATCTAAGAAGAGCGCCGCTGAAATGCCGTAGGATTCAGGCAGAGGTGTCGGAACGGTCAATTCAAAAGAGGCGATGCCATAGGTTTTGCCGCCCAAAGCGTCGCCATAAACGGTTCGTACAGTCTGCGACAAACCATCGGGTTGGGTTGAATCAGCATCACGTACAGAGAAGACGGTACGTGGACCAATCCCGGCAATTTCAAAGCCACGGAAGCTTTGGCCGCCCTTGAAGAAGCGGTCGTTGACGCGAATTGTATCGCCATCCCATCCGGCAATATGGCCTGCATTCAATGTGGCACTGGCGCGCCAGCCCGGGAATAGTCCGCGATAAATGCCGCCTTGGAACTCCGTCCGATGGTATTTGACGCCAGTGCCGACGCCCGCAAAATCTTGGCTCAGCGAGATATCAAAGCCACGCGTTGGGCGGCGCGGATCATTGCGACGATCCCAGTTAAATGAATAGCCCGCCAGCGAGGTGGTGGTCTTGCCGAGCGAGCGACACAGCGCGCTGGCATTCAACAACGGCGTACCATCCGCATTGAAGCAGGATACAGACGGGATTTCGTTGGTGTCATTGCGATAGGTGTAACGGAAGCCCAAGCTACGATCTTCGGCCAGCGGGAACCCGCCGCGCAAGCCAAAACCGGTCGAATTGGTAGAGAAACCCGCCTCGCGCAAATAGTCTTGTTCGACCGAGAAGATGTCGATACCGGCGGCAATATTGCGCCCCATAAAGCGCGGTTCGGTGAAGCGAATATCGATGTTCCTCGTGCGCGAACTGGTTTCAACACGGAAGCGCAAGAACTGGCCCCGGCCGCGCAAGTTACGCTGTGAGATTGACACGGCGAAATTATAGGCTTCTTGCGAGGCATAGCCGACCGAAAAGGCCAGTTCGCCGGTTGCTTGTTCTTCAACCTTCACTTCCACGACGGTTCGGTCGGGCAGCGAGCCGGGCTTTTCCTCAATCTCAACTTCCTTAAAGAAGCCAAGCGCCTTCACGCGGTTCTTCGAGCGGTCGATCAAGACGCGGTTAAAGGCATCGCCTTCGGCCAAGCGCAATTCACGGCGAATGACTTGGTCCAATGTGGCTGTGTTACCAATCACATCGATGCGCTCCACATAGACACGTGGGCCTTCGTCAACGTCAAAAACAATATTGACCTTGCGGTTATCACGATCGGCGGTCTCGCGTGGGCGGACGTCCACGAAGGCATAACCGGAAGAACCTGCGGCAAAGGTGATTGATTCAATCGCCTTCTCCACCAGGTCACGCTCAAACATCGCACCGCTGCGGATGGGAATGAAGGCACGCAGCACATCCCCACTCAGTTTCGAGTTCTTGGTGTTTACCGTGATGTCGCCAAAGGTGTATTTCGGCCCCTCTTCCACCGCATAGGTAACGTAGAAGTCCTTATGATCGGGCGTCAATTCAGCCACCGCTGATTTCACACGGAAATCATAGTGACCTTCATTGAGATAAAATTTGCGCAATTGCTCGCGATCATAATCCAATTTGTCTGGATCATAATTGTCTTTGCTGGAGAAGAAACGCCACCACTCAGACTCTTGGGTCACAACCACGCTCTTTAGGCGCGAGTCGGAAAAAGCCTGATTGCCAATGAAATTGACTTTGCGAATGCCCGTTGTGCGGCCTTCATTGATCTCAAAGATCAAATCGACACGGTTGGACGGCAGGACCTTGATCTTCGGCACAATATTGGCCGCAAATTTGCCAGAGCGGCGATAGACTTCCTGCATACGGCGAATATCAGCTTGCACGCGGTTTTGCGTGAACCACGAACGCGGCTTGATCTGCACTTCTTTCTCAAGCTTGTCCTTGGTAACCGCACTATTGCCTTCAAACAGGACTTGGTTGACGGTTGGGTTTTCCGCCACTTTCACAACCAAGGTCTGGCCGCGCTGTTCAAATTCGACATTGGCAAAAAAGCCAGTCGCAAACAGCGTCTTCAAGGCAATGTCGATCCGCTCGGGGCTGAAAGGCTCGCCAGGCTGGATGGCGACATAGGCCAGAACGGTAGCGGTCTCGATGCGTTGATTGCCTTCTACCGCCACACTCGTGATGATCTGCGGGGCCGCAGCTTCGCCGCCATCACCAGCCTGTTGGGCAAAGGCCAAAGGGCCATAGCAAGCGTTCACTGCCAGTGCAGCAACCCCGCCAATCAGCAGACGTTTAATTGATGCCATAAAGGAGCCCGTTAAACCTTGTTGTACGCGTGCCATGCAGGTCACGCCCGAGTTTCAGAAGTGGTGGATAGACAATTTGGGACAGCAATCCTAGCCCGCAGCGACAAAGCCTTTCAGCACATTGAATAAACCAGTCCTCTCGAGATCTTGGAAAGTCGCAAAAACGAATAAACTCAAGATACAAACGAGACCAACTTGGAAGCTGATCGCCTGCACTTTCTCAGGGATTGGTTTACCACGAATAGCCTCAGCCGCGTAAAATACCAAGTGCCCGCCATCGAGAACCGGCAGAGGCAGAAGATTCATAAAGCCAACGGCAATCGAAAGAACAGCGGCAAGGCGCACCAAACCAATCCCAACTGATTCGGCGACTTGCACCGCACTGGCGTCTGGCCCTGCGCTTTCAACCGAGTTTTCCGTGACTTTGCCCGCGATCTGATAGATGCCCAAAGGTCCATTCAAATGGCCAGCAGACATCCCCCCCCGCAATAGCGCAGTGATAAAATTCACCTGCGTGCTGATGATAGCCCCTGTCTGCTCACCACCACGCACCACGGCTTCAAACGGATTATAGGTGCGATGTTCGATGGTTTCTTTGCTGAAACGGGTCTCAATGCCCAAAAGGCCTTGGGTTTCAGTGTCGCCAAAAGGTGTCTTTTTCTCAACGATTTTGGGGGTGACAGTGATCGGCACTTCAGCCCCACCGCGCTTCAATACAAGGCGCATTTCCTTGCCACCTGAAACCATGATGGCCGTCTGAAGCTCAACAAAGTCGTCAACCTTATTGCCATTAATCTCGACAACTTCATCGCCCGCCTTGATCCCAGCAGCAGCAGCGGCACCATCTGGCAGAACGTTTGAAATGACCGGCCGCTGAACGGTCTCGCCGAACATGGCAAAGAAGACGGCAAAGACCGCGATGGAAAATGCAAAGTTGAACGCAGGCCCCGCCGCAGTAACAGCTGCCCGGACGCCCACAGGTTGGGCGTGAAATAGGCCGCTGCTTTTGTCGGCTTTAGCTTGGGTAAAGTCGGGCTGGGAGGCGGCGTCCTTATCGCCTTCAAATTTGACATAGCCGCCCAGGGGCAGTGCGCCAATGCGCCACCGAACGCCCACTTTCGACGTCCAAGCAATCAATTCCGGGCCAAAGCCAATCGAAAAAGATTCAACCTTGACCTTAAACCAGCGCGCAACTTGGTAATGCCCATACTCATGAACAAAGACAACGATACTCAATACCACCACAAAGGAGGCCAAGCTGACTGCTATGCCGCTAATATTTTCCAACATCCTACCAAGAACTCCGGCCCAGAAGACGCTGCCGCACCGGCCTAGGCCGAGACGAACTTGCGCTTCGCAATGTTTTGAGTGGCAATGCTACGGCCCGCCTCATCAGCAGCATAGACATCATCCAAGTCTCCCAAAGCAGCATCCATGCCAAGGCGGCAGGCTTCTTCCATGGTTTCCGACACGATTGCGGCAATTTCTGGAAAGGAAACATTACGATCCAGAAAGGCTTGCACAGCCACTTCATTTGACGCGTTTAAGATCGTGGGTGCCGCGCCTTTCATCTGCAGCGCGCAGCGGGCAAGGTTGAGCGCAGGAAATCTTTCTAAATCAGGTAGTTCAAAGTCTAACTTTGCAATGGCTGCTAAGTCTAATCGCGGCGCGGAGGTCACCAAACGCGCCGGCCAAGCCAGTGCATGGGCAATAGGAATGCGCATATCCGCTGCACCTAATTGTGCTAAAACACTGCCATCTTCATACGCCACTAAGCTGTGGATAACCGATTGCGGGTGAACCAGCACATCGATCTTGTTTTCCGGCATCCCAAAAAGAAGCGCGGCCTCGATTAGTTCGAGGCCTTTGTTCATCAAAGTGGCACTGTCGACCGAAATTTTCTGTCCCATGGACCAATTGGGATGGGCGACGGCTTGCTCGGGCGTGGCTGCGGCAATGGCAGTTGCACTCCAAGTCCGAAACGGGCCACCCGAAGCGGTCAGAATCAGTTTTTCGACCCGGTCGGATTGGTCCAAGACTTGGAAAATCGCATTATGCTCGCTATCGACCGGTAGGATCCGCGCCCCGCCGTCCTGCACCGCCTTCAAAAAGACAGAGCCTGCGCAGACCAAGCATTCCTTATTGGCCAGGGCAATGGTGGCCCCCCGTTTGGCTGCTGCAAGAGCTGGAGCAAGGCCTGCGGCCCCTACAATAGCTGCCATCACCAGTTCGGCTGGGCGGGCTGCGGCTTCGACCAAGGCCTCAGGCCCAAGCCCGATTGCAACCCCTTTTCCTGCCAAGGCGGCTTCAAGCTGTGGCCCAAAACGCGCATCGCCCAACGCGACATAGCTGGCCCCTGTCGCAAGGGCCTGTTCCGCCAAGCCAGCCCAATCGCGATTGGCCGTTAAGGCGATCACACGATAGCTGTCTTCTTTGCCGGCAGCACGCGCCCGCGCATTGGCTTCCATCACCACGTCTAGCGTAGCTTGCCCGACGGAGCCTGTGGCCCCCAAAATAGTCAAAGATTTCGTCATGTTCATGTCAGCATAGCGCGCAAACCGGGAATAACCAGCAAAATGGCCACAAAGGCCAAAGCTGCGGCTAAATGCCCATCCAGCCGGTCCAACACACCGCCATGGCCAGGAATAACGCCCGACGCATCCTTGACGCCATAATAGCGTTTAGCCAGCGATTCTAAGAGGTCGCCGCCTTGCGAGACCACTGCCAAGAGCCAACCGACCAGCGCCCACGCCAACGGATCTGTGCCCGACAACCAGCCATAGAGCGCACCTGCCATAATGCCGGCAGCCGTCCCCCCCAAAGAACCAGACCAGGTTTTATTGGGGCTAATGATTGGGAAAAGCTTTGGGCCGCCTACGACGCGCCCAACCAGATAAGCCATCGAATCGGTGGACCACACAATCGCAAACAGGCCAAACATCAGACTGCGGCCCACGTCGTCTTGGCCGCGGAGGCCAGCCAACGCCCAGCCCGACAGGGCAAGGTAAATTGAGCCGGCCATCGCAAGATAGCCAAATTCGCGTGGAGAGCGCACCAAGGTCAAGAAGAAGCCCAGCGCAGCTAAAGCCTCATAGGCGCGCGGCAAAAGAACAAAGCAAAGGCCACAGATCGCTGCGATCAACGCCCGCGGCACCAGATCAACTGCTTTTGGGGCAATCATTCGGCCCCATTCAAATGCGAGGGCGGCCATGATGGTCGCCGCCAAAAGCGCCCAGCCAATTCCGCCGATCCAAGCCCCTGTAAGACTGAGAACCACCATTACAACAGCCGAAACAAAGCGAACCCGAAGGTCTGCCCCCAATTTGTTGGCCGCTAGGCCAATGGAGAAGGCAGATTGCTTAGGGTCATGGTCCGGCGTGGGGTCCAAGGTCACACGCCCCCGTAGCGACGGTTTCGTTTGGCAAAGACTTGAAGGGCTTCTTCCAATTGCGGTCGGCCAAAATCGGGCCAAAGCGTATCGAAGACGAGGAATTCCGCATAGGCTGATTGCCAAATCAGGAAATTAGACAAGCGCTGTTCACCGCTGGTGCGGATCACCAAGTCTGGATTGGGCCAGTCGCGGCTGGGCAAGAATTGGGCGATCGTGTCAGGTCCAATGGTCTCGGGATCCATCAGGCCTGCTGCAGCTTGACGGGCGATCTCTTGGGTCGCGCGCGCGATTTCCGCTTGGCCGCCATAATTAAAGGCAATGACCAAGGTCATGATTGTGTTGGCTTCGGTTTGCTTTTCCGCCTGATCCATCAGGGTCAGAATATCGGCAGGCACACCTTCACGCTCGCCCAGAACCCGGATGCGCACCCCCGCCCGGTCAAGACGCGTCAAGTCCGAGCGGATGAAGCCACGCAACAAGCCAAATAGGGCTTCGATCTCATCGGGTGGTCTGCGCCAATTTTCTGTCGAAAACGCATAGACGGTCAGGACCTCAATCCCGAGGTCACCGGCTGCTTCGACCGTATTGCGCAGGGCTTGGACACCCGCTGAATGGCCAAAGGCGCGGGGCATGCCCCGCGCGGTCGCCCAGCGGCCATTGCCATCCATGATGATGGCGATATGACGCGGACGCGCACCTGCCTCACCCCCTGTCCGGGGTGACAGCTGATGCGCGGCCTTTGCGGCCCAGTCAGCGAGCGCCCCGGCCATCCTAAACTTGCATAATCTCGTCTTCCTTCGTCTTCATGGTCTGGTCGACCTGCTTGACGAAGGAGTCCGTGGCTTCTTGGACTTGGGCGGACAGCTTCTTCAACTGATCTTCGCTAATGTCGCCGTCCTTCTCGGACTTCTTCAATTGCTCCATCGCGTCGCGACGCACGTTGCGAATGGCCACGCGGGCCGCTTCGGCATATTTGCCCGACAATTTCACCAGTTCGCGGCGGCGCTCTTCGTTCAGCGGTGGAATAGGAACCCGCAGAGTCATGCCATCGACGACCGGATTGAGGCCGATGCCGGCGTTACGAATGGCCTTATCGACCACATTCACCATGGACTTTTCCCACACGGTCACGGTCAACAAACGCGGCTCCGGCGAGGAAATCGCCCCGACTTGGTTCAAGGGCACCATGGCACCATAGGATTCCACCATTACGGGTTCCAACAAATTGACGTTGGCCCGGCCGGTTCGCAAGCCTTGAAAATCGCTTTTCAAAGCCGTTATCGCGCCTTCCATTCGGCGCTTGGTGTCTTGGAGATCAAAGGTCGGCATGGTTCAGTTGTCCGTTATGACGGTGCAGACTCCGGTGCCCGCAAGCACCTCGGCCAAGCGCCCGGGTTGACGAATGTTGAAAACGATAATGGGGATGTTGCTGTCACGCATCATGGAAACTGCAGAAGCATCCATCACTTTGAGGTTCTTGGCCAAGACATCTGTATAGGACAGCTTGTCATAGCGGGTAGCGGTAGGATCGGTTTTGGGGTCTGCCGTATAGACACCATCCACGCCAGTGCCCTTCAACAAGGCGTCACAACCCATTTCAGCAGCACGCAAAGCCGCCCCCGAATCTGTGGTGAAGAAGGGGCTGCCAACGCCAGCGGCAAAAATCACAATGCGGCCCTTTTCCATGTGGCGCATGGCGCGGCGGCGAATATAGGGCTCACACACGGTCTGCATAGGAATAGCTGATTGCACGCGGGTATGAACGCCAATGCTCTCCAAAGCCCCTTGCAGCGCCAATGCGTTCATGATGGTGGCTAACATGCCCATATAATCGGCTGTCGCCCGTTCCATCCCCTTGGCCGCGCCAGAGATGCCGCGGAAGATATTGCCACCCCCAATGACCAAACATAATTCAATGCCGGAATCGCGGGCCGCTTTGACGTCGTGCGCAAATCCGAGACAGGTTTCCTGATCAATCCCAAATTGACCATCGCCCATCAGCGCCTCACCCGAAATCTTCAATAAGATACGGCGGGGTTTCTGGTTTTTTGGCTCGGCTACTTCATTCATTTGGCTGCGTCTCCCAGCATTCGGTAAGCCCTACCATGACTCGCCCGAAAGCATGCAGGCAGGTCTTCTGACAGACCAAGGGCGGCACGCCAAGCATG
Organism: Aquidulcibacter paucihalophilus; assembly: GCF_002105465.1. Classification (GTDB taxonomy): domain Bacteria; phylum Pseudomonadota; class Alphaproteobacteria; order Caulobacterales; family Aquidulcibacteraceae; genus Aquidulcibacter; species Aquidulcibacter paucihalophilus. The sequence continues at coordinate 28,880 of NZ_NCSQ01000148.1, forward strand.
CCGCCCTGTTTCTTGTCAGCAAAGTGTCATCTTTCACTTTGCTCATCACGCTCTATTCAGCAATCACGGCCAAAAGAGGAAGATTTTTGGGCTTAAGTGCCGCTCAAAGCGGCCACTTCTGCGGCGAAATCATCTTCTTTTTTCTCAACGCCATCACCCAGCTTGAACATCGCAAAGCCCGTGACTTCGGCGCTGATGCCAGCTGCTTTTGCTGTTTCAGCAACAAACGCTGCAACCGTCTGATCTGGGTTCATAACGAAGGGCTGCTGCAACAGCACCACTTCTTCATAGAACTTGCGGATGCGGCCTTCGATCATGCGGGCAATGACATCCTCAGGCTTGCCGCTCTCGCGGGCCTGTTCGGTCAACACCTGACGCTCACGCTCCACCACAGCAGGGTCAAGATCGTCGGTCTTCAGCGACAAAGGCGCGGTCGCCGCGATATGCATCGCAACCTTACGGCCGATGTCATTGGCAACTGCGGCGTCACCTGCGGTTTCAACACCAACCAATACGCCAATGCGGCCCAAGCCGTCGCCGATTGCAGTGTGGATGTAGGAAGCCACAACACCATGATTGACCGATACTTTTGCCATGCGGCGCAAGGTCATGTTTTCGCCAATGGTGGCGATCAGATTGGTCACAAAATCGTTCACAGTGCCTTCGCCGGTTGGCGCAGGTGCGGCACCCAAAGCTTCAATCGAGTCAAAACCATGGGCCAACTTGGTGATACCACTCACAGCAGCTTGGAATTGCTCGTTACGCGACACGAAGTCGGTTTCTGCATTCAGCTCGACCAACACACCGGTGTTGCCCGAAACATAAACGCCAACCAGGCCTTCAGCAGCCGCACGGTCAGCTTTCTTTGCAGCCTTCGACAGGCCCTTTGCACGCAACCAGTCAATCGATGCCTCGATGTCACCATTGTTTTCGGTCAGCGCTTTTTTGCAGTCCATCATGCCAACGCCGGTCTTCTCGCGAAGATCCTTGACGAGGGCAGCCGTAATCTCGGCCATAATCGCCTCCAGGGTAGAGTGTTTGTGGGGTCCGCCTTGGCCCGTGGTCAGCACAAACCAAGGCGGGAAATTTTAAGCTTCAAGAGGAGCTTCGACGTCGCCATCAACCGATTCTGCGACAGCTTCTTCGGTGACTTGAGCCAAAACAGGCTCAACTGGGTTTTCCATTGCACCCAAATCAACGCCAGCTGACGATTGACCTTCAGCCAAACCATCCAAAGCGGCATCGGCAATCAGGTCGCAGAACAATTGGATCGAACGCGCTGCGTCGTCATTACCTGGGATTGGGAAATCGACTTCGTCGGGATCGCAATTGCTGTCGATCATCGCGGCAACCGGGATACCCAATTTCTTGGCTTCCTTGATCGCAATCGCTTCCTTGTTGGTGTCGATCACGAACATCAAGTCAGGAATACCGCCCATGTCGCGAATCCCGCCGAGCGAACGCTCCAGCTTTTCATATTCGCGGGTCAGGTTCAGAATTTCCTTCTTGGTCAAACCTGCAGGTGCGTCGCCTTGTACAATGGCTTCAACTTCGCGCATGCGAGCAATCGACTTCGAAATCGTCTGCCAGTTGGTCAGCGTGCCACCCAGCCACCGGCTGTTGACATAATATTGGGCGCAGCGCTTGGCAGCAGCGGCTACAGGGTCGGATGCTTGGCGCTTGGTGCCGACGAACAAAACGCGGCCACCCTTTGCAGTCACGTCCCGGACGCGCAGCAAAGCCTGGTGCAACAAAGGCACGGTTTGGCTCAAGTCGAGGATGTGGATGTTGGCGCGTTCACCGAAGATGAAGCGCTTCATCTTGGGATTCCAACGGTGGGTCTGGTGACCAAAATGTGCGCCCGCTTCGAGCAATTGGCGCATAGTAAAATCTGGCACTGCCATGATATTTCAATCCTTTTTCCGGCTAGCCTCCGCGAGCAGGAGCGGCCTCGGAATGAGAACCGCGCCGGATGGACGAACGACCCCTACCCATCCCCGAAGGAACAAAAAAGGGTTCGCGCGCCGCGAGCCCGCGTGCGTGATGGCGGTTGTGTAGGCGCAATGCCCTCAAAACTCAAGGCTTGACGGCAGTTGGCGGTGTGTGTGGGATTTGTGCACAGAGGCAGAGCTTGCCCCTCACCCCATTTCTGCAGCCAAGAAAGCCGCAGCGCGGCGGGCACCTTTGAGGCGTTGTTCAGGAGTGGACCAATCGCCATTGACGACCATCTTGCCATCAGGCCGCAGGCGGAACAGGGCTGGCTGTTTCTGGACAGCCGCGACCAGCTTCATGGCGTCGGGTGCGGATTCTGGGCGGAAAGTCAGCACCGCGCCCTTGGGCCCTGCATCCAGCTTGGCGATATGGGCTTTGCGACACAGGGCCTTAACACCGGCAATCTCGATGAGTTGGCGGGCTTCCTCTGGCAAGGGGCCAAATCGGTCGGCCAATTCTGCAGCATAGCTGTCGCGGTCTGCATCGCTCTCAAGCTCACTCAAGCGGCGATAGAGCGACAGGCGCACATTGAGGTCTGGCACATAGTCTTCGGGGATCAAAACCGCGACCCCCAGATTGATGGCCGGCGACCACGACCGGGCTGAAACCACTTCGCCGCCATCTTGTAGGCTTGCAACCGCCTCTTCCAGCATTTGCTGATAAAGCTCGACGCCCACTTCGCGAATATTGCCCGATTGCTCTTCGCCCAGAAGGTTGCCACCCCCGCGCATATCAAGGTCGTGGCTGGCCAATTGGAAACCGGCCCCGAGTGAGTCGAGGGATTGCAGGATTTTGAGCCGCTTCTCGGCGCTTGGCGTGGTGGGCTTTTCAGCGGGGACCGTCAGATAGGCATAGGCGCGGGTCTTGGATCGGCCCACCCGGCCCCGCAATTGATACATTTGCGCGAGGCCAAACATATCGGCCCGCCAGGTAATCAGCGTATTGGCGCGGGGAATATCCAAGCCGCTCTCCACAATCGTGGTGGAGATCAGCACATCATAGACGCCTTCATAAAAGGCCGTCACGATCGGCTCCATCTGGGTTGGGCTCATCTGACCATGTGCCACAGCATAGGTCATTTCGGGCACCATTTCCTTCATGAAACGCTCAATATCGTCCAGATGCTCCACGCGCGGGGCGACGAAGAAGGCCTGTCCGCCGCGATATTTCTCCCGCAGCAAAGCCTCACGAATGGTGATCGGGTCCCATGGAGTCACATAGGTCCGCACGGCCAAGCGGTCGACTGGCGGGGTTGCGATGATCGACATTTCGCGGATGCCAGCCAGCGACAATTGCAACGTGCGCGGGATTGGCGTGGCCGAGAGCGTCAGCACATGGGTGTCGGTACGCAATTCCTTCAGCCGCTCTTTATGCTTCACGCCGAAATGCTGTTCTTCATCCACAATCACAAGGCCCAAATCGCGGATCGTGAGGTCTTTGGCAAAGACGGCATGGGTGCCGACCACAATGTCGATCTTTCCATCGGCGAGGTCACGCTTGGTCTCAGCCGTTTCCTTCGCCCCCACCATACGTGACAATTGCCGCACGCGGATCGGCCAGCCACGGAAGCGTTCGCTAAAGGTCTTAAAATGCTGGCGCGAGAGCAAAGTGGTTGGGCACACAACGGCGACCTGTCGTCCACTCATCGCCACCACAAAGGCTGTGCGAAGGGCGACTTCGGTTTTGCCAAAGCCCACATCGCCGCAAATCAGGCGGTCCATTGGATGGCCAGCAGCCAGATCGTTGAAAATGTCCTCCAAGGCCGACAATTGATCGTCGGTCTCATCCCAGGGGAAGCGGGCGCAAAACTCGTCATAATCGCCAGAACTGGCCAGAATGGGCTCAGACACTTTAGCCGCGCGTGCTGCCGCGATTTTGATAAGCACCTCAGCCATGTCCTTCAGACGCTGCTTGGCCTTGGCCTTGCGACCCTGCCAAGCCACCCCACCCAATTTGTCTAGCAGGGCGGTTGCATCCTCAGAGCCATAGCGGGAGACAAGTTCGATATTCTCGACCGGCAGAAAGAGCTTGTCGCCACCAGCATAGATGAGTTCGAGGCAATCATGAGGTGCACCCTGAACATCCAAGGTCCGCAGACCCTCATACCGCCCAATGCCGTGGTCGATATGAACCACCAAATCGCCAGCAGACAGGCTTCCTGCTTCCAGAATGATGCTGGCAGCCTTTCGCCGCTTGCGAGCACGGCCCAAACGCTCACCCAGAATGTCTTGCTCGGAAAGGATCGCATAATCTTCGGCGACAAAACCGCGCTCGAGCGGCAGGACCGCGAGACCAATCGCACCGTGAGGGATCAGAGCAATCGCATCGGCATTGGGCAGTGGGAATAAGGCTGCCATCCCATGCTCTTGCAACACATGGCCCAAACGCTCGGCGGAGCCATCGGTCCAAGCCGCCAGAATGGGTTTGATACCTTGGGCGGCCAAAGCCTCAACATGTTGGCGTGCCGCATCCCAAACATTGACGCCTTCGGTAGCGCGTTCGGCGGCGAAGTTGCGGCCTGCTTTGGCGCCACTTTCTATCAAGGCTTGGCCACCTTCGGCCTCTTGATAGGCGCTGAGACGGCGCACATCGCGGCTGGCCAAAAGGCCTTCCAGTTCAGGGATAGTGGCATAAAGCCGCTCTGGCGGGAGCGGATTATACGGGGCAGAACCCTTGGGCGGGGGGATACGCCGCGCCTCGTAATAATCCATCACTTGGGCGGCGCGCTCAGATGCTGCATCCATGGCATGGGGGTCAAGACTGATCAGGGCTTGGGGGCCCACATAGTCTAGCACTGTCTCCATATGCTCATGAAATAAGGGCAGCCAATGCTCCATGCCGTTGCGCCGCATGCGCTTGGTGACAGCCTCATAGAGCGGGTCGCCTTGGGCGGCGCCAAATAGTTCCAAATAGCCGAGACGGAAGCGGCTTGCTGCAGCATCATCCAAAATGGCTTCAGATACCGGGGCCAGCACGACGCCTTGTAATTGGTGGGTGGAGCGCTGGGTTTCAGGGTCAAAGCTGCGAATGCTTTCCAACGTATCGCCAAACAGGTCGAGGCGGACCGGCTCTGGCAGTTCTGGCGGGAAAAGGTCGATTACACCGCCGCGAATGGCAAAATCGCCCCGCTCGCGCACGGTTGCAGTGCGCACATAGCCATTGGCGGCAAAATAGGCCTGAATCGCGCTGACATCGAGGATTTGGCCGGGCTTGGCCGAAAAAGAGGCTGCACGCAGGCGGTCTCGTGGCGCGACCCGCTGCAGGAGTGCGCCACCTGTCGTCAACACCAAAAGGGGCGGATCGCCCTCCTTTCGCCGGATCAAATGGGTCAGTGTTGACAGGCGTGTCGCGCTGATTTCAGGCGCTGGCCCAACCCGGTCATAGGGCAGACAATCCCAAGCTGGCAGACGCACCACCGCGAGGCTTGGCGCATAAAAGCGCACAGCAGCCAAAAAGCTTGAAGCTTGCGCATCATCGCGCGCCACATGCAGTGTTACCCCGCCGCGCAGCATGGCTGCGCGCGCCAATAGTCCTGCGTCATAGCCTTCTACGGCACCTGACACGCGCAATGGTCCAACGGCGTTGGCGAGGGTTTCGACAAGAGAGATCGGCATGGGAGCTATGCTTTGCGGAGAATGGTCACGCGATATAGCGATCCCCTGCCCCCTTGGCGAGGGTCAGACTTCAGTCAGTCCGGGCCTATGTCGGCACCCGGGCCACCTTGGTCACGAACGGCTCACGAAAGGCTCACGAAATTGTGAGTTTTTAACCCGCCGTTTAGAGGCGTCTACTAGGTTTGACGCCAACAACTGTCATGTGAGTCAAAGGCGTATGGGATGGCGTGGTTTCAAAATCCAAGTGAAGATCAAGCAAAACTCATTGCGATCGATAAAGCCCAAGCAATCATTGAGTTCACGCTAGAAGGAACCATTCTAACCGCAAATGCCAATTTTCTGGCCGCTATGGGCTATCGGCTTGAGGAAATTAAAGGCCAACATCACTCCATGTTTGTAGAGCCGCACGAAAAGGCGAGCCAAGCTTATCAAGATTTCTGGCGCGACTTACGCTCTGGGACAACCCAGACCGCTGAATATAAGCGTTTGGGTAAAGGGGGTAAGCCTGTCTGGATCCGTGCGACCTATTGTCCGATTATGGACAAAGGTGGCAGGCCGATAAAAGTCGTGAAGTTTGCCTCAGATGTGACTGATGAAAAAATGCGTTCTGCCAATTTCGAAGGCCAGATTGAGGCCATTCATCGCTCACAGGCCGTCATCGAATTCACCCTTGCTGGCATCATTTTGACGGCCAATGACAATTTTCTCAAAGCGCTGGGCTATGAATTGAAAGATATCGTCGGCAAGCATCATGCGATCTTCATGCCCAAGGACGATGCTGCCTCGACGGCCTATCGCGATTTCTGGGCCGCTTTAGGCCGGGGTGAATTCCGCGCTGACCAATTTCGCCGCGTGAACAAACAAGGCGAAGATGTGTGGATTCAAGCCAGCTATAATGCCGTACGCGATATCAAGGGCGTCCCCTATAAGGTGGTGAAGTTTGCAACCGACATCACTGAGCAAATCACGCAGCAAAAACGACGCGCACAAGCCCAAGTTCAAATCGATCAAGATCTGGAGAAAATCAGCGCGACCGTGGTCTCAGCCGCCCACGTGGCCCAGGAAGCCGCAAGGACTTCTGATCAAACCTCAGTCAATGTGCAGGCCATGGCGGATGGTGCCATTCAGCTCACCCAATCTGTGCATGAAATTAGTACTCAAGTTCATGTGGCGCGCGATGTCTCCAGCCGGGCGGTCGAACAAGCCGAGCGCACCAGCGGTGTGGTTGCGGGGCTTTCAGCTGCTGCCCAACGCATCGGCGATGTGGTTCAATTAATCAATCAGATCGCCTCACAAACCAATTTGCTGGCCCTGAATGCGACGATTGAAGCCGCGCGCGCCGGCGAAGCGGGCCGTGGGTTTGCGGTTGTTGCCTCGGAAGTAAAGACCCTGGCCGAACAAACCTCGAAAGCGACCGAGGAAATCGCCACACAAGTTGGCTCAGTGCAAGGCTCCACCCGCGAGGCGGTCGCAGCCATCGCTGGGATCAGCCAAGTGATTGGGTCCATTAGCGAAGTCTCCACGGCGATTGCGGCTGCCATTGAAGAGCAAAGCGCCCTCACGGAGTCGATGTCGGCCAATATGGGCGTAGCCTCCGGCAGCGTTCAGGCGATCTCGGCGCGCATGTCCGAAATCGCCAATTCCGCCGAGCATATCCGCACCGCAACCGAGCAAGTTCGCCACACGTCGCGCCAGATTGCCTGACCAAGTCCTACATGCGGCTTGAGTAATAGACCGCGAGCTTATTGCCGTCCAAGTCACGGAAATAAGCAAAATCGCCAAAGGCCCCACGCGGGCCGGGCTTGCCTTCGCAAGAGCCACCCAAGGCCAAGGCCTTGGCATGTACGGCTGCGACTTGATCGGCGGACTCAACCTGAATCGCGATCATGGTGCCATTGCCAAAGGTTGCAGCTTCGCCATCATGGGGTTTGGTCACCATCAGCATCGCCCCTTCGGACAGGCGATAGATCAAGCCCTGAGAAGTCGGCATCAAAGGCTTACCGCCAATGTCTGCCAAAAGTGCCGTATAGAAGGCAGTTGCCTTATCAAAATCATTGGTGCCAACGCACAAATAGCCGATTTTCGCCATGGTGTTTTCTCCCTGTTAGGGGCAAAGCTTGTGCGGCGCTTGGCTAGAAGCGTCAAGCGGCCGGCCGAAACAAATCGGGCTGTGGACGTGGTGCGTCCACAGCCCCTTGGTACAAGGCTGATTGCGGCCTTATTTCAGAATAAGCTCTTGCAACTCCATCGAGCCTTTTTGCTCGCGCATTTTGCGACGCGCGGCAGAAGCGGCCTCAGATGACCGGTCTGTTTGGGCCATATATTCATTGAGCTTCTTGCCGATCGCATCTTTCTGCGCGTTGGTGGCGTAGTCCTTATACTCGATTAGCAAGACTAAGGTTGGTTCGCCTTCGCGGGGATTATTGATCGCCAAAACGCGGTAGCTCAGGACCACGCCTTCCTTCTTCAAAAACTCGTTCGATTTTTTCCAGCGATCCGACAAATAGTCCATATAGTTTTCAAATTCACCGGGCAGGACTTTAATATAGCTGAGTTCAAACACAGAGCCGGGCTTATAGCTCGACTCTTGTGCCATAGCTGGTGCGGCCGCGCCCATCGTCAAAGCCATTGCAAGAGCTGCCCCCGCAGCCAAACGCGTGATTATTTTCATCTCGTTTTCTCCAATCAACCTGTGCATCAGGGCTCATCATGAGCAGGTCTATCTAAGACCGCCGTCCAAAGCGCTCACAAGGGGAGATCAAAAATGTTCTTACCAATCGGAAATCTTTTGCAGCAAGCCGCGTCCAGGCGGCCTTTGGGCAAGCTAATTGGCCCCAACCAATACAACGCCCACTAAAATGGCTGCATAATGCAAGCCAGCTGCGGCCACGACATGGCCATGCCAAATCGCCCGCCGGAATTTAAGGCCTTTGGCTGCGTAGAATAGAGTTCCAACAGAATAAACCACACCGCCTGCCGCCAAGAGCCACATCGCCACAGGCGGCACTTCTTCAACCATGGGCTTAATCGCAATCACGACCATCCAGCCTAAAGCCAGATACAGAACAACCCAAATCGCCTTACCGAGGCCAGGCAGAAACATCTTACCCGCAATTCCCAAGGCCGCCAAAGCCCACACCGCGGTGGTCATGCCGATGGACCAAGCGCCGGTTAGAGCTTGGGTGGTGAAAGGGGTATAGCTTGCGGCAATCATCAAAAAGATGCCCGCATGGTCGAGGCGGCGCAAGAACGGCTGCCAGCTGGGTTTGGCAAAATTATAAGCCAGCGAGAAAGCCAGCATCGCAATCAGTCCCAAGGCATAGATAGAAACCGCTGCCACTTTGCCCAGCATGCCATGGCTAACGGCAAGGCCTAGTGCCAAGCCGCCACCAAATAAGGCCAAGGTTAGTCCCGCGATATGGACGATTAAGTCCGCCCGGCGGGCCCAGTCACTGGGATAATGATCAAGATCGCTTGCCATAAATCTGTCTATACATGAGATTATGGCATTCGTAAGGGCGTTTACGGGCTTTGCTTGTCAACTTGTTTGACGGATGGTTTCAACGGTGAAGCTCAAGGCTTGCAGCTTGTCCATCACGGGGCCTTGGAATTTTTCTGGCACCGGCACTTGGCCGACAATCCAATAATAAACGTCCCAATCGGCTTGATCGAGTAGCGCCTCAAACAGCGCCAAATCGGCTGCGCTGGCTTCGGCCAAATGCTGATCGGCAAAAGTTCCCATCAAGAAATCATGCTCGCGAAAGCCGCGTCGCCACGCGCGATAGCGCAATTGCTTGATCCACATGTCGCGGTCGTTCATGACATTTCTCCTGTCTGCACGCATATATAGCGCGGCAGCCACAAACCAGCACACTTGACCGCAGTGCATTTGTGCCGTTCGGTAGGGTTTCTGCAGGTCTCAAGGACAAGCGCTACGCTAAAGCGCCAGGGATCAGACAGAAGGGAGAGGTTATGAGTGAAGCGCGCGGCCGAAAAACCATTTTTATAACCGGGGCAGGGTCTGGTATCGGCCGGGCAACGGCGCATCATTTTTCCCAGCGCGGCTGGTATTGCGGGCTCTATGACGTCCATGCCGCTGGCATTGCCGAAACCGCGGCCCATATGCCGGTTGATTCTTATTGCACCGGCGTGTTTGACGTGCGCGACCGGCACGGCTGGAGCAATGCGGTCAGCCAGTTTGGCGACGCCACCGGCGGGCGGATGCATGTCTTGTTCAATAATGCCGGGATCGGCAAACACGGCTGGTATGAAGATGTCGCCCAAGATGACGCAGACCTCGTGGTCGATGTGAATTTAAAGGGCGTTATGAATGGCATTTATGCCGCTCTACCTTTGTTGGAGACCACACCTGGGGCGCGCGTGATTAATACAGCCTCCACCGCAGGCCTCGTCGGCTCCCCGCGCCTTGCGGTCTATTCGGCCACTAAATTTGCGGTGCGCGGCCTAAGCGAGGCTTTGGATGTTGAGTTCTCGCGCAAGAATATCCGCGTGATCGCGCTCTGCCCGTGGTTTGTTGACACACCCATCCTCGACATGGTCGAGACACCAGGATCGAATTCGAAAGAACGCCCTGCCATGAAGGGCATTGAGATTTATCCCGTGGAAATGGCAGCTGCGCGGACATGGGATGCCGTTCATGGCGATGATGTGATTGTGAAAGTGGGCAAAGCCGCCGACCGCGCGCATTTCTTTAGCCGCTTCCTGCCGAAATATCTCGCCAAACAATTGCGCAAATCCGTGCTGAATGGCTAGTAAAAACCAAAATGCCCTCGCCGGAAACAGCGAGGGCATTGGTTAGGTCTGAAGTTATCGGCAACTTCGGTTGGGTTTACCGCACAATCTGGCGGTAGAAGACATGGCCCCCAATACTGGTGACGCGGCGATAGACGCGCGTCCAGCTGGGGTCAACAAATGTCGCGTGAAAATGGGTCGCACCGGGTGCGACACCGGGCCTCCACCCATCGACGACACGTTCAGCAATCTCATTGGCGCGTTGCCATTGCAGACCGCTTGGGGCGCGCCTTGCGCTGCACGCCCATGAAAACTGGCACGTCCGTCCGGTACGTTGATATACAACGCCACAGAAACTCTTCGGATATGCCTTTGAAGCCACCCGCGTTGCAACCACTTCAGCTACTGCTTCTTGGCCGCGACGGGGCTCACCCTTCGCTTCATAGTACACTGCCTCAGCCAGACACCGTATCTGACGCGCACGGTCGAGCTCGGCCGTGTTGCGCTTCGATTGCGGTATACCCTGGGATTGGGTCGTGGTTATGTCGGCATCAACCTGGGCACCTTCCACCACAGGTTCTGCATGAGCGATCGTGCTGAGGCATACGATCAAACACACAGTCCCTAGGACGGTCGCAGCATCACGCGCGAGGGTCCTAGAGAGGCCGGTCTGTCCCGACTTCATGGGGGGCTTGTAGCCCGCCCCACCCTATTTCGCAAACGCAGCAACGCAGTCGCACCCTGTAACTTTCGCGAAATTGGGGAAAATTAGATAAATTAAGTTAAGGGTTTTAGATGGTTACGCCAGCGTTGCAATTCCGCATAGGGGGGATGTCTGACCGATTTTTGGGCGGATCTGACCCATATTTGTGGTTAATCCTGCGGCCAAACGGGAAGGTTTTCTCGGTCAAAAAATGCCGACACCCCCCTCTGTTAGCACGACATGATTCGCCCTATTTAGGGGCCTCACTGGTGGGTTTAGGGGTGGCGGCCGGTGGGGTTTGTGTTCGGGCGATCCCATTTGCTGCCGCCACCGCACTGATACCTGCAAGGCTACGCAAGCGCTTGGCCTCAGCTGCATCAGCGCTGGCCAGATAAGCGTCGCGGGCGGCAAGGCTCGGCCAAGCGGCCACCACGACACGGTCAAACACGGTATCGCCTTCCATCGGCGTGAACTGGCCGATACCAGCCGAATTGACCAATTGGCCGCCAGAGCGCTTGACCCCGTCGATCAGGCTGGCTGCAGCGCGCTCGGATGCCTGTAGCTCGTGAGGTCCTTTGCCAGTGGGTCCTGTCATGACCACTAAAAAGCCAGCCCCCGCCCCTTCAAAAGGCGTGGACCCAGCCCCTTCAATTGCCACCACGCTGAACACACCCGCATTATCGCGCTTGCGGATGGCAGCCCGATAAGCCTCGCCCCACCAGAAGGCGTCGGCCCCGGCGCGGGTCGGAAATTTGGCGACAATGAGTGAGCGGTCAGTCCAAGGCCCTTCAAGCCAGGTCACGCCGCGCCCGGGGGCACCTATGGCCAGATAATAGCCATCGAGGCTCGCATAAATCGGCGGCAGAGACGCAGCATAAGCCCCAATCTTGGCGCGGTCTGTAGTCTTGCCGACAACAACCAGATAGCCGGGATTGGCAGCCGCAGTTGTTTGCGCAGCGGCAAGGCGGGGCGCAAAGCTGGTCATGATGGCCAGGCCGAATGCCAAAAAACGCACCACGCGTGTAAACACCCCTGCCCGTTGCTTCATCTAAGCCAACCTCCCCTGCATGCCTTCATGGCCGTCGCACATAAGGGCGAATGGTATATTCTTTTGTAGGTTTGGAAAGCTCTGAACGCGGTTCGCCACCAAAGTTTTGTGGAAGACAACATCTACCGCAACATCCCATAGGGTTCCCGCTGGCAGCTCACGCTTCAGAGGGGATGAATTGGGGAGGCAAGGCCGCTTGCCGTGCCGCACTTAAGCTAATCGCGCAAAACGTAGCGGCGATTGACCGGCTGGATGGGTCTGGCATTCATCGGGAACAGAGCTTGGAAAGCTTCCACATCCTTTTGCGAGACCAAGATCGGCGTCGACAAAACAGTCCACAAAACCGTTTCAGAACAAGGAGGTGTGGTAAGAGAGCCTTGATAGCGATAAACCCCATCAATCGGCGCGATCATGCCGCGCTGCTCAATCACGCCTAAGCTGGCAGAGCCCTCTTCTTTCGGGGCCTTTTCCATGATGTTTGAGAATAAGGGATTTTCCCCGCCTGGCATCATCAAGACGCCAATGACCGCCAGTCGGCCTTCGGCATTTTTGTGCACAAAATGGACTTCCATAGGATAATTGCGTCCATCGATTGTGTGCTCAGATGGGGTATGGAAATGGAATTGAATAAGTTCAAAGCGCTCACCATCAATGGTGGCATAGCCGCCATCCTTGCCTTCCACTTGGATGGTGTGACCGTTGTTGACGACGCTCCAGGCACTGGGATTCCAATGTAGTGCAATATTGGAAACTTCCGCATCAACCCCGCCTGTTAAGTCAATTGGCGATTGTTCTTGGCCCGAGGCGCAAGCCTTATTGGCCTCGGCCATCTTGCCCCAATTTTCCGGCCCATTAGCGCCCTCATAATCCCAATGCGCGCCGTCTTTTCCGGGAAGTAAATGCGACAGTATCGACTTTTCTTCTTTGTCTGGGACGGCGTGTGCATCTGCGGTTTCATGGGCAGCGGGGGCGCTGTGGGCATCAGCGGCACCGTGCATTGCCTCAGCCGCAGCATGGGGTGCCTCACCGCCCATCAAGGCTTTGGCGGTGCCAATGCCGATCACGCCCACCAAGGCTACAATTCCAATACCTGCCAACACACGCTTCATGGCCGCATCCTTCGCTTCATGGGTGCCAAGCTTAACCATGAGGCGTTAAGCCTTTCTCACTTTTCTGTGAGGCGGTTGTGATCGGAAAGGGAAAGGTAATAGCGGGTGGGATCTGGGCGGCAAATGCGAAACATAAAAAAGGCCCCGAATTTCTCCGGGGCCTTTTGAGATGCGAGAAGAAGGAGCAGCTTATTCCGTGCCGAGGTCGACAACGTCCATACCGGCTACTTCGGCAGGCAAGGGCTCCATCGCGCTTTCTTGCTCGATCGCCGCATCGGCATCCTGATAGGCGGCAATCGCCTTCAAGCGGCGCAGCGCACCACCCGTACCGGCTGGGATCAAGCGGCCCACGATGACGTTTTCCTTGAGGCCTTCTAAAGTGTCGTGCTTGCCATTAACCGCCGCATCGGTAAGGACGCGGGTGGTTTCTTGGAAGGACGCGGCCGAAATAAACGAGCGTGTCTGCAGCGAGGCTTTGGTGATGCCCAGAAGCACAGGCTCTGCGGTAGCTTCGCGCAGACCCAATTCCTTCATGCGGGCGTTTTCATCGATCAGATCGACTTCATCAATGGCATCGCCCTTGATCATGTCGGTATCGCCTGGATCGGTGACTTCCACCTTCTGCAACATCTGGCGGACGATGGTTTCAATGTGCTTGTCATTGATACCCACGCCTTGGAGACGATAGACCTTCTGGATTTCCTCAACCAGATATTCGGCCAAAGCTTCCACGCCCAGAACCGCCAAGATATCTTGTGGGGCTGGGTTGCCATCAAGCAGATATTCGCCGCGCTTAATCCGGTCACCATCTTGAACCGACAAGTGCTTACCCTTGGCGATCAGATAGGTTGCGGGCTCAAGGGCCTCATCATCGGGAATGATGAGTACTTTGCGCTTGTTCTTATAGTCCTTACCGAATTCTACGCGGCCATCGATTTCCGCGATGATCGCATGATCCTTCGGACGACGGGCTTCGAACAATTCCGCCACGCGCGGCAGACCCCCGGTGATGTCGCGGGTTTTGGCCCCACCGGTCGCAACGCGCGACAGAGTGGCACCTGGCCCGATCAACTCACCGTCGGTAACCGACAAGATCGCATCAATTGGCAAGGTGTAGACTGCGTCTGCGCCATTGGCCAATTTCACGAAGCTGCCATCTTCATTCAGCAAAGCGACGGCTGGGCGAAGGTCGTTATTGGCCTTCGAACCGCGCCAATCGATCACGCGCTTGGACGAAATGCCGGTGGCGTCGTCCAACTCGTCGCGGGCTGAAACGCCGTCCACGAGGTCTTGCAGACGCACACGCCCGCCAACTTCGGTGACGATTGGGGTTGCAAATGGGTCCCAGTCGGCCAGACGCTGGCCGCGAACGACCTTGGTCTTGTCTTCGGCACGAATGCGCGCACCAAATGGCAATTTGAAGGACTGGCGTTCTTTGCCTTCGCCATCAAACACGGCGATCACCATGTTCCGGCTCAAGCAGACCAAATCGCCATCATCGCGCTTCACCGTTGCCCGGTTGATGAAGCGAACTTCCCCATCAAGACCGGCTTCCATGAAGCTGGTATCGGCCACCTGCGCGGCCCCACCAATGTGGAAGGTCCGCATGGTGAGCTGTGTCCCGGGTTCACCAATCGACTGGGCCGCGATAACGCCCACCGCTTCGCCATGATTGACGCGAGTACCGCGGGCGAGGTCACGGCCATAGCAGGTCGCACACACACCGTTGCGGGTTTCACACGTCAGCGGCGAACGGACCTTAATGGTCTGTACGCCTGCCTTTTCGATGGCGATGGCAATATCTTCATCCACATAGGTGTCTTGCGGATAGAGGACTTCGCCGGTTTGCGGGTCCACGGCGTCTTGCGCCAAGGTCCGGCCCAGAATGCGCTGTTCCAGCGACACGATGACTTCAGCCCCTTCGGTAACGGCCCGCAACTCGATACCCATCGAGGTGCCGCAATCTTCTTCGGTGATGATGCAATCCTGCGCCACGTCGACCAAACGGCGGGTGAGATAACCCGAGTTTGCGGTCTTCAATGCCGTATCGGCCAAGCCTTTACGCGCACCGTGAGTGGAGTTGAAGTATTCCTGAACCGTCAGACCTTCTTTGAAGTTCGAGATGATGGGCGTTTCGATGATCTCGCCCGATGGCTTGGCCATCAGACCGCGCATCCCGGCCAATTGCTTCATTTGGTTCTTCGAACCACGGGCACCGGAGTGCGCCATCATGTAAACGGAGTTCATCTCCAAGGTCTTGCCGTCGCGACCTGGGCGCAGCTTCGAGACTTCTTCCATCATCGCATCTGCCACGCGGTCGGTACATTTCGACCAAGCATCCACGACTTTGTTATATTTCTCACCCTTGGTGATCAGACCGTCAGAATATTGTTGCTCATATTCTTCCACGCTGGTCCGGGTTGCTTCGACCATAGCTTCCTTTTCAGGGGGCACCACCATATCGGCCATGCCGAAGGAGATACCGGCCTTACAAGCTTCCTTGAAGCCCAATTGCATCATGCGGTCTGCAAAGATCACCGTCGCCTTCTGGCCGCAGAAGCGGTAGACTTGGTCGATGATGTTGGAGACTTCCTTCTTGGTCATTAATTGATTGACGATCGTTGGCGGCACCTTGGGGTGGCGTGGCAACAAATCGGCAATCATGAAGCGGCCCGGAGTCGTGTTGATCGTCTTGGTTACAGGCTTGCCGTCCTCATCCACGCCGACATAGCGGGCTTTAATCTTCGAGTGTAGTGTCACCACGCCAGCATCCAAAGCCGCTTCGATTTCGCCCAAGTCACGGAAAGCCTTGCCTTCGCCGACTTCGCCATCGCGCTCAATCGACAAGAAGTATAGACCCAAAACGATGTCTTGGCTTGGCACGATGATGGGCTTGCCGCTCGCAGGGCTCAAGATGTTGTTGGTCGACATCATCAAGACGCGCGCTTCAAGCTGGGCTTCAATCGACAAGGGCACGTGAACAGCCATTTGGTCGCCGTCGAAGTCGGCGTTGAACGCGGTACAGACCAGCGGGTGCAGCTGGATGGCCTTGCCCTCGATCAGCTTTGGTTCAAAGGCTTGGATGCCCAAGCGGTGCAAGGTCGGCGCGCGGTTCAGCATCACAGGATGCTCGCGGATGACTTCATCGAGAATGTCCCAAACTTCAGGACGCTCTTTCTCCACGAGCTTCTTCGATTGCTTCACCGTGCTGGACAGGCCTTTGGCGTCCAAACGCTGATAGATGAAGGGCTTGAACAATTCCAAAGCCATCTTCTTGGGCAGACCGCACTCATGCAGTTTCAATTCTGGACCCACGGTGATCACCGAACGGCCAGAATAGTCGACGCGCTTACCAAGCAAGTTCTGACGGAAGCGACCTTGCTTGCCCTTCAACATGTCGGCCAAGGACTTCAGCGGACGCTTGTTGGCACCGGTGATGACGCGACCGCGACGGCCGTTATCGAACAAAGCGTCGACGGATTCTTGCAACATGCGCTTTTCGTTGCGCACGATGATGTCTGGCGCACGCAGCTCGATCAGGCGCTTCAAACGGTTGTTGCGGTTGATCACACGGCGATAGAGGTCGTTCAAGTCAGAGGTTGCAAACCGGCCACCATCGAGAGGCACCAAGGGGCGCAACTCGGGTGGGATGACGGGGATGTTCGTCATGATCATCCATTCTGGACGGTTGCCAGAATTCATGAAGGCTTCGATCAGCTTCAAACGCTTGGCGAGCTTCTTTGGCTTTAGCTCTGTCGTGCATTCAGAAATGTCGATGCGGATCTGCTTAGCAGTCTCTTCCAGATCGATGGCTTCCAACATGGTGCGAACGGCTTCTGCACCAATGCCCACCGTGAAGCTGTCTTCGCCATAGGTGTCTTGAGCCTCATAAAGCTCGTTCTCATCGATCAGCTGACGCTCAGTAAAGGGCGTGATGCCTGGCTCGATCACGATGTGACGTTCAAAATAGAGAACTTTTTCAACATCCTTCAGCGCCATATCTAACATCAAAGCAATGCGTGATGGCAAGGACTTCAGGAACCAGATGTGGGCAACAGGGGCTGCCAATTCGATATGGCCCATGCGCTCGCGGCGGACGCGCTGCAGGGTAACTTCCACGCCGCACTTTTCGCAGGTGACGCCCTTATATTTGATGCGCTTATACTTGCCGCACAAGCACTCATAATCTTTGATCGGTCCAAAGATGCGGGCGCAGAACAAGCCGTCGCGCTCGGGCTTAAAGGTCCGATAATTGATGGTTTCTGGCTTTTTCACTTCGCCATAGGACCACGCCTTGATTTGGTCGGGGCTGGCCAAAGCAATGCGGATATTGTCGAATTGTGGGGCAATGGCTTGGGGGCCAAAGATGTTCATCACGTCTTGATTCATAGAACCCAGTCTCCCGTTCTCGTGAAGAGAACCAAGCGGAGCGTGCAAACCACGCCCCGCAAACTCAATCAAATGTGGATTATTTCTTCGGTGGGAGTTGTCCGCCGGCACCATCGCCAACAGCAGCGCCCATCCCTTCAACCAACTCCACGTTCAGACCCAAGGAACGCATTTCCTTGATCAAAACATTGAACGATTCAGGGATACCGACTTCGAACGTATCATCACCGCGCACGATGCTCTCATACACTTTGGTCCGGCCAGCGACGTCGTCAGACTTTACCGTCAACATCTCTTGCAGGGTGTAAGCGGCGCCATAGGCTTCCAGCGCCCAGACTTCCATTTCCCCAAAGCGCTGACCGCCAAACTGCGCCTTACCGCCCAGCGGCTGCTGGGTGACGAGCGAGTATGGACCGATCGAACGGGCGTGGATCTTATCATCCACCAAGTGGTGCAGCTTGAGCATGTAGATATAGCCCACGGTGACTTTGCGCTTGAACGCCTCACCGGTACGGCCATCATACAACGTGCTCTGCCCGGTCTCATCATTGCCCGTGCGGCGCAACAATTCCCGGATGTCACTTTCGCGTGCACCGTCGAACACATGGGTCGCGATAGGAACGCCGAACGACAGGTTCCGACCCAAGATCTTCAGGTCTTCCTCGCTGGTTGGCAATTCCTCATTCGGCCCATAAATGCTGGTCAAGGTTTCGACAAAGCGCGCCTTGTCCCCTGCCCGCTCATAGGCTTCCAAGGCATCCTTGACTTGCCTGCCAAGGCCCGCACAGGCCCAACCCAAGTGGGTTTCAAGGATCTGACCCACGTTCATCCGCGATGGCACACCCAAGGGGTTCAGCACGATATCAACATGGGTGCCATCTTCGAGGAATGGCATGTCTTCGATGGGGGTGATGCGTGAGATAACCCCTTTGTTGCCGTGACGACCGGCCATTTTATCGCCGGGCTGCAGCTTGCGCTTCACGGCCACGAAGACTTTGACGACCTTCATCACGCCCGGAGGCAATTCATCACCACGACGCAGCTTTTCAACCTTGTCTTCAAAGCGGGCATCCAAGCTGCGCTTTGCATCTTGGAACAGCTTTTGAATGGCTTCGATTTCCCCCATCGCCGCTTCATCAGCAATCGCGATCTGCCACCATTGACCCTTAGAGAAATCTGCCAAGGTTTCTTCGGTGATTTCGCCTTTGCTAAAGCCCTTAGGACCAGACAGGCCTTCCTTGCCGACCAGCAATTCCTTCAAGCGGCCATAGATGTTGCGCTCAAGGATCGCCAACTCATCGTCACGGTCCTTGGCTAAACGCTCAATTTCCTCGCGCTCGATTTGCATCGCGCGTTGGTCCTTGTCGACACCGTGGCGGTTGAACACACGGACTTCCACAACCGTGCCTTGAACACCAGGTGGCACTTTCAAAGAGGTGTCGCGAACGTCAGACGCTTTTTCACCGAAGATCGCCCGCAAGAGCTTTTCTTCCGGTGTCATAGGGGTTTCGCCCTTTGGCGTGACCTTGCCGACCAGAATGTCGCCTGGGTTCACTTCCGCACCAATGGCCACAATACCTGCTTCATCCAAGTTCCGCAGGCTTTCTTCGCCGACGTTTGGAATGTCGCGGGTAATTTCTTCGGGGCCGAGCTTGGTATCGCGTGCCGAAATCTCAAACTCTTCCAAATGGATCGAGGTGAAGACGTCGTCGCGCACGATGCGCTCTGAAATCAGGATAGAGTCTTCGAAGTTGTAACCATTCCAGGGCATGAACGCGACGAGCACGTTACGGCCTAGAGCCAATTCACCCAGATCCGTCGATGGACCGTCGGCAATGATGTCGCCATCACGAACCAGATCGCCAACCCGAACCAGAGGACGCTGGTTAATGCAGGTGTTTTGGTTCGAGCGTTGGAACTTAATCAAGCGATAAATGTCAACGCCTGGCTTGGTTGGATCGGTTTCTTCAGTGGCCCGCACAACGATACGTGTACCGTCGATTTGCTCGACGATCCCGGGACGGCGGGCGACGATGGTGGCACCAGAGTCGCGCGCCACAACGCCTTCCATGCCGGTGCCGACCAGCGGTGCTTCGGCTTTCACCAAAGGCACGGCCTGACGTTGCATGTTCGAGCCCATTAGAGCGCGGTTTGCGTCGTCGTTTTCCAAGAATGGGATCAAGGCCGCAGCCACCGAAACCACCTGCTTTGGCGACACGTCGATGAATTCGATCAGATCACGATGCAGAATGGTGGCATCGCCGTTTTGACGGGCTTCGACCAACTCTTCGGTGATATAGCCAGTTTCATCCACGGGCGAGTTTGCCTGTGCAATCGCATATTTGGCTTCTTCAACCGCCGAGAGATAGATCACCTCTTCTTGCATCTTGCCGTTGATCACGCGCCGATACGGGCTTTCGATAAAGCCGTATTTATTGACGCGCGCAAAGGTCGCGAGCGAGTTGATCAGTCCGATATTCGGACCTTCAGGCGTCTCGATTGGGCAGATACGGCCATAATGGGTTGGGTGCACGTCGCGGACTTCAAAGCCCGCACGCTCGCGCGTCAAACCACCGGGACCTAAGGCCGACAAGCGGCGCTTGTGGGTGATTTCCGACAGCGGATTGGTTTGGTCCATGAATTGCGACAATTGCGATGAGCCAAAGAATTCACGCACGGCAGCGGCTGCTGGTTTAGCGTTGATCAAATCATGCGGCATGACGGTGTCGATATCGATCGAACCCATGCGTTCCTTGATCGCGCGCTCCATTCGCAGCAGGCCAACACGATATTGATTTTCCATCAATTCGCCGACCGAGCGGACGCGGCGGTTGCCAAGGTTATCGATGTCATCGATTTCACCGCGGCCATCACGCAGACCGACCAAGACCTTCAGAACTTCAATGATGTCTTCCTTGCGCAGAACGCGCATTTCGTCATCCACATCGAGGTCGAGGCGCATATTCATTTTCACGCGGCCCACAGCCGAGAGATCATAGCGCTCCTTGTCAAAGAACAAGGATTGGAACATGGCTTGCGCGGTTTCTTGCGTCGGTGGCTCACCGGGACGCATCACGCGATAGATGTCGGTCAAAGCGCTTTCGCGGCCGTCATTCTTGTCCAGAACGATCGTATTGCGCATCCAAGGGCCAACGGTGACATTGTCGATGTCCAAGACATCAATTTCAGTCACGCCAGCTTGGCGCATTTCCACGATTTGAACATGGCTCAACTCTTGGCCGGCCTCGGCATAGATCTCACCATTTTCAGCGCTTGCGATATCGAAAGCGGCAAACCGGCCAATCAATTGATCGTCGGGCACCAACAAGTTGGTGACACCTTCTTCGGCCAGTTTATTCGCGTTACGGGCCGACAATTTCTTGCCGCCTTCAGCCACAACCTTGCCGGTCGCCGCATCGATCAAGTCATAAGCTGGCTTTTGGCCGCGCCAACGTTCTGGCACGAACGGAATGTGCCAACCGCCTTCAGCAGCCGTGTAAGTGATGGTCTTGTAGAAGGTCGACAGGATTTGTTCTGCGTCCATGCCCAGCGCATAGAGGATGGTAGTCGCAGGCAGCTTGCGCTTGCGGTCGATCCGCACATAGACCACGTCCTTGGCATCAAACTCAAAATCAAGCCAAGAACCACGGTATGGGATCACGCGGGCAGCAAACAACAATTTGCCCGATGAGTGGGTTTTGCCCTTGTCATGATCAAAGAACACGCCTGGCGAACGGTGCATCTGGGACACGATCACCCGCTCGGTCCCGTTGACGACAAATGTACCTTTGTCGGTCATCAAAGGAATGTCGCCCATATAGACGTCTTGTTCCTTGATATCCTTTACCGACTTGGCACCGGTATCTTCATCGGATTCGAAGGTGATCAAACGCAATTTGACCTTTAGAGGAGCCGAATAGGTCAAGTCGCGCTGGATACATTCATCCACGTCAAACTTGGGAGGCTCAAACTCAAAAGAAACATATTCCAGAACGGCGCGCTCTTGGAAATCCTTGATCGGGAACACCGACTTAAAGACCGCTTCAATGCCCTCATCGCGGCGCAATTCTTGCGGCACATCTTTTTGAAGGAATTGGTCATAGGAACTTTTTTGAACCTCAATGAGGTTCGGCATAGTCACTGCCTCGGCAATTTTGCCGAAAGATTTACGAATACGTTTCTTACCCGTGAACGATTGAGCCATCGCTCTTCCCTTCTTGTGGGGCCGCGCGATCATCCAGCGGGGGCTGGGCGCGCAGGCTGCCGAATGATTGCCTGCTCGGGAAAAAGCCCCCTTCAAACGCAATAAACGGTCCCGCAGGCGTGTGGGACCGTAGCGTGGAAATATGAAGGTGCCTCGTGCGTATGTCTTACGTCGCCCTGCAAGTAAAGGGGGATCAGGCAGTCATCACAGCAGATTTATGCCGCAAGGAAACTTGGCCGTTTTTTTGTCCGCACCATCAAGCTTAAGAGAGCGTAAAATACAGTAAAGGCGAGGACCATTTCCGACAATTCTTCAAAGATTTCATGTTGCAACAAGATGCCGGCGCTGACCATCAAGCCATAGACAGCCGGCCAAGAGAAACAATCGCGCAAAAACCGCACAATGGTTAGATGCGCCAAAGACTTCCCATAATGATGGGCAATAGGTGGCAGGAGGATGAGGCACCAACCCAACCCCTGATACAGCGCGTCATAGAGACGCGGGGAAACCAAATTATGCAGGTTCGCCTCATGCTGGAGATTGACCTTGATCAGACCTTCGGGGGTAGCAAAGCCCAGCCAATGCTGGCCCCAACTGATTTCTTCACCGATCATGGCAACAAAGCCAAGATGCCCATCATCAGAATAACCCGCCACATAGGCGCGGCCTTCGCGCCATAAAGGCTGCTGGCGCGCCGGAAAAGGAAAAGGGCGCATGCAATCGCCAACGCATAAAACAGTACGGTGGCGGTCTCCACGATCCCGCCGTCAAACTGCTCTGAGCCAAAAATCCAAGACTCGGTTTGATGATGCAGCGTTGCCCAGACATCGGTCGGCACAAACACGCCCCAGGTCATGATTAGACCAACAAAGCCCAGCGCTGTTACCAGATCGAGTGGATGGGCTATTCGCCCTCTACGACCCAGCCACCGAAACAAGCTCAAGATCATAGATACCAAAACTGACAGCAAGAAGAGTGCGGTCATCATGGGGTTTGAAGCATGGATGGCAAACACGAGACGGCACGCTTTCTAATCCTGTGCGGCCTTCGGCTAGTCTTGGGCCATCGATCACATTGCGCAACGAGAATACACCCGCTTTCCTTTCCACTTTGTTCACGACCCCGTGAAGTCTAGAGGGCGGCGCACCGCACTTTAGGCACAAAAAACGGGCACCTCCATCACAGAGGTGCCCGCCTTTGATTTCAGCTTTCGCCGAAAGCTTACTTCAATTCGACCTTTGCACCAGCTGCTTCGAGCTGAGCTTTGATCTTGTTGGCTTCGTCCTTGGACACGCCTTCTTTGACTGGCTTTGGAGCTGCTTCGACCAGGTCCTTGGCTTCTTTCAGGCCCAGACCGGTGATGCCGCGAACTTCCTTGATCACTTCGATCTTCTTGTCGCCGAACGACGCGAGAACGACGGTGAATTCGGTTTGCTCTTCAGCAGCTTCTGCAGGAGCAGCAGCGCCACCGCCAACTGCAGCAACAGCCACAGGAGCAGCAGCAGTAACGCCCCACTTTTCTTCCAGAAGCTTTGCGAGGTCAGCAGCTTCCAAAACGGTCAATGCGGACAGGTCTTCGACCAACTTTTCGAGTTTAGACATTTTCGTGTTTCCTGACTTGGATAAGTTTGTAAGTGGTATCGCGGACGACGGACGTCACGCAGCATTCTTGTCGGCATGTGCCTGCAGAACGCGGGCCAATTGGGCGGCAGGTGCTTGAACCACAGCAGCGATTTTCTGGGCAGGTGCCTGGATAACGCCAATGAGTTTCGAACGCAGCTCGTCCAAGGATGGCAAGGTAGCCAGCGACTTGACGCCATTGGCGTCCAGCACTGTTGCGCCCATGAAGCCCCCAGTCAGAACGAGCTTATCGTTCGACTTGGCGAAGTCTGCCATCAATTTCGGCGCGACCGTTGGGTCTTCCGAAAATGCAACAGCTGTCGGGCCTTTCAGGAGCACATGGGCGCCATGGCCCGGATGTCCTTCAAGTGCCAGCCTCGCGAGGCGGTTTTTAACCACCTTCACGCCCGCACCAACGGCCGAAGCCTTGATGCGGAGGTCCGTCAATTCCGCGACGGTCATTCCGGTGTAGTGTGCAAACACAACAACGGTATTCTCGTTAAAGACGCTTTTCAGTGTCTCGACGACTTCGGCCTTTTCGGTCCGATCCATCGCGGTCTCCTCAGGTTTGATCGATGGGACCATCCCACCGATCGGTGACTGCCACCTCCCAAAGAAAGGGCGGCGACAGGCCTGCCCGGGGACGAAGGACCTCTGATCCGTTTGTTGCCAAACCTATCATCAGTTACACTCGCTCCCGTCTAACGTGGACCAGAAAGTCGCCTCTCTGATTAAGCCATCACTGGCATCCATGATCTCGGACAGGTTGCTCTAGCTTGATAACAACACAAACCAGAGCATTCGCGCGGGGTTACCCCCGTTTGAATGGATAGGACGGGCAGATCCTAAGGCCTGCCCGTCAATTCTTTAGGCTGGGACGTTGATCGCAGAAGCGGTGTCAACCTTGACGCCAGGACCCATGGTCGAGGACATCGAAACGCGGCGGACATAAGTGCCCTTGGCGCCGGTTGGCTTTGCTTTCACGAGGGCGTCGACCAAAGCGCGGGCGTTTTCAACCAAAGCTGCTTCGGTGAAGCTTGCCTTGCCGATGCCAGCATGAACGATACCGGCTTTTTCCACGCGGAACTCGACAGCGCCGCCTTTGGAATCTTCAACAGCCTTTTTGACATCCATGGTCACCGTGCCGACCTTTGGGTTTGGCATCAGGCCGCGTGGGCCCA
This sequence comes from Aquidulcibacter paucihalophilus, assembly GCF_002105465.1. Taxonomy (GTDB): domain Bacteria; phylum Pseudomonadota; class Alphaproteobacteria; order Caulobacterales; family Aquidulcibacteraceae; genus Aquidulcibacter; species Aquidulcibacter paucihalophilus. The sequence continues at coordinate 53,492 of NZ_NCSQ01000148.1, forward strand.
AGACCTTACCCAAACGACCCACGAGGGCCATCATGTCTGGGGTTGCGATCACGCGGTCAAAGTCCATGCGGCCGCCTTGCACTTCTTCAAGCAAGTCTTCCGCACCGACGATTTCAGCGCCAGCTGCACGGGCTTCATCGGCTTTAGGACCGCGAGCAAACACAGCCACGCGAACCGAACGGCCAGAACCGTTTGGCAAATTACAGACACCACGGACCATTTGGTCAGCATATTTTGGTTCAACGCCCAAATTGACAGCGATATCCACGCCTTCGTCAAACTTGGCCTTGGCGTTAGCCTTCACGATGGCGATAGCTTCTTCCAAAGTGTAGAGCTTTTCAGCAACAACGCTTGTGCGGGCGGCTGCGAGCCGTTTTCCAACTTTAGCCATGATTATGCCACCACTTCCAAGCCCATGGAACGTGCAGAGCCAGCGATGATTTTCGTCGCGGCGTCGAGGTCCATAGCGTTCAAGTCCTTCATCTTCTTTTCTGCGATCTCACGGCACTGGGCCATGGTCACCGAACCGGCGCGGTCACGACCAGGCTTCAACGAGCCCTTTGAGAGACCGGCAGCCTTTTTGAGATAGTGCGACGCAGGTGGCGTCTTGATCTCAAAGGTGAAGCTCTTGTCTTGGTAATAGGTGATCACGGTTGGGCAAGGGGTACCCTTTTCCATTTCCTGCGTCTTGGCGTTAAAGCCCTTGCAGAATTCCATGATGTTCAAGCCGCGTTGACCCAACGCAGGCCCGATTGGTGGAGCAGGCTTTGCTTCGCCTGCCATCACCTCGAGCTTAATTTGCCCGAGAACTTTCTTCGCCATAGTCCCACTCCTAAAAGCCACCCTATTCAGGTGTGCTTGGGTTTTTCGATCAGACCAGCCTAGCTGGAAGATCGAGGGTTACGTGGTCCGGCCGCGCTGGCTTAATTTGCGCAAACCTCCCACATCTCATGAACCGGTGGATTAGCTGAGCTTTTCCACCTGCCCATATTCAAGTTCAACCGGCGTCGACCGGCCGAAGATTGAAACTGCAACTTTGAGGCGCTGACGCGTCTCATCAACTTCTTCAACATGGCCTTCGAAGGAAGCAAATGGGCCATCCATAACCCGCACCTTCTCGCCCAAATCGAACGAAACAATTTGCTTTGGACGCTCTACACCGTCTTCGACCACGCCCAGAATGCGCTGAACTTCACGTTCAGACACCGGCGTTGGACGCTTACCAGCATCCGCCCCCAAAAATCCGGTCACCTTTGGGGTGTCCTTTACCAAGTGATAGGTGGCGTCATCCAACTCCATCTTCACCAAAACATAGCCGGGGAAGAAGCGGCGCTCGCTCACGCGTTTGCGGCCACGGACAGTCTCTGTCACTTCTTCCGATGGCACCAGAACTTGCTCAACCTTGTCGGCCAAGCCCTTCTGGGCGGCGGTCTCTTTAATCTGCTCTGCAACTTTCTTCTCGAAGTTCGAGTAAGCGTGCACAATATACCATTTGGCGCTCAACCTATTGTCCCCCGCCAATGCCGAGTATGAAACCAACTGCGCGGCGCAACAGCAAGTCAACTAAGAAAAAGAAGATCGCGGCAACCACGACCATCAAAAACACGAAAACAGTCGAAACCAAGGTCTCATTGCGCGACGCCCAGGAAACCTTGCGGATTTCCGAACGCACGTCCTTAAAGTACTGGACGAGGCCAGACTTTTTGACCGCAGGCTTTGGAGCCGGAGTGGGCGTGGTTGGTGCTTGTGCCATGATGTTTTAGGTGGTGCGGGCAACCCGAAAGCGCCAGCCCCAATCGTTCCTGTTTTGCATTCCGTTGAGCAACCCCTTCAGCGAGGCCACCCTGTTCCTGTTACCGTCCCGCGCCTGGCAGGGGCTGAGGGACTCGAACCCACGACCCTCGGTTTTGGAGACCGATGCTCTACCAGCTGAGCTAAACCCCTAAAGCGCGCCGCGCCCGAAGGCATTAGACCTTGGGCGCGGACCGCCGCATATGCCCGAACACCCCTTCAGACGCAAGGGGGGCAGGTGAAACAAGTCGCATTGTTTGATGCTATCTGCGCAGTGAGAAGACGCCGTTTGACGGAGGCCTATCCCCTCAACGCAAAACTGTCGCCAAATTGTTGCAGCAACGCAACACACGACAATTAGAGTCGCTCATGCGGCGAATTTCACCATCTCCAAGGTAGATTGATCCGTATTCGCACGTTAGCCAACTCGTCCATCAGCAATTCGGCGCTTCAGATTCCTCCGCGACCACTCCGGTCTTACTGGGGCGAAACAACGGATTGTCGATTACACAATCAGGATGGACTTCACATGAGATTTACACGTCACCTCGCCTTGGCTTCGGTCAGTGCTGTTGCCTTTAGCACGCTGGCATTCGCACCCGGATTTGCCGCTGCGCAAACTGCAGGGGCAACGGAAGAACCAACCGGCATCGAAACCGTTATCGTGACGGCCCGCAAGCGCGAAGAGAGCAGCCAAGACGTGCCTGCGTCGCTGACGACAGTACGCGGTGATGCGCTCACAACGCTCACTTCGGGCGGCGCCGACATGAACGCGTTCTCTGGCCGCGTCCCATCGCTGGTTGTCGAAAGCTCCTTCGGCCGCACCTTCCCCCGCTTCTACCTGCGTGGACTTGGCAATTCGGACTTCGACCTGAACGCCTCACAGCCCGTGTCATTAATCTATGACGAAGTCGTATTTGAAAACCCAGTTCTCAAAGGCTTTCCTGTCTTTGACGTGGAACGCATTGAAGTTTTGCGTGGGCCACAAGGCACATTGTTTGGCCGAAATACGCCTGCCGGCATTGTCAAATTCGACAGCGTTAAGCCAAATGGCAAATCAAGCGGTTATTTGAAGGGCGGCTTCCGCTCGTTTGGCGGCCGGGATGCCGAAGGTGCTTTGGGTGGGGCGATCAGCGACACGGTTTCATTCCGCGTGTCTGCGCTGTTGACCGGCCAAGATGACTGGATCACCAACACAGGGCCCTTGGCTGAAAAGAATCTCGGTGGCTTTGATGATCGTGCGATCCGCGCCCAATTGCGCATCCAGCCCAGTGACCAACTCGACATCTTGCTGAATGCCCATGCACGCAAGCTCGACGGCACCTCACAAATCTTCCGCGCCAACGTCATTACCAGAGGCCAGCGCGGCCTCAACAGCAATTTTGTTGCCGATCGCGTCAGCTATGACCAAGGTGAAGGCAACAACCAAGAGCTGGAATCAAAAGGCCTAACTGCTCGCATCGCCCATGACTTTGGTAAAGTAACTCTCACCTCAGTGACCGGCTATGAGACCTTAAGCTTCTATGGCCGCGGTGACATCGACGGCGGCGTGGCAGGTGTTGGCCCAGGTTTCATCCCCTTCAGCTCGGATACGGCTGACGGCGTGGACGACCACAAGCAAGTCACACAAGAATTGCGTCTATCCAGCAATGGCGATGGCGCACTTAGCTGGCAGGTTGGGGCCTATGTGTTCCAGGAAGAACTCTCGATCTTCTCCCTTGGCTTCTTCTCCCCAACCGGTGTGTTCACCGATGCCCGCCAAACCCAGGATACCGATTCCTGGGCTTTGTTCGGCTCCTTGACCTATAAGCCAAGCGACCGTTTGGCCTTGACGGCTGGTCTACGCTATTCGGACGATAGCAAGGATTTGGTGGCGCGAGGCGGCATCGCCAACATCGCTCCGGTTCGCAGAAGCGTTTCAGATGAGGCCGTTTCTTGGGACTTGTCGGCAACCTATGAAGCCACCGAGTCGGTCAATGTGTATGCCCGCGCTGCCCGCGGCTATCGCGCCCCTTCCATCCAAGGCCGCATCTTGTTCGGGACAGCTGTCACGACGGCAAAGTCTGAATTTGTGACCTCGTTTGAAGCTGGCGTGAAAGCCTTCGCATTGGACCGGAAGCTCCGCGCAGACTTCAACGTCTTCGCCATGAATATTGAAGACCAGCAATTCACCGCTATCGGCGGCGCTGGTAACTTTAACCAATTGTTGAACGCCAAAGAAGGCAAGGCTTCAGGTTTCGAGGCCGAACTCCAATGGTTGCCAACCCAGAATCTATCCTTTGCCGGTTCGCTTTCTTACAACAAAACCGAGATCAATGACCCAACTCTGACTGTGGGCGCATGTGGTGCACCTTGCACCATTCAAAACCCAGTGGTCGGCGGCAATGCCAGGATCGATGGCAACCCCTTCCCTAACGCTCCAGAATGGATTGCCAATGTGTCGGCAAAATATTCCAAGCCATTCGGCAATGGTCACGAATTCTTCGCGCTGACCGATTGGGCCTACAAAGGGGAAACCTATTTCACCCTGTATAAGTCGATCGAATTCTCCGAAGACGGCTATTGGGAAGGCGGGCTACGCACGGGTGTCACCTTGTTTGACAACAAGTATGAGATCGCTGCCTATGGCCGCAACATTACCAATGAAGAGCGTTTGGTTGGAGGTATCGACTTCAACAATCTGACCGGCTTCACCAATGCGCCACGCATTTGGGGCATTGAAGCAAAAGTCAATTTCTAGGCTCTTTGCCGCCTAAACCTCATAAAAATGGGCGGGCCTGACAGACATCTGTTGGGCCCGTTTTTTCTACAGCACCACACTGGCGACTTATAGGCCTTACTCGGTTATAGTCTTGGTCTGCATGGGGGGCGGGCGTGATCGCTTTGTTTGGCGATATTCATTCAAACATCCAAGCGCTTGAAGCGTGTTTGGAGGATGCCGAAGCGCACGGCGTGACCCGCTATGTGTTTTTAGGCGATTTTGTTGGCTATGGGGGCGACCCAGGCAAAGTTCTGGCCTTGATCGAATCCATGGTCGCCGCCGGCGCGGCAGCTGTCAAAGGCAATCACGACGATATGGCCAGCGACTTTGATCGCGAGATGAATGAGACTGCAGCGAGTGCGGCCAATTGGACGCGCGCGCAGCTTTCTCGTGACCAACAAGCCTTCCTTGAAAGCTTGCCGATGGTAATTGAGGACGAGGACCGCCTCTATGTCCATGCCGACGCATCCGCGCCAGAAAAATGGCGCTATGTCACCGATTGTGCCAGCGCACAGCTTTCATTGGAAGGCACACAAAGCCGCATCGTAGTGTGCGGTCACGTCCATCAGCCCGCAATTTACGGCTTGGCGGGTGATGGCTCGATCTCACGCTTTGTACCCGCAGATGAAGCCAAAGTGCCACTTTTGAGCTCACGGCGTTGGCACGTGGTTTTGCCTAGCGTTGGCCAGCCACGCGATGGCAATCCCCTCGCCGGCTATGGGCTGTATGATCCAACGAGCCGACAACTCGAATTCCGACGCTTACCTTATGATATTGACGGCGCTGCCGCTTCCATTCGGGCAGCAGGCTTACCCGGGCGATTAGCTGACCGCCTCCATTTAGGGCGATAGTCTATGGTGGCGTCACACATGATCGAAACCGGCATGGTGATTGACGATTTCACAATTGGCGAGATTGTGCATCGCGGCGGGATGGCCGTTTTGTGGCGCTGCACCCACCCTGAAATCCCCTTCCCGCTTTTGATGAAGGTCCCGCGGCTTGCCGATGGCGAGGATCCTGCAGCGATCGTCAGCTTTGAGATGGAGCAAATGATCCTGCCCCGCTTGTCTGGGCAACATGTACCCAAGACTTTTGGCGTCGGCGACTTCTCCAAGCAGCCCTATATTGTGATGGAAGAGATTGCGGGGGAAACGCTCCTGCCGAAGCTAAAGGAATTGCCCCTTCCTGGCAGCGAAGTGGCCAGCATCGGCATCGCGTTGGCCACGGCACTCGACTCGCTCCACCGACAGAATGTCATCCACCTAGACCTCAAACCCTCCAACATTCTGTTTCGGGCAAGTGGGGAAGCGGTGTTGATCGATTACGGTCTTTCACACCACACCGATTTGCCCGACCTGATGGCCGAGCAATTCCGGCTGCCTTATGGCACAGCTCCGTACATGGCTCCGGAGCAAGTTCTAGGCGTACGCAATTATCGACGCTCAGATGTCTTTGCTTTGGGTGTTCTTCTGTACTTTTTCTCAACCGCCGTCCGGCCTTTTGGCGATCCGATCAGCCTGAAGGGACTTAAGGAGCGTTTGTGGCGCGACCCCATTCCGCCGCGTCGATGGCGAGAAGATATTCCGCCTTGGCTACAAGAAGTCATCCTGCGCTGCCTTGAGCCTAATCCAGAGCAGCGCTATCCAACCGCTGCGCAAGTGGCGTTTGACCTCAAGAACCCTGACCAAATGATGCTGACCCCACGCGGTCAGCGTTTGCGGCAAGATTCTTGGCTAACGGCCTTCCGTCGCAAGCATAATCGCGAGACATATGCCCCAGCCCGCAAGCTGGCGAGTCAAAGTAAGTTCGCTGCAGCACCGATCATTTTGGTAGCCCTCGACCCCACCACCATCAATGGCCCATTAGGGCGGGCCCTGCGGGATAAATTGCAAAGCACTTTGGCAGCTACGCCAGATGCGCGTGCGGTCGTCATGACCGTGCTCAACAATAGTGTTGCGGGGTTGGATCAAAATCCGGTCGTCTCCTCGCCCAATCGGCATGTCGCCCGGATCGTTGCATTAAAGCAATGGGCTAAGCCTTTGGGTTTGAGTGAACAAGCGATTTCATACCATGTGCCCGAGGCCCTCAATACCGCAGAGGCGATTTTGGACTATGCCCGTGCCAATCATGTTGATCACATCATTATGGGTGCGCGGGCTGAAAGCACGGTTCGTAATCTTTTGGGCGCGGTTTCAGCCCAGGTTTCCGCCCATGCCCCCTGCACGGTGACGGTGGTTCGGCGCCGCGAATGGCCGATTTCAGATGACGGTGACAAGACTTAGGAATTTAAGATGAAAAATCTAGGTCATGTTGACAAACTCTTCAACCAGAGCCGTGCG
>NZ_NCSQ01000144.1 GCF_002105465.1 Aquidulcibacter paucihalophilus
CTCTCATAAAGAACGAGGGACCCTAAGGGCTCAGGTCAAGGTCCAAGCTGCTAAGATTACCAATCTAGGTGAATAGAAGTGTTGCGGAGGAGGGGATGAAGAATTTCAGCAAATCTTTTTTGGTGCCGACTCTGTTGTTATCTATTTGTTTCTTAATATCTTCTTGTCAGTCGAATGGATCGACATTTGCGAAGAATGTCAACACTTCAGGCACCCCAAAAGCGTGTTACACTTCCAGTCAGCAAAAAGCAGAAGCCCTTTTGTTAGACTTTCGTGCCTTTGACCAAACAGGTGGGCACCCTGCATCGGCTAGAGAGCTTGCGATGAAGGGCTGTCATGCCGAAGCTGCCTATATCACCGAGCGTTATCTTGTTGAGCATAAAGGTCTCGCTCAGCGCGAAGTCGATGTATTGATATGGCATCTCGGCCAGCACAAAGCTCATCTTGGAAACTACGAGGTTGCTTCTTTACTATTCCTTTCGACACTTAGGTCACCTGAAGAAAGCGCAGAGTCAGACAATTTCGATTGGAATTCCTATGCTTTGGGGTCTTGGGCGTTTCTGAACAAAGAGCCAATTATACTTGATCAGTCGATCGATACACTCCGAAGAAAAGCTGGCCAAAGAAATCTGATTAATGCGCGCGCATTGATTGGCCTCCGAAATTGCTTTGAGAAGCCGTATTCGTTAGCTATTGCTCCCGGGGCTTGTCAGCCACCGCCAGTAGTTCCCTTACAATAAGGCGGGCGTGACTGGCGACACGCTATCAGCCAGTGACTTTAAAAGGCTTCAAGTTTGCCCAAAAGGCAAGGAAAGCCGGTAATCGACTCAGTCCCGAACCATCACACTGAATGGTCAGCCACGAGTTTACGCTTATGCCTACCAAAACCGTAGCTGACACGAAGCCGCACAGTGCAAAACGATTGGCCCAAAACTTGCTCCTGCCCAACTCCGAACGCGGAGATGTCTAATGGGAAGACGGCTCAGAGCAGATGTGGATCAGCGCCAGCTTGGTTTGTTTGGAGAGAGTTTGGCGCTCGGCCAGAAGCCAAAGGCGGTGAAAGCGTTGCCCGTTGCGGCTGCCCTGCTTTCCAAATCTGATGTCTCACCGAAGCATCCTCGCGCACCGGTCAAAGTAGAACCGCCGCCGCGCAAGAGTCTCGGGACCCTTCCCCCTGAAGTCGTGCGGCCAGTCGAAGCCGCGTCGCTATTGTCGGTCTCACTCAGCCTTTTGAAGAAATGGCGGATGCGGGGAGATGGACCACGATTTGTGCGATTAGGCGGCAGAGCCATTGGCTATAGAAGGACCGATCTGTCTGACTGGATTGCTGAAAGAATAACTTAGTTAGCTCGATTGATTAAGACAGTGCCGTTTCATGCGGGAATAGACGGGCTATGATTCCGGATTAGACGCACTTTCATTCCGTATTGGACGGTAGTATAGACTTGTCCCAACAAGAATCAACGCACTCTAGCGACCGTCCCGGACATCAAGCTTATGACAAGCCAACTTCTCTCTCGCCACGCTGCAAACCTAGTGGACCTCGCGCTTTCTGATACACGTGTTGTCGCACTCGTGGGGCCACGACAATCGGGCAAAACAACACTAGCTAAGGCGATAGCCAAACGCGAGGGTCTGGAGTTTCTGACCCTCGACGATAACCAAACCCGCGCATTTGCGAACTCAGACCCAACCGGCTTTATCCGTCGCCTAGATCGGGCCGTAATCGACGAAATTCAACGAGCTCCCGATTTAGTTTTGGCAATCAAGCAAACGGTTGATGAAGATCAGCGCTTCGGCAGGTTTCTGCTCACGGGATCGGCCGATCTATTTGGCTCAAGCGTTACGCCTGACTCGTTGGCTGGCCGAGTCGAGACCATTGAATTGTTGCCGTTGTCGCAGAGCGAGCTTGCTCAATCAGGACCATCTCAGTTTCTGGATAACGCCTTTGAAGGACTCATCACGCGCCAGACTCCGAAGTTCGCCACTAGCAATCTAGCCGAGATTGTCCTTGCCGGAGGTTATCCAGAGGCGCTTGCTCGCGCCAATGCTAAGCGTCGTTCAGACTGGCTCTTGTCGTATGCTCAATCACTTGCTTTGCGGGATGTGGGCGAGTTGGCGCTTATCACGAAGCCCGATCAGATGTTGGCACTGGTCAACAATCTGGCTGTGCGAGCAAGCCAATTGCTAAACCTTTCAGCATTGGGGAGTACTATTGGGGTAGACGCAAAATCTATCGAAAGATGGCTTGGCCTACTGGAGCGCCTTTTCCTGATAACTCGAGTTCCAGCATGGCATTCTAATGCCCTGAAGCGGCTTGTGCGCGCGCCCAAGGTACACTTCTTCGATTCTGGTTTGGTTGCAGCGTTGCAAAATATTGATCATGCGAAACTTGAACGCGACAGACAGCTCTTTGGCCCATTGTTGGAGACCTTCGTCTTTGGTGAATTGCGCAAAGCTGCGAGCTTAACTGCCCGCCACACCTCTATCAGTCATTATCGGGACAAGGACCAAGTGGAAGTGGACTTTGTACTAGAGCGGTCTCCAGGCCATCTGATTGGGATCGAAGTCAAAGCGAGCGCAACAATCAGACCTGCAGACATCAGAGGTCTGACAAAACTACGCGATACAGCTCAAAACCAATTTAAGCTTGGCATTGTTCTTCATGACGGTGATTGCGTCCAAGAGGTAAGCGAACGTATCTTCACAGCACCCGTCAGCATTTTATGGTCCTAGCCAAGCTTTTTTGCAGTCAGACTGTCGAAATTTTACTTCTGAGGCCTCTAATCTTGCCCGTTGCACCCCCAATTTCCCCTCTGAGGCGTATTGTGGCGATGGGGCATGGAGGGTCACAATTGGCTACGCCGGTGCGTGCTGGAACCCTTCGAAACAGATCGATCCAACTGTGGATATCAGGTGGATAAGTCCCGTTTTTTGGGCTTCCCGATTTTGGTGAACATACTGGATTAGTGTGGTTTTTATGATTTTTCTTGGCCTTACGAGATCGCAGTTTCGCGATGCTTGTCGAGCCTGATAGAGGATGAAACTCATGAATACAGACACACTTCTGACCGTCGAAGATGCCGCCGCCCATTTGAAGATTTCCAAGCACACTTTGAACCGCTGGCGCGTAACCGGTGAAGGCCCTCCCTTTATCAAATATGGCCCCCGGTTGATCCGTTATCTCGTCACCGCGCTTGATGTGTGGGCGCAGGAGCGCATGTTCGCCAATACCAGCCAATACGGACGGTAGGCTCTTGCAACGTCAATCTTCGCCAAATGCCAGAGCGTTTGGGCGCGTCAAGGTAACCTTCTTGAAGGGGGCTCGGCCCACCTTGACCCGCCCTTCACGCTCTGGCGCACATGCAAGTGTCGGGACGCGGGGCGCGTCCCGTTATCACCTCTCGACCTAGCCTCCGGCAGGTCGAACACGGGGCTTGGACTAAAGGAATTTTGGATTTCTTCTTTATCGGCATTATTTTGATCTTGCCGAAAAGGCGGTTTGGGACAATTGCTGTTTGCCAAGACAGTGGATCATGAACTCAACTTGCATCTGCGCGATTATGCGGCCAGTGGATTGACCTTAATGCCATCCTCATTGGCACGAGCCTGGGCTAACTCATGGCTAAGCTGCATCTTGAGCAACGTCTGAGCACGCGTGCCAAATACCTTTTCAAAACGGATAGCCATTTCTGCTGACAATCCAGCTTTCCCAGTCAAGAGATTGGTTAGTGCTTGACGCGTCACGCCGAGATGACTGGCTGCATCGGTCACTGACAAACCGTGGGCCTCGATGATCTCGTTGCGGAGCCATGAGCCGGGATGCATGGCAAAACTATCGTGCAATTTGATTGCCATTAGTGATAATCCTCCAAATCCAAGTCCTCAATTATAAGGCTTTCGCTTACTCGAAAAGTCATACGCCAGTTCCGGCTGACAGTAAGCGACCAAACTCCTGCGCGATCTCCAGCCAACTGATGCGCTCCGTAATTTGGAGGCACATATAGGTCATTGGCTTGATCAATTGCATCAAGCCAGACCAGCATTCTGCGCAGCCTCTCGACAAGGTTGCTTGGCAGCCCTTTGGACTTGCCGGTTTCCAAAAAGGCCAATAGTGCTTTGTTTCGAACGCTCCCTATCTCCATTTCGCATACTCCGCAGACCATGGAATGTCAAGCGACAATTGTCAATTGTCACCTTGATCTGCGCGTGGCGTGACGATCCGGGATGCGACTAGGTCGGCGACACCGCGCTGGGGCAGATCGCCAATATGGGCATAGCGCTCAGTTGAAACACTCTTTCGATGCCCCAGAGATTTGCCAACAACATAAAGCGACGCGCCGCCCTCAACTGCAAAGGTTGCAAAGCTGTGGCGTAAGTCGTGAAGTCGGACATCGGGCAGACCGATGATTGCGCGAACCTTTTCCCAAGCACGATTGACGCCAACTAGAGGCTTATCAACCCGTTCTGACATAAATACCCAAGTCCCACGTCCTGGCGTACGCTTTTCAATAATCAAACGCGCGGGATCAGATAAAGCGATGATACGTGATCGATTGAGTCCACCCATTTTGGTTCGGACAGGAGGTAGCACCAATCTGGATCGGCCGAGATCTACCTCCGACCATTGCAGTTCCACGATTTCGTTTCGGCGAGCGCCAGTCAACATGATGAGGCGGATGATGTCCGCCATGTCTCGCGTTAAGAGCCATGCTGCTTCTGCGTCATCTAGCGCTGCCCAAACTCGTCGGGCCTCATCTTCTGTAAGCGGACGATCACGCTCCGCATCACGATACTTTTGAACGTGCTTGGCTGGGTTATCTTTAAGAAGCTCCCGCCAGATGGCCCAATTAAGCATGGCCGACAAACATCGCATGGCCCGCGCAGCCACACCCGGACCGCCTGTGACGATGGCCCTTCCCTGTTTCTTGGTCTTGATGTCAGCGGACGTTTCCCCTGCAGCGACTTTCGCTTGAAAGGCTGCCAGATCTGACGGCCTCAAATGAGCGGCGACCCTGTCTCCCAGCAAAGGCTGGATGTGGCGAAGATAGCAGCTGCGATCAACGCCCCATGACGATTCCCGCTTCAAAGGCTTATCTTGGGGGCCCTCCCGCAAATAGAAATCAAACAGCTCTGAGATCGTTGTTGGCTGGAGAGCTTTTGGTTCGGCAATACTCGGTGAAGGAGTATCCGAATTAGCCGCTTTGCCCAGTATGGAACTTGGATCTTCACCTCGATTGAGTGCGGTAATCAACTCTAGCGCTTTGTCGCGTGCCATCTCAGGCGTCCAAGGTGCCCCATGCTCACCGATCGTGACCCAACGCTGCACCCCGTTCGCACGAGCCTTTAGGCAATAGGTCTTTCGACCACCGGGCCAGACCCGCAAAAAGAAACCCCGAACACTGGCGTCCCAGATCCTGAATTCACCGTTACTTGTTGGTGCTGCGCTATCGACCAATCGCTTGGTCAACCGAGCCTTCAAAGGGGTAGTCGACATCTGGCTTATCCTTCAATTCATAGCGGTGTCTGCTCCAAACACATGACCACAACAGAGGTGAGAATGTGTGAGTTCGTCGCAAATTTTGTGCCGCGCCAGCTACCACTCAGCTACCAACTTAAAAATAAGCCCTGACAAGCCATCACAAGCGCTGGCGAAAAGTGCGCTTAAGTCTTTGTAAAATCAAGTTAGTCTTTAAAAGCTATGACAAGCTAAAATCAACCATAGATCTATGCGTTCAAACTTGCCAAGGTGGATGTCGTGAGTTCGAATCTCATCGCCCGCTCCATTTTTTGATCTCCCAAAACCGAGATGGCATAGTCTCGCTGTTAGCTAGGCTTTCGAGGCGCTCGTCTCACTCAGGTCGTTTCAAGCGCAAGATTGAACGCGTCTATGTCTGCTGGCGCGCGGTCTGGTTCGGCAGGGGGAGGATGAACGGGTGCGGGATGGCCAGCCCTTGGACCAGCGTGCTGCATCTTTGTCTATCACACGCCTATGTCTCGCGACCATGTGATCACACAACCGCAGGCTTCTGCCTACGCCCCCCTGACATCTGTTATGTGATAATGTAACAACCCGCCAGAAAAGTGTTTGAACACTTATGCCAACCAATTTCAGAGGCACTGAGGCACGATGACAACCCGCCGACTTTCATTTTTGACCAGCACCTTCATTGCTGTCGCATTACTTCCCGTCTCGGCCTTTGCTGCCCCGGAAACCGACGAAACCGTCGTTGTCACAGCCCAACGCCAAGCCTATCGGGCTGATATTCCCTTGAAACTGACGCCGCAATCTGTCGATATTTTGGAGGCGGATACTTTGGAAGAGGTTGGCATCACCCGACTGTCGGATGCGTTAGACTTGTCAGCCTCCATGGCGCGCCAGAATAATTTCGGTGGCCTGTGGGATAATTTTGCGGTGCGTGGTTTTGCGGGCGATGAAAATTTGCCAAGTGGCTATCTCGTGAATGGCTTTAATGCTGGCAGGGGCTTTGGCGGCCCCCGCGACATTGTTGGGATTGAGCGGATTGAGATTTTGAAGGGCCCCTCAGCAGCCGTCTTCGGCCGGGGCGAACCCGGAGGCACCATCAATCTTGTTACCAAGAAACCCAAGCTTGAGTCGGAAGGTACGATTGGCCTCGCACTGGGCAGCTTTGACAAAGTCCGATTGGACGGCGACTGGACGGGCCCCTTAGGCGACAAGGTAGCGGTGCGATTGGGCGGCTTTTACGAGCAAAGCGACAGCTTTCGCGACACACTTGAAACCACACGCTCGGGCATTTTTCCTGTCGCACAATGGCGCATCACGCCACGAACCAGCCTGTCCTATGAAGGCGAAATCACCCGTCAAGAACTTCCCTTTGATCGTGGCGTGGTCTCTTTCAACAATCAACTGGGTGTAATCCCAAGCTCGCGCTTTTTGGGCGAGCCCGGCGATGGGCCATTGCAAGCAGATGCGACCGGCCACCAACTTCAGCTTCAACATGATTTAAATGACGACTGGAGCCTTTTGATTGGCGCCGGCTATCGCGCCACCGATCTAGAGGGTTTCTCAACTGAAGCTGAGCTGGCCACGGCGCGGCAACGCTTTTTTGTGGATGGGCAAACCTTGTCGCGCCAGCGTCGCTTCCGCGATTATGAAGCCGAACATATCGTCTATCGCGCCGAGATTACTGGGCGGTTTGAGACCGCCGCACTCGAGCACCGAATCTTGGCGGGTTTTGACTATGATCAATTCTCCAACGACCAGCTGTTTTTGCGCTTTCGGCCGCCTTCGCTTGCCGGAAACCCAAGCGCTGCTGCGGGCAATGTGATCAATATATTCAATCCGGTCTATGGCCAGTTTCCGCTTCCAACGCCGGGTCCTCAAATCAATCGCTTGGATGAGCAAAAGGCTTGGGGCTTTTATATCCAAGACCAGATCAAACTGGGGGATAGACTGCATATTCGTATAGGCGGGCGATATGATGATTTTTCTGCCGACGGCCTGAACCGAGCGAACAATAGCACTACCTCGTTCAGCGATACCAAATTCAGCCCACAAGTTGGGTTTGTCTTTGAAGCCAATGAGGTCTTCACCCTTTATGGGTCATATGGACAAGGCTTTAGGGCCAATTCGGGAACAGATTTTGCAGGCAAGGCCTTTGCCCCAGAGGAATCTGAATCCGTCGAAGTGGGTAGTAAGATCACGCTTCTCGATGGCGATCTGGAGGCGACCTTTGCAGCCTTCTCCATGACAAAGACGAACATCATCACGGCAGATCCAGTCAATGCGGGCTTTTCTCTCGCCATCGGCGAGGCCGAGAGCCGTGGCCTTGAAATTGACGTGACCGCAGAGCTACCTGGCGAACTCGATCTCAGAGTCTCTTACGCCTATGTGGATGCGCAAGTGGCCAAGGATGGGCTTGATCCTAATTTTGCTGCGCTCATTAAAAAAGGCGACCGCCTAATCAATGTACCAGAGCATACGGTGAGTGCGCTTGTCTCGAAAGAGTTTGAGTTAGGTGGGCGCGAGTTAGAGCTCGGCGGCGGATTGCTCTATGTGGGCGAACGTCTCGGAGAAACGGCAACGACTTTTGAGTTGCCCGCCTATACGACGCTGCGCTTGTTTGCGACCTATGACCTAACCGATAATTTGGAACTCTATGGCCAGGTCAATAATGTCGCCGACACCACTTTCTACACCAATTCATTCAGCAGGCTTTGGGTTGCCCCAGGTGCCCCACGTAATGTGACCTTGGCTTTGCGCTACAGCTTCTAAGGGGTGATCGGATGGGGGACGGGGGTTTATCGCTGCGGGATGTTGTGGTTCGACGCGGCTCGAAAACCGTGCTCGATGGTTTGACCCTGACAGTACCAGCGGGGCATATTTATGCGCTTTTGGGCGGCAATGGCGCGGGAAAGTCCACAGCCTTGTTTGCCACGTTGGGCCTTTTGCCCATCACAAGCGGGCAGGTTCTGGTTGATGGCAAAGACCCCGCCAATCAGCCCGATGCTGTGCGGGACGCGATCGCCTATTTGCCCGAAACGATAGCCCTTTATGAACATCTCACCGCGCGGGAGAATGTGGACTACTTCCTAAGCCTTGCCGGTCAATCACGGTCTAAAGCCCAAATTGACGCGTCCTTTGCGCAAGTCAGGCTGGCTTCTGCCGCCCATGATCAACGCTTATCCACTTTCTCCAAAGGGATGCGCCAGAAAACAGCGATCGCACTGGCCCTGCTACGTCGAACCCCCGTGCTTCTGCTGGATGAACCGACGAGCGGGCTCGATCCACAAGCAACACAGGATTTCCATGCCCTCTTGGTGGACCTCAAGACCAAGGATGTAGCGATTTTGATGGTGACGCATGACTTGTTGGGTGCCATTGATGTCGCTGACACAATCGGCCTGATGATGGACGGAAAACTGGCTTCCCAATGGCAAGCCCAACAGACGAGCCCAAGGTTTGACTTGCAATCCCTCTATGGTGCCTTCACCCAAGCGCGCCTCGGAAACACCCCTGCATGAAACGCGCCCGCTTGATCGCACGGGCGGAACTTGCCCTCATGATACGTTCACGCGTGGCCTTGATTGGCGTGATCGCCTTAGCGCTTTTGTCGACTATCGCTGCAGCAAGCTCGCACGCCCATATGGCACAAGAGCGTCAAAACCGCCTTGCCAATCAGACCCAAACTGACGCGCTGTTTGAAGCCCAACCTGCCCGCCACCCACACCGTATGGTGCATTATGGCAGCTATGTTTATCGTCCGATTGGCTCACTTGCCGGGTTTGATCCGGGGATTGACCCGTTTAGCGGCACAACGCTTTATCTCGAGGGCCATCGTCAAAACAGTGCAACCATTTCGGCTGTGCGCGAAAACTCCAGTCTGATGCGCTTTGGTCAATTGACGCCGGCCTTTGTTCTACAAACGCTTGCCCCACTTCTATTGACCTTTCTAGGCTTCTCGATGATCACGCGGGAGCGCACGCGAGGTAGCCTCCGTCTGCTATTGTCTTCTGGAGTGACGCCAAGAGATTTAGTCCTTGGCAAGACACTTGCACTTGGTGCGGTTGGTTTTGCTGCTCTAGCACCGGCCTGGTTAGCCCTCATTCTAATGGCCATCGCGATGCCGAGCGAAGCCGTTGCTGCAGCCATGATCGGGCTTGGCTACGGCCTTTATGTGGCGATCTGGGTTCTTGGGATCGTTTCCGCTTCAGCTCTGGCCCGATCAGGGCAAGCTGCTTTGCTGATCTTGATTGGAATATGGTGCTTTGTCGCCATCATTGCCCCGCGTGGGGCTGCCGAACTGGCAAGCCGCTTGATGCCTTTAGACACCCGTGCCGCAACCGATTTAAGGATTCAAGCAGAGCTGCGCGAATTGGGCGATAGCCATAATCCAGACGATCCCTTCTTTGGTGCCTTTAAAGCTCGGACACTGGCCCAGTACGGCGTAACAAAGATTGAGGACCTCCCCTTCAACTTCCGAGGGGCCGTTTCTGCCGAAGGGGAGGCGCTGACCTCCAGACTGTTCGACAAGCACTTTGCCGACTTGGCCGCAACCCAACGCGCTCAAAGCCAAATCGTGTCGTATCTTTCAATTTTAAGCCCAGCCTTGGCGGTTCGCCGCGTCTCGATGGCAGGAGCGGGAACCGATCTTGAAACCCATTTGCGCTTTCTGCAGCAAAGTGAGGCCCATCGCTTCGCCATGGTCCAATATCTCAACGGTCTCCACCGCGATAAACTAAAGCTTGCCGATGATGCGGCGCGCTCGAAGGATCGACAAGCCGAACAACGCACCCGAATCGCTGCGGACTATTGGGCAAAAGCCCCTGACTTTAGGTTCAAACCTACCAGCACCGCAGAGCGCTTCTCAAATGCCGTCTCCCCAATCCTGAAGCTCGCAGCCTGGCTTGCTGCCTTGGTCGTTTTGGCAGGCTTTGGTGCCCGCACCCTAGGAGCCAGGGCTCTATGAAACATTTCTGGCGAGAAATTGGCTTTCTATTGCGCCAGCGGGCAAGCCTTTGGGCGATTGCACTCCTAGCCGCCTTGGCGGCCGGGTCTGTTGGGCTTGGGCTACAGGAAGTTGCGAAGCAAAGGGCCGCCATCACCGAAGTTATCGCGCTGCAAGAGAAGGATACGGCTGCAATCAAAGTCTTTGCGACAGAGGCGGGTGACGCGGCCTATTATCGCTTTCACCCCACCTGGGACCCGCCAGCCCCGCTTGCTTTTGCTGCCCTTGGCCAGCGCGATATTGCCCCCTCTGTGCTGCGTATTCGGGCTTTGGCTTTAGAGGGCCAAATTCATGAGAATGAAGCGCAAAACCCCGAACTGACCTTACCCGGCCGCTTCGATTTTGCCTTCGTAGCGATCTATTTAGCACCTTTGGTTCTGATTGTTCTCTTCTATGACCTGTGGTCTGGTGAACGCGAGGCAGGACGCCTGTCGAGCTTGCAAGTCATGCCAAAAGCCCGAACGCGCCTTTGGATCCCCCGCATTGCGGCACGCTTTGGTTTGGTCAGCGCGATTCTCATAGTGGTCTTCTGGATCGGTGCTGCCGTAAGCGGTGCTGGACTTGGCGAGACGCTCGCCTTCACGGCACTCATCCTTGTCCTGCTTGGGTTTTGGACCGTCATTGCAAGCCTTGTCGCACAAGCCGGAGCAAGCTCGCCAACCAATGCCGCCATGCTGGCCACCATCTGGTTTGTGGTTACGTTGATTGCGCCCGCTGGCTCCAATCTCGTTATCAATGCCACAACGCCCATTCCAGATGGGGCTGCGATCATGCGCGAAAATCGCGAGGCAGTGCATGATGCTTGGGACCTAGATCGCGAAGCGACCCTGCAGCGTTTTTACAAGCTCTATCCAGAATATGCTAAATCACCGCCCATGCAAAGGCCGTTTGAGTGGAAGTGGTACTATGCTTTCCAGCACTTAGGTGATGAACAGGTTGCTCCAATGTCTCGTGCTTATCGCGAAGGAATCGCTTCGCGTGATACCCGGGCAGGACTTGTCGCCCTCGCTCTGCCGCCTATCGCGATCCAGCGCGGTCTACACCGCCTTGCTCGCACGGATGTAGCAGCACACTTGGCTTATCAAGAACGCGTGCGAGCTTATCACACCCAGCTTCGAACCTATTATTACCCTTTCCTCTTCACCGATAAGCCTTTCACACCGTCCGACTTTGACGCAGCGCCAAAGTTCGTCGGCCGGTGAGATAAGCACTCTGAAGCTGAACAAAGGTGATACAGGCAAGGCTGCGATCCGTGCGATATCGGTCTGCGGGCAGAAGAGCCCTGCCCGGAGCACGTGAATAATCCAACCGCGCCGCAACGCAGAGAGAAGGCGAAAATCGAAAGCGAGCTGGCATCGCCCGGCGTGTGCCCCCAAGAAGGGCGCGCCTTACTCAATGAGTGTGGTCTCTTCTACGATTCTGTCGCCTACCAGGTGCAAGCACGTGCTGCCAGCAACGCGGTCGCGACGCCCATGGATGTCGATGCGGGCCCATTGCCAGAGGAGCGCTCGAGTATCTTCGAAAGCCAGTTCTCGTTCAAATTGGACATGGGATTGTGGAAAAGCCAAGAATTGTGCGAGCCACCAGCTTTTGAGGTCTAACAGACCGCCCTCTGAGCCGGGGCCAGTCCAGCGTGCTTCAAGATCATAAAGCGCGTTTAGGACCCCAACCTGCCTGCCGTTCCAAATCTTGTGCAGACATTGAGCGATCGAGCTGAACCCAACAAGGTCACCCGGTCCGACTTGCCCGTGACCTGAATCTAATTCACCAAGCAGCTGATGATATTGCTGAAGTGGTTCCGCGTGAGGCAGCAGCGCAATCACTCTATCCGCAGCTACTCGGCCATTTTCCAGTGTGATCCAGTAGTGTCGCCGCATAGTTGCGCCATCAGGCGATAACCACTCAACATCTGCAAACGCGTCTGTGCTGGCGTTAACTTGGAAGTGCCAACCTGAAAACTCGGCGAGGTCGGCTAGGGCTTGCTGTCGGATGGCGTCTCGCCCGAAGATAAGTTCGCCGCGGCTACGTCGGGTGGCCCGATGCAGATAAAGTCGTTCAAGCGCGCCGACATTTTCGTTGACATAGAGTTCAGTCAACATCTCGCCCAAGGTCATGGCGCTCATGCTCCACCGCTCAGTTGATGCCACAGGGCGATCTCGTCGAAAATGGTGGTTTCTTCGACAATGACGCCGCCCAAGGTGCGCCAATGGCTAATCGCCAGAATATAGAGCGGCACACCCGTTGGTGGGCCGTATAGCCCCGTGCTGTCATGGGTACCGGCAAAGCTCCAACGCACTGCGATGTCGGTAAAGGGCCCTTCGGTGACGGATCCAATATGGTCAACGCGAACCCGCGCACCTTTAGACATGGACAAAATCGCGCCAATCCATCCTGCGATTTCGCCATGGCCGAACAGCAGCCGGGCATCCGGCCCGGCCCAATGGGCATGGGGGGCATAGATCTCTCTCACCCGCGATAAGCGACGCAAGTTCCAAATCTGCTGAAACACGAGGTAGGCAAACTCATCAGGATCTTGAGCTGGATCAGGAAACGATGGGTCTCTAAAGTCCAATGGCCCCTGGCCAAGAATGTCGTCAATAAGTTTTGCCCGCCAGTCTGCGATCCCGGCATCGGTCGCTGGCAAGACCTTGGCTTGCGCCTGCCCTAAAGCCTTCGCGCTGGTCCCCAAATCGCGGGCAATCTTGGCATTGTCTCGGACAAGCCATTCTTCGACGATGCGGTTTTCAAGGCACAAGCAATCGGCAATGGTCGTGAAACAGACCCTGCGCCCGGTCGCAGGTCCAAATTCGCCGTCGCCCTGATGGGTAGCGTGGCTCGTGATGCGATGAGATGAATGATAGCCATCGGTCTCATTCCCCGACCAGATAACCGCCTCGCCGACCAAGGTTCGATCCGGAAAGCTGTGCAAGGTTTTGAGCGTGCCCGTGATCACACCCTCAACCCCAGCGACATCGCCACTCATCAAATGGATCGGACAATCGGGACTATAATGGGTGGCGATAAGACCAATGTCCTTTTCCTCCCAAATTCGGTGCGTACAGCGAATGATATAGTCAATGATGTCCACATAAATCGGATCAAAGCCCTGCATGGGCTGTCGGCGTGCACCTTGAGGCGCAAGCAGGTCGGCTATGTCTCGACCATAAAGGCCCAAAGCGCTCATTGTGGCCCTATAATTTTTTGACGACGTGGATAAGGCTGTCTTGGTTGGCAATAATCTTGGGCGTTTCTTCCTGAGGAACAGACAATGTATCGCCAATCTCTAAAGGCAAGGGACCGTTACCACATATAAGGGTCAGCGCACCTCGATGAACAAACAGCACCGCACCAGCTATTTCTTCAAGCTCTTGGCCCGCATTGAGCGAAACTTGCGACAAACTGAAACCATGCTCACCGCGCAAGATGCCGTCCTTATGGATTATCGGGTAGGTGCCTGGCCTTGCTTTGGCAACAAAAGATGCCGCCTCTGCCGGCGTGACGACGCGCAGTGAGGCAACTTGCTCTGAGGTTGTTTCGGGCATGATGGTGGCATCGGCTGGCACCGTTTGCCCCGCCACCGTGTCGATCAACTGACCGGTCTCCAACAGCACAAGTCCATGCTTTCGGGCCAATTTGAAAACATCGGGTGCCCAAAGAACACGACCGGGATCATCCTCGCCCAGAACCGCCCAGAGGAAGCCGATATCTTCGCCAATATTGGTAAAGCCGCGAAACAGGCCCGTCGGAATCGAAATGACATCCCCGGGCCCCATTTCAACCTGGGCATCTTGACCCTTTTCGCCCAAATCAAAGCGCCAATGCCCCGTATGAACGAGAAATACTTCTGCCGTATCGTGGCTATGCTGAGAGTTCACACATCCAGGTGGTTGGCGGGCACCACCAATATTAAAGCCATGCGGCTCAGCAATATGGACATATTGATCGGGATTTTCAGAAACCCCGGGGCCAATAATGGTGAAATTCTCTTTTGCTTCCGACCCCGGTGAACGACAATCGATGAACGCATTATAGCACGGACGCAGATCTACGTAGCGCACCAAACGCGCTTCCCAATCTTCTGCGTGCCTCGGACGCAGACCTTCGCGGGACATAGAAGCAAAATCCTGATCCACCCCAACCATCCAATCGTCAAAACCTGTCGATCGACAGATTCTTCATCACCCTAAAAGCCACTTGCTTCAAAATAAGGGTTTACGACCGTTGCATTCGAAGTCAATATACTTTGGATGAACGAACCGAAAAACCTCAAACCAGACTACTGGCGCGCGATCAATGCGGCGCGCGACTTAAGCCTCAGCGCGTCCAGCCTCCTGGACGAACTCTATGCCCCAAACTGTGTCATGTCAGTATGTGCCCCATTTGACCGTGCCACCGGGGACAGTTTGGTTGGTCGAAACGCCATTTATGAGGGTTTCTTCGCCCCTTTAGTGGCGTCTTTCTCCGACCTCGAACGCCGCACCGACATCCTGATGCAGGGGGTTTTCAAATCAGGCGATTGGATTGCCAGTTACGGTTGGCTCGTTGGCAGGTTTGAAAAGGACTTCTTTGGGATTGCCGCAACCCATCGTCCGCACTGGCTTCGTTTTGGCTGGTTTGAGCGAATGGAGCATGGTCAAGTTGTTGAAAGTATTGTCATCCTCGACATTGCACGGCTGATGATAGAATGTGGCGTTTGGCCGGTTCGAGCACAATTGGGTGAATCCTTGTCGCCTGCACCAGCCACCCAAGACGGCCTTTACCTCGGCCTGTCGGAGGCTTCGGAGAGCGAGAAGAGCCTGAAATTGGTTGAAGCCATGATTGCCGGCCTCATGAGTTATGACGGCAAGTCCCTAAAGAGCATGGGCATGACCCGCTTTTGGACCCCTCAGTTTCATTGGTATGGGCCCGGTGGCATCGGCAGCGCCCGCGGGCATCAGGATTATGAGCGGGCACACCAGCAACCCTTTTTGACCGCGTTTCCAGACCGCATCGGCGGCAATCACCGGTGTCGCATTGGGGATGGTGCTTTTGTCGCATCTTCAGGCTGGCCCAGCATAAACGCAACGCATTTGGGCGATGGGTGGTTAGGGCTTCCAGCAACCAACAAGCGCATAACCATGCGGGTTATGGATTTCTGGCGTCGCGATGGCGACTTCCTGAGTGAAAACTGGGTTTTTATCGATATGATCGATCTGCTCAAGCAGTTCGGCATAGATCTGTTTGCGGGCCCATTGGCTACAGCAAAGGCGGGGGCATGACATGAAGTTTGACGCACTTGATTGGGCAATCGTCTTCGCCTTTTTGATTGGCAATCTGGTGCTGGGATTTGTCTTGGGTCGCAAAGTCACGACAGCCAAAGAATTTAACCTCGGAAACGGTTCAACTCCGTGGTGGGCCATCGGTCTGTCGGTGATTGCCACCTATATCAGTGCACTTTCCTTTTTGGGCGCGCCGGCCTGGGCCTATAAGGATGGACTGGCGGCTTTAGCCATTCATTTGAATTATCCCATTGTCATTATTCTGGTCACAGGCTTCTTCCTACCCTTCTTTTACATGAGTGGGGTTGCCTCAATTTATGAGTATCAAGAACGTCGGTTTGGACAGCTAAGTCGGGCCGTCATGTCGATTATTTTCTTGGTGACACAAGGCTTATCAACTGGCGCGATCCTGTTTGCGACCGCCCTTGTTTTGAAGTTCATTACCGGAATGTCCATCCCCATGGCTGTGGTCATCGTGACCATCATGGCTCTCATCTATACGACGATGGGCGGCATGTTGGCCGTCATTTGGACCGATGTTTTCCAAGCAGTGGTTTTGTTTGGTGGCGCGATCGTTATTCTCATCGCGCTTTTTGTTGCTATGCCGACACCAGTTGGTGAGGTCTTGGCAAACCTCAAGGAATTGGGGCGATTGAGTGCGATGGATGTCACACCCGACCCAAGTGTGGCGACAACCATTTATTCGGGCCTGTTTGGCATGACCTTGTTTCACATCACCGTTTATGGCGCAAACCAAATGATGGTTCAGCGCACTTTAGGGGCGAAAAATATAGGTGATGCGAAAAAATCGTATCTTTTAATGGGCTATGCCGCATTTCCGATCTATTTTCTGTTCTTCTTCATCGGCGTGCTCGCCTATGGCTATTATGACGGCAAGCCTTTCGACCAACCCAATCAGATCATCTTACAGTTTGCCTCAGAGTCTGGCGTGCCAGGACTGCTCGGCATTCTGGCAGCAGCAGTTCTGGCGGCCTCCATGTCTACGTTAAGCTCTGCTTTCAATTCGATGGCGACGGCCAGCGTGGTCGACTTCTATCAGCGCTATTTCAAAAAAGATGGAGACGACGCGCATTATCTCCGTGCAACCCGCATTGCGACGGTCATTTGGGCGGTGATCATCATTGGCCCTGCTATCCTCTACGATCAATCCAACGGCTCTATTCTTGAAGTTTTGAGCAAGATTGGCAGCTATTTTGTTGGAGCAAAGCTTGGCATGTATGGCTTGGGCTTCTTCTCAAAGCACACAACTGAGCGCGGCCTGATGGTCGGAGTCGTTGCAGGCTTTGCTCTCATTGCGTTCGTCGCAAATTACACCGATATTGCTTGGCCTTGGTTCTGTTTAATCGGCGGGACGGCAACCATCATGGTCGGATGGACCGCAAGCCGCATCTTGGACGGCAAGCAAGCCGAATGGTCCCCTTATTCCGTACCCGGTCAACAAGCCCGGTTTGCGGCGGAAGGCCGGCCGCTCAAGGATGGGAATTGGAATGCGATGCCGGGCGCGATAGATAAGCAGAGCCTGTGGTTGCTGGCCTATCTTATGGCCACATTGATCGCCTTGGCTCTGTTTGAATATCTCGTCTAAGAGCGACTCAGTTTTGCATGCGCATGCGAAAAAGGCTGGGTTGCATCTGCCTCGTTGAGCAGGGCTATAGACCAGTTTGCGGGCATTTCTGCCACACTTGCAGATTTCTCGCGCAGCAAGGTCATAAATTACGCCCAGACAGCACTTGACCCTGTTAAATTCTGCTTGCATTCGAAGTCATAATACAATCATATTATCTTTCGGAAAATCGAGGGGGTCCTTGCGATGCTGAATAATTTCGTCACTCACGCGACAAAAACAACACTTTTAGCAACCATTTCTAGCTTGGCTTTTATGGTCGCAACGCCGAGCTTCGCGCAACAAAGTCCCTCGGATGCGGCAGCCGAGCCTGAGCGTGGCATTGAAACCGTTGTCGTGACGGCACAGCGGCGCGAAGAAAACCTGCAGAATGTACCCCTGTCTGTATCCGCCTTTAGCGCTGCCCAAATTCAAGCGCGCGGCCTTACCGACATGTCACGCCTCGAAAACTCGGTACCCGGTCTAACATTTGGTCGTTCCGGTGTTGACGCCCGTCCCGCCATTCGCGGGGTTCGTACCGAGAATGTCGGCGTCAATGGCGATACCACAATCGGATTCTTCATTGATGGCGTGTACCAATCGCGTGCCCAACAGGCGACTTTAGGCTTCGTTGATCTTGATCGCGTTGAAGTGTTGCGTGGCCCACAGGGAACCCTCTATGGCCGCAACACATTTGGCGGCAATATCTCTATCGCGACGGCTCAACCACGCATGGGACAGTTTAAGAGCGGGCTAGACGTCACAATCGGCGAGAACAACAAAGTTCGCATCGAGTCATTTGTGAACATCCCCATTAGCGACAATGCCGCTTTGCGCATCAGTGGGGCTTCGGAAGATGATGATGGCTATGTCAAGAACGTCAATCCAAATGGCAGTAATCTGTTTGATGAAAAGACGCGCTATTTGCGGGCAGCTTTACTTTTGAAGCCAACAGACAAGCTGACAGCGACCATCAAGATTGACCAAGGAACCCGTGGTGGCGCGGGGGGATCGGCGTTTGGCTATAAGCTTGTCGGCACTTTCTTTGACGTCCCTTCAAATCAGCAATTGTTCAATGCAACCCCGATCCGCAACTTGAATACGCGCGGGGGGAACCGCGATGGGGTGGTCGATGCGCCACTGACCATTGATGCCGGCATTCCGCTGTTTGCGGCTGGCGACCCCTATACGATTGACACCGACCAAAAGACTATTTTGGACCTAAGCTCCACTGGGGCCAGCGCCAACATTGCCTATGAGTTTGACGCCTTCACCCTTAAGTCCATTACCGGCTTTGCGGACTTTGAAGCGGTGCGCACGTCCGATACGGATTTTTCCGCCAGCACAATCGGTACAGACTATCAGCTAACATCAGCGAAGACTTTCAGCCAAGAATTCCAAATCTTGTCACGCGGGGACGGGCCGCTGAGCTATGTTGTCGGAGCCTATTATTTTGACGACGAATTGCGCGGCGTCTTTATCAACGAGCAAGTGCCACGGACCATCCGTGGGGTGGGGGCACCCGTCACTTTGCCCGTTGCTGGGGCCGGTTTCTATGATGAACAGCGCGCCGATACGACGTCGATTGCAGCTTATGCCCAGGGCACCTACGCGGTGAACGAAGCCTTGAAGCTGACGGCCGGTCTTCGATTTACCCGTGATACGAAGGACTTCAAATTCGCCAATGCGGCATCCGTGCTTCCTTTGACCGGGACACCGCCAACGCCAGTGGGGACCGCGATCACCTTGGCTACCGGCGGCATTCCAGCAGGTGCTTTTGGTTCCAAGGGCGCGCCAACCAATTGCGTCTTTGCGGCAACCGCAATCCAGCCACGTCCAGGCTTTGCTTGTTTGGCCGCCAATCCGGCGGTGCTTACCGGGGCGACCTATGATACGGCTGAGTTTGAAAAGTTGACGTGGCGCTTAGCCGCCGATTACCAACTTAGTGAAGACAGCCTGCTATACGGGTCGGTTTCGACGGGCTTCCGCTCGGGTGGGTTTAACTCAGGTCAAAACCAAGCTGCTCTGACCCCAACCTTCAAGCCCGAGGAAGTCACCGCGTTTGAAATCGGCAGCAAAAACCGCTTCTTAGACAATACGCTGCAGTTAAACATTGCTGCTTTCTTCAACCAATATGACAGCCTGCAAGAGCAGCGGCAGATCCCGGCAGGCAATACGACCCTGTCGATCATCGAAAACAGCGGTAAAGCCGAGGCCACTGGCGCTGAAATTGAGGCTATCTGGCGTCCGATTGATGATTTGACCCTAAACCTCTCGCTGTCTGTCCTCGATGCGAAATACACCGACTATACCAATGTGCCTTTGCCATTTGGGACCTCGATTGTTGTGGCAGATGCAACCCAACTCACCCCCACAATTGTCAATGGCATCACGATTGCCAATGCTGGGCAGCGTCGCATTTTCGCACCGGGCTATAATTGTGGTCCAGTTCCAGGAACCGGGACTGGCGCTCCAGGCGCCCCAGCCCTCGCATTTGGGTGTGATCTGACGGGCAAGAAACTGCCATATGCATCTGACTATTCGGGCAGTTTCTCAGCGCAATATGTCTTTGACCTAGGCAGCCTAGGCCAAGTCACGCCCCTAGCCGTCCTGACGTTCAATAGCGGTTTCTACGGCCAACCTGCTAATTCAATTCTGGACAAGCAGGACGCTTACACAAAACTGGACCTGCGCGTTACATGGGACCTGAATGACAATCTGTCCGTGGGTGCCTTTGTCAACAATGTGACCGATGAAGCAACGGCGACCCGTTTCGTTTGGGGCGGCGGCGGTGCCCTCCAGGCCAGCTATGCGCCACCTAAGCTCTGGGGCATTAAGGCAAATCTGCGCTTCTGATCTCGCGCCTACTTAAGAATGACGGGCTGAAGTGGAAGCGCTTCAGCCCTTTTTCTTGCCTATTGTGCTGTCCAGCCGCCATCAACGAGCAGGCTTGTGCCCGTCACCATGCCGGAGGCAGGGCTTGCAAGATACAAGACCGCAGCCGCAACATCTTCCACCTGCCCAATTTTGCCCATAGGGATCATGCCCTTAACAAAACTAAAGAAAGCGGGATCGTCCAACATAGGCTTAGTCATCGGGGTCTCGATAAAGGTCGGGGCCACCGAGTTTGCCCGAATGCCATGGGGCGCAAGCTCTACCGCCATGGCCTTGGTCAATCCTTCCAACGCATGTTTGGTCATGCAATAGACGGTGCGCCTTGGCGACCCGACATGACCCATCTGACTGGTGATATTGATGATTGAACCGCCACGACCATGGGCCAACATCGATTTTACCGCGGCTTGAGCAACTAAATAGGCAGCGCGTACATTCAGCTCCAGCATCCTGTCGAGTGTCTCTGGGTCGACCTCTTGGATTGGAAGCGGGCGATTCATGCCGGCATTATTGACGAGGATGTCGATCTCAAGCTTACCCAAATCCGCAATGAATTCAGGGTCGGTCACATCGCCGACCATCGGCAGAATATTCGCGTTTTGATCAGCCAGTTCTTGCAAATCGACCGCGTTTCGCGCCACGGCATGGACCCTAGCACCTGCCTCCGCCAGATAAATTGCGATGGCTGACCCCAGCCCCCGACTGGCCCCGGTTACGACTGCTTGCCGCCCTAATAGCCCCTGTGCCCAAGCTGGTAGCCTTGTGCCTTTACCCATCACTGTATCCCATTCTTGTTTCCGCAATTTGGTCTTTGACTTCGCAGTCATTTAGGCTAGCGTATCGTGCAATCGAGCTATGTGGCAAGCGTTGGGAGGCTGATTTGGCCAAATATCTAAAAACCGGAATCAGTGAAACGGCAGCTGAAGAGGCCGATGCTGGCGTTCGGGCTACTGTTGAGGCCATCATTCAGGATATCAAGGCCAGAGGCGATGATGCTGTCCGCGATTGGTCGTCGAAACTCGACAATTGGGCACCAGATAATTTTAGATTAGGTCCAGATGCAATCGATGCTGCGTATCGCGCTCTAAGCCCGCAAACGATTGAAGATATTCGGTTCGCGCAGACACAGGTACGCAATTTTGCCCAAATCCAAAAAGATGCCCTCAAGGATGTTGAAGTAGAAACTTTACCAGGCGTCGTTTTGGGGCACAAGAATTTGCCGGTGAACAGTGTGGGTTGTTATGTCCCCGGCGGCAAATATCCGTTGGTCGCATCGGCCCATATGAGTGTGGTGACGGCAAAAGTGGCAGGCGTGAAGCGCATTGTCTCGGTTGCACCACCCTATCAAGGCGTACCCAATCCAGCCATTGTGGTTGCGATGCACATGGCGGGCGCAGACGAAATCTATTGTATCGGCGGGGTGCAGGCGGTTGCCGCTATGGCGCTTGGAACCTCAACCATTGCCCCGGTTGATATGATCGTAGGTCCGGGCAACGCCTATGTCGCCGAAGCCAAACGCCAACTCTTTGGCCGCATCGGCATCGACCTATTGGCCGGCCCAACCGAGACCCTCGTCATTGCCGATGAGAGCGTCGATGGCGAGCTATGTGCCGCCGATCTGTTAGGTCAGGCCGAACATGGCCCCAATTCACCGGCAGTCTTGCTTACCAATAGCGAGAGGCTTGCGCGGGATACGATGGCAGAGATCGAGCGACAGCTGACAATCCTGCCAACAGCGGCGATCGCGGGAAAGGCGTGGGCTGATTATGGCCAAGTCATCGTTGCCGATAGCTATGAAGAGATGGTCACAATTGCCGACCAAATTGCCTCGGAACATGTCCAAGTCATGACCCGTGACCCGGACTATTTCTTGAAAAACATGACGAATTATGGCGCTCTCTTTTTGGGCTCTCGCACCAATGTCAGCTATGGTGACAAAGTCATCGGCACCAACCACACTTTACCAACGCGCGGCAATGCTCGCTTTACCGGCGGGCTGTGGGTTGGGAAATTCATCAAGACCTGCACTTATCAACGTGTCTTGACCGATGAGGCCAGTGTGATGATAGGTGAATACTGCTCACGCCTTTGCGCCATAGAAGGCTTTGCAGGCCATAAAGAGCAGGCAGATATTCGGGTGCGACGTTATGGCAAAAAAGAAGCCGCTTGATCAAACCACACAAGAAAAGACTGGGGTGACATCCTATGATGTTGCACGTCGCGCCGGCGTGTCCCAGTCCGCTGTCAGCCGGGCCTTTAGGAAAGGTGCCTCCGTCGCTCCTGCTACACGGGCTCGCATTGTCGAGGCGGCTCAAGCGCTAGGCTATGAACCCAATGCCATTGCTCAAGGTTTGATTACCAAGCGCTCCAACCTCGTTGCCATCATTATTTCCAATCTAACAAATCTCTATTATCCAGAGGTTTTGGCCGAACTCACCCAACGTTTGTCACAACATGGGGTGCGCGTCCTTTTGTTCAGTTTGGCCGCAGAATCTGATGTCGAGGAAGTCTTAGGTCAGGTCTGGCGTTACCGCGTCGATGGCGCGGTCGTTGCCGCCCGTCTGTCTACGGATCAATTGGTTGCCTTCTCCAACCGCGGGGTCCCCTTGGTGCTCTATAATCGTGTTGGTGAGGGGGTGCCGGTCGCCAGCGTCTGTTGTGATTCTGACTTGGGCGAGCGTGCTTTGGTGGACGGTTTGGTGCAAGCAGGCCATCGGTGCTTTGGGATTATCGGCGGCCCTGCTGATTCTTATGTCGGTGAAGAACGCGCCAATGCAGCGATAAATCGCCTCGCCCATCATGGCATACAAGCCCAATTTGTCCGGGGTCGGTTCGATTATGAAAGTGGCGGTGCCGGCCTAAGGACATTGATGGACCTGACAGATGGCAAGCTGGATGCGCTGATTTGCGTCAATGATTTAATGGCGATTGGAGCCATGGACACGGCGCGAAATATTATTGGCAAAAAGGTTCCAAACGAATTATCGATCACAGGCTTTGATGGCGTGAGCCCTGCAACTTGGGAGGCCTATCAACTCACGACGATACGTCAGCCTGTGCGGCGCATGACCCAAGCGGCTGTCGCTATGCTGTTAGAGCGAATTGAGAGCCCAGACATTTCTCCCGAACAACGTTTGTTCGCGGGGGAATTGCTGTCCGGTCGGTCGGCACGATTGTTGTGACGGCACCTCCAACCCTTGTTTGGATCCCAGGCCACATGTGCGACCACAGGCTGTGGCAGGATGTAGGATCGATCCCTGGCTACCCAAATGAGTTTGCTGACCTCACACAATCAAATCATGTTGAGAGCTTGGCCCATGATGTCCTGAAGACAATTATAGGGCCCATCATCCCAATCGGCTTTTCCATGGGGGCTATTGTGGGGCTGATGATGGCTAAGCTCGCACCAGAGCGCTTGGTTGGGATGGTGCTTTCCAGCACCAATTGCACGGCCGATTTACCCGAAAGATCGGCTGCCCGCCTGGCCCAACAAGCCCGAGTTCGAAACGGCCACTTGCTCGAGGTCGTGCGAGACGAGCTCAAACCACATTATCTGAGCCCTGCCTCGCATGGCCAAAAGCGTTCAGAAATCCTCGACTTAACATTGAAAATGGGAATAGGCCTTGGGCCGGACGTGTTTTTGCGTCAAAGCGAGGCGCTTCGAACCCGGCCAGCCTTGTGCGACGTGATTGGCGGCTTCAAGGGCCCACTTCTTATCCTTGCTGGGGCTGACGACCGGTTATGTCCGCTGGCTTGGCACACCCACATGGCTGCCCGCAATCGTAACGCCAGCCTTATCGAGATTGAAGACGCCGGGCATTTGGTGCCGCTAGAGCAGCCATCAGCCTTCCGTCGGGCCATTTCAGACTGGCTAAAGACCCTAAAAGCAACGCCAAAGCAGGAGATGAACGCATGAGCGACCGCATTCTAACTACCCATGTCGGTTCATTGCCGCGTTCCAAGGCCGTCACGGACCTGATTTTTGCCGCCGAACGTGGCGACCCTATTGACCAAGCCCAATTTGACGAGGTGATTGGTAGAGCAGTTGATGAGACCGTCGCGAACCAAGTTCGGGTTGGGATCGATTTGGTTTCAGATGGAGAAATGTCCAAAATTTCCTATGCGACCTATATCAAGGACCGGATCACAGGTTTTGACGGTGATAGTCCGCGAACCCCACCGTCTGACCTCGAGGCTTTTCCAAGCTTTCTACAACGCCAAGCCAGTGCTGGCGGTACGCCGACCTATCGGCGTCCGAAATGTATCGGTCCGGTCGCCGTGAAGTCGATGGAGCCTCTCAAGGCCGACCTCCGCTTCATGGCAGCAGCCATCGCGAAGCATATGCCTGTTGCAGGCTTCATGAATGCTGCTTCGCCCGGCGTTATCGCGCTCTTTCAACCCAATGAGCATTACCCAACACAGGATGATTATCTTGAGGCCCTCGCCGAGGCGATGCGGCCAGAGTATGAGGCAATCGTCGCGGCTGGCCTGATCTTGCAACTCGACAGCCCAGATTTAGGGCTCGGTCGGCACATGATGTACAAGGATCGTAGCGATGAGGACTATCTCAAACTCATCGGCACCCATGTCGATGTGCTGAACCATGCACTGCGTAATGTGCCGGCTGAACGTGTTCGTATGCATGTCTGCTGGGGAAATTATGAAGGGCCGCACCATCATGATGTTGAAATGGGCGTGATCCTGCCAACGCTGATGAAGGCCAAGCCAGCAGGCCTTTTGTTTGAGACTTCCAATCCACGTCACCAGCACGACTGGAACTATTTTGTTGAAATGCTAGCGATCATTCCAGACGACAAAGTTCTGATCCCGGGCGTCATCGATTCGACGACCAACTTCATTGAACATCCCCGGGTTGTGGCAGAACGCCTTGAGCGGTTTGCTGGAATCATTGGTCGAGAGCGCGTGATTGCGGGCACCGATTGCGGCTTTTCGACCTTTGCAGGGTTTGGGGCGGTTGATCCTGAAATTGTCTGGGCCAAACTCAAAACACTGGTTGATGGTGCCGAATTAGCGAGCAGCAAACTATGGAGCCAGGCCGCGTGAGCACGTTTCGGGATAAGCTGCGCGCGGGTGACGTGATTGCCGCGACCTGGGTCAAGACACCCAGCCCAATGATTGTCGAGGTCTTGAGCCTGAGTTCGCTGGACTGTTTAGTCCTCGATGCCGAACATGCCCCGTTCGACCGGACAAGCTTAGACTTATGCATTCTGGCCGCACGAGCCTATGCAAAACCCGTACTTGTGAGGCCTGCATCAAGCAGTCATGAGCACATTCTCAATGCCCTTGATTGTGGTGCCGATGGTGTTGTTCTTCCCCATATTCGCAGTGCCAAGGAGGCCGCCGATGCCGTGAAAGCCTGTCACTATGGCCCGGGAGGTCGCGGTTATGCCGGTTCTAGCCGCTCAGCTGGCTTTACAACCAAGGGCATGGCGAAACATCGTGAGACCGCTAAAAACGTCATCGTCATTGCACAGATCGAAGACGTTGAAGCCGTTGAAGAATGTGAGGCTATCGCGCGGGTAGAGGGAATTGACGCGCTGTTTATTGGCCGCGCGGATCTGACCGTCGCCTATGGCGCGATAACCCCCGATGATGAAATCGTCGTGGCAGCCGTCGAACGGATCGTTGAAGCTGGAAAGGCCGCTGGGCGGGTCACGGGGATGTTCCTTGCGCGGAGCAGTGATGTGCCGCTTTGGCGGGAAAAAGGGGCAAGCCTTTTTGTCTTAAGCTCAGATCACGATTTCATCCTGCAAGGCGCTGCTGCCCTTAGCCAAGCCATTCGAGGCTGAATGTGCGGGTCTAGAAGGCCATACGTGTCTCACTCTGGCTTCAGCTCATCCATGCTTGTGAAGCCAGATGATATGACCTTGCATGCCAGGTTATAGGGCTGGAGCGCCCCGTCAACGTACCAAACGTTTGCGAAAGTAAAGCGCTGAGGCACAAATGCCGAGGAAGCCGACAAAGCCAACGCCATAGGCAGCTTGGACAAAAAATGGCACCCAAGCGAGGTGGATATTGCCCAGATTCTTGGTCAGAAGCAGGCTGATACTACCAATATAGCCAACCGAATCAGCAACATAGATTAGGAAGCCGGCCGTGGCGACACGACCACTGGCTGCCACCAGTCGGTCAAAGAGGACCGTATTGAACGGTGTATATGCCGCATAAAGGCCTGCGCCCACCAAAATCATCCAGAGAATGGGACCAATCAACCCAAGTTGGAAGGCCAAAGTCGACAGGCCAATACAGGCAAAGCCTGCCGCTAAAATGCCATGCACGACGAGAAAGGCAATCCGATTATCCTTGATTACCATAAGAGAGGCTAAGATGGCCAAAGCCACCACGGCAACCGGCAACTCAGATAGGGTGAAGATCGCGGCACCATTGGCTTGGCCAAGGTCGCGCCAAATCTCGGCAGCGAAATTGTCGCGGAAATCGCGAAAGGCGGTCAGAAAGACATAGGCACCAACAAGAAGGATAAGGCCGGGCGCATAAGCCAACATAAAGCCATTACGCTCTTTGGGCTGCATGGGTGCGCGACGGACGCGCTGGGCTTGGTCCTCTTCTGAGGGAGGCGGCAACAGGGATAGGCCCCAGACGGCCAAGAACAATAGCGGAAAGAATAATGCCCCAGCTGCCGCTGGCATCCAGAAGGGGCTCATGGCAAACTGGCTCATCAAAAGGCTTCCAACAGTCTTCACAATGCCAGAAGAGACAATGAAGCTGACGCATAGAATTGCGCCAAGAGCCTCAGAGGTCCTGCGCCCCTCCAAGAAACTGAAAACCAAGCCCCAAATCAGCCCCAGAGGCAACCCATTAAGGAACAAGGCTGCGACATTCCAAGGGGCTGGCACAAGCGCGAATAGGATCAGAGCAAACCAAGAAAGGCCGATCAAGGCCAAGATGGCGACCCCCCGTTTGGCTCCATCTAATTCCGCAATGACCTTAATGCCGATGAATTTCGAGACGGCATAACCCAGCACTTGGGCGATTACCAAGGCGACCTTGTAATCGAGAAGAAAGCCCCAGCCCGCGACATCTTCATAGGTCGCTGCTGAAAACGGCTTGCGAAACGCGAACATCGAGAAATAGGCACAAAAGGCAACAAGACCACCATAGGCAATGAAAGCCGCCGGATGGGCACGCGATAACCATGATTGAACCCGTCCCATATGCCCCCCAGTGTCCCATCCGCCCCCGGACTTTGCTATCCAAGACTACTTCTTGAATGCCCGCAATAGCTTGGTCTGAGCGATGGAATTTCTGAGTGGGCGCAAGTCACTCTAGGCGCACCCATCTGAGACGCCGGGGGATTCGGGGTCACCCGCCAGGTCGCCCAAGAAAAAGCCCTTCCCCATCGACGGGGAAGGGCTTTGACGTGCACTGATCTCGCCTTTCGGCAAAGGATCAATATTCGCTCTCATCCACATAGAAGCTGGGCTTTGAGGCAGGCTGCAGGCTTGGACCTTCTTCAGGATCAATAATGCCCGCTTCGGCTGCAGCTTTTGCACGGCGCGATGAGGACGCTTTGACCAAAGCGTCAAGCTCAATCTGCGTGCACAGGCCGATCGTTACGGGGTCAACCGGCTTAATTTGGGCACTGTTCCAATGGGTGCGGCTGCGCACGCTTTCGATGGTCGACTTGGTGGTGCCGATCAACTTGCCCATCTGGGCGTCCGTGACTTCTGGATGGTAGCGCAAGAACCAAGCGATCGCGTCTGGGCGGTCTTGGCGACGCGATACCGGCGTATAGCGACCACCCCGCTTCTTCACCGGTGGCAAATCTAACTTGCGGCCTTCCAGCGGCTTAATCTTATAATTTGGGTCGGCTTCCCCGCGCGCAATCTCTTCACGCGATAATTGCGAATTGGCGATTGGATCCAAACCGCGCACACCGGTTGCGACGTCGCCATCGGCAATCCCTTTAACTTCCAGCGGATGCAGGCCGCAGAAAGCTGCGATCTGGTCGAATGTCAGGCCGGTATTGTCGATCAACCACACGGCAGTGGCTTTGGGCATCAAGATCTCGTACATGATTTCTGGCCTCCAGATACAAAATCGCCCGGCGCGACGGCCGGGCAAGGGGTCGCGGGCCCCTTCACTTTAGGGCCCTATGGGCACAGACATAACGGTCTCTTGCGAATTTTGGAAGCCCGATGACTGTTAGTTG
The DNA here is from genome assembly GCF_002105465.1 of Aquidulcibacter paucihalophilus. GTDB lineage: Bacteria > Pseudomonadota > Alphaproteobacteria > Caulobacterales > Aquidulcibacteraceae > Aquidulcibacter > Aquidulcibacter paucihalophilus. Next base: position 28,459 of record NZ_NCSQ01000144.1, read on the forward strand.
GTGTGCAATCGGGCCTGCACTTATTCGATGTTAGAACCGCGTGGACGCGCGCACCCGCATCAGGGTTTGGGACGAGGCGTCGGCGATATGGTTAGGCTGATGAATGTGGGTCAATTCAACGCCCAGCCACGCGGCAGTCTCAGATGCACCACCTAAGAGCCAGTCCCGGCTTGCCGTCAAACGCAATTCCCGGCCTGTTGGTGCCACATCAAAGCGGCGCTCTGACCAAGTCTGAGCACTGCCCCAGATCAGGTAAGGATCAGCTAAACGGTAACGCAGGCTGCCTTGCTCTACCCGCAAAGGCTGCTCTAGCCCGAAGCGCCACCAGCCATCTGACAGGCTTTTGGCATAAACCAGCGATGCTGCGCTGGCGTAAATTGGAGCGCCCGCTGCGAAAGCCTTGTTGCCGGAAAAGTCAGACAGCCGGGTGCCCTGAATCCGCGCGGTTACACTGGCTGTATCCGTCAAAGCCCAATCAAACTGCAGCCCCAAAAACCGGCTTTGTGTCCGTGTTCCGTCGACTTGTCGGGTTTCAACCAGAGACGCGCCATCATTCCAGCGAGAGCCCAAGAAGCTGCCCTGCTCTGCCAAACTGCCCATTTCCAGCACACTGGTAAGGCGTGCACCCTGATGCGCCAGTTGGACTAGGGAAGCATTTTGGCGTGTCTCCGCTAAGGTCCGCACACGGCTTGCACCACCGGTTGCATTGAATGCATGCAAACTAAAGGCATCTTTAGAAAAGATCAGGCCCTGAAAGGATTGGAATTGTCCCACGCCCATCAAGCCAAACTGGGTGCCACCGCCTGCCGCATCTCCCGCCAGACCATAGGGTCGCGTTGCGGCATCTGAACCCGACTGCGCTAACGATAGGGCGAGGCTGCCGCCCCATGGCGTTGTTGAAGCGGGCATCAAAGCGCGAATAACCGGTGTTTGGGCATGGACCCGATCATCTTGCACGCCCCACGCGGCACTGGCAGGCGTGCGACGGCTAAAGCTTAAGAGGCTATCGCCGATTTGGGCAGCCTGTTGTGGCTCGGAAGCATAAGTTTCTGCGCTAAAGCCCAAATCCGATTGAGGACGCAAGCGGAAACCGAGTGAGACATTGAAAGGACGCTGATATTCATCCAGCACGGCAGTAGATAGGCCATCCTGCATAAAGGCATCGCCAAAGGCTTGGCCTGCAATCCCATCAAATAAGTCGACGCGCACAGCTTCGCCGCTGGAACTGGTGGTCGCCGTCGCCCCGACGGGCGCGAACGCGCGTTCAAGGTCGATAATGCCGCGGCCAAACGTGTCATCAATGCCGGTTGTGCCCAGATCGCGCGCCGTGCGGTAAAGGATATCGACCGCCTGTACACCGGTCAGATTAGGGAAAGCTTGGAACAAAAGAGCCAAGGAACCACTGATATGTGGGGCCGAAAAAGAGGTTCCCGACACGCGCCAGCAGGAAGTCGTGTCGCAATCCGCGATGATATCCGTACCGGGTGCCACCAAATAATTGGTGCGCGTGACTCCGGCCTTTGCGCTAAAGGTTGAAAGTGCCTCAACTGTATCGGTTGAACCCGCCGCGATGATCAAACCACGGAAGCGCGGATCAATCGACAATTGCGCAGGGAATTCTGGATCCGCTGTGGCATCATTCCCAGCCGAAGCTACAATAACGATCCCTGCATTGGTTGCTCGCAACAGGGCAGCATTCAGTGTCGATCCAGTTGAAGTTGACCCGCCAAGGGACAGATTGATCACACGGACGCCGTCTGCAATGGCAGAATCAACACCGCGTGCAATATTGGTCTCAGGCAGTTTACAACCCTTGTCCGCACCCACTTCCTCACACGTGCCCTCGCGGTCTGCGCGATAGCTAATGATGGTAGATTTGAAGGCAACGCCCACCGTGCCTTGACCATTGAACTCATGCGCGATCACACCCGATACGCGTGTCCCGTGACGTTCTTCTGCCGCAATGGTCTGATTAGGGCGGCCGATTTCCATATCGCGCGACAAAGGCGAAATATTATTCTTAAGATCAATCTGCTGCAGATCGATCCCAGTATCGACAACGCCGACACGGATGCCTGCGCCAGTTGCGCCATATTCCCAAGCCTTAACGGCCTTAATGCCGGCCAGACCCCAGCTGCGCGTGTATTCGCGCGATGTCGCTGACGGATAGTCCACACCTGCAACCAGTGCCGGAGGCGGCGGCGGCGGCGGGGGAGGTGGTGGCGGTGGTGGGGGCGGTGGTGGGGGCGGCGGGGGTGGAGGCGGCGGCAAAGGTGATGGCTGGACAACGGTCCCGCCGCCACCACCGCCACCGCCGGCACAAGCCGTCAACAGCACACAATTTGTGGCAGCAACCAAAAGGAATAGGACTCGTAATGTCATCACTTCGGGCCTCCTGCCCAGATTACGTAGTGTGACGCTAACAGAATTCTATTTCAGGACCGTAAACTAGGTTTTCGACAAGAGTGCGAGGATAGATTGGCCATAGCGACGAGCCTTCGCTTCGCCGATACCTGAGATCATCATCAAAGCAGATGTCGTCGACGGGCGCGCCAAAGCCACTTGGCGCAAAACGGAATCATGGAAGACAACATAGGGTGGTATACCTGCCGCACGCGCGGTCTCCAGCCGCCAGTCTCGCAACGTGCGATAGAGAGCCAATGTCTCTGGATCGAGATCATCATCCAAAGCAATCTTCGCAACGCTGCGCTTAGCGCCACCGGCTTGAACAGGGTCCTCGCGCGTGAAAACCGGTACCTCGCCCTTCAAAACCGACCGTGCAAGATCCGGGCACGCAATGGTCAAAAGAGGAAAGCCATCGCGACTTTGCTCTGCCAGAATACCATCAAACAAGAGCTGATCGAGTACGCGGCGCCAAGCGGTCTTGTTGAGACCCTTACCAATGCCAAAGGTGGAGCGTTCGGCAAAACGGGTCTCCAAAGGCCCATCAGGCTCGGCTCCGATCAGGTGCGAAATGATCCGGCCGCGCCCAAAGCTTTCCTCACAGCGGATGACGGCGGACAAAGCCATCTTCGCCCACTGGCTTGAATTATGGCCCATTGTAGGATTGGTGCAGACGTCGCATTGCCCACAATCTTGCACATCCGTCTCGCCGAAATAGCGGCGAACCCCGCCCCGACGACAGGCAAGCCCGTCGAGAAAGCTGTAAAGCTGGTTCAGCTTAGATCGTTGAACCTGTTTCACTTCATCGGGCGCAGGCGAGCCATCAATCCGCTCGGCCATAAAGCGACGATCCGAAAAGCCGTAAAAGGCAATTCCTTCTGCAGGCAAGCCATCGCGACCTGCGCGCCCAACCTCCTGCCAATAAGCTTCGATGCTTTTGGGTGGATCGGCATGAATGACATAGCGCACATCGGGCTTATCAATGCCCATACCAAAGGCGATGGTCGCCACCATCACCACGCCATCTTCCTCTTGAAAGCGCCTCAAATGCTCGGACTTTTGATCCGATGGCATTTGGGCGTGATAGGCCAGCGCATGAACGCCTTTTTCGCGCAGGCTTGCCGCCAACTCTTCGGTCTCTTTACGGGCGGTGACATAGATAATGCCGCACAGACCTTGGCGCGCTAACACCAGTTCAAGGATTCGTGCGGCGGTACGGCTATCTTTACGCCGGGTGGAGAGGATGAGGTTGGGGCGGTCAAAACTTGCAACAAACTCAGGTGCATGCGTCAAATGCAACTGACGTCGAATATCTTCGCGCGTGCGGACATCAGCGGTCGCGGTCACGGCCAAGCGTGGCACGCCGGGGAAGGCTTCCTGAAGCGCACCCAAACGGCGATAATCTGGGCGGAAATCATGGCCCCATTGGCTGACGCAGTGGGCTTCATCGACGGCGATTAAGGAAATCGAATAGCGGCTTAGGCGCTCAATCAAAACCCCAGAAGAAAGGCCTTCCGGCGACACATAAAGGATATCGAGCCGCCCAGCCTCTAGCGCTGAGAATACGGCCTGTTTGTCGTCCCAAGCCATACTGGAATCGAGCCGCGCTGCCCGAACCCCCGCCGCGCGCAAGGCCTCCACCTGGTCCGTCATCAAGGCAATCAGTGGCGAAACAACAATGCCAACTCCGGGCCGCAAAAGCGCTGGGATTTGGTAGCACATGCTTTTGCCGCCACCTGTCGGCAATACAGCCAAAGCATCGCCACCGGCCATAACATGTGCCACTACGTCGGCTTGCAAGCCTCGAAACGCGCTATGGCCGAAGACGCGATGCAGCGTGGCCTGCGCATCTTCCAGTGTCGGATCAAGAGGGGGGAGCACTTCAGCCAGCATAGCCCCCTCATGGGGCGCTTCGCGGTGGGATGCTAGCGCCTGGCGAGGCGCATCGCATCTTCTACTAGCCGATTTTGGATTGTCTGCTTCGCGAGTTCGATATCAGAACGCGACGCGTTCACCTCAAGGGGATATTGTCCCTCGGTCGCATTGCAGGTGACGAAAGTCCCATCTTGGAGATCAAAGCGCCCGATACGAAACTCCAACCACCGAACTTGTGCGCCTTTTTCATCGATCCCACCCTTGTCCTCATAGGTGGCCATGTCGCCAGAGGTTCGGAATTCTTGGCGGTCGATGGCGTTGTCGCCATTTCGATCTAGAGACGCAAATATATCGCGGTCGCAGGGCACTTGCAGTTCAGACTTGATCAAGTGCCCGTCCCTATCAGAATCAAGCTTTGCAAAGACATCGGGCGACGCGGCAAGCGCACCCAGCCCGACTAAAGACAGGGCCAGGCCCACAGCAATCGGCCTAATCTTGATCCAGGACATCCGCACACTCCTCTACTCAGCATGCAAACCTCGCCTGATTTGATCGCCTTCACAAGGCAATCAACCTTGGGTCATACTTATCGGCTCAATTCACGCATGGCCCGATCAAGACCTTGGATTGTCATGGGGAACATACGGTCACGCCCGATTACATCGCGGATCAAGTTTACAGACGGAGTATGATCCCAGTGCCGCTCTGGCACCGGATTGATCCAGATAAGATGGGGATAGACGTCCGATACGCGTTTGAGCCACGCCGCACCCGGCTCTTCATTCCAATGCTCGACACTACCACCGGGATAGGTGATCTCATACGGGCTCATGGTCGCATCGCCCACAAACACAACCTTATAGTCGGCTGGAAACTTATGCAGCACGTCCCAAGTCGGCAGTTTCTCGGCATTGCGGCGGCGATTATCCTTCCACACTTCCTCGTAAATGCAGTTGTGGAAGTAGAAATATTCCATATGCTTGAACTCGGTCCGCGCCGCAGAAAACAGCTCTTCGCATACCTTAATATGGGCGTCCATCGAGCCACCAATATCAAAGAAAATCAGCACTTTCACCGTATTTCTGCGCTCTGGCCGCATGACAACATCGAGATAGCCATTCCGCGCGGTCGTATCAATTGTCCCTTTGAGGTCGAGTTCGGAAGGGGCACCATCTCGAGCCCAGCGGCGCAAGCGGCGTAGCGCGACTTTGATGTTGCGGGTACCAAGCTCAACCTGATCATCCAGGTTCTTATACTCGCGCTTGTCCCAAACTTTGACGGCTCGACCATGACGGCCTTCCTTTTGACCAATACGGACGCCTTCAGGATTATAGCCATTAGCGCCAAAGGGCGAAGTACCGCCCGTTCCGATCCATTTATTGCCGCCTTCGTGCCGCTCTTTCTGCTCTTCGAGGCGCTTCTGCAGCGTCTCCATCAGCTTTTCCCAACCGCCTAAGCTCTCAATCTCAGCTTTTTCCTCTTCGGTGAGATATTTTTCCGTTAGGGCACGCAACCAATCCTCAGGTATCGCCGCAGCCAGGGCATCACTGGTCTTCTCTAAGCCTTTGAAGACATGCCCAAAGACGCGGTCGAATTTGTCGAGATTCCGCTCATCCTTCACCAGTGCCGAGCGCGACAAATAATAGAATTCTGTGATGTCGCTCTCAATCACTTCCTTATCCATCGCCTCCATCAGAAGCAGATATTCCTTCAGGCTGATAGGAACCTTGGCGTCGCGAAGTTCAGAGAAGAAGCGTTGAAACATGGGCGTGTAACCTGAGACATTTGAGATTTATCTCCGACATTAGAGAAGCCAGCGCACTTGTCGAGTGCCCGACACCTAGAATTAGCGCGCAGGCTTAACCCCCGGGGCCGAAATCGCGACCTAGTTGGGGATTGTCCCGGAGACGGGGATCAACAGAAAGCGCTTTCCGGCTTGATCGGCTGGGGGAAAGTAGCCTGCCCGCATATTAACTTGGACCGAGGGCAATAGAAGCACAGGCGGGGCTAAGCTTTTGTCCCGGGTTTGCCGCATGGCAACAAATTCTGCCTCCGACACACCATCATGGATATGAATATTGTGGGCGCGCTGCGTGGCGACATCGCTTTCCCACGCATAATGATCCCGGCCAGCAGCCTTATAATCATGACACATCCAGAGCTTGGTCTCAGGCGGCAGGGCGAAGATTTTCTGGATCGAGCGATAGAGAGCGGCCGCATCACCCCCTGGGAAATCGCACCGTGCGGTGCCGTAGTCGGGCATGAACAAAGTGTCGCCGACAAAAACATGAGAACCAATATGATAGGCAACGCAGGCGGGTGTGTGACCTGGCATATGGATGACCCTGATCTCTTGTCCGCCAAACTGCAGGACCTGGCCATCTGTCGCCAATATATCGAATTCCCCACCCGTCATGCTCAGATCATCGGCTCGAAACACAGGGGCAAAGGTCTTCTGGATTTTGTCGATAGAGCTACCGATTACAATCTTCGCGCCAGTCTGGGCCTTCAAAAACGGGGCAGAGCTTAGGTGATCGGCATGGACATGGGTTTCTAGAATATAGTCAATCTTGGCCCCCTGCTCTGCAGCGGCGTCGAGAACGGCCTGAGCCGATCGGGTCGAAAGGGAGCCACCTCGATGATCATAGTCCAAAACAGGGTCGATGATGACTGCCCGCGACGTCTCAAGATCAACGACCAGATAGGTGATCGTAAACGTGGTCTCATCGAAAAATGCGGTGACAATTGGCTCTGACATAATCCTTCTCCATCGTGCTGGATGATAGGCTTGACTAAATATTAGATTTTGCTAATTTAGCAAGTGCTAATTTATGGAGCTTCGTAAATGCCCTCGGAAGTCGAGCTTGAACAAACAGCACGTGACATGGCCGCTCGCGCTGGCTTGGTAGCTAAATTATTGAAAGCACTTGGCAATGAACGACGTCTTTTGGTGCTATGCCAGTTAGTTGAAATGGGTGAAGCCAACGCAGGTGCGCTCGGCACAGCGATTGGCCTTAGTCAATCAGCGATGAGCCAACATCTCGCGGTGATGCGCGAAGAAGGCCTTTTGTCGACGCGGCGAGAGGGCACCACAATCTTTTACTCCATCGCTGACCCAAAGCTGACTGAACTGATGGAGACCCTCCACCATCTCTATTGCAGCCCAAACGCTGCCTGACCCCCTTAAACCTCAGGAGTGAAACATGCCCCTCAAAGCCATTTCCATTGAAGAAGCAAAGCGCCTCCTCGCCGATGGCGCGCGGCTGGTGGATGTACGCGAGGCCGATGAAGTCGCTCGCGAACGCATTGGATTGGCCAAAAGCGTCCCATTGTCCCGTTTGGACGAGGCTTTACCGCTTACGGGCGATCAGGCCATTATCTTCCACTGTAAAGCCGGGAATCGGACCGCCGCACATGCCAGCCGACTAGCTGCCGCCACTACATGCGATGCTTATGTACTTGAAGGTGGTATCGAAGCTTGGAAGGCGGCCGGCCTGCCCGTCATCACAGACAAGAGTCAACCGATTGAAATTATGCGCCAAGTTCAAATTACCGCAGGCAGCCTGGTGTTGCTTGGCGTTATTCTTGGCACATGGGTTCATCCTGGCTTTTTTGGCCTGTCCGCTTTCATCGGAGCAGGGCTGACTTTCGCGGGGACAACGGGCTGGTGCGGGATGGCGAAAGTCTTGGCCCTTATGCCATGGAACCGGCCTCAAACATCCCTGCCCCTCAAGGCAGGGTGAGCCATGGACCCCGCCACTCTCATTGCCGCCCTAGGATCGGGGCTTCTGATTGGAGCCATTTTGGGCTTGATTGGCGGTGGCGGATCCATCCTAGCCGTTCCCCTTCTTCTCTATGTGGTTGGGGTCGTAGATCCCCATACGGCCATCGGAACGGCGGCGGTCTCTGTGGCAGCCAATGCTTTACTAGGCCTATGGGCGCACGCTCGCGCTCATAATGTGAAATGGCGATGTGCGTTCATGTTTTCAGCCTTCGGTGTCTTGGGCGCGACCTTGGGCAGCAGTCTGGGCAAGGCGATGGACGGCCAAAAGCTGCTCACGTTGTTTGGCTTTGTTATGATCGCTGTTGGAATTCTTGCTGCCCGCAAGCCCACCCGGATTGAAGCACCCGATGTCCGGCTATCGCTCGCGAGCGCCCCCATCCTCATGCCTCGATTAATCGCCAGCGGAACTGGAGTTGGGCTGGCGTCTGGCTTTTTTGGGATCGGCGGCGGCTTTCTGATCGTTCCGGGTCTAATGTGGGCCACCAGCATGCCAATAAGCATTGCAGTAGGCACTTCGCTCGTGAGCGTAGCAGCCTTTGGCACCGCGACAACGACCAGCTATGCGTTGTCTGGGCTTGTAAACTGGCCCGTCGCTGGACTGATGATTGCCGGAGGTTTGCTGGGCAGTACCTTGGGCACAAGGGCCAGCCAATCCCTTGGCCAGCACAAACGTGCGCTCGCTTTGGTCTTTGCAACCGTCGTGGTTCTCGTGGGAGCTTGGATTGTTTGGACGGGGATAGGCAAACTCTAGGACCGCCCCGTCTGAAACAATTTAACCGCGGGTTTCGCGCCGTGCCAAAAATGCCAGACGCTCAAATAAGGCAACATCCTGCTCGTTCTTCAATAGCGCGCCGTGCAAGGGCGGGATCAGCTTTGAAGGATCCTTTTGCTTGATCGCATCGAGGTCGATGTCATCCGTTACCAAGAGCTTGAGCCAGTCCAGCAATTCGGACGTTGATGGCTTTTTCTTCAGGCCAGGCACTTTGCGCATGTCGTAGAAACTAGCTAGCGCATTGGAAATCAGACGTTTTTTGATGCCGGGGAAGTGGACGTCTATGATCGACTGCATCGTGTCTTCATCTGGGAACTTAATGTAGTGGAAGAAACAGCGACGCAGGAAAGCGTCTGGCAATTCCTTTTCATTATTCGACGTGATGATCACGATGGGGCGCTCAACCGCTTTGATGGTTTCGCCCGTCTCATAGACGTGGAATTCCATCCGATCTAATTCTTGCAAGAGGTCGTTTGGAAACTCGATGTCGGCCTTATCAATCTCATCGATCAAAAGCACGCAGCGGCCCTTATGCTCAAAGGCTTCCCACATCTTGCCCTTTTTGATGTAGTTTTTCACGTCCTTGACACGCTCGTCGCCCAACTGGCTATCTCGCAGGCGGCTTACGGCATCATATTCATAAAGACCCTGCACGGCCTTCGTGGTCGATTTAATATGCCACTCTAACAAGGGAAGGCCCAATGCCTTTGCCACTTCGATCGCCAGGACGGTTTTGCCGGTTCCAGGTTCACCCTTAATCAACAGGGGGCGCTCCAATTTGATGGCCGCATTAACTGCGACTTTCAAATCATCCGTCGCCACATAATTCTTCGAGCCCTCAAACCGCATCCCTAGCACTCCTGATCATCTTGTTTTTGTCAACTTGCGGACAGGCTAACAGGCATGGGGTGGTTGGAGCAAGTGCTGTTTGCCGAGGGCTCGTCAGGTTTGGGGCGCCTGTTTTTTGGGCAGGCCTGCGCAAGACACACTCAGTCCGCTTGACAGATGGCGCGCTCGCCCGTGGAGTGCGCTCGCACAAGGGGAAACACCATGGCGCGCGCGCCGGACAAGTTAAGTGACATGGCTGCGCCACCGCGCCCTGGCCAAGAAGGGCCATTTGAAGGCTATCATCTCGGTGCAGCTTATGACGAGATGTTTGACGCCAAAGGCGATCCCCGCCCAGGCTGGGCCGGGCTTTACAATCGTTTGAGCCAAGCCACACCGCAGAGCCTACGCGACCTGCAAGCCAATATCGACCGCACCTTCATGGCCCAAGGGGTTACGTTCACAGTCTATGGCCATGAAGATTCGACAGAGCGGATTATCCCCACTGATATTTTGCCGCGCATCATCCCAGCGGCCGAATGGGACAAATTAGAGCGCGGCTTTAAGCAACGCCTAGAAGCTTTAAACCTGTTTTTGGCCGACATTTACGGCGATCAAGCCATCATCAATAATGGCTATGTGCCGCGAGACCTCATTCTAGGCTCGTCCAATTATCGTCGCGAGATGTTGGGCGTTGAAGTGCCGCACGGGGCCTATGTCAACATTTGCGGCACGGACGTCATCCGGCGCGAAGATGGGGCTTATGTGGTACTCGAAGATAATCTTCGGGTACCCTCAGGTGTCTCTTACATGTTGTCTAACCGCGATGCGGTTAAACGCGCATTCCCAGACCTTTACCGTGCCGCGCGCGTGCGCCCGGTTGAATCCTATCCTGACGACTTGCTGGCCATGCTGAAGAGCCTCGCGAGTGAGTATCAGCCAGATCCAACAGTGGTGGTGCTCACGCCCGGCGTCTTTAACTCTGCCTATTTTGAGCATGCCTTCTTGGCGCGCTTGATGGGAACGCCCTTGGTGGAAGGGCGCGATTTGGCCATTCATGACAATGTCGTTTACATGCGCACAACATCTGGCTTGAAGCGGGTAGACGTCATTTATCGCCGTGTTGATGACGCCTTTGTCGACCCCCTTGCCTTTCGTCCGGATTCTACCCTTGGTGTTGCTGGGCTTATGAATGCGTATCGCGCCGGCAATGTGGTAATCGCCAATGCGCCAGGTGCCGGTGTCGCCGATGATAAGGCGGTCTATGCCTATACCCCGCAAATCATCAAACATTATCTCGACCAAGACCCAATCATCGACATTGTTGAAACCTTTTTGTGTCGAGAGAAAAGCCAGATGTCGCATGTCTTGGCCAATCTCGATAAACTTGTCGTCAAGGCGGTTGGCGAGAGCGGCGGCTATGGCATGTTGATCGGGCCACATGCCACCAAAGCCCAAATTGAAGAATTTGCCGCCAAGATTAAGGCCGACCCGGACAATTATATCGCCCAACCCACCATCTCGCTGTCGACGGCACCGACCTATATTGATGGGGCGGTTGAGACGCGCCACGTCGATTTGCGACCCTTCATCCTCTGCGGTGCCAAAATGACGCTAACTCCGGGAGCTCTGACCCGTGTCGCGCTGCGCAAAGGCTCGCTGGTGGTGAACTCAAGCCAAGGGGGTGGCTCCAAAGATACATGGGTCCTGTCGGGGCCAAGTGATGGGCGGGCACGGTCATGATGTTATCGCGCGTTGCAGACAGTTTTTACTGGATTGGCCGTTATACCGAACGGGCGGAGCATGCTTGCCGTGTGCTGCAGATCACTTTGACTGCGGGGCTTGAGGCAGGTGCCGAAGAAGCGGAAATCACCACCGAGCGCGCGATGCGGGCTTTGGGTGCTGCGCCCATGGCAGCGCGCATGGATGCGCTAGAGGAAGCCCGTCTTCTGACCTTTGGCGGCAAGGGCGAGATTTCTTCCATCCACACAGCTGTATTCGCTGCACGCGAGAACGCCCGCCAAGTGCGAGATCAAATCACCACCGAAATGTGGGAACGGTTAAATCGCCTCTATTTTCGGGTGCGTGAGACCGCGGCCAAACGCAATTTCAATCAAATCGCGGCAGGCTTCTTTGAAGAGACCATCAATGACCTGCATGCCTTTAAAGGCATTGTTTCGGGCACTATGAGCCATGGTGAAGGTTTCCATTTTTTATCGATGGGTCGCGCCATTGAGCGGGCGCAATTAATTGTTCGCCTACTTGATCTGCATTTTGGTGAAAAACAGGCGGCAATCGGTGATTTCGGCTGGGTGCAGCTTTTGCGCATGTGCTGTGGCTTGGAACCGTATTTGCGGGTGAAGACTGCGACGTTTCGACGTGATCAAATCGCAGACTTTCTGGTCTTGGACCCGTACTTCCCGAGGTCGTTGCGCTTTTGTGCCAATACGATTGCCGAACATATTGATGCGGTTGGCGCGCTGGCTGATGAGCGCGCACGCGAAACCTGCACCCGCTTATCAGGCAGGCTTGCAGCCCGCCTAAACTTCGCCGTGCTAGAAGAAGTAACCGGAAAGAGCGGACAAGCCTTTATCGCGCAAGTCGCCGATGATTGTATCGCGATCTCAGATGCGGTTCACGCAGCCTTTATAAGCTATTCTTTGGCAGATCGCCTGCCCGGGACCAGCACATTGGGAGTGCGTTGATGCGCCTCGAGATTACGCATGAGACCCGCTATACCTATTCTGCCCCCGTCCGTGAAAGCGTGATGGAGTTATGGTTGCAGCCCCTAACGCTGCCGATGCAACGCTTGGTGGGCTTTGATATTGTGACCGAACCACGCGCCAAAATGATGACCTATCGCGATTGGCTGGGCAATATCGTCTATCATTTTGATGTCCCCGCCAAGCATACTGAGCTTGTGATCCGATCACGCGCGATGGTTGAAACCTATGAGAGGACCGAACCCCTTCCTGCCAAAGTTGACCCAGGTGCTTGGGCACATTTGCGCAGCGATGAAGTTCGCAGCCGCTATTACGACATGATGCGTCCATCGACCTTTGTCGACGGTTCAGGCCACCTAGAGACCTTTATGCGTGAGCACGATCTTTTGGCTTTGCCACCTGATCCACTAACGGGTCTCAGAGTTTTGAACCGTGAAATCTACGGGGCCTTTGATTATTTGCCAGGCTTTACCGCCGCCGATAGCCCGATAGATGCAGCGCTTGAGCACCGCAAAGGTGTCTGCCAAGACTTTACCCATATCATGCTGGCAGTAGCCCGCCATTGGGGGATCCCATCGCGTTATGTATCCGGCTATCTCGCCCGTACCGAACAGGATACCCAAATCCGCTCGGTGCCAGATGCCTCCCATGCTTGGGTGGAATGTTATCTGCCAGAGCAAGGCTGGGTCGGCTTTGACCCAACCAATGACATGCTGGCCAATGAGCGCCACGTGGTTGTTGCCTACGGTCGCGACTATGCCGATGTGCCCCCAACCCGTGGGGTTCTCAAAGGCGATGCCGACAGTCTGCTGGAGGTCGATGTTCATGTGCGCCAGGCAGAACGCCTCTCTTTAGACAGCGATTTTCTAAAAGTCGTGCGCTCACCGCGCACGCGGCCCGACCAGTTTATTGCGGCAACCAAGCCACAGAGGTCGATTGCGCTTGAAATGCAGCACCAGATGGAGCAGCAACAGCAATAAAATTGCAGTAACTAAATACCGGGCTTGAGCCGCCGGATTTAATTGGCGCACGACGTGCTCTCATCGAAAGAAAGCTAGGATAGCCGATTTCAGGATACGCGCCTGAGGTGAAAACTCAAGATTTTCCAAGTTAGCGCTGTCAAAGTGATTTTCCCCAAAACCCACATCGCTCCGGAGTTTTATTGCACTATAATCAATGCAGTAAAATGAAAGATTAGTCAGCAGCCTGTCTAGATGGCACGACATTTTCCCCAATCAGGTTACCAAAAATTATATCATTTCTGAATGGAAAATGAACAGGGGCAACATGGCGAATTCCCCAGATGAGTGAATCAGGGTTCTACCCTGCGATTACTTAAATCAAATAATAAATGAGAATGATTAGCAGGAAAATCGCCATTCCCAGAGGTTCTCCTGTGGTAACATGTGCAATTTAGGTCTTCTCATTAGAGCGACGCAATGTAAAAGCAAAAAAACGAATTTTAAAGGTGGAGGATTGTGTATGCCACAAGGTAAGTTGAGTACTCGGCCCGCGGTCGCCGCTCAGGACCGTGCTGAGCGAATTCTTATCGAAGCTACGCGATTATTTACCGAAAATGGTTATGCAGGCACACGGATGTCTGACATTGCATCCGCAATTGGCGTAACAAAGCCGATCGTCTATCGTTACTTTGACTCAAAGCAGGTATTGTTTGAAGCCTTGGTGCGGCGCGTTTTGGCGGACCAAATCGAAGGCGCATGCCGTTTGATCGACGAACATCGTGGTCCGACTAAGCCCCTGTTGAACCAATTGGTCCGCGACGCCCGCATTGCTTTGAGTGCGCCTGGTGCGCTCGCGCCATGGCGGATCGCTGTGGGTGAAGCAGATCGTTTCCCTGATCTAGCCGCCTTCTTGCGCCATGGCTTTATCGATCCTGTCGAGGCATCAATCAAGAATTTGTTCGAGCGCTCTCTGGCAGCTAATGAGACCCAGGGTGCCAATGCTGCCACGCTGACGCGATTGTTCTGTGCACCGATTGCGGCCGTGGCCATGATGATGGCAACCTTTGGCGAAGCCGAAGAAGCGCAGTTTGATGTGGATGCCTTCTTAGCAGCGCATGTTGAGGGCTTCTGGCGCGGCTGGGCTGTAAAGCCCTAGGGCCTAGCGGCCTAGGCGGCGCTCCCAATGCTTGGCAAGGCGCAAATAACGGTAAAAAGCGTAATTCATGGCCGTCATGAAACCATAAAGGCCGCGCACAAAATGGCGCCGCGTGACATAAGCCTTTAAGAAAGCAAGCGGGAATTCCACCACTAAACGCAAGGCACTAATGTTGCGACCTTTGCGGTCTAAGTCATTCGCTTGCATATCCGCATAAGCATTTAACTTGATCAATTCGTGACCCAACGAGCGGATGGATCGATGCTCAATTACGCCAACAAGCCGCTTAATCGGTGTACCTTTAACAATATCCACCCGATCATGTACCGGCGAGGCTGAGTAGCGCCCGACCGTTTTGTGGTAGAATCGAACCGGGCTTAAGCGAAAGGCCCAAGGATGGGGGCGAGCTTCGCCGGGAAACATCTCAATGATGTCGGTTTCATAACCGCAAGGTGCCAGATCAGGTTGGCTGAAGACCGTACGAATAGCATCTGCCAACTCTGGCGTCACAACCTCATCGGCATCGACATTAAGCATCCAGTCATGGCGGCATTGATCTTCGCCGAATTGCTTTTGCAAACCATAACCCGGCCACGGATTAAAGATTACGCGTGCCCCCAAGCCTTCTGCGAGCTCTTGTGTGCCGTCGGTGGAGCCAGAATCAATGACCACAATATCGTCTGAAAGGCCACGCACAGACTCAAGCGTGGGCCCAATGCGATCAACCTCATTTTTGGCAATGATAAAGATCGACAGGGGAAGTGACATTGCGCGAATCCTTTAGGGCACCTATTCCCCTAGCAGAGGGCGAATATGCTCGTCGAGATGGATGGCTAGACAAGGCTTATGAGCTTCTCCACATTAGGAAACCGGATACAGGGTTCTATGTGGGGGGCTCAGCCCTCCTCGTGCTTGATGGGGGGAATCAGTCTCAATGCCCTGCCGCGTCAAAAAAGCCTCCTTACCTGTTCGCTACTTGATTGACTTAGTCGGGCCTGAGGCTGCACGAGATTTGTTTAGCCTCTCGGCTCTCGAATGGCCAGGTGCAGACGCCTCGATCTCGTTTGAGCAAACCTGGACACTCCTCAATAATAACATTCGCCACAAGCAAGAAGAAACCCACAGCCTCGCTACGCGGCCGCATCGCTTTGGAACGTTTGAAGTTTTGGCCTCAAGTATGAGCCAAGCTGATGACTTCGGCGACGGTCTGAGGCGCTTTCAAATTGCCTCAGAGTTATTCAATTCTGAAATCATCCTACAGATTGATATGACTCGCAGCGGCTTGCGTCTTGCGGTCACCTGCCCCTCGATGGGGCACCCCTCTGGAGCGCTCTACAGCGAACTTTGGATCATGGTGCTTCATTGCCTGTGCCTGTGGCTGACGGGCGAAGCCATTCATGTCCGCTGGATTGAACTGCCCCGGGGTGGAGCCGACGATCTAGGAACTATGCTGGGACTGCTTGATCGACCCATGCGCCTCGGCAACGCAGACGCGGTCGTAATCGTTTACATGGCAGAGGCAGCTTCTGCTAAGCTTCTGCCCCGCAAGATCCAACACTATGAAAGTGAAGCCGAAGCGATCTACAGGCGGCTGGCGAACGCCGCGTACCCACCGAGTAGAACGACTCCGGATCAGGACTTTGTCGACTTAGTCACAAAAGCCTTTGATTCTGGCCAGACCCATCAAAGTAGCATCGCCCGGCAATTGGGCGTAAGCGCAGCCACGCTACGCCGACATTTAAGTTTTCGAGGAACTTCCTTCCGCAGCCTTCTCGAAGCCCACCGACAGTGCCATGACCAAAGCCATAGTGCAGCACATGTTGTCGGCGAAGAGGCCGCCCATCTCTTGGGCTATTCTGACAGTCGAAGCCTCCGCCGCGCGCGGCAAAGATGGCGGAACCAAGCCCTCGAGCAATCCCATAATTGAGCGAAAATGTCCGCATCACCTAAACGAAAGCGTCCTTCCCGAAGTCTGTAATCGCCCGCACTCTCTCAAGAAAAACGTGAGGGGAAATGCGATGAAGACCAACCTACCAATCAGGCGCACCGGCTTAGTTCAAGGCACTGCATTGACACTGATCGCGTTAGGCGTGGCGGCAGGGCCAGCCTTGGCGCAGGAAGCAATGGAACCCGAAACCATTGTTGTGACCGCGCAAAAGCGCAGCACAATTCTGCTCGACACGGCCGAAACCTTAACAGCAATTGCGGGGAATGACTTGCGCATGACGGGAGGCGCAGGCTTCGCGGACCTCGGTGCCCAAGTACCAAGCCTCGCTTACACGTCGAACTTTGGCATCAGCCAAATCTATATTCGGGGCGTCGGTAACTCCTTTTTCAGTCCAGGTGGTGACCCTGGTGTCGCGCTACACAGTGATGGTGTCTATTTGTCGGACCAAGAGGCGACTGGGGTCGCCTTTCTCGATATCGCGCGGGTTGAAGTGCTACGTGGGCCGCAGGGTGCTCCTTATGGCCGCAATGCAACGGGTGGAGCAATCAACTTGGTGTCTAAGCGGCCGACAGAGAATTTTGAAGGCGAGGCCGTATTGACCGCAGGGGACTTTGGTCGGCTCGAAGGGGCCTTAACGCTATCCGGCCCAATCACGGCCCGCGTGCGGGGTCGCTTGGCGGTTGAACACAAGGCCCTCGACGGTTTTGCAAGCAATACATTGGCTGCAGGCCCTGATCACTTTGATGATGAAGGCCTGACCTCTATGCGGGCTCAAATCGAAGCTGACATAGCCGGTGGCATCCTGCGCCTCGTCGTTTCCGGCCTCAAGCAAGACAACAATGGCCCAGCGCTTAAGATCCTACCAGATGTCTTCCCACAACCGGCTGAGTTTCTTTATGGCGTCAAGCCGCCTGCGGCACCGCGGATCCTAACTTCCGAAATTGGCACCAACGAGCGGGAAGTCAAAAGCTTGACTGGCGTTTATGAGCGCAGCTTTAAAACGTTTGAATTAACCGCGATCGCCGATATTCGCTCGAGCGACCGCGCGATCACATTTGACCAAGACGGCACAGCCCGCCCGGTGGCTGTCACGACACTCGACACCCAAAGTGAACAGAAAAGCTTGGAAGTCTATGCCGCCTCTCAAAAGGGCAGCCGTCTTGAATGGTTGGTTGGGGCGACCGCTATGCAGTTCGACCAATCCCGCGTGACAACTGTACCCGGCCAGCTGCCGGGTACTTTTTTGAACCCGGTCCTACCCCTCAACTTCCCAATTCCATTTCGCTTTGCAGGCGGGGGCGACCTCGTTTCCAACTCATGGGCGACTTATGGAGAACTCGGGCTTAAACTGAATGATCAGGTGACCGTTCGCGGTGGTATCCGGTACAACTCCGACGAAAAGAGAATAGATGAATTCCTCGACTTTTTCAGCTCGACAAAGGGATCACAGTCGAAATCTTGGTCGAAAGTTTCTGGAAAAGCGACTGCAGAGTGGCGACCACAAGAACGCATCCTGGTGTATGGCTCTGTCTCTTCTGGGTTTAAGGCGGGGGCGCTTAACTTAGGCGCATTTACACCAGCTGTTCGACCCGAAACGATTGAAAATGCGGAGTTGGGCTTCAAGCTAACCGGAAGCGGCAAACGCCCATCACTTTCCCTTGCTATCTTCAACAGCAGCTATCGTGACCTCCAAGTCGTCCAGATCGGGCCTTTGAGCCAAATTCTTGCCAATGCCGCGGAAGCAACCATCCAAGGGATCGAAGGCGAAGCCAGTGTCCGGCCATCAAAGGAACTGACCCTTTCGGCCAACTTCTCATACCTAGATGCGAGCTTTGATCGCTTTTCAACAACAGACCCCCGGCGCGGCTTTGCGGCCTTCGACTTGAAGGGAAAGACGCTGCCACTGGTCAGCGACTTCACCGGCGGGGTTCGGGTGCAATGGCGCAAGCCGCTTGCTAGCGGTGCTGTGGTGATGGCCAGTGGCGTAGCGTCGTGGCGATCAGACTTCTATTTCACTGAATTCAACACCCCGGACGCCTTACAAAAGGGCTATGGAAAAGTGGATATTGGCGTGAGCTGGACCTCGCCTAGTGGGGCCATGACCTTGTCTGCCTATGGCCGCAATCTGACCGATGAGACGACCTTGTCCAGCATGTCTGTGGTGTCGCCGCTCTTGGGTTCCTTACGCGTTGCCTCCTATGATCCGCCGCGTCATTTTGGCGTGTCGATCGCGCGAAGCTTCTAAGGAATATCACCTATGTCAAACCCAACCCGGTCCGCCTTACTGAATGGCATGTTTGAACATCTGGCCACGCCGCCGGATGCCGCGGACCCGATTGAAGCAGCGCGCAAGCACGCAAATTTCTATGGCCGTGGCGAGGTAGGCCAGGGTCTAGCCAAATGCGGGCATGAATCAGTCGTCATCGGCCAGATTGCCGGTGAATGGCTGGTCCCACCTGATATGACTCCCGGTCATCGCATCGTGCATTTGCATGGTGGAGGCTGGATTGCAGGGTCGCTTTCTAGCCATCGGGCAATGCTAGCCGAATTGGCGATGACAACCAGATGTGCGGTGCTTGCGATTGACTATAGCCTTGCGCCAGAGGCACCCTTTCCTAAAGGCCTAATGGATTGTGTTGCAGCGATAGGCTTTGCTGCCGGAACAGGCCCGGAAGGCCAAAAACCGGCAAGGGGACTCTATGTTTCAGGGGATTCCGCTGGCGGGAATCTGGCTGCGGCGAGTGTCATCCAGATTAACCGAACGGGGGGACGAATACCGGATCGGCTGGTTCTGATGAGCCCATTTTTGGCAACATCCGCCTTGCCAGCGCGCCTAAGTTGTCCTTCTCGCGATCCAGTGGTCAGTATTGAGGGCATGCAACATGTTCGGAGCGTCTATGCTGCAACGGCTGCGTCAAGTGATGCCTTGGTTGAACCACTCTGGGCCACACCAGCAGAATTAGCGGTCTTTCCGCCGACCCTAATACAGGTCAGCAGTGCAGAGACGCTGCGGGATCAAGCCATCGCATTTGCCGATGCGCTTTGGGCAGCCAATGTGGAAGCGCGTCTAAGTATTTGGCCCGGCTTGCCCCATGTCTGGCAGCTATTTGTCGCATCGAGTTCAGATGCCCGCGCAGCTTTGGATGAAGCGGCGCAGTTTTTAGGAGCAAACTGATACCCGACCCTCGCTTCGATCGGCCTATCGCCCTACATAGTGGCCATGAGCGAAGATCGTGAGCGCAATCGATTAAGTGGCCGGCTGAGCCGTGCTGCCCGTGTTGGGGTCAATATGGGTGCGGCTGCGGCCACCTTTGGGGCCCAAAGGTTAGTAGGCGGCAGCGATGCGGACAAGACGATCGCCATGGCCCTGCGTCAAGCGCTTGGCAAAACACGCGGCCCTTTGATGAAGGTGGCGCAGATTCTGGCGACGATCCCTGACTTTCTGCCGCCCGAATATGCTGAGGAATTAGCCGCCCTCCAATCCAATGCCCCTGCCATGGGCTGGCCCTTCGTCAAACGACGCATGCGCGCTGAACTAGGACCTGAGTGGGAGAGCCGGTTTGCCAAGTTTGAGCGTGAGGCGGCCCATGCGGCTTCCCTCGGCCAAGTTCACCGGGCCACCTTGCATGATGGCCGTCTGGTTGCCTGTAAGCTGCAATATCCAGATATGGCGAGCGCAGTTGAGTCTGACGTCGCGCAGTTAAAGTCTCTACTCAGCCTATTTCGGACGTTTGAAAAATCGCTTGACCCCAGCGAGGCGGTTGAGGAAGTGACCGACCGCTTACGCGAAGAGCTCGACTACATGCGTGAGCGCCAGCATATGCGTCTTTATGGCGATCTCTTAGGTAGCCAACCCGATATTGCCTGCCCACAGCCGATTGACGAGCTGTCAACCGGGCGGCTTTTGACCATGACCTGGCTTGATGGGGCACCGCTATTGACCTTTAAGCAAGCGCTTCAAGAAGAGCGTGACCGCATCGCGACCTTATTGTTCAAGGCTTGGTGGGTCCCCATGATGGCAACCGGGGTCATCCATGGCGACCCCCATTTGGGCAATTACTCTCTGACGCCGGGGGCTAACCGCCTCAATCTGCTTGACTTTGGCTGCGTTCGCATTTTCCCACCCCGCTTTGTGGCCGGTGTCGTGCAGCTTTATCTGTCGCTGGAGCGCAATGACTTTGACGGCACCATGGCAGCCTATGAAATTTGGGGATTTAAGGGACTTACGCGCAAACTAGCTGAAGTTCTAAACCTGTGGGCCCGGTTCATTTATGCGCCCTTGCTTGATAATCGGGTGCGCACCGTGGCCGATGGAATAGCGCCTGGCGACTATGGACGCAAAGAAGCGTTTGAAGTGCGTAATCTCTTGAAAGAGCACGGTCCCGTGACCATTCCGAGGGAGTTTGTGTTTATGGACCGCGCCGCCATCGGCTTAGGTGCGGCCTATTTGCATTTAGGGGCAAAGCTCAATTTCTATGAATTGTTCCAGAACTCGATTGCAGGCTTTGATGAAGCTGCCCTGGGTATTCGGCAAGATCAAGCACTTCAACGCGTCGGTCTGCGCTGAAACCGATCGGCGATTGACGCTAGGTCACGACTTGCCCAAGCGCGCGCCTTAGGCCAAGTCAAAGAGATGACCGAGGCCAGCCCACACAATCTTGTTCGTTCCGAATTATCCTCCGTGCCAGAAGTTGCTGACGGCAGCCGCGATAAAGGGCCACTAGAGCCCTATGGTGGGGAGCGCCCCCCATATCCAGCTTGGGCCTTGGACGCCATTGCGCATGCACCTGAGATCACGCACTTCTACGTTGAAGGCGCGAAGATCGAAGTCTTGATGTGGGGGCAGATTGGCCAGCCAGGCGCATTACTCTTGCACGGCAATGGGGCTCATGCGGGTTGGTGGAGCTTCATTGCGCCCTTTCTCGCCAAGTCCGGCTATCGGGTGGCTGCACTTTCCTTTTCCGGCATGGGCGGATCAGACTGGCGCGAAACCTATACGATGGATTTGTTTGCCGACGAAATATTGGGCGCATGTGCCAATGCAAGCTTGGCTGTGAGTGGTCAGCCCCCTGTCGTCATCGCTCATTCGTTTGGTGGCGTGCCCGCTATCTATACCGCGCTGAAGGCACCCCAGAAGGTTGGCGGACTAATCTTGCTCGACAGCCCAATCGAACCCCCAGGCGAAGAGTGGAAGGGCCCGCCAAAGCGAACAGCCCCCAATCGAATTTACCCCACGCTTAAGGATGGATTGGCGCGCTTTCGCCTCGCACCACCGCAGTCGTGCGACAACCATTGGGCCTTGGATCACATTGCGCGGGGCTCACTCAAGCAGGTGGAAGGTGGTTGGACTTGGCAGTTTGATCCATTTTTATGGAATAGTTTCACGCCTATGGTCATGTCGGAACGCGCCAGTCGGCTAAAGGTCCCCACCATCGTTATGCGAGGTGGTAACTCATTTTTGATGGAGGACCGCATCTTCTCTTATATGAAGACGATTTTCCCAACCGGCACGGGCTTTGTCACCATTCCAGAAGCACAGCACCACCTGCCATTAGACCAGCCTCTGGCCACGATTGCCGCATTGGAATCCAGTTTGGCTGGCATCTCCATCTTGCCTAAGACCCCGATGCGCGGCTAAGAGGGGCTAACGGAGAGTTCATATGGCCAGCCACGACGATCACTACACCCCCGGCGAAATGGATATCGCAGAGCAATCTGCCATGTATCAGTCGTTTTTGGTTGCGACCCAATGGGGCTGTGTACTGATCGCAGCGATGGTGGCCTGTATGGCCTTGATCTGGGGTGCAGATGTGCCTTGGCTGCAAGCGGTGTTGGGCTGTGGTGCATTGTCGGTTGTTGCGGGTCTCGCCATGAAAATGGGTGGGGCGTTCACAATTACCTCGGTTTTGATCACCATCATCGGACTCATTTCGGGTGGCATCTCGACCGTTGTTGGCATGTTCATCTAGAGCGCCGCGCGAGCTGTAAGGGCTAGCCGCAAGGATAGACCGGAAAAGTCGCTCAAAAAGTCCCCTACCAATGCAGGTTAAGGACTGGCCTTTTGGCCAGAACCGGTTTTAAGTCTGACCGAAGCCATGGAGCCGTGTATTGGCCAAAGTACAGATTGAAATAAATGGACGTCGATATGCGATTGGCTGCGATGAGGGCCAAGAAGAGCATGTGATGCGCTTGGCGCGTTATTTTGACGAGCATGTAAAGCGTTTGGCGAGTTCTGTCGGACAAATTGGGGATCAGCGCCTTTTCTTAATGGGTGCATTAATCGTTGCCGACGAGATGCATGATTTAAAAGTTAGGCTCGACAAGGCCGAAGCGGAAATCGCCCGGCTGAGTGACGTGCGCGCCCAGGCCGCCCAAGCCGCCCAAGATCCATCCCCCGTTACAGCGCTTGATGGCGCTGCGGGCCGTCTAGAAGCCTTAGCAGCCCGGCTCGAGCAAGCTTAATCCTGCTTCTTATCCGTCGGGGCCAATCGCCTCGCGCAAGAGGCTGTCGCCCGCAGCTTCTTCCAAGATGTTTTCTAGGGCCTGCCCATTTACAGGCACTTTGCCGATTTCCAGCATGAGTGGTACCGCAAAAGGCGAAATCCGGGTCAGTTTCTGATGACGGACTTGACCGACGATACGCGCTAAACATTCTGACAAGCGCCGAATGTCCAAAAGACCTTCACCGGCTTCATAACGAGCGGCCTCCAACAAGACATGATCGGGTTGATGGCGGCGGAGCACGTCGAAGATCAAGTCCGACGAAAAGGTTACTTGCCGCCCTGTCTTTTGTTTGCCGACTTGGTTTTGCTCGATTAGGCCCGCGATGACCGCGCAATTCCTGAAGGTCCGCTTCATCAGAACGCTTTCCTCAAGCCATTCTTCCAAATCGTCTCCCAGCATGTCTTGGTCTAAGAGCTTGTCCATATCCACACGAGACATATCCTTCAGTCCCCAGACTGATATCGCATAATCATTGGCGACAAATCCCAAGGGGTCCAATCCCAATCGTTCCAGGCGGCGGGTCAGCAACATGCCGAGTGTTTGGTGGGCGAGACGGCCTTCGAACGGGTAAATTGCGAGATGGAACCGATTACCCCGGGCAAAGGTTTCCACCAGGATTTCATCCTCCCGGGGTATGACCGAGAAGCAGTCCTGCAACTGCAACCATTCCTGCAGTTGGGGATGCAGGTTCGACCAATAGCTTTTGTTGGCAATCATCGTGCGCACGCGTCCCGCCAGATAGGTGGAGAGGGGAAACTTGCCACCAGCCCAAGATGGCACTTTTGGTGATTGATCTTGCGCCTTGCTGACAAGGCAATCCGTGCCCGAGACGCCCTCAAACCGCCAGACTTCGCCGGCGAAGAGGAAAGTGTCGCGCGGCGAAAGCCCATCCACGAAATATTCCTCAATCTCGCCAACAATGCGACCACCAACAAAGGCACTGCCGGATGTGGGCGTCCCTGGCCGACGGGCGCGATTGGCTGAAACCTGACGAACTTTCAAAACAGGCTCTGCCACGATGGAGCCCACATTGACTCGCCAAGCCCGCGCGACATCGCGATTGCGGCATAAGTGGCGGCCTTGGCTATCCCGGATCAAGCGTGCAAAACGGTCATAGGACTTTAACGCATAGCCGCCATCGGTCACAAAGCCCAAGACCCGATCAAATTGCTCACGCGGGAGCAGATAATAGGGGCCAGCCGATGTCACTTCCTGATAGAGATCGTCGGCATGGAAGGGCGCGCCCACAGCACAGCCCATGATATGCTGCGCCAAAATATCGATTGCGCCGCGTCGTGGAACAGGTCCATCAAGATGCTGGGCCAGAACCGCGTCGCGTGCCGCCTGACACTCCAGCATTTCAAACCGGTTTGTCGGGACCAGAACAGCCTTGGAGACCTCATCGAGGCGATGATTAGACCGACCAATTCGTTGAATGAGGCGCGAGGAGCCTTTTGGTGCCCCCATCTGAATGACCAAATCGACATTGCCCCAATCAATGCCAAGATCGAGTGTGGAGGTACAAACGATGGCGCGCAGACGGCCTTGCGCCATGGCTTCCTCCACCTTCCTGCGCTGCGAGACATCGAGTGAGCCATGGTGCAACGCGATGGGGAGATTGGCGTCATTGATTTTCCAAAGCTCTTGAAAGGCCAATTCTGCTTGGAAGCGCGTATTCACAAAGACCAAAGCCATTTGGGTGCGCTGAATGGTCTGATAGACCTCTTGCATGGCATGACGACCAGTATGTCCCGCCCACGGAATACGCTCTTCCGACAAAAGCATCGAGACATCCGGCGACGTGCCTTTTGGGCCCCGCACAATACGGGCAAAGCGGGCCTCAGACCTCGCCTGTGGGCAGATCCATTGCGCCAATGCCGCTTCATCAGCCACCGTTGCGGATAGGCCTGTACGACGCGCTGTGGGTGCAAAGCGCTGAAGGGCTGCCATGCCAAGCGCCAAGAGGTCCCCTCGCTTCGTTGGAGCTAAAGCGTGGGCCTCATCAATGATGATCCGCTTCAACCCGGCGAACAGGGTCGGTGCGTCTGGCATCCCGACGAACAAGGCCACTTGCTCTGGTGTGGTTAGCAAAAGGTCCGGCGGATCATAACGCTGACGCTGGCGCTTGGTGGCGGGTGTATCGCCCGTGCGCGTCTCGACTCGAATGGGCAGACCCATCTCGCTGATTGGGGTCATCAGATTGCGCTCGACATCCACGGCCAAGGCTTTGAGTGGCGAGATATAGAGCGTGTGCAGGCCTTTTGGCTCATTGTGCGGTTTGGCGAGGTCAATCAGACTGGGCAGAAAGCCCGCCAAAGTCTTGCCTGCCCCTGTTGGTGCAATCAGCAGGCTGTGATCTCCAGCTTGATCGGCGGCCAAAAGCTCTAATTGGTGGGCACGCGGTATCCAACCTCGTCGCGCAAACCAAGTCTGAAAGGCGGAGGGTAAAGACGAGGCACTCATGGCTTCGTGGGGGGTTCCCCGCCGTCAGACGACTTGCGTCCCATCGCCAAAATCTGCCCGAGGACCGAATTGGTTTGCACCGGTCCAAAACCAACTTTCTCGGCGCGGGGTACAGCCGGCCGCCGTGCCGTACGCCACAAGACCCATGGCACCATGATGGCCGAGACGACACCGGCTTGCCAAAAGATTGATAAGGCACTGCCAGTCACTTCCACCAACAAGCCACCGATGGCTGGCCCGACGATGGTCCCCGCCGCCCACACAAACAGCAGGCCAGCGCTCGCAGCTGGTAATTCTGATCTGGGGGTGCGATCCCCCAAATGGGCAACAGCAATGCCATAGTAAGACAAGGCCCCCGCCCCCCAAATTGCAAACAAAATGGTATTGAGGGTTAGCGAAAGCTCTGCTCCAACCGTTGCCAGCACAAAGGCAGCAATTGCTGGAACGCCAATCAGGGTCGCCAAAACGATGCGACGGTCCATCTGGTCTGACAAGCGGCCTGCATGCCACTGCACCAAAAGAGAGCCGATCCAAGCTGCTGCTTGGAAGGTTGCAGCCGCTTGTGGCCCGCCGCGCTCACTTGCATAAAGTGGGGCGAGAGACAGCACCGCCCCATTGACGAGGCCCGAGCCAATGGCTGCCACAAAGGCTGCCGGTGCAAGCTTGAATAGGCGCGAAGGCAACATGCGCAAAACCGTAGCCGGTGGGGGTGGCGTTGTGTCGGCAATTGAAATTGGCACAAGCGACAAAGCGAGGAAGGCCGCAGCGGCCATGATCGGCCCAGCCGCATTTGGTTCTGGATGGGTAAAGCCAATGATGAAGGGGCCCGACACCAACCCCAGCTTCGTACACAGCATGTAAAAGCCCGTCACATCACCACGGCGGGCATTCGGGATGGCAGCAGCCATCCAACCTTCAGCAGCCGCAAACATCACCGCAATTGCGGCCCCAGCCACTAATCGACTGATCGCCCAAGCCCAAGCTGAATCGCTAGCATAGAGCAAAAGCGTGGTAACGCAGGCAATAGATGCTGCGGCAGCATACGTGCGTATGGCCCCAATCGCGCGTAACATATTGGGCGCAAACCAAGCCCCGGCCAAAAAGCCTAGCCCGTAGGCTGAGGCAACCAAGCCGATCTGACTGCCAGTGAAGTGAAGTGCCTGCATTTGCAGCGGCAGCCAAACGCTCAAAAGGCCACCTGCAATCTGCAGCAAAGTCTGCCCCCCAATCAGAGAGGCGACATCTCGCATCGGATTACCCCGAGGCGCTTCTGATGGCAGGGAAGCTAGATCGCTCATAAAACCACGATAAGCCGTGATGGGCTATAGGGCCAGAATAAATCCACACCAAGACAGGGCTTTGTTCACACCCTAGCAAGGTAAGATCAGGCAAACTGGAGTCTGGAGTTGTTCGATGCCTGTGTCTCTACCCAAGCTTAAGCCTGCCAACTTTGCCGTGGGGATCTTGCCTGCCCTCTTGATCGCGGCATTGCTCAACCTGTCTGCTGAGGCCAAACCCAAAAAGCCAACCGGTCTTCGGGGCGGAACGTCTGAGGCTTCGACAGCGGCAAATCCAGCGCAAATTTGGCTTGGCCAGTCAGTCTGGCGGGCAACCACCTGCGACAAGAAAGAGAACTTCCAGACCTTCAGCTTCAACCCGACGCCACAGGTCGAAGTCGGCTCGGGGGAAAAGGGAGATGGGGAAAAGCTTGAACTGCTTCGGGTCGGCACCAGTGCCGAGGGCCTGATCGAGGTTGAGACACGGGTTTGCGCGCCAGTCGGCTGTAACCAGACTGTTGAGCGCTATAAAAAAATGGGGCCAAACCAGATGCAGGAATGGCACTTTGAAGGCCGCCTGCCTGAGCATCAACCCTATGTGCTCGTGCGGGATGGCCAAGCCGTCGATGGCTCTGGCCCGGGCCGTCTGTTTAAGCGGTGCCCGAATTAAGGCCGGGTCTGGCCTGAACCACGCACAACATATTTGTAGGTCGTTAGCCCTTCCGCCCCAACAGGCCCGCGGGCATGGAGGCGACCGGTTCCAATACCAATCTCGCCCCCAAAACCAAATTCGCCACCATCCGCATATTGGGTGGACGCATTGACCAGTACGATAGCGCTATCAACTTCATGCAAGAAGCGCTCTGCAGCGACCGGATCTTCGGTCACGATACAATCAGTATGGCCAGAACCATAGTGCGCGATGTGGGCCACGGCCGCCTCGATGCCAGGGACAATGGCTACAGACAGAATCGGGGCCAGATATTCTGTCCGCCAATCTTCTTCCGTGGCGGCAGCCATTGGCACAATGGCTTGCGCGGCCGCATCGCCGCGCAATTCACAGCCCTTTGCGGTCAAAGCTTCTGCAATCTGCGGCAATAAGGTTTGCGCAACGGCGGCGTCGATCAAGAGGGTCTCTGTAGAGCCGCAGACACCCGTACGCCGCATTTTGGCATTGAGGGTTAGCGAGACGGCTTTGGCAGCATCTGCCCCAGTGTGGATATAGGTATGACAGATGCCTTCCAAATGGCTCAATACTGGCACGCGCGCTTCTGCTTGGACGCGGCCGACAAGGCTTTTCCCGCCACGGGGAATGATCATGTCAATCGCACCATCAAGGCCAGACAACATGGCACCCACAGCGGCCCGGTCGGTGGTAGCCACCAATTGGATAGCATCTTCTGGAAGCCCCGCCTCTTTCAGCCCCGCACGCAATGCCTTTGTGATTTCGGTTGAACTCCCGAAAGCATCCGACCCGCCGCGCAGGATGACGCAATTGCCCGACCGCAGGCAGAGCGCACCCGCATCAGCGGTAACATTAGGGCGACTCTCATAAATGATGCCAATCACGCCAATGGGAATGCGCACGCGCTGCATATGCAGCCCGTTTGGCCGCGTCCAATCCTTCATGACCTCGCCCAATTGATCAGGCTGACCGGCCACATCCTCGACCGCAGCTGCCATAGCTTCCAATCGGGCAGGGTCCAGCTTCAGCCGGTCCAGCATCGATGGGGACAAGCCATCGGCTACACTGCGGGCCATATCTGTGTGATTTGCAGCCATAATTGCCGGCGCGGCAGCGCGAATGTGGCGCGCCATAGCACTCAAAGCCGCCGAACGAGTTTGTGCGCTGGCTTCACGAACAGCCTTTGCTGCCGCGCGGGCGCGCGCGCCCATGGCTAGCATCAGGGCATCGGGTGTATCCTTGGGTGGAACATGCATATTCATGCCGACAAAATGCCCGCAAGCAGAGCTAAAGACAAGAAGCGGCAGGCCAGATTGTCCACACACGGCTTTGCGACCTAACCTAGGCGTCACGTCGCAATCTGCTTACAGCACAGGCAAAAGGAATGGTTCATGGCTTCTGAAACATTGGGCGGGATGGTCTTTGTCGAGGCCAATGGCCAGCGCCTCGAGACCTTGGTCGCGGGCACAGGCGGAGCGAAGCTCGCCGTGCTCTTGCATGGCTTTCCAGAGTCCAACCATTCATGGCGCTTTCAAATCCCCCTGCTTGTCAAACTCGGCTATGAAGTCTGGGCTCCCAATCTGCGTGGCTATGGTCAGAGCGCCAAGCCACCTCATATGCGCGACTATGCCATAGAGCACTTGATGGAAGATGTGGCCCAACTCATCGATCAGGCAAGCAACGGGCGGCCCGTGACCCTGATTGCTCATGATTGGGGGGCCATAATTGCCTGGGCCTTTGCCGCCTCAAGCCTGCGACCGCTTGAGCGTCTCGTGATCCTGAACGTACCCCACCCGGCGCGAATGGCCGAAGGACTGCGAACCTGGCAACAAATCAAGAAGAGCTGGTACATCTTCTTCTTCCAACTGCCCTGGCTACCTGAGAAACTACTGGCTGCCGCCGGGGCAAAGGCAATTGGAAGGGCTTTTAGCGCTCTGGCGATGGATCAGACCAATTTTGGGCCGGAGATTCTTCAGATCTATCGCGACAATGCGCTGATCCCCGGCGCATTGACGGCCATGGTCAATTATTATCGGGCGGCGGCGCAGACCCCGGGGCTCGCAAACTTCTCGCGAGACAAAGTAACCCCCATCCGTGTGCCCACTCTGATGATTTGGGGCGAAGAAGACCTCGCGCTTGGCGTGGAATTAACCGATGGCTATGAAGGCCTCGTGGAAGACTTGACCTTGATCCGACTGAAAGGAGTTGGCCATTGGGTCCAACAAGAAGCCCCACAAGCCGTCAATCAGCATCTTCGAGCCTGGTTGGCCCAATAGGCGCGACTGCAACAGTCACATCAGCATGATTTCATTCTGATGCGATTTCGGCTAATGCCGCCCATCACTGTCCCATAGGGAGTTCCGGCGCGGTCGCTGGCCTTGTGGCGCAGGTTAAAAGAGTGCCCAAACTATGGCTGATTCCATCAACGTAAATCGTAAAGCTGAACTTCTCTCCAATGTCGTCGAACATGTGGACATTACATCTTATGATGCGCGCCCCATTATCGACAGCATGAAGAAAATGTCCTTCACCAGCCGTGACACCGGTCGTGCGGCTGAGATTTTCAACACCATGATCGCCGATAAGGAGGCATCCGTTTGGTTGACCCTGGCGGGTTCTACCAGCGCCGGCGGCTGTATGCACGTTTATCGAGACATGGTGAAGTACGGCATGGTTGATGCCATTGTCGCAACCGGTGCGTCGATAATCGACATGGACTTTTTTGAAGCCCTCGGCTTCAAGCACTATCAAGCCTTGGAAGTGCCCGATGATGAGACCCTGCGCAGCCTCTACATCGATCGTATCTATGATACCTATATCGATGAAGAAGAACTGCAGGCCTGCGATCACACCATCCTAGAGATCGCTGACAGCTTGGAGCCCAAGGCCTATTCCTCACGCGCTTTCATTGCCGCCATGGGCAAATGGTTGAGCGAAGGCAATGCCAAGAAAGAAGGCAGTCTGATCCAAACCGCTTATGAGTGTGGGGTACCAATCTTCTGTCCAGCCTTTGTCGATAGCTCGGCAGGCTTTGGCTTGGTCAAGCATCAAGTCCAGCGCATGAAAGACAAAAAGCCCTATTTGGTGATCGATGCGATCGCCGACTTCCGCGAACTTACCGACATTAAAATCGCGGCAGGCCGCACCGGCCTGTTCATGGTGGGCGGCGGCGTGCCAAAGAACTTTGCGCAAGACACCGTGGTGTGCGCCGAAATCTTGGGCGTTGAAGCAGAAATGCATGCCTATGCCGTTCAAATCACCGTCGCCGACGTACGCGATGGCGCGTGCTCTTCCTCGACCCTGAAGGAAGCCTGCTCATGGGGCAAGGTTTCGGTGGCGCTTGAGCAAATGGTTTTCGCTGAAGCTTCTACCGTTGTGCCTTTGATCGCTTCAGATGCCTATCATCGCGGCCATTGGAAAGACCGTGTAAAGCCGCGCTGGGCGAAATTGTTTGAGTAAACAATAAGTCCGCACATGAAGGAACGGAAAGGGGCGGCCAATGCCGCCCCTTTTTTGTGTCTATCTATCGAAGTTCACAAACAAAAGGGCCGCTGCAAACCTGCAGCGGCCCCTTCACTTAACCGAAGCTTCTGAGCTTAATCGCCAAGCACGAAGCGAACATCGAGCAAGAAATCATCTGCTACGTTTTCGCAATTCCGGCGAGCTGGCTCGAAGCGCATACGACGCGCTTCACGCTCAACTGCCGACTCGAACACGCCTGGCGGGTTGGCTGAGGTGATAATCACCCCGACAACCGAACCGGTTGCGTCGATCTGCAAGGTTGCCCGGACACTGCCCTCGGTCCCCCGATCCACAGCACGCTGTGGATAGGCCCGCTCCACGTTGAACTCACGCAGTTTGCGGGGGTTCTTCGGTGCCTCGGTGCACGATGGTGGCGGAGGCGGAGGGGGTGGTGCCGGTGGTGGCGGTGGCGGTGCTGGCGGCTGATAATCTGTCAGCGCTGGCGCAGGTGGTGGGGGTGCCTTGACCACAGTTTCGCGGATTTCTTCTACCGGAGGCGGTGGAATGTCCACGATCATCTTGGTTTGGCGCTCCACCAGTGGCGGTGGCGGCGGCAGCTTTTCAGGCGGCGGCGGTGGAGGTGGTGGCGGCGGCGGAGCTTTCTTTTCTTTCTCCGCCTTCACCACGTTCAGATTGTCCAAGAAGTCCGTCACGATGTGCGGGCGTACTTTTGATACACCGTACAAGATACCCGACCAAAGAATGATCGAGATCAAGAGGAACAACATACGATATTTAGCCATATCTCATTGCCCTCCTATCGCAACTGATCTTCACTGATTGCGTCTTCGGCAACCAGAGAAACTTTTTGGAAATTGGCTTCTTGCAGAATCGCCATGGTTTCCATCACCGACGCATATGGCAAGGTTTGATCCGCACGCACCCGAACTGTTTCCAGCAGGCGGTTTGGAGAATCTGGCACATGGAAGGTGATCCGTTCCAACACCTTGGCAGCCAAGGCATCAGGTTCGGTCAACTGGGTATCCACAAAGATTTGCGGCACACCCGTCCCATCGTCGCGAATGTCGACCACGGTCGGGGTCTTTGGCTTCTCTTGCTGCTTTTCAGGCGGCGGAGATGGCGGCGGAAGATCCACCTTCACGTCCGTCGTCGGAATTGGCGCGGCCACCATGAAGATGATCAGCAACACCAAGAGAATGTCGATGAACGGAACGATGTTTGGTTCCGAGCTCGGCTGCAAGTCCTTCCCTTTGCTCCCTCCGGAGAGTTTAGCGCCCATGGTGCGTCGCTCCCTTCAAGCTCAAAGTTCCGGCGACACAGACATGGGCGGTATAATTATTCAACATGATCGTACCTCCCTAACCTAGCGGCGTTTGTCTGCGCCAACGAGCGCAACTTTGTAGAAGCCTTCATCTTGAAGGCGGTTCATTGCGAAAACCACATTACGGTATGGCGTTTCACCATCGGCACGGACGTAGATCCGTTGGTCGATGATCTTGGCCAAGTCACCATTGAAGGTTGGGTTGTCTTTCACAACGCCTTCAAAGGCTTTCTTACCGAGCTGTGTCGTATCGACGACTTCATCATTGCCGACGAAGTAGCCCACTTTACCGCCCTTGTCCTGAATGGTGACATAGGTTGGCTTAGGTGGACGCTTCGATGGCAAGACCTTGGAGTCAGGCAGCGTGACATTAATGTCCACTGAAGCAACTGGCGAAGCCACCATGAAGATGATCAACAGCACCAACATAACGTCCACGAATGGCACGATGTTGGGTTCTGCATTCACATCCAGCTGGCCTCTTTTGCCGCTGCTGCTGCCTCCGGCTAGTTTTGCACCCATGATCGGTCTCCTTTTCTAGAGCCCCGATCAGCCCTGCTTGTCCATGTCGCGGGTAACCAGCGAGATGAAGTCGGCTTCAAAATCTTCCAGATAGCCACCGATGGTTCCGGTTTGCTTGGCCGAGAAGTTGTAGATCAACACGGCTGGGATAGCAGCCACGAGGCCTGCAGCGGTTGCGAACAGAGCTTCTGCGATACCTGGTGCCACAACGGCCAGCGAGGTGGTTTGGGTGTTTGCAATAGCGATGAACGAGTTCATGATACCCCACACCGTACCGAACAGACCGATAAATGGTGCGTTGGAACCGATCGAAGCCAAGAAGGTCATGTTGGAGCCCAGCTCTTCAATACCCTTGTTCTGCTCAGCGGTCATGGCTGCACGGATACGCTCCAACAAGTCGCCGCGTGCGTCGCGGTTGTTGTAGAGACCTGCGTCCTTCGCCTTTTGCAGCTCGCCATAGCCAGCAGCAAACATCTTCTTAGCAAAGCCATCTGGTTGCTTTGCGAGCAATTGGGCAGCTTCTTCTGGAGTCTTTGCCTTCTTGTAAGCGGCAATGAAGTCAACCGTGCGCTTTTTGTTGCCGCGCATGACAATGATTTTTTCGAACATCAGGGCGATGGCGTAAACGGCGCAAAGCAACAAGATGACCAAAACGATCTTCGACACCAGTGGCGAAGCGGCGATCATGTCCATCAAGGTGATGTTTTGTTGGCCTGCGTTTTTGGCAGCTTCTGCAGCAGCAGCAGCGGCTTCAGCGGCACTTGGTGCAGCAGGTGCAGCGGCAGCAGCGACAGCGTTCACTGACTCAACAACAGCATTCGTGGTTTCAGCAGCAGCAGCAACAGTTGCGTCAGCGGCGGGGGTGGCAGCGGTGTCAGCAGCACCGGCGGCTTGCAGAAGAGCAAACATGGTTTTCTGTATCCTCCAAAATCAGTCCCGCCGTTAACCTTTTTGTAACGATCGGGCTCCATCGGAGTCCTAGCCGCCCTTTCGCGTTTGTGGAAGGGGGCTATGCGCTAAATTGCCGCTGTGAGGCAGGAAATGTCTGTAGAAGATGCTGTTGTTAAGAATTGAGTCTGGTTTTGTTACGGTTTTATAACCGTGAAAGGCAAATTTGACTCAGTTCTGAGCATACAGATCGGGCCGTCTATCCCTGAAAAAGCCCCAAGCTGCGCGGTGTCGATCCAAAAATGTCAGGTCAACGGTGCCTAAGGCGATGCCTTCCTCGGTACGCGAAAGATCTGCGATCAAATCTCCGCGATGATCGGTAATAAAGGATGAGCCATAGAAATGCTGATCGTCTCCAAGGCCCTTTTCCACGCCAATCCGATTGGCCGCCACAACTGGAATGACATTGCTAACCGCATGGCCCTGCATGGCGCGCCGCCAAGGATCACGTGTATCGAGTGTGCCATCATGGGGTTCTGACCCGATAGCAGTGGGATAAAATAAAACTTCAGCCCCCAAAAGCGTCATGGCGCGGGCCGCTTCGGGATACCATTGGTCCCAACAAATGCCGACGCCGATCCTAGCGTAGCGCGTGTTCCAAACCTTAAAGCCCGTATCACCGGGGCGAAAATAGTATTTCTCCTGATAGCCCGGGCCGTCAGGGATATGGCTCTTGCGATACGTCCCCAACGCTGTGCCATCGGCGTCGAGAATGACCACGCTATTATAGTAACGCGGCCCGTCGCGCTCGAAGATGGAGACCGGGAGCACAACGCCCAACTCAGCTGCTATGGGTTGTAGTTGCGTTACGCAGGGATGTTCGAGTGCGGGATAGGCAGTCGCAAACCAGCGCTCGTCTTGGGTGGTGCAGAAATAAGGTCCTTGAAACAATTCTGAAGGCAGGATGATTTGCGCACCCTTTGCCGCTGCCTGACGGATCAGCGCGATGGTTCTGTTAATATTATCTTGCAAGTCAGAACCATAATGGGTCTGAAGGGCGGCTAGGTTCACAAGGCGCGACATCTCAGACTGGCTCCTGCTGGGTTATACAATGGAAACTGCCGCCACCTGTCAGGATAGCCGTACTTTGAATACCAACAACGCGGTGGCGTGGAAAAGCTGCAGCGAGACCGCGAAGTGCCGCATCGGCTGCAGGCGTTCCATAATGTGGCATCACCACGCTGGCATTGCCGATGATAAAATTCATATGCGAGGCTGGGATAGCCTCCCCGTCATCATCTGTAACCAGCCCAGGCGAGGGGATTTGGATTACTTCCAGCGACCGCCCCGCTGCATCCTTCATGCTGCGTAAATCCGCGGCAATCTGATCGAGGACGTCCCGATTGGGGTCATTTTCGCCAAATGGTGACATGCACATCACGCGTCCGGGGCCAACAAAACGGGCAATATTGTCGACATGCCCATCTGTGTGATCATTGGCGAGGCCTTCATCCAGCCATAACACCTTTTTCGCCCCTAAGGCTGCTTGCAAGTGAGCCTCTGCCACCGCCTCGGTCCATCCGGCATTTCGATTTGGATTGAGCAAACACTGTTTTGTGGTCAAAATGGTGCCCTCCCCATCATGATCCACTGCCCCACCCTCTAAGATGAAATCTGCCCGCTCAATGGAGGTTGCGGCCGCTTCAGCCACACGATCGCCGACGCTATCGTCAAAGGGCAGGTCATATTTGCCGCCCCAACCATTGAAGACGAAGCGCAGGGCTATGGCCTTCCCATCCCGCTTGGCAAAAATAGGTCCGGTGTCGCGTAACCAAATATCGCCAAATCCACAGGCACGGATGTGCGCATGGGAAGGCAAGCTTTCGCGCGCGCTGGCCATGGCTTCGTCGCCATAGGCAAGTACATGGACCACATCGCCCGGGTTGCCGCTTGGCGTGCTTGCCGCCAGCGCATGGATCATCGCAGCCACTTCTGCCCGTGCAGGAACCAAATTTTCTTGCCAAAGATCTGCCGCCGAGGGCCAACACGTCCAGATCGCCTTGTGAGGGGCCCATTCGGCGGGGATGTTCAAGTGGGTCAAAATACGGCTCCTCTAGGCAGCATTTCAAAGGCTGGTCACATGGCCCTGCCACGCTAATGCCGCAAGATAGCTGTGTGTGAAACTTAGGCCTCGTTGAGTGCAGCCTTGCCGCGCTCCACGATATAACGTTTCAAGGGCTTGAAGGCTTGATCGCGTCGCCATGTGGTTGGCGTACTCATTAAGCGGACATCCATCGTCTGCGGCGTCACATCAACTAGGCCATAGCCGCGCACACGGTCATCTTGCCATTTCAAGTGCGGATTATCGGGGAACAGGCGGTTCCATCGATCATAATTGAACGACATCGACGTGATAGACCCGCCTACAAATTCAACTGCTACCGTGTCACTTTCGGGCTTCGCATAATCTTGCTTGACGTCACTGGCCCAGAAACCATGCATATCGCCGCCGATCACGACGGAAGACACATCCCTGCGTCGGCGCGCCATCATGTCGATAATCTTTTGTCGGGCAGGCTCAAAACCACTCCAACCATCTGTAAAGGCAGTCGGATCCCCCTGGCTATTCTTCTGGAACAAGGTGGCGAACAGCGTAGGTTGAACCAGGACCGACCACTTAAATGGCGCGCGCATAAAATTCTCAGACATGAAACGCTCTTGCCGGGCCCCTAGGATGGTCCGCGAGGGGTCCTGCAGCTCTGCACACGACGTACGGCTCACGGTCTCTGCCTCTTGCCGACCTGGCGACAAGCAAGCCCCTTTGGACCGGTATTGCCGTGTAT
Organism: Aquidulcibacter paucihalophilus; assembly: GCF_002105465.1. GTDB lineage: Bacteria > Pseudomonadota > Alphaproteobacteria > Caulobacterales > Aquidulcibacteraceae > Aquidulcibacter > Aquidulcibacter paucihalophilus. The sequence goes on from NZ_NCSQ01000144.1 coordinate 64,893, forward strand.
CCAACAGAGTAAAGTCGAGCAGATCACCCCAGCCACTTTGACCATAAATCCGCATACGGTTTACCGCATCAAATCGAGAACGCGCGCGGAGCGGCTGGCTCTCGAAAAAGGCTTTATAGGCGTTGTATTTTCGGATCGGGAAATCCTTAGCGGGATCTTGACCAGGCAGGACTTTGCCAAAGTCTGCCTGATAATCATTGGCGACCTCATGGTCGTCCCAGATGTAAAGCCAGGGGGCCGCAGCATGGGCCGCCTGAAGGTCCGGGTCCATTTTATGGACAGCATGAATCAATCGATAGTCATTCAGGCTAAAGGCATCTTCCACTGGCATACGTCGAACAGCCGCACCATAAGAAACCTCATAAATATAATCACCTAACGAAAGGATGACATCGGGATTCTGCTTGGCGAGGTCGCCATAGGCCGTAAACAAACCATGCTCATAATGGGCACAGGAGTGCCAAGCAAAACGTAACTTTGCCAAGGGTGATCCAAATTCCGGGGTGGTGCGCGTGCGGCCAACAGGCGAAACAGCCAAACCAACGCGGAAGCGATAGAAATAGGGGCGGTTCGGCTTCAAGCCGCCCACCTCCACATGCACACAATGCGCATTATCGGGCCGCGCCACAGCAAACTCACGCCGCACGACTTTGGTAAAGGCCTCATCCTCGGCGATCTCGCATTGAACATCAACCAAGCCATCAATGGCGTAATCAGGGTCCAAAGGTTCTGGAGCCAAGCGCGTCCAAAGCACAAAGCCATCTTGCGTCGGGTCACCGGAAGCCACCCCCATAGTGAAGGGATCGGAGATGAATTTAGGGGTTTGCGCCATAGCCGAGCCGCGCCAAGGGCTACTGATCGAAGCGGCTGCCACTCCCATGGCCCATGCGTTCAAAAACAACCGCCGCTTTGGATCGAAGCTCATCAGACCAGACCTTGTACTTGAGAAAACAATGTACCCTTACCCTAGTCTATGGGGGCACAAACGCAAATGGGGCGGCCCCCGTAAAGGCCGCCCCATGAACCAAACGTTACAGCACTTTGAGCTTAGAACTTTGTCTTCAAAGTAACTTGCAGTGTACGCGGTACACCCAGCGAATAGGTTGGTGCCGCACCGGTACGGGCGACAGTTACGCCAGCCACGGTCGACACGTTGGCAATCGTCAACGCATTGTTGGTGGAGCTGATGTTGCCGTAATAGCCTTCATCGAACAGATTGATGATGTTGAACTGAAGAACCGTGTTCTTCACACCCAATTTGTCGAAGTCGTAGCTCGCATCCAAGTCGACTACGCTATAAGCCGGCGACTTCTCGTCATTGACGTCGGTCGAGAAGCGCTCGCTGACATATTTGCCTTGAACACCAAGGGTCAGGCCATCGAGAACATATTGCAAACGCAGGCCATAGGTGGTGTCTGGCGTCTCAACCAGCTTCTTGCCGCCGGTTGGCAGGGAGGTTGTTGCGGACAGCGGTACGTTGTTTTTCACTTCGCTGTCGTTGAACGATGCCGAGGCGTAGGCGGTGAAGCGTTGGCCCAAGCGATAGCCGAGTTCCAAGTCAAGACCGCTCAGATCAACGGCACCGACGTTACGATCCACGCTAATACCCAAGTTCTCATCGAACGCAGAGACGATCCGGTTTTCATACTTGGTGTTCCAAAGAGCGATCGAAGCCGTCAAGTTGGAAGCTTGGTAGCGATACCCCAAGTCGAAACTCTGGGTGGTTTCTGGAACAGCGTTGTTCAGAAGGATGCCGCCGGTTGCACCGCGCAATGGGGTGTATAGGTTGTCAGTACGAGGTGCCGAGAAGCCTTCCGCATAGCTGGCGTACACCGAGTTGTTCTCGATGAACTCATAGCTGGCGCTGATGTTTGGCAATACAGCATCATACTTACGCGTTGCTTTATAAGGCGCGATGTATTGGTTCGTGCCCTGCGACACGAAGGTCACATTGCCGTTGGCCAAAGTCGCACTTGGGGTTTCGGTGGTGCAAAGTACGTTGGAAGTCCCGTTTTGGCTGAAGCAACGTTGATCCAACTGACGCTCAAAGAATGGTGCGCGAACACCAATGTTGACGCGCAATTTGTCTTCGAAGAACAGGCCGTTATAGTCGATTGCGAACTGGTTCAGTTGCGCAATCGAGAAGCGGTCCCGACCGCGCAGGAAGCTGCCGTCCACACCATTGACTTTTGGACCTTCACGGCCGCCAAAGACGTCCAGCGGGTTGCCCTGGGCATCCAAGCGGGTGAATTCGCCCGTTTGACGGTGACGACCATAGTCGAATGTATAAGCGAAGCGCAGACGGTTGGTCTCATTAATGTCCCAAATCAAGGAAGCATTGACGCCAACGCGGTTCGTGTTGGTGTTATTTGGTGTATAGAGACGAACGCTGTCGAGCACATCGCCGTCACCGTTCAAGTCAACACCGGCGGGGATTGCGCCAGCGCCGGTCAAGACCAAACCAGCACCACGCAAGCGGCGATCGCTTTCGGCGACCACAGTTGTACCGCCACCGTTTGCCAACACGTACTGATAGGTTGGGTCCACCGTCAGGCGAAGGTTTGGTGTCAATTGGAAGTTAGAGCTACCGCGAATATTACCCGTGTTGGATGGGTTGATGCGCAGACCGAAGAAGTTGGTGCAGCTTGATGGATTGTCTGGATTGTCGGCGCTTGCCAAGAAATTAGCGTTGCTTGCTACCAAAGTTGCGCCATCGTTCTGAGCCGTGCCCGCAACAGGAGCGACGCGGGCGCAGGTCGCCAAATTGTCGAAATTTGGACCATAGAAAGCCCACTGCGCCAAAGTACCGTTACGGTAGAAGGCGTTGCGGTTTTCATTATAGTGGAACGACAAGCTGACGAAATCAGTATCGTTCAGCTTTTGGAAAACACGGGCGTTGAATTGCTTTTTCTCAAGTTCTCCGGGGCCCTTGAACTTATTGTAGCTCTGGTAGGAACCACCCACAAAAGCGGTGGTGCCCCATGGACCGAACGCGCCGGTATCAAAGCTCAACAAGCCCCGGCCATAACCATACGATCCCGCGGAGGCAGTTGCGCGGAAACCCATCTTCTCATCTGGACGGCGCATGCGCAGGTTGATGGTACCGCCGGTTGCGGAAGCCGAAGGGCTGTCGACATCGGTGGTGCCTGTGTTGACGGTCGTGCGCGTGATATATTCAGGATCCAACTGCTGGTTGGTGAAGATCGCATAGTTACCGGTATCGTTCAGCGGAATACCATCAACAGTCAAAGAGATGCGGTTGCCGTCAAAGCCGCGCAGGCGAACGTTACCACCCGACGATCCATAAGGGTCGCTGTTGGTGAAGTTCAAGCCAGGCACCAAGTTCAAGCTTTGGAAAACAGTTTGGCCGGTTGGCTGGGTTGCAATATATTCTGCCGTAATGGTCGAGCGGGTCTTTGGGGTCTTTTCAGCTTCAATAAGACCGGCAGTTGTGCGGCTGCGCGCTGCGGTAACGATGATCAGCTCGGCTTCAGTTTGCTGCGAACCGGTGGATTGCGCTAAAGCAGGACCGCTCCAGCCAAACATGCCTAATGAGATTGCGGCGAGCGCTACGCCCGAAGACAAGCGTGTTACGTGAGACATAGGGTACCCCTTGTGAAAGTCATTTTTGCGCATCGTAGTGGGAGGCTGCGCGTAGAGTGGGCCACCTAGCCCGCTTGAGATACGCCTCTGCGACGTTTATGTGACACTTCTATGACAGCGGCGGCTCTGAGGCGGGAACACTGGGGATATATGTGCCAAGCTGTTCGCACAGTGGCAACAATGTTACACTTTGTTTAGACTTTAGGCAGCGACTTGTGATCGAGCTCGACTTTAGAGAAGCTGAATCGACGACTGAGTTATATGGAGGCCGGCTAAAGGTTTGCCGATTCCAAAATGAAAAGAGTGGTGGCGCCAAGGGCTCCCTAAAGTCCAAAATGAAAAGAGTGGTGGAGCCAAGGGCTCCCCAAAGTCCAAAATGAAAAAAGCGGTGGAGCCAAGGGCTCCCCAAAGTCCAAAATGAAAAAAGCGGTGGAGCCAGGGGCTCCACCGCAAGGCGATGCTCAGGGAGCGCCGGTCCAATCCAGCGCTTACGAAAAGCGCAATGAACCATTCCGGACACCAAAGCCGAGCCAAAGACCCGACTTGCCCTTACGTTAGCCTGTGGTGGGCCGATTTGTAAATGGGTTAGGCAGCAATTGTGACATATTGCCGCTTTTTACATCTTTATTGGCCCCAAACGGCGCGCAAACGGGCATCTCGGCCGCAGCCATTGCGATAATGGGCGTAGCGAAGCGGGTTTTTCTGATAATAATCTTGATGATAGCCTTCTGCGTCATAAAACGTCTTGGCTGGCAAAATCTGCACAACTATTGGCTTCTTAAAGCGCGCAAACAGCACTTCACGCGCCGCTTCGGCGGCTTTCTTCTCATCGTCATTGCCATAGAAGATTGCTGGCAAATAGGTCTCGCCTTTATCGCAAAACTGGCCAAAAGCATCGAAAGGATCGATTTGTCGCCAGTAGGTATCCAAGAGCTTTTGATAGCTGACCTTTGCAGGGTCATAAGTGACCTTCACTGCCTCGAAATGGCCTGTCCCACCGCGACCGACTTGCTCATAAGTCGGGTTCGCCAAGGTGCCACCCGTATAGCCTGAGGTGGTTGCAACCACGCCCGGGATCTCGTCAAATGGCTTTTCCATGCACCAAAAGCAGCCACCGGCAAAAACTGCGGTCGCCAGATTGCTGGGCACGGGGGCGGACGCAAGATTGGCAGGTGGTGCGACAGTTTCAGGTTGGATCGGGGATTGGGTCCCACAGGCCGCGAGTGCAAAGGCTGAAAAAGCAACGAGGGCAGTAAAGGGCTTTAGATGGGTCATGATAGCCTATACGCATCGTTTGCGAGATTGGTTGCATACCTCTCCCACAGACTCACCAAGCAAAAGGGGCGCAGCCTATGCCGCGCCCCTCAGCTTAATTTGGCAGCGTTGGAACTTAGTAGTTCCAGCGCAAGGTCACACCATAGGTTCGTGGCTCACCAACAAAGGCATTGATTTGGCTTGTCACCGGACGTGGCGCGAAGCCACCCAAAGCGGGTTGGTTGGTCAGAGCAGGTGCGTCGCCTTGCAGCGGTGAATCGAAAGTGATCTGGGCATAACGCTCATCGGTGATGTTGCGTCCCCACAATTCGACAGTCCAACGATCGTCTGCCGTGCTCAATGCCAAACGGGCGTTGATCAGGGTATAGCCGGGTTGGGTCTTGCGTGGATCCAAGTTGGAACCGGTGATCGTGTCGGTGATCGTGCGGAAGTCCGTATAGGCCTTAAACGTCGCTTTGTCGGAGAAGACCGAACGCTCATAATTGAACGCCGAACCGTAGGTCCAAACTGGCGAGCTGGTCAGCTGCGCGCCGGGCAACCAATAGAGGTTGGGGTTTTGACCCAAGAAGGTATTTGGCTGTGAAGCCGAACCCAAATTCTTGGTGTACTCGGTCAATGAGTAAGCAGCACCACCGGTGATGGACAAGCCCTCGATTGGCGTGCGCAACACGTAGTCGAATTCAACCCCTTGCGAGACCACTTCAGGCACCGAGGTCACGACGAACGAAATACCGGTGAAGGTATTCAGTTGGAAGTTCTCGAAGGTCTGATGGAAGGCCGCAAAGTTTGCGGTCAAGGCGCGGTCAAACCACTGAGTCTTCAAGCCAATTTCATAGGCATCCACAGTCTCAGGTGCAAACGACGTGTTTGGCTGACGCACGGTGCGGTTACCGACGCCTGGCGAGATGATGGAGGTGACCACATTGTTCTGCAGGTCAGAGAAAGCACGGTCAAGGTTGAAGCCACCAGCCTTATAGCCCCGCGAGTAGGAGGCATAAGAATTAATGTTGGGGGCAATCCGATAGGCAGCTGAGACGATACCAGACCATTCTTTTTCCGACTTCTCTTGGCGGTGATCCATACCATCGAGGGCAGAACGCATCCACGGTGCGCAGATGGCACCTACAACCGCCGACAAGGCACCCGCATTGCGGGCTGCATCGAGACCCAAGCGGTTCTCAAGAGCGGTACAGGCCGTGTTGCCTTGAGTGCGATAGCTTGCTTGGAACTTCTTTTCTTCCGAGGTGTAACGCAGCCCCAAAGTTACGCTGAAGTCGTCGTTGAATTGATAGATATTGTGGGTGAACAGCGCGATCGATTCCGCATTTTGCTCATAATCGTCAAACTGACCACCACCGGGGGCCAAGGTGCCGATATTGGCTGGGGTGACACCCAAGATGGTCTGCCACGTCGAAACCACACCTGCCAGCTGCGTGTTGGTTACAGTTGGGCTCAATGGGTTCACCGCCAAAGCTGGGTTTGCCAAAGCCAAGGCAGGCCCCAAGAGACCCCCAATATAGGCTTGGTAATCATTGCCGGTGCGGAACCGTACATGGGAGTTGATGGTTTCCTTGGAATAGATGGTACCGACCAACCAATCCAATTTGCCAAGCGAGCCCGCATAGCGGAATTCTTGCGTGAAGTTGTCAAACGAAGCGCCAGCACCTTCTGACTTCAAGCTATAGACAATGTCTGCGCCGCTATAATCAGAGTCAGCACCCGCGGTCCGCTTCCAGTTGCGTTGGGCCGTGATCGACGTCAGCTTACCAAAGCCAACATCCCAGTTCATCTCAAGGCTGATGCCCTTGTCTTCGATATCTTGGTCATAGGTACGGTTTGCACTGGCCAGATAGCTGTTGAGATTGCGGGTGGTTTGAAGCGCATTAGGCGAAATCTTGTTCAAGATGTCAGTGGTGGAAGGAACACGAACGTCCTTAAGCCAAACTGCAGCAGCACAGCAGGCCTCAGCGCGCGAAGCTTGGTCGACAATCAAGCGGGCATCAAAGGTCTCGCTTGGGGTGTAGAGCAATTGGCCACGGATCGCATAATAATTGGAATCATTTGAGTCCGTGCGGGCGGTACCGTTATTCACATTCATATAACCGTCGCGCGCGCGCGCGGTGACATACAAACGGCCAGCCAACTTATCTTCGATCAGCGGACCGGTGATGCCGAGACCAAGACCGCCCAAACCGTAATTGCCGAAGGTCGCATCGCCCGAGGTGCCAAACTCAAAGCTTGGCTTTTTCGTGGTGACATTGATCAGACCAGCCGACGTGTTGCGACCAAACAGAGTACCTTGAGGACCGCGCAGAACTTCGATGGCGCGAATTTCGCCCAAGTCACCAAAAGCAACGCTATTGCGGGCGCGGAACACGCCATCGATCACAACACCGACCGAGGATTCCAGACCGGGGTTAGAACCTTGCGTACCGACGCCGCGGATACGGGCTGTAACCGAACCGGAGTTCTCGGAAACAGGCACTTGCAGCGATGGAGCCAATTGGGTCAGGTCGCGAATGTCTTTAACGCCAGCCGACTCAATGGCTTGGGTACCGATCGCGGTCACGGCGACAGCGACGTTTTGCAGCGCGGTTTCACGGCGGGTCGCCGTAACGATAACTTCCTCAACGGGCCGATCATCTTGTGCAGTTGGCGCTTGTTGCTGCGCGAATGCAGGTGCGGCAAAAACAGACGTTGCGCATGCAGCCAACAGAAGACCACGGCGGCCCAATCGTTCAAAATTCATTTTTCTCTCCCAGAGAATGGTTGTTTTCAGCCTGATGTTTCAGGCCCTTTGTTTCTGCCAACCCGCAACAACGCATGACGTTGCGCAAAGTTCTCAGAGCTTACTTCGGCTATACGCATGGTTGACGTAGGGGTCGAGGGTGAAATACTGCAATCTCAAGTCACAATTGTGTGCTGTTGCCAAATCGTCACAACTTGGCGCTTCACGAGACCATGAGGATGCTAAGCGCATGAAACTTGCTACAATTATGCACAATGGCGCACGGCGGATCGCGCAAATTGAAGGCAAAGTGGCGCAGATTTTGGCAGCCCCCGGTGATGGGTTAGGCGTAATATCGGCACTTCGCGGCCCCGCAAGCGGCCGTGCAAGTGTGGGAGAAGTACCGGTGGACACGATTGAGTTCCTCGCCCCCGTACCTAACCCCCCGCGCATCTTTGGAATTGGTTTGAACTATGCCGATCATGCAGCCGAAACGGGTCGAGAACCGCCTGCAATCCAAACCTGGTTCATGAAGCAGATCACGGCCGTGAATGCGCCCTATGGTGAGGTAGAAAAGCCCTGTGTATCTAATATGCTCGATTTCGAGGTCGAGCTTGTGGTCATCATTGGGGCAGAGGCTCGCCATGTACCGGTCGAACGCGCCCATGAAGTGATCGCGGGCTATTGCGTGGGGTGTGATTACTCCGTTCGCGATTGGCAAAAGGCCACACCGACGATGATTATGGGCAAAGGGTTTAATACCCATGCCCCGTTCGGCCCTGTGTTGGTGACTGCTGACGAAATCGCAGACTTGGATCAGTTGCGTCTGCGGTGCTACGTCAATGGTCAATTAATGCAGGACGGTTGCGTGGCCGACCTCATCTTCAAGGTCCCGCAGATGATTGCTCATTTAAGCACCGCCTTCACGCTGCTGCCCGGCGACGTCATTTTCACCGGTACACCAGCGGGGGTCGGTATTGCCCGCACGCCGCCGGTTTATCTGTTTGCGGGCGACACGGTGCGTTGTGAAGTCGATAGCCTGGGTGTGATTGAGAACAAAATTGTCGATGAGGTAAAAGCCACCTTTATCGCGTAATCGTCATGCCCAAGCGCCAGATAGGGGTAGCAGTTTCCGACAAGATTCCCGCGCCCGATATGGCCGTCGCAATCCGTGCACCCGTGACGTTTTCGCCCGCGACATAGAAGTCAAGATCCGGTTTTGGCGACCAAGAGGCGCGCAAATCCAAAGCCTGATAGGCCTTAAGTTTGCGGCTATTGAGGTCGTCCTCAAAGCGCGGGCCTTCACCACGCAGCGCGACCTTCAACTTTGGCCCGGCTGACAGCGGCAATGTGAACCCAAGATAGCTTGCCCATGGAGCTGATTGGGCCGGACGCCGACCTGTCAGAGCGGGAAGTAATCGCCCCCCGTCAACTTCGGCATCGACCAAAGACAACCGCATCTCGACTTCCGGCTGCATGCCGCTTCCAGCCGCTACCCAAGTCAATCCAGCTTCCATACCTCTGGCCTGAACTTCCCCCGCATTCAGTCGCTGACGCAGGGTGCCGCCTGCGGGTAAGAAACCGACGCGGGGCAACACACCGGGACCAATCCCAATGGTTACATTGGTGATCGGGTCCTTAAGCTTGTTCGCATAAAAGGTCAGACTGCCCTTCCAATCCCCGCCAAGCCCCTGCCAATTTGCATTCAAGTCAACATCCAAACCTTCAAGCACCTCCGGCACGAGATTGGCATTGGCCTCAGTCACGTCATTACCGACCCGAAAAGGACGGTGCAGCTCGTTGAGACTGGGCGGGCGGAAAGTTCGAAACAGGCTCAGGCGCGCTTGTCCGCCCATGGCAAATAGGGACATCCGGCCCGTCGCAACATAGCCATTTTTATCGGAAGACGCTTCTGACAGCGTCACCGCCCCCGTTACCCGGTCCGTCTCTAGGCGCTTGGCGCGATCATGGGCCCAATGATCCACGCGCAGGGTTACATCTAAGCCCAATTGTTCGTCTGCGGACGACAGGGCACGCGGAAGATCTAGGCCAAGCCCCAACAGCTTTTGCTGGCCGCCTGCCACCCGCGTGCGGGTGAAACTGGTGCCGATAAATCGGAATAGCTCACGCGTTTCGCCTTCGCTTTGGCGCCAATCCAAGCTCCACCTTGGACTCCAACGCACCGTAGCGGGGGCATAGATCAGGGACCCGCCGAAGGCTGAAGCCGGAGTTTCAACCTGATCCAGCGCGGGTGTAACACTGGCGCGATCAGTCGGCACAGACACAGTTTGGTTGGAGAAATCACGTGTCTGCGCAAACAGGATAAGCCGCGATTGACCCCAATCGCCCGCCCATTTTCGAGCCCCACTGATATCCGCCCCTCGCGCTGCGCTGCGGCCGCCAAGGGTTCCTGCCCCCTTTTCTTCCTCAAATCCGGAAGCCCGAAACGCCCATTGTCCGTTGTGGCCCGGAATTTCGCTTATCAAAGTCAAGGTAGAGGCCGTGAAGTCCGCAGGCAGATCCACGGCACCGCGCTGGTTGCGACGAACAGGGATGAGACCATCATTCATCTCATACGAGGCTAAAGCGGTGATGGTCCCATCGCCTGCCGCCAGAGAGCCGCGTCCTGCTGCTTGGAGCGCTCCCTGCCCGCCAGCAGACAGGCGGATGCGGGATGGTCCCCCACGCGCCTCTACCAAATCCAACGTGCCGGTTAGGGCCAGTGGGCCAAAGCCTGCTCCAGCTGCTCCGCGACGCACGTCAACCCGTTCCAAGAACAAAGGATCATGTCGCACCCAGAAGACCCAACTGCCGAAGGGATCATTTTGGGGAACACCATCAAGGCTCACCAAAGCGCGCCCGGCCCCATTTGGCGCAATCGGCCTTAGAGACAGGCCCTGGATAGTGGCGTTTGCCGGCCCACTCGCCGTGCGCCTAAAAAGACCCACACCGGGTGCAACCCGCAACGCCTCGTCTAAACGTACCCCAAGAGACGAGTCCAAGGTAGTTTTGGTCAAACTGATCTGCGATGGCATGGACCGATCAGGCGGAAGACGCTCAGCTCGTATTACAATGACCTCAGTATCTACCCCAGACTCGGCCACCCGCGCACTAACGATTGTTTCAGGGAGTAAAACTGCGGCGGGGCTTGTGAGATGAAGAAGGCTGGGCCAAGAAAACATGCAAACAAACCTAGTCTAGCTTGCTTTCAACAGCGAGTGGTTTTGACCGCGCGGCCAACCTCTTCTAACGACAAAGTGATGATGGATTTATTGCTTTCCTTCGACCTTGCGACCGATCGCGATACGCGCGACCTTGGGGCGCGCTTGGCCAAAGTGGTGCGAGCGGGTGATTGCCTGGCGCTGCGGGGTGATTTAGGGGCTGGCAAAACCTCCCTCGCGCGCGGGCTGATCAAAGCTTTTCTCAACAGCGACACCGAAGTCCCTAGTCCCACCTTTACCTTGGTGCAGCGCTATCTGCCCGACCCGGACGAACAGCCAGACGCGCCAGAACTGCTTCATTTCGACCTATATCGCCTCGAAAACCCCGATGATGTCTGGGAATTGGGCTGGGAGGAGCTTGACGAGGTGATCAGCTTGGTGGAATGGCCAGATAAAGCGGGGCCGCATTTGTCGCCCCGCAGCCTCGACATCCATATCCTCATTTCGGGCGATCACCGCCGCGCCCATCTGTCGGCTTCCCCGACTACGACTTGGAAATCTCGCCTGAATGACTTCTAACACTTCCACGCTTGAGGCCACCCGTTTTGAGGCGGCGATCGCTTCGGCTTTGTATGCCGCAGGCTTCGGCCAAGCAGATCGGCAAAAATTCGACCAAGATGCCTCTACCCGTTCCTATGAGCGCTTGAACCACGAGGGCCGCACCGCCATTCTCATGAAGGCCCCGCCAGGTAACGAGGATGGGCCTTGTCCGCCCGGCGCGGATGAAGAGACGCGTAAGGCTTTGGGCTGGAACGCGCTGTCGCGACTAGCGGCATCGCGAGTGGAGGCCTTTGTCGCTATTGGCACTCATTTACGCAGCCACGGTTTTTCTGCCCCCGACACCTTGGCGGTGAATGCGCCTGTTGGCGTCGCGGTCGTCGAGGATTTGGGAGATGATCTCTATGCGCGGGTCATTGCCGAAGGCCGTGCCGATGAAGTTGAGCTCTATCATGTTGCCGGTGAAGCCTTGGCTACCTTGCATCGGACGCCGATCCCGGCAAACCTTCCCTCACCCATGGGCCCTTGGCCAATCTTAGATTTTGATGCGATTGCCTTGCGCGAAAATGCCAATCTGTTTGTGGACTGGACTCCGCGTTTTTTAGGCCTTGATGGATTTAGTGCCAATGCTCGCGCCGAATGGGCAGAAATTCGCGATACCCTGATTGGCGAAATCCTGACCCATCCACGCGCCTTTACCCTGCGCGACTATCATGCTGAGAACATATTGTGGCTGCCAGAGCGGCAGGGCATCGCACGCGTTGGTTTGCTCGATTTCCAAGACGCTGTACATGGCTATCGCGCTTGGGACTTTGCCATGTTGCTGCATGATGCGCGACGTGATGTCAGTCCTGAGGCCTATGAAGCGACCATTCGGGCTTATCTAGATGCGACGGGGTCTGAGCGCGCGCCATTCGATGAAGAGCTGGCCATCCAAGGCGCGATCAATGCTTTGCGCATCTTGGGTATCTTCTCCCGTCTCGTAGGCCGAGATGGCAAGCAACGTTATCGCCAGTTCATGCCGCGTGAGGCAGGGCATCTGGCCCAAGTCCTGACCCACCCCCGCCTCAAAGAGATGCAAAGCTGGGTGGCACGTTATGTGCCCCTCGAGGCATTTCGGCAGGCACAAACTGCATGAGTGCGATGCCAAGCCATGCCATGGTGTTTGCGGCGGGCCTCGGCACACGCATGCGACCCTTAACCAACGACCGGCCAAAAGCGTTGGTTGAGGTCGATGGCCGATGCCTGGTTGACCATATGTTAGACCGCCTTGCAGAAGCCGGTGTCGGCACAGCCGTGGTCAATAGCTTTCACTTTGCCGAGAAATTGGTGGCGCATTTAACCCCCCGTGGCAAAGCCAAGCCAAGCCTGATCTTTTCGCGCGAAGACGCTTTGCCTGAGCCTTTGGAAACCGAAGGTGGCCTTGTCTATGCCTTGCAGCATTTCCCAGATGGGCCACTTTTCACCTGCAATGCCGATGCGATCTGGTTGGATGAGACCGCCATCAAACGGATGGCAGAGGCCTTTGACCCGAACCGCATGGATGGCTTGCTGCTGCTGGCACGCCTAGATGAAGCCCTTGGGTTTGATGGACCAGGCGATTTCTTCATGGACGGAGCCGGCAGGCTTACCCGTCGCGGCGAGGCTGCAAGTGCGCCTTATGCGTATGCTGGGGTGCAAATCACGACCAGGGCAAAGTTTGAAGGCAAAACCGCTACCAAACGCTCGCTCGCCCGCACATGGTTTGACGACTGGAGTCCGCAAGGTCGCCTTTATGGCCTCGTGCTCGACGGGCCGTGGCTGCATGTTGGCGATCCGCAGGCGCGGGAAGATGCCGAGGCTAAGCTTCAGGCTTTGCGTGCATCCACACAAGCATAGAGCGCTTGAATAAGGCGTCCGGCGCGTTCATCACCCAAAAGCGCTGGGGTTTGCTTGTTCATGACATAAGCCGCTGACAAGCGTTTTGCCGGATCGCCAAAACCGCCAGAGCCACCCCAGCCAGAATGACCAAGGGTTTCGGGATTGCTGCCATAGCGTAGATTAGAATTGCGCATCACGCCCGCCGCCCATTCAATCTCATAGGGCAAGACCAAATCCAGCCCGCGAATGCGCGGCTTGGTGAAATCTGCCATCGTCTCGGGGGAAATGATCTGGTGGTTCCCAATCTTGCCCTCATTGGCAAAGACGCCATAAAGCGTGGCAACCGAACGCGCCGTGCCATGCCCATTAGCGGAGGGAATCTCTGCAAGACGCCAAGCTGCACCACCTCGATTGGGGGAGGCCCAAGGCGTCAAAAAAGCCACGCGGCGGGCCTCCGAAACAGGCCCCAATTCCGCCATCGCCTTCGGACGGCTCATTTCCGCACAACGGCTGTGATGGAGTTCGGGCAGGCCGATCCAGAAATCAATACCTAGCGGCTGGCAGACATCCACACGCAATTGGGTTCCGAGGCTGGTGCCATGCGCACGCTGGGCCAGTTCACCTACGATATAGCCATAGGTCAGAGGGTGATAGCCGCTTGCCGTCGTCGGCCGCCACATGGGGGCGACATGGGCCAAGGCTTCTGCCAAAGCAGGCGGATTAAGCCAAAGATCGGGATCAATTGGGTCGGGGAAACCCGGAACGCCAGCTTGGTGTGATAAGGCCTGCGCCACAGTCACCTCCTTGCCATGCGTAGTAAACTCTGGCCACAGCCAGCCAATCGGATCATCAAAGTTCAACAGACCTTGATCCTGCAAGCGGGCAATAACCATGGCGGCGATCGGTTTGGTGGTGGAATAGACTGGTACCAAGGTTTCGCGCGTCCAGCTTTGTGTTTTGGCGCGGTCCATATGGCCACCGACCAGATCGACGACGACCTCGCCTTCCAAAATGGCGCAGAAACCTGCTCCCAACTCGAGGCCTTCTTCAAAGTTCAAGTGGAAAGCATCTAAAACCGGCTCAAAGCCCGGCGCAACATAAGGTGAAACCAGATCAGTCATAGCCGCATTTGGACCCTTCAGCTGAGCTGGGTCAAGGCCAAGGGCTCAGCCCGCCAAGCCTCAACGCCAGCAGCGACAATCGGCAATTCCTCTGCGCCCCACTCTTGGGCACGGGCAACCGTGTAAGACACGCCGGCCAAAGCCAAGGCCATGGCGTGCGGCGCTGTTTGCCCGTCGATCAAATGGGCGAGAAACATCGTCGCCATCAAGTCGCCGGTGCCTTTGGGTGGGTTGGCTGATTTAAAGTGGCTGGCAAGCCAGGCGCACGTTCCATCAACCAACATTCCGCCAATCTCGCCATCCCGCTCTACAGAAGAGATTAAAGACGGACGACCCAAAGCGGTAGCAACACCATGAATTTGCCTCAGGTCTTGCGGAGTTGTTTTGGTCAGATAGCCCAACTCCCACAGATTTGGCGTAAGATAATCCGCGCGCGGGATCAGATGTTCGCCCAGCGCATCGGCCACCCCTTGCCCGACATAAAGCCCGCCAGGCATGTCGCCCAAAACGGGGTCGACGAGAACAATAGCTCTAGGATTGGCTGTTTTGACGGCATCAATCGCCCGAGCGGCAATCTGGACTTGCTCGGCGCTGGCAAAATAATCGGTCAGGACACCATCGACCGCTGCGAACAGGCCATTGGCGGCAATACCCTCCAACATGCCGGCGAACAAGTCAGAACTAACCACCCCTCCACCCGGCGGTCCCCAGCGAGGATGCCGGCCTAGAAGCGTGGTCGGCACATGTACGGGATCAATCTTCATCGGCGATTGGGCCAAAGCGAGGCTGGCCAAGGTGCCACCCACCCGGCTTCCCGCGACATGTGAACCAAGAATCAGCACCAATGGCATGGCCTGCTCTTTACGCCACTGCCCTGATTGTGGCTAGAAGAAGCCAAATCTCACGTGAAAGGCTTCCCATGACCGCTCCCCAAGCCCGCCCCCGTCGCAGTGTATTGTATATGCCCGGTGCCAATGCCAAAGCTTTGGAAAAGGCCAAAAACCTTCCAGCAGATGCGGTGATCTTGGATTTGGAAGATGCGGTGGCCCCCGATGCTAAGGATGAAGCGCGCGCCTCGGTGGCGGCGATCGTGAAGGCCGGTGGCTATGGCAAGCGGGAAGTGATTATCCGAGTCAATGGGCTGACTTCGCCTTGGGGTGCACAAGATTTGGAAGCGGCTGTCGCGGCCGGACCTGATGGGATTTTATTCCCTAAAATCTCGTCTGCCGAAGAAGTACGTGCTGCCAGCGAGGCCATGGATGCCCTAGGCTCCGCCCCCTCTATGAGCCTGTGGGCGATGATTGAAACGCCGCGGGCGATTCTAGAGATTGCTTCAATTGCTGCTTCGAGTGCCACAACGCGCCTCGCCGCTTTTGTGATGGGCACCAATGATTTGGCCAAAGAAACCCGCGCCCGTCAAACCGCTGATAGGGCCCCCTTCCACTTTGCCCTTGCTGCCAGCGTAACGGCAGCCCGCCTTTATGGCCTAGCGGTGATTGATGGTGTTTACAATGACATAGCCAATAGCGAGGGCTTTGAAGCCATGTGTTGGCAGGGGCTAGAGTTCGGTTTTGACGGCAAGACCTTAATCCACCCAAGCCAGATTGAGATTTGTAACCGCGTATTTGCGCCAACAGAGGCCGAGGTGGCCCATGCCCGAGCTGTGATTGCAGCCTTCTTGGACCCCGTCAATGCGGGCAAGGGGGTTCTGAAAGTCGATGGAAAAATGACCGAGCTTTTGCATCGCGATATGGCCGAACAAACGGTCGCCATCGCCGACGCGATTGCCGCTATGTCGGCTTCAGACCCAGGCTCATGAGCCACGCATTCACCTGCGCCGCTTGATCGGCGGTTAGGGCTGGCGTAGCACCCACTCCGCCACCCAAAAGCCAGACTTGTTTGCCGCTCAGTGCCAACACATTGGCACCTGTGCGGGCCAAGCGGGAAGATTCCACGCCTCGACCGAGAGCGGGATGGGTGAACTCGCGCTCTAACCAAAATCCGCTTGTGCCATCTTGCAGCGACCGCAGGGCGCGAGTGGAAGAGGGCCCCGCCACAGCTGGCTGGCCAGCACTTTGCCATAGATCGAAAAATTTGGTCTCGCCGACGTCACGATCGACTGTGCGTCGCACGACGGCGCGATGCAGCGTAGCGGCGCGAACATCGGCTACGGATTCGCTGGTGCGGACTGTCCCCTTAAACTGTAGCCAGACCAGCTCATTGGGTCGGGGGGTCAAGGCGACTATTGCGGGCGATGGGGCGGTTCCCAAATCACTCTTCGTCGCGACAGCCTCCGCTTTGGAGCAAGCCGACAAAAGGGCGAATGGGGCGGAGAGCAAGAGGGTGCGGCGTTGGATCATGTTTGTGATACGCTGTCGCGCGCCAAATGGTTGCACCCGATGCCCCTAAGCCGCATCGGTTTCTGGAATTATCCAAGTTTCAAGCTGGGCGGCCTGATCCCAAGCGGCAAAATCTGGATCTTGGAAAATCGCGTCGCACCAGGCTTGAAGCGCTGCCGACACCGGCACCTGGTAGGTGCGAAAACGGGTTGCAACTGGGGCGTAGAAAGCGTCCACGATCGAGCGATCGCCCATGATGAAGGGACTGCCGGCACTCCCAAAGCGCGCCTTGAGGCCGCACAACAAGTCATCAATACGCTGGACTTGGTATTGAACGGTGTCGGACCATTCATGGCCGACCTTTATGCGACGCAAGTTCATCGGAAATGTTTGGCGCACAGCGGCAAAGCCAGAGTGCATCTCGCAAACAGCCGACCGGGCAAGCGCACGGGCAATCGAATCCTTAGGCCAAAGGCCTGCGTTTGGGGCTTGCTCATGGGCCCATTCACAAATCGACAGTGTGTCCCAAATCTTCTCGCCCTCTGGCAATTCCAAAACCGGCACCGTGCCAGATGGGCTGACCGCGACGATGTCTGGATTGGGGCCCATGCCGCGTGGCCCCAAAGGAATGATCCGTTCCTGAAAGCCAATCCCGGCCCATTTCAGCGCGAGCCAAGGCCGCATTGACCAGCTGGAATAGTTTTTGTTGCCAATGGTGAGGATCGGCAGAGCAGCCATGGGACCAGTCCTTTATGGGCATTCGGTGTTAAATGGTGCGGGGTGGATAACCGGCAGCCACCAGCGCATCGATGATTTCTTGGGTATGGCGCGAGTCCCGCGTTTCCATAAGAATATCAAATTCTGCGCCCTTTGCTGGCACATCCAAGGCCAAACGATTGTGCGCTACTTCGAGAATATTCCCGCCCAAATCGCCAATGACTTTGGAGACCACGGCCAACAGGCCTGGCCGGTCATCGCCAATAATCCGCAAGCTGACGATCCGCTTTTCGCGCACCAGAGCCCGCGTGAGAACAGAAGCCAACAGCCGTGAATCGATGTTACCGCCGCACAGGACGATCCCGACCTTCTTGCCGCTAAAGCGTTGCGGATGGGCCAGCAAGGCGGCCAAACCAGCAGCCCCTGCGCCTTCGGCAACCGTTTTTTCAACATTGCAGAACAGGGTAATGGCCTGTTCCAGATCATCCTCATCGACAATCAAAACATCGCGAACCAATTCCTTGGCGATTTCAAACCCTAAACGACCTGCCTGCTTCACCGCGATACCCTCAGCGATGGTTTGTCCCCCGCAGAGCGGGCCAGGCTCTCTACCGGCCAATTCAGCATGCATGGAAGGGAACATGCGGGTTTGCACGCCCACCACCTCTATGTCATTCTTCATGGCGCGGGCGGCAACAGCAATTCCGCCGATCAAGCCGCCTCCCCCGATTGGCACAATCAGGGTTTCAAGCTGTGGCGCATCCTCCAACATTTCAATGCCGATTGTACCTTGCCCCGAAATCACATCGGCATCGTCATAGGGATGCACAAAGGTCAGGCCTTCGCGATCCTTGAGTTGATACGCAAAGGTGGTCGCTTCCGACAGACTTTCGCCATGCAGCACCACACGCGCGCCATGCTTGCGGGTATGCTCCACTTTCGTGAACGGTGTGCCCAGTGGCATGACGATGGTCGCCGGAATGTTGAGACGCGAGGCATGATAGGCGACGCCCTGGGCATGATTGCCCGCCGACATGGCGATGACGCCATTGCGACGCTCAGCTTCGGTAAGCAACAAGAGCTTGTTGAGGGCACCGCGCTCCTTAAAGGCCGCCGTGAATTGAAAGTTTTCAAACTTCACCCAGACTTCTGCGCCGGTAATATCCGACAGCGTCTTCGACATCAGTAAAGGTGTGCGAATGATGCGGCCTTCAATTCGCGCGGCAGCCGCACGGATGGAGTCTAATGTCACGTTCATGAGTAAAGCGGTCCCTATGTAAGCCGTCAAATCGCCGACGGCCCCGCGTCTTTAGGCCGGACAGGGGCTTGGATCAATCAGACTTTGCTTTACTGGCAAGGGTGCGCTCAAACGCCTCGCGCTCCAGTGTCTCCTCGCCCCATTCATCGCCATCGCTTTTACCAACCAAGGCAATCATGTCGCGCTTCAACAGCTCTTCTTCCAACGCAGTACGATCCCGCACGATGCGCTGATAATCGGCGAACTCAACCCGCTGCCAATCTTCAAACATCGCGGTCAAGGCGCGTTCGTCGTAACGGGTGAAGATCATGCCGGCGCGCTCAGCTGCAAAGGCTGGCTTGCCCATCACCTGCAGCGACTTCACCCCTAGGCGGACGGCCGCCGCAAAAGTCTCACGCTCCAACCCATCCACTTTGGCAGCCATCAATTGATAGGCGTGTCGACGGTCAATGGCGCGGGCTAGAATTTTCAGGTTGGGGAAGGCCTCTCGGGCGGTTTCCACCAGCTCAAGCGCCTTCTCATCATTATCAATGGCGACAATTAGAAGCTTAGCCTCGGCGGCACCTGCCAAGCGCAAAAGATCGACCCGTGTTGCGTCACCATAATTCACTTTGCGGCCAAAGCCTCGCAGAACATCCACCTGGTCTGCATCATGATCGAGAACGCTGATCTTATAGCCATAGGTGGAGAGCATCCGACCGACGATCTGCCCAAAACGACCATAGCCCGCGACGATAACGTCATGATGGCCTTCTTCCACCTCGGGCGCACGCGCCTCGCCAGAACCCGATTCTAGGCGCCGCATCGCCCAATCGCCTGCCAGGAGCAATAAAGGTGTGATTGCCATCGAAAGAGCAACGGCCACGATTAGGGGGGCTGTCACCTCGGCTGGAATAACCCCTGCGCCTTCCGCAAATGCAAAGAGCACAAAGGCAAATTCTCCCCCTTGGGCAAGGCCCAAGCCAATCAATGCCGCCTCGCCTGTCTTGCGGCCAAAGGCACGCGCGATGGTAAACATCACAATCGCCTTCACGAGTACCAAGGCGACCACCAACCCAAGGATCAGCCAAGGCTGGGCAACCAAAAGGGCGAAATTTATCCCTGCCCCGACCGAAATGAAGAATAAGCCGAGCAACAGGCCCCTAAAGGGGTCAATATCGCTTTCGATCTGATGGCGGAATTCGCTGTCGGCCAACACAACGCCTGCCACGAAAGCCCCTAGCGCCGGCGAAATGCCGACAAATTGCATCAAGAGGGCCACGCCTACCACCAAGAGAAGCGCAAAGGCGGTCAATATCTCATGCAAGCCAGAAGCAGCCACCCAGCGGAACATTGGGCGCAACAGCACGCGGCCTGCCAAGACAATCGCACCTACAGCAACAACGACCGCAAGACCTTGCGCCCACCCTGGATAAGCCGCCAAGGCCCCTTTGGCAGCGTCGCCGCCCCCAGCAACGGTGATCGTCGCGAGAAATGGGAATAGCGCCAGCATCGGGATGATGGCGATGTCTTGAAACAGAAGCACTGAAAATGTTGCGCGACCCGCTTCGGTTCCAGCTATCCCCTTTTCGCGCAATGACTGAAGTACAATCGCGGTCGAGGAAAGAGACAAGGTCAGACCAACCGCAAGCGCAACTTGCCAGGTGAGGCCGAGCGCCATGCCAAGGCCCGTGGCGATGGCACCCGTTCCAATCACTTGCAATCCACCCATACCGAGGATTGCTGTCCGCAACCGCCAGAGGAGACTTGGCTGAAGTTCAAGTCCGATTAGGAACAGCATGATAACCACGCCGAACTCTGCCGTGTGCATGACATTTTCAGGGTCGCCGACGAGGTTGAGGACATAGGGTCCAATGACCGCACCTGCGATCAAATAGCCCAAAACTGAGCCCAAACCGAGGCGTTTTGCGATCGGTACTGAAACAACAGTCGCCGTCAAATAGACAAAGGCGGATTCAAGAAGATTGGCTTCAGCCATCGATAAGCCCCTCTAGCATGGCGCTAAAATTGGCCGCGGCTTCAGCGAGAATTTCCGGTGTCGCCTGACGGCTGGCATGCACGACAAAGGGGGGCTGCCAAACACATTGGCAAAGATTGGCAGTCGCCTGAAATGGGCGGAGAAGCTCTTCAACAGAAAAGCGGTTTAAGCCATCGGAGCAATAGGATTTTGCGGGGCCGCCGGTCGTAATCGCTTGGGTCCAAGTCTTGCCTGCTAAGGCGGTTCCGCCTTCGCCAAAGGCCCATCCATAGTCCAAGACGACATCGAGCCACTCCTTCACCAAGGAGGGCGCAGAGTACCAAAAAAAGGGGTGCATCAAAATGATATGGTCATGGTCCAGCAGCAAACGCTGCTCTGCTTCCACATCAATCAGAAAATTCGGATAGGTCTCGTACAAATCATGCACCGTCACATGCTCGCGGTCTTGCGCAACCGAACGCAAGGCGCAGTTGGCTCTCGAACGCGCATAAGATGGATGCGCAAAAAGGATCAAAACTGATTTTGGCACGTGTCCCCCGATGCTTCAGGTCTAAGGGGCATTGTCTGAAAGGTCCAGCCTGCGGCTTTTTGCTGTCCAGATAGCGCCCACAAAAATCATGTTGTGTCGCGCATTAAGTCAGCTTATCACTACTTTGGAGTAAGATTTGAGCCCTGTGTAGTTGCCATGCTTGTCCATGTGAGTCAGGAGACCCCCGACGAAACGCATCATAGATTGTTGCAGGTAATTGCCAGCGCCGACTGGCAGGTAGAGCCAGCACTCTATCGATTTGAAACTTTTGCGGCGGCAGATTTCCAACGATCTGTCGACCTCGCGGCGCTGGCCTTGGTGCGCGACGGCGAGGTCTGGTCACAACTCGTGCCGATCCATGGCCCCACGGATCAGGAGGCATTCAAGATCATTTGTTTCCATTTCGAACCCGGCCTCGACAATAGCGGTTTTGTGGGTTGGCTTGCGAGCCTGATCAAAGAAGAGGTCGGCACCGGCGTCGTGGTCATTTGTGGGAGAAATGACTCAAGGGGTGGCATTTATGACTATTGGGGCCTGCCCCTGAGTTGCGCGCAGGCAGTCGAGGCGCTGATCGTGGGCTTGCAACTAAAAGCACGAGCGGGACATTAAGCTTGGCTGAGACTTCCGCGCCCCCAACACAAATCAGTCCACCGACACGCGAGGTGTCGACCTGCCAGAATTGCGGACGCATGCTAGTCGGCAAATTCTGTCATGGGTGCGGACAATCATCCGCCGTCCATCGGTCTTACCTCAAAGAAGTCACGGATATCTTCCGAAGCATCGTGAATTTAGATTCGAGGACTTTTCGAACAGTTCTCAATCTCTTTTTCCGACCCGGCAAACTGACGAGAGATTTTGTCTATGGCAAACGTGTTGGGTTCCTCCCACCATTTACCCTGTTCGTGGCGTCCGTCTTCTTCCTCTTCACCTATTATAGCCTCTTGGTTGGCCCAACATATTTTGCAGCTAAGCACTATACGAAGCAGGAACTCCTAAACGAAGTGCGGGCCGAACTCGCCGACGCACAAAAAATGCTCTCAGTCAGCCAGCAAAAGCTCCAAGCGCTGGGCCAAACATCCGAGACTGAGCGCAATGCGCAGACGACCCGAGAGCTCTTGAGTGCTAAATCGGAAGTGGAAACGGATAGGGCCCGTGTGGTGCAAACAGAAGAAAGGCTAGCGCGAATTCAGGCCTTGCCCGAAGGTAAAATCACCGCAACAGGAGATCCGTTTGGAATCAGCTTCATTTACAAGGGTGAAGACCTGCTTGGAAATGGCTCGAGAGACATTCTATTTGAAATTAATGCCGTCGCAGCAAGCATCACGGCAGAAACTGGCAGCGCAAAGGAACCAGAGGGCGTCCACTTAGCACGCAAATCGGTTCTCATCCTTTCTCAAGATAACCATAAGGCAACATTTTGGGATAAAAGCGCGCAATTGATTTTGCTCTTCGCACCTTCAGGCTTTCAGGTGGAAACGCCATGGCCAGCCCTGAATGAGCGCGTTAATCCGAACCTGAAAGACCCCAAGGCTTTTGTGAAAAAGTTTGCCGCGTCGGCACACAGCTTTGCGATTTTGATTGTGCCGGCAAGCCTGCCCTTCATCTGCCTGCTGCTAGCTTGGCGGCGCGATACTAAACTTTATGATCATGTTGTCTTTACGCTCTATGCATCCGCGTTTCTGGTCCTGGTCTTTATCGGTTTTACGATTCTTGCCCATTGGATCGCTTGGGCTGACCTCCTCGACTATTTGTTCTTTGTTTGCGTGATTCACCTCTTCTTCCACCTCAAACATGCCTATGCGTTGAGATATACGACCGCTTTCGGCCTCACGGCGGCTTTTGGACTGTTTTTTGCACCCTTTGCCATCTTATTGTTCTTCTCCAGTGTGGTGTTTCTCACAGCTATTTAGGCCAACTCCCAGAGCATGTTCTGGCATAATGTTTAGTCGTCATTCATGCGTCCACGCCTAGGATGATTTGCCTAGGCTTTGAATTTCTGCGGGGATGAATATGCGCAAATTTGTCTGGTTCTGCTTGCTCTTGGCACTCAGCGGCTGTGCGACGGCGCCGGGTCCGCTTGATGCCTCGTCGGATGTACGGGCCTTCGTGATGGCACTACGGGACCGCGACTTGGCGGGCATTGAGGCGCGAATTGATCGACCTGCCTTACAAGCGCAAGTCACCGGCATTGCGCGGGCGATTGCCGCCAATGAGATCGCCAAACGGACCGGAGGCGGTGAAGGCGGGCAGATTCTGGGCGTTTTGGGTGCGGACTTAGCCAATCCCGTGTTGGAGCGCTTGTCTAAACAAGCTTTAGAACCCGCCATCCTCGCAGATCTCGCCCGTCGTGCTGGGTTGACGCCACAAACGGTTTTGCCAAGCCGGACAGCAACCAGCATGGGCCTTAAGCGCTTGGCCGATGGTCGCGTTTGCGCGCCAGACCCACAGACAAAGGCCTGTATCCTCTATTTTGGGGTATCCATTCGGCGAGGGCCACGGCGTGGCTTAGGGCGTTG
>NZ_NCSQ01000080.1 GCF_002105465.1 Aquidulcibacter paucihalophilus
AACTGATTTGGGAATCCACTTTGTCCACACGGCCTAGTAGATATGGGCGCACGCACGCCGCGCGATGGCTTGCAGACTTGGAAGCCCACCTAGCGATTTAAAGTCGTGTGCAACGTTGATTTGATAGCGCAAATAGCCCTGATATCACTTATCGAGTTCAAGCAGTTTCTTATGGCCGTATCCCTTGGGTGCCAAAGCAATCATTTTGATATCTAGGAATTTTTCATCGGAAAGATAAACTCTATACAATTCCGCCGCAATCTTTTGGCCATTTGCAAGCACATGTGTGCAAAGCAACCCTGCCTCCTCAGCGGGAACATAACCAATATGCCTTCTAGTCGTTTTTTGTCCAAACAGCGAGGGCACGCGTGCAATGCCAAAAACCTTGATTGCATTGGGATCATGGGGGTTAGAGGGCTCTCGCTCAACTTCAAGGCCATAGTAAAGCTTTGCAGCCTCTGACTTCTTAACTTCTTTTGCGAAAGCTAACGCTTCAGCCATTCGGAAACCGACGCCCGCAACCGAAACCGCGCCACTAGCTTGAACCCAAACCCCTTCAGGCTTGTGACGATCTTTACCAAACTGGGACATGTATCCTAAACCTCAAACAATCAATCATCCCGCGTTTCTTTGCACAAATCGAGATCATTGGCTCCATCGAGTGGCTTACACTTATAGCCACACTCGTAACTCGCTTCTGAAGGATCCCCTTTAAGCCAGAAAATCACTTCTTTGGCAGCATCGCGGCACGCTGCATGTGACACAAGTCCCCGGATTATAAATGGCTTCTGCGTAATTCCATTTGGATAAACGTATGCATTCCAATTGTTTGGTCGGGTGTCACAACTGGCCAAAGCAAAAGCCATAATCAAGAGTGTTATCCGCGCCACCTTTTCGCCCCATTTAATTTTAGGGCGACCTTAAGATAACGCGTAAAAATCACAAGATAAATTGGCTTGGACTGTCACCCCATACCCCCACGCGCCCGAGAAAACTGTGTTAGCGATTGCGTTGTTGGACCCCATCGGTCCGGAGGTGACCATCCCAGAGATTTTGGGCACCCTCGCCTCATCCTGAAACAGCCTCAAAAGAAAGAAGCATATTTGTATATATGCCTACCGACTTATCAGATCGGATTTAGCGTATAATGCATTCGCAAAATATAACTCATGTTTGTTTCCCCATCGAAATTGGTCATAAATTCCAACTAATTTATAGTCATTGAGAATCATAAGATGATGTATCTTGCCAAATGGAACCATATCTCCGCTAGACTCTGAAAAATCGACTTCGGAGAGAACAAAATCTATCTTCCCAGCGCGTAACATGTCACTTGCACCAGCAAGCACCTCAAGCTCCCATCCCTGAACATCCATTTTCAAAAGGGTTATGCGTTCAATCCCATTTTTCTTTGAGAACTCATCAATTGTTTCGACGTCGACAAGCTCTTTGGCGTTCAGAACATCATCCCTTCCAGAGCCTTGAACAAGTGTTGAGAGCTCTGAATTGTCCCCAGTTCCAACTTGAAGCTCTAGCTGGCCGCTTACAGCGCCAAATGCAAGCTTGTGCGTTTCAACGTTTGGCTTGCCAGCGGCATAGTTGCTGAGTAACGCATAAGCCCACGAGCTGGGTTCAAAACTAAAAATTTTTGCATCTTTGAAATAGGGAAGTAAGCCGCGGACAGTTTGACCAACATTCCCGCCCACATCAAAAATTAGATCCGCAGATCTTCGACCTTGGACCCGCTGCAAATCATAATAAACAAAATGTCCAAACGGGATGAACCTATATAAACCTAGCAAGGGCGACGACAACAATTTGTGGATCAATTGAGAAATCGACTGGCCTATAACAAGTTTCATTTTGACCTTACGCTCAGACATTTAGCCTCCTAAGCAAGCACGAAAAATTACAGAAGCCGACAAATACGCAAAGGCTCAATCAGATTATCGAATATCATTTTCCTTGGTTGCCACAAGTCTTTAATTTTGGTCATCATGATCCGTTTTGAGCTACCTCTGATTGGCGGAAATCTGCCCTTCACTATCATGAGATCAGCAATCAGGCCTAGCACCGCCCCTATATCCATATCGCCCGCCCTGCCCCGCGTTTGGTTTCATATCGCACCCACCGCCAAGTCATATCTGTGACCCTGCCACCTTCCACTAGGGCCTCAGCGATAAACCAGCCGAGGCCACGATGATCTAGCCTTTGCCAATACTGACCCACCGCAAATAGCTTCTCAACGTCCCAGCCAAGGCGCTCTAGGTCATAGGCGTATCGGTCCCCGAAAGTTAGGATGGCGTCTAAGCGCTTCCGCCATTGCTCTCGAGTTAAATCCTCCGGTGGTCGATCTGGGTGAAGTGCCGAAAACACCTGCGCCCATGATGCAGGCAAGCCACCACCAAAGCGCATTATCCCTTCCCGCTCCGGGTCTGGGATGGCGACCGTGACAGGGGCTAAGGGCGCTTCGTTTATTTGAAACTCCCCCGCTGGGTCACTGACAGAACTGACAGAAGGGGCTTTTGTCAGTTCTGTCAGGTTCTCTCTAAGGGGTTCTGGGTTTTTTAAGTGGGCTTTCAACATAACCAAGGCGCTAGGACCGCTCATAGGAGCAACCCTCTTGGATTAACAACCCAAACCTCAGAAGGTGCCCCGCCTGTCTGGACGATCTCAGGGACAATCAAGCCATGATCCATCAAAACAGCCAAAGCGCCCTTTGCTTCGGTGGCATTCGTTAGGCCAGTCCATTGCGGTCTATAGACCTCACGCGTGCTAAACCGATCACCCAACTTGCCTTGCTTTATGCGTTTCCAGAGTGTCCTAGCGGCCTCCCGATCTGGATGAAGCGCAGCCCCATAGAGCCTCTTGGCGTGTTCTCTCAGGTGTTCGGCCCATGACAATGCCCGCAAGAGAGACGTCAAACCGATAGGCCCCGAATGGCCATCCACAACATGACAAATCAAGGCCAATTGCGGCACTAGGCTCTTGTGCTTGCCAAAGTGGGATTCAAGCGCCGGGCTTAACTCACCAGACCGCAATTCCCTCTCAGCATCCCAAAGCCATTGCAAGAAGTGATCCTGCGCCGCTTCCTCAAATCGAAGTGACGGAATCTTGGCAAAGGGTTCTAGCGTCGCCCCTACGCTTTCAGGCGTCAAATTGGCCAAGCGGTCAAACGTTTCATTCGCTTTGGTCTTGGCGAAGCTATCGGGATAGCGGTCAATTTGATGGAATTCTTGGCCTAAATCTGGCCAGACCGCCATCCCGAAGCGTTGCAGCAGGCCATCATCCTGAGACCCGCCCTTATTGGCGTCCCGCACGAACTCAGAGATTTTCCCCGGCTGGGTGCCACCCAAGAGGCTAAGGCAGACATTGGGAAGGATAACCTCTCCCCGCATAATCCGGCTAAACTTATGAGGCTGAGTGCCATTCCAACCCGTCAAATAAAAGGCCCGATCCGCCGCCTTTTCTTCCCGCCTTAAGAGGGTCATTAGGCCCATAGCTTCATCACGCTCGACCAAGAGGCCATTGGGATTATCCTCGACTGCAACCCCTAAGGCCTCATAAGTGGCATCGTTGATTATCCGAATGACCTTGCGCGGCCTTGCTGGTTCATTGGGGTAGAGGTGGGATACATCAGCATCTTTGTCTGACCTAAGCGCAGCCTTCGCCTTAATGTCCGCGTCTTTCTTGCGTGCCTCATAGGCGAGTTTGGCCTTTGCGTAGGCCTTAGCCGCTTCAGCATTTACTTCAGTGGCTTCCACGTCTAGCCGCCTGAGTGGCCTAAGAACCTCAGACATTGAGGGCGACTTCATACTTGAAGGGCGACCAATAATCAGGCCCCAGACATTTGCGACAACAAGCCAATCATCTTGCCGCTTAGGCCGAATGCCGACCTTAGCCCCGATCAAACTGCCAGCCGCCACCATTGCCGCGACCGCTGGAAAATCCATTGGGCATTGCATCCGGTCCTGTATGTCACAGACCCAATCCCTAAAGGCATCCGGCAACAAATCAGGATCAAACTCGGGGACCGGGTGAAGGGCATTGCTAAGCGCCTCAGGGACTGGCCAAGCGGCATCTGGGGAAAATGGGATAATGGTTGGACCGTTCATTGCGCGGCCTCCTGTAGCTTGCCAGCGCGTGCGCGCAGCGTGTCGTTGAAGTCCTTGTGGTTATCTGGTGCCGTCGCAAAGCCTGCGACCCGTGCCCCTAGACGTGTGATAGAGATTGCAGCCGCTTCAGCGGCCTTCTGGCCAGTGCCAGACTTATCGACATCAACAGCCAGCATAATGCTTTCCAAGCCGTCCCAAGGCCTCCAAGCCTCAACACCACCAGCGCTTAAGGCCGCGACCGGGGAAAGGCCGAGCAAGTGGCTAGCGCTTAGAGCGGTTTCCAAGCCTTCAGCGAGAACCACTTGAGGACCGGACCCAAGGCGGACACTTGCCCCCATGAAGCCAGCCCCAAGCATCTTCTTGCCATTGGCGCCTATGGTTTGGATCTTCCCCGAGCCGTCACTCTCAAGGAATGTCGCATGAATGCCGACAAACTCCCCAGCCGGGTCAATTGCGCGTGCAATCATTGCCGGGTGAGTGGAGGCAGACTTCACGCCAAACAGGGACGATAGCGCCGGATGGAAGGCCAGATTCCCAGCCCCCACCGCCTGTTGCACAATCGTTCCAGGAATCGCCCTAGCCTCGACCAGATAGGCCTCTGCAACGCTCCCCAGAAGCGGTTTAACGCCACGCCAGACCTCAAGCGCCTTCGCCCTTTGCTGTGCCGTGCGTTCGGCTTTCTCGACCGCAAGCTGTGCCGCTAGCGTTGCAGCCCATGCCTTACGGTGGAGGCCGTCCGAGCGTCGGTAATCGTTATCGGCAATGCCTAGCCTGTCCTTCACATAGTCCTTGCAAGCCTTCCAATCGTCCCCAGCAAATGAGGTGACCACAAAGTCTGAAGGCCCATTAAACCGGACCGACAAGGACCGATCCTTAGCGGAGTGAGTGGGACCCGGGCAAACAATGCTAACGCCCGAAACCTTACCACCTAGCCGCTTTGCTATTTCATGGAGGTTCATCGCGCACCCCCAGTAGGATCGTTGGTCACTTCCATTTCAGCATTAAACTGATAGACCCAAACAAGTGCGGCCTCTATCGCACCGCGCTTTGTGCCATCGCAGCTTAGAACAGCGCCGCCGCCTTCATCGGACTCCAACGCCCACCAGCCGCCCTTTCCGTTTGGTTCAACCGAAACCATACGGCTCCGACCAACTGGAAAGCTGTCAGAAGGCCGCTCAAAGTGAGACCTGCGAAGGCGTGAGACCTTTCGCGAACCTTGCTCTTTTGATCCGTTTTTGGTAGAAGATGACGCCGCGTCATTAATTGGCATCATCTCCTCAACCCGGTGAGCGCCTAGCCGCGCTGCCGGGTTTTCTATGTGATCCATGACTATGCCGCCACGGTCTGGGAAGTGTTAGCCCGGCGAACCAGCCAGCTTTCAATATCTGCCCGATTATAGAGGACCTTTGCGCCCGCCTTCGTAAAAACAGGCCCACCGCCCCGACAACGCCACGTCGCCAACGTTGCAACTGGGATATGGAATTCCTGATAAACACCCTCAGGGGTTAGATATTTGCGGTGGTCAGAAACCTTGCCCGCCATTTGTTCAACTTGGTTGCTTTGCATGACTTAAAAGCCTCGCAGCCGCTGTAAGTCAAAAAATGCTTCAGCCCGGCGCAACCCGCAAATTAAGCAATCAAACCACCGCACATAGACCAATATGTGCGCATTTGGGGGGCTAATATGCGCACACCTGTGTCCCTCATTTCCATTCTGGAATCAAACCACTACGCCTCAATTCATCGATGTATTTTTCTGCCATTTTGTGCCCCAAGTTTCTTGGCTTGTGTTTCCATCTAGAAGGCCACTCCCTACGAACCGCATCAATAGCTTCCGTCTTTGTGAGTTTTCGAGTCGCCATCTCTGTAGTTAGGATTACCAGAACGACTTCCTTCTTATTTTCCTTCTCTTTCTTGTTTTCACCGCCCGTTGCTTTGCCGTTCTTACTCGATGTCCGCACTGCAACCAGCCTCGCCTCTACCGTTTCCGAGATAGTCAAAGACTTTGGGTCACTTGGATCCGCCTTGGCGATCATATCTGCAAGTATACCGGACTTAACCTGCAGACCCATCGAGCAGATCACGATCTTTGCAAAACTTGGCTTTGGAAAAGCAAATTCCAATTGCTCAACCGCTAGAGCCGCTTCATGGACATCCGCCGCCGCGCTAACCACACTGTCAACATCGAAACCGAAAAACTCTGGAAGCTGATGCGCCTCAAAAACTGTCACACCTTCGGCCGGGGGCGCATGTAACCGCTCTTGATCCATGAGAAGAAAGTAATTCACTACCTTCCTATCGGGACTAGGCAGACCTAAGGCACCCCATTCCTCGCAGCCCTCGGGTATCCAAGACTTTATGTCGCTAGGGTCGGCGCGGTCCTTTATTGCATATCTCTTTGAAACACTCGGGAGGCCGTGCTGCCTGTAAACGCTGTTAGCCGTGTGGCGCGACATCGACGTAGGACCCGCCTTCAATTGCGCCGGGTCGGTATCAGCCTTTGTTAGCTGTTCCGCCCTAGTTAGGACATTCAAGAGGACCTCAAGCTGAGAAGAACTAAGCTCCTGATGCAAATTAATTGGGTCAGCATATCGCTTTAGAATCCAACGATGGCCCCGTTTCACCTTACGATAGCCCGCTGGGGGCTTATCGCCGATGTTTAGATTCCGTTGACCAATATCGTGCCGGAAAAGCCAATTTAGCCCTGCAGCCAGATCATCGATTCGGGGTTCCGGATCATCCAATAAGCCCCTATCACGCCAATCGAGAATCGTGCGCTCAAAATGAGTTAACTCCCCTTGATCTGAATGAATTATCGTCTCAGCATCTCTAGGCTTTGAGGGCTTCTTGGGCTTCTGCGTCATCTTCAATGATCCTCTTTTGAATATACCGCCCCGCAACAGCCTCTAGGGCTTCCACACCAGCCCCAGCCGCAAAGTGGGCATATCGTGCCGTTGTCTGAGGCCGTGAATGGCCTAGGACTTTGCCGACCACCGCAAGGCTTTGTCCGTCTGCTACCGCCCAACTTGCCAATGTATGGCGAAGTGTGTGAGGCGATGCCCCCTCCACACCAGCACGCTTCCAAATCTTCGCCCAAGCCCGCTTTGGAGGCTCGATTGCGCTCAAACCGTCTGACTTTGGAAAGACATATTCACCCTTGCGAGGAATGGCGGACAAGATTGATATCGCCTCAGATGGCAAAGGCACGGCCTTTGGTTTTGCACCGCCGCCTGTCTTGTGTCTTAGAGGTGGCAACAAAAGCAAGCCGCGTCTCAAGTCCACCTCAGGCCAACGAAGCCCGACAATCTCACCGCGTCGCGCGCCTGTTAAGGCCAGAAGCCGGAAAATATTGGCAGCATCAGCCCCAATTTCCTTTTCTGCCTGAAGTGAGTTTACTGCATCCCAGACTGCTGCAGCTTCGCCTTCAGAGAGATAGCGCTCCTTTCCGCCAGTCTTGTAACGTGCAACGCGCTTAGCAACATTCTCAGCGACAAGGCCATGAGCAAGGCACCACTCAAGCCAAGCTGAAACGGTTAGCATGGCACGCGCCGCTGTCCCAACGCCGCCCGAAATGCGCGCTAGCCCACGTTTCTTTGTTTTTAGCGTCTTGGCAGTTCTCCCAGATGCTACATCGGCCTGCCACTTAGCCAAGTCTGCACTAGTCAAATCGGCAAGCTTCTTTGACCCGAGGATTGGCGTCAGATGACGCTCAAGGCCAACCCTGTCACGTTCCCAAGAACTTGCCCGCTTGTCCGGCTTATCCTGCGCTCCAAGGGTTAAATAGAGCGAAGCTGCTTCAGCGACTGAGACCCTTGCAGCATCAGCTAGACGTTTATTGGACTTGTCGCCCTGAGGATCGCCTCCACTGGCCACGATCCCCGCCAAACGTGTCGCCTCTCTCGTTGCTTCGTCTGCTGTCATCGCTCCAAGGTCACCGATGACATAAAGGCGCTGACCTCGTGAGGCACGGTAACGGAATTCGAAAGTCTTTCGACCTGAAGTCCTCACTCTAACCCGAAGTCCTTTGACCTCAGTGTCGGTCACCACGTAGTCATTTTCAGGATCAGGCAGAAGCGTATCAAGATTTCTCTTGTTCAATCTCAGCTTTTTGCCGGGTTCGCGCGCAGCCATTTCCTAAGCCTTTTGAGTCTGGTCCCCATATGGTCCCCACTGGTTCTCAATTGGTAGCATGATAGCGCAAAGCCTAGCAAGTCTGGTTCTCAACTTATCCTATGTTTTTACGATATTTTTCAATGCAGCACTGCACCGAGCAAACCGACGCAAACTAATGGGAACTGCATTCACACTGCAGGGGTCACTGGTTCAATCCCAGTATCGCCCACCATTTTTGGAATGCCGTTGCCTGCAAGCGGTTCGGGTATCAAACTCCATCAATACGATCTAAGCGATTTCACTACCTAGACCGATTCAAGGTTACACTCCGCTTGTCTTGAAGCCGGCCATCCAGTTTTTCAGCCAACTCAGTGGCGTCAAGACATGTTGCACTCAAAGTGCCTTGCCCCGCCCAAGCTGGCGGACGCCCGACCCTTGGCCTCTGGAAGCACAAAAATCTGATCCAGAACATTCGCACTGAGTTTGAGCGCCAACATGCCTAGAGCACTTGGGCGCTTTGGAAGAGGCACAGCCTGCAAGAAAGCGCCTCACCTATTGCAATCCAAGATTAAAGCAACCTATTATCGACTACCACAGCACGAGGGCAGGCATGCACGAGGCAAATTCAAGTTTGGGCGAGGCCGATACGGGGTCTGATACCAGTTCCCAAGCTTGGCGGCGCTTTTTTGCGCGCACCTTCGACTTGAGTGTGAATGCCTTTGTCTTGATTGTCGTTTGGACCTATTTGGCCAGCGCATCTGCACAAGATACATTGAACTTTTGGTCGCGCATCGTCACGGAACGTGATAACTTGGTTGGATATGGGGCTATCACCTCGGTCTTCGGCTTCTTGGCCAATGTCCCCTTTATGGCCTATTATGGAACGACTTTGGGCAAATGGCTGTTTGGCATTCGTGTTACCAAGCCCGACGGCCAGCCGATGGGTCTCAAGCTCGCCTTAAGGCGAGAGGTTGCGATCTTTGCGCGCGCCTATTTCCTCATGATCCCAGTGCTTAACCTGATCACACTCGCCCTAGCCTATGACACCATGAAAAATGAGGGCCAAACACCGTGGGATCGCGACTATGGCCTGATCGTCAAACACCGCCCGGAAAGCAGTTTTCATACCTTGGTGGAGGTGAGCGCCGTCATCCTCCTTTTTGTATTGACCCTTTTGTCCATTTTGCCGCCTGACTTGGACAAGATGTCCTAAAAGGCGGGGTGGTGCATCCCGCACAGAATGCACTCTGAGTGGTAGCAACCGAAATGCGGCGGCTAACGCGTTCAGCCATAACCTGAAAGGCGGCAGCAAAACCGTCCTTTGAAGGACACAGGCAGATATTTGATCATCGCTTGGGCGTGTTAGAACCTTCACTGCCTGCAAGAAAGCGCTTCCAATGCCTCTTTTGGGTGTTATTGCGATCACCGAAGACAATGTCCGTGCTTTGGGACGGTGCAGTCCTTCGGGACGACGTTTAGAATTGATTCAGCCCTCGGGGTTGGTATTTGCTTGTGCTAACGCCCTACTGGCGGTCCGAGACAGTTTCTGTTCGGCCTTTTTTATGCGCGCTTTCGCCTCTACGACCTTATCGCCCTCGATAACATCACGCTTGAGGACCTCATGAGACAGGATATCCAGGATGGTATTGGCTTCCGCCTTTACATCTGGAAACAACCTGCGGACCTCCTTTCGGACGGCTCCCACAACCCCATCCGTGAGGACGCATTGCGCAATGACAAACCTATTCAGAACTTGCGCATTTTGGTGGAAAGAGTTCATTGCGTCGCTGGCTTGTCCTTCTTTGGCCAGCAAAAGGAGCTTTGCTAGGTTCTGTTGACAAACTGGATTCCCAAATCATTTGAAT
>NZ_NCSQ01000079.1 GCF_002105465.1 Aquidulcibacter paucihalophilus
CCCAAAAGCATCCGAAACTCTTCACGATTGCGGAAGGTCTGCTTTGGGGCGTGGGGGCGAAAGCGGACGTTGAAAGGCGCTTCAAGGCGCATTCGGAGGTCGCCAGTGGCAGTGGAGATGGTTCATTCCTTGCAGAACTCACCCCAAAGGCACGAAGTGCATCACTGTACAAACCATAAAAATGCTTATTGACCCCGCCCGTGGGGCAGAGCGCAGAACGAACCGATCACTTGAGATTAGGTGCTGAAATGAACTCTGATCGACCCGCAAAAATCGCCAAGCGTCTTGGCATTGGCCTAAAGGCGTTACGTCTTTGGGAGGCAGAAGGGCTGATCAAGCCCCACCGCTTGGCAAATGGTTGGCGTGTGTTTCGAGACGAGGATGTCACAGCCGCTTGGCGCGTTGCGGCGCTCAAGCAATTGGGCTTCTCGTTGCGCGCCATCAAAGCCTTGCTCAGTCGTGGCACACCTAGTCTTGATGTGATCCTATCAGTGCAGGAACGCGCGTTGAATGAGCAATTATCGCAAATCCAACGTGCGCAAAAAGCGATCCTAGCAGCGCGAGAAAAACTCGCTGGCGGTGCCGATCTTGATGCTGATGCCCTCATCATCCTTCATCAGGAGACCAACATGTCTAATAATTTCATTAATCCAACAACCGAGAAATTGTGGGAGGCCACTTTTTCACCTGAGCAAATCCATACGCTGAAAGAACGGCCCTTCACGTCTGAAGATCAAGAGCGCGTCGGCGCGGCTTGGGCCTCTGTCATCACGGAAGCAGACCGGTTACGCGTGATCGGCGATCCCTCCTCGGAAGCGGCATTGGCGCTGGGCCGACGCTGGTTTTCGCTGGTGCGCGAGTTTACGCAAAGCGATCCCGGCATGATTGCATCAAGCCGCGAATTTTATGCCCAAGGCTTCGCCAACCCCACCACGGCGGGCCAGATGCCATTTGATAAAGCCGTATGGGACTTTATTCGAAGAGTTGCCGAGCAATTGGTCGCGCGCGGTGAGACGATAACCTAGACGCGTACTTCGTGTAGTGGGGTGCATCTCGATAATACGACATTTTAGGGTGCAAAACTCGCTACTTGCACATTTTTAGGTCCGTGATCTCTTGTTGATACTCTTCGAGAGTTTTTGACATTCCAACTTCTCTGCGCCGCTGGTTGATCTCGTTTGGGTCTCTTACGGGCGGGAAAATCGGCTCCCCATTTACACAGTTTACTTGACTGCCAAACTCTTGTGGCTCCCCTCGAACAACGGCAACTCTGTCGGCGAACAGGGCGTATTGCTGCTTGCTAAGAAGCCCGCTTTCTGCAGCGGCCTTGATTTCCGGAACAAGGTCAAGAACTTTTGAAATATCGCCATGTTGCAGGATTATGAACGCCGCGCGATGCCCGGCGGGGTCAAGTTCATTCGAATTGAACCAACGGCCGATTGGTTTTAATTCCATAAGCTCTTCGAAATTTTGCTGACCTCTGTTGCCCGTCAATACCAACAACCGCCCCTTCAGCGCCTCTTCGTCCTTCGTCAGGGTCCCCTTGTTCTGAAGCGAAGCAAGCAGGCTCCTATTTTTTTGGTCGAGTTCGGCTGCTATTGAAATATTGCCAAGGTTCAAAGTCGTTAGTTCTGCATATCGCTGCTCCAATTCTTGTACCGATTGAACACTCGCAACATTTAAGGGCTTCTGTTCTGACTGAATGCGAGATTCTTGAGAAGGGGGTGGTGCCACCCCGCAACCAACTAAGGTTGGAATCAACAGCAAAGGAACGAGTAGCAGCTTGACTGGGTTTGCCCGTAACAAAATCTCGATCCTTTTTCGCGCTACAAATCTGCTTAACTCAACTGCTCCCATTCTTCCGGCAGGGCGTCAAATGAAACATTGCAGCCTTAAGGGGTACGACTTGCCTGCGCCGGATTCAGGCCGTGTACTCCCGGAAGTTTCTCACGCTTTACCGACAGTTTTCCCGCACTTCACACCCAAACCAGACCATCTCCTCTTGGCCACTTGGCGCTATGGCTTGAAGGGGCCGAATTGAACCTGATCGCCAATTGCACAGCCCATTTTCCACTTGGAAGGTCTNTCAGGCTATGCCTGGGCAAAGGCTTCGTTCGAGTTTGCGCAGAAACAATGGTCAGGCGGCTTCAAGGCAAGCGGAGCGACGCATTGAACCGTTCCAAGTCATTTGGCTAAGGCGCATCATTGTCGATCTGAGGGATTGCTCGACCAAGGTGCATTCCATTCGGAACGCACCCTTGTTACTTCGATCCATGTCATAAGGAAGTCGGGCGGGACCCTGTATGCACCCTTGGTCCTGCAAGACCGTCGCGTAGCTGAGGGCCCGCCCGAGCCGTTTCCTGAACGGTTGCCCACCCTGAACAGTTGCTGGGAGCGGTCTACCACCACCGACTCCGCTAACAAGGATAGGAGTGCTACCATGACAGATACTTATGTCGGTGTCGATGTTTCGCGGGCTTGGATCGATATGTTTTGCCCTCTCACCAACCAACATCAACGCCTAACAATGGACCCCGCCATACTCGACACCTTCGCCGCCGGGCTTAGTAGCAAAGGCGTCGTGGTCGTGCTCGAAGCCACAGGCGGATGTGAGCGCGCGTTACTTCACGCACTCACCATCCACAAAGTTGGCTATGCGAGGGTCAATCCAAGACAAGCGCGAGAATTCGCGCGCGCAACGGGCCGATTGGCAAAGACCGATGCTGTCGATGCGCGCATGCTGGCCGATATGGGTGCGAAGTTTGCCCTGAAAGCCGATGATCCGATTGATCCACAACGGGCAAGATTAGCCGACTTAGTTGCGCGCCGTGAGGCCTTGATCGGCTATATAACAAAGGAGAAACAGAGACTTGGAACTACGGTTGATCTCTTCATCAAAGACGATATCGCCACCAAGCTCACCTTCCTCAAGACCCGTCTCGCAGCCCTGACTAAGGAAATAGCTGCCCACATCAAATCTGCGACACAACTCGCTAGACTTGATGCAGCCCTCCAAAGTGCGCCTGGCATCGGCCCTGTTGTCGCCGCCACTTTACTCGCCGGCCTACCTGAAATCGGAACGACCAACCGCCGAGCTCTCGCCAGCCTTGCAGGTCTCGCACCACACGCTTGCGACAGCGGCATACGACGCGGCTCTCGCCATATCTGGGGCGGTCGCGCCCAGATCCGGCGCGCCCTCTATCTCGCCGCCTTCATCGCAAGCAGCCGCGATCCTGTCCTTAAAGAGTTCCGCACCAAGCTCTCAAACCAACAGCGTCCGTTCAAAGCCATTATCATCGCGGTCGCCAGAAAACTCCTCACACACCTCAACGCCATGATCCGCTCAGGACAGCCTTGGAACAATCAAATCAGTGCTGATTTGACACCCGCATGACCTTGGTCAAGACAGTTGCTACCGCGCGGAGCGCATTGCTGGTTCACCTATGCAGGACTTCTCGAGCGCGAGGATGACGACGATCAGGCTGAGGCGCTGATTGATGCGTTTCTCGATGAGGTCGCGCGTGCGGTGCGGGGGTGAGGCGGCAATCATCGGTCGCTTTGGGTCAGCTTGGTGCCAAACTCGCTCAATAATGCGCAATTCACGCGAGCCCGAAAGCGGACAGACCTAGTAGGAGGGGCGGAGTAGGAGGCGCGGAACACTACAAAGATTTCATGCTTGGCCGCTGAGCGAGTGCTTGAAGCCGATTTGCCATTTGGGTAATGACGACGCATGAAGCTCAAACTCGCCCCATCAAATTCAGCGCAACTGAGTTGGCCAAAATTCTTGGCTTTTTCAACAATCTGTATTGCAATCGTCATCGCACTTTTAAATCCAAGTTCGACCCAAGAACTTTCGATCGCGCAAAGGGCTCTACTCTGGCTAATTCAAGTGAGCGCCCTGTTAACGATGATGCAAGTTATGCAATTGGGGCTACAAAAACTCAGCCCATTCTTTAAATGGCCAGTTTTCGTACAGTTAGCCCTATCAGGGCTTCTCGGAGCCGCGCTATTTGTTCCGATTGGGACATGGCTTGATGGAATTCTAGGATTAGATGAACCCACGGTGACTTTGCCACGAAGTTGGTACTTGGAGTACTTGGAAGAACTTGCCTTCGTTTCGCCGCCTGCGGTGACTACATGGCTGGGCCTCAATGCAATCCGTTTGAAGGGCGCCCTTGGTATGTTTCAGGATCGAAGCCTGCCCGTAACCAATACCAATCAAACTAGCACCCAACCTAGAGGCTCAACTGGTGTTAACACAGGAAGCCAGGAGAGTAAGACCGAACCTTTGAAGCTGCCGTTCGTTGACTTGCTTCCACCACCCCTCGGGACCGATCTGGTCGCGCTATCTGCCGAGCTTCATTATACCCGAGTTTATACCTTTGCCGGTCAAGCTTTGATCTTCTACCCCTTTGGCCGCGCCATCGAGGAATTGAAAGAGGTTGGCTATCCAGGTGTCCAAGTGCATCGATCCCATTGGGTTGCACAAGATCACATATTGCAGAAGAAACGCCTCAAATCTTCTAGCTTCTTGCAAACGGACACAGGCCTCAAGATACCGGTCAGTCGGCGTCGGAAGAATGATTTGTCACAGGTTTTATGAGGCCTAGAGCCCTGAGGCCTTCTAACAAGTCGACATGTTGAACCAAAATTTTTTGCGCGCCTGAGTGTTAATCACCTTTGCCCAAATGGGCTTGACGCAACTCCTCCCAAACCTTGGACTTGCTTCCGATGGCACTTTGACTGCAGCAGAGCTTTGAACCATCCACAATATGGCGTAAACATGAGCTCGACGTCGTTGCTCCCGCACCTGCCTTGCCGCCACGGTTTAAGACCCTGACTTCAGCAGCACTGCGCGAGGCTGATTTGAAAACAAGTCGAGATATTCAAGCCTAGTTGAGTGGTCCTAGAAAAGGACCTTTTGTCGGTGGCACTAGAGTTACTTGTACCTCTCTCGGCGCGCGCCAGCCGGAGCTGACTGCAGATAATCTGTCCGTTCGTGCAGTATAGGCTACCGTTCGTGCAAGAGCACTTTTCCTACAGACCTCATCGGGTAGTTACCCGACAGGTCGAGTAATCAGCCCGGCCTTATTCTCCCTACGAAACACTCAGAAGGAAAAGAAAATGTTCTACCGCACGTTGGCTGTTGTCGCAGCGCTCTTTGCATTTGGAAATTCAGCAATCGCTCAAACAGCCGATAAAGAGGGTGGTCTCTATGCCAAGGTTTATGGCGGTAGCTCCACCTTGAGTAATACGGACCTACAGATTGGAGGAACCCGCACCAAAGGAAAGTTCGGCGGGGGCGCGCTGGCTGGTGGGGCCATCGGGTACGACTACGCCGGGCCTTGGCGGAGCGAGCTTGAGTACACCTACCGATCCAGCTCACTAAACTCCCTTGGAGGGGTTGCTGCAAGCAACAGCGATTACGCCTCAACTTCGATCATGGTGAACGGTCTATACACCTTTAACGAAGCCGGCAGTTTCAAGCCTTATGTTGGCTTAGGCATTGGTTTGACCCGTGAAGTAGATTTCGATTTGAATGCCGGCCCCGCTGCCAACCGTGGCCAATACTCCAGAGCAAGTATGTTTGCTGTTCAGGGTATAGCTGGCGTGGAGTATGAGTTTGCTGAAGATTGGAAAGGATTCGGGGAACTGCGGACATTTTCGGTCAATAGCCCAAGCCTCAGGGGCGGCGGTCGTACACTCAAAGCTGACTATCGAACAACTGACATCGTAATTGGAATCGCCAAGAAATTCTAGCGATACACTTTGCTGGCTGCATGCCTGCCGGTAGGAATGCGCCACTTTGTCATGTGCACCTACTTCGGTGTTTCTGAAACCGAGACAGCCTTTGCCCCAGGCTATGCCTTGGCAAAGGCTGTGTTTGATTGCCCAAAAAAATTGTTGGATCACTGCCCAAGGCGACGGCACGAGGCGCACAGGTCAACTTATGGCGGGTTAGCCTACTCTTGAGGCGCAAATCGATATCGCCAACAACATGATCGGTCGGAGTGCGGGCATTACCCGTGCAAGAATGCCAACACGCAAAATGCCCAAATTGGCATAAATCAAGGATGTGAGGCTCGTTAAGAATGGACCCTATTCACCAAGCGAGGCAGACTAAGTTGAGTATTCCGCGGAAAGGTCCCGCGCTCCTATGGACATTAGGATGCGCAATTGCTTTATCTGGTTGTACCCGCGTCAACAATTACTTCTTCGTGCGCGCTCCGTCCGGAGACATTGTTTCTGCAGAACTCCAGCTGTGCGGAAAAAATCAGCTACTCGTGCAAAATGGGTCGAAGTTCATGGCACGAATGGCGATTAGCTGTACCCATTCGCCGAGGGCCACATACCGGTGAGGTATG
>NZ_NCSQ01000078.1 GCF_002105465.1 Aquidulcibacter paucihalophilus
CTGCTTCGTTCAGACGCCGTCCTTGCTCATAGAATCTGGCAATCCCCCGAAATGGTGCGCCTTCCACTTTAATCCTTAAGCCTGATAATCCGATCTTGCCCGGGATTGTCGAGAACGAAAGCTATTGCCTCCATCTTGCTAGGGCCATTGGCATTGCTTCAAGTGATGCAACAATTATTCGAGCTGAGAGGCGCAAAGCCATCGCTATTTTACGATATGATCGCTACTTGACGAGTTCGGGTCAGATCCAGCGGGTTCATCAAGAGGACTTTGCTCAAGCAAACCAGTTTCCGCCTGGCCGAAAGTATGAACGGGGTACAGTCACCGGCGTAACCCTCCCAATCCTCTTGTGTACAGCGCGCCATTTCTCACCTGTCGACGCGCTTGCCTTATTGGACCAGCTGATCTTCAACATTCTCGTCGCCAACACCGACGCGCATGCCAAGAATTATTCTCTTCTTCTCCCGATTGGTGCGACACCGCGCTTGGCACCGCTTTATGATGTCTCCACGGTTTTGCCGTGGTCCCAGGTCAACCAGCATCTTGCTCAAACGATTGCCGGCAAGAAGCGAAAGCCTGGCGATATGGCACCGTGGCATTGGGAAGATATTGCACGTGCGGGAGGGTTCCGACCCGCAGATGTGCAATCACGCGTCGTCGAGCTTGTTGACGCAATGGTTGCCCAGCGGGTGGCCGTATCGGACACGGTTTCAGCAATGCCCGCATCCACCAAAGGATATGTGGAGGAAGCCGCTAGTCTCATCGAAGAGAATGCCTTGCGTATCGTGGACCGCCTTTGATGCTTGATCACAAACGGCTCTGCCCGCCTAAGCATATTTCAGGATAGGCTTCAGCTTTCCGGCTGTCTTGAGATAATGAGCTGTTTGAACTCGCACAGTTTGGGGACACAGCCGAGTCCGCCTATTATTTGGCTCCAGTCAGAGCCTTAAGATCCAATGATAACTTGCTTTAATGTCATCTTCATGCTACAAAAATACCAATAAGGAGTTACGAAGATTACATATGCCAACACCCCATCATCCCTCGTCTGCTGTTCAGCGCGCTTTGCGTTCGCTCGGGGCTGACCTGCGCGATGCACGCAAGCGTCGGGAATTGCCGATGCAGATCGTTGCAGAACGCGCCTTTACATCACGATCTACCTTGCAACGCGTCGAAAGCGGTGATCCGGGCGTCAGCATCGGCATTTACGCGGCCGTCATGCAAGCATTGGGACTTCTTGACGGGCTTGGAACTCTCGCCGACATCAACAACGACCCGGTAGGAAAGATCTTGGCCAGTGCGGCTTTACCCAAACGCGTCCATCTGAAGTCCAAGAGTAACCGTCCGTGAACGATGTCGAGGTCTATGTTGACCTATCTGGCAAGACTTTCTTAGTCGGTCTCGCGCGGATTAATCGCGCGCGCGGCAATGAAACCATGGTCTTTGAGTATGATCGGACGTGGTTGGAAAGTACCAATCGATTTGCCCTAGAGCCAGGGTTGCCATTGATGCGAGGCGGATTTTCGCCTAGCGCGGGTCATTCCCTATTCGGCTCGATTGGTGATTCAGCCCCTGATACCTGGGGACGCCGCCTCATGCAGCGCACAGAGCGGCGCGCTGCCCAGAAGGAAGGTCGCCAGGTTCACACCCTAATGGAGACTGACTACCTTCTTGGTGTAACCGATTTCTGCCGCCTTGGTGCTTTAAGGTTCAAGAAGAAGGGGGAAGACCGTTTTCTCGCTATCAGCCCTAATGGCGTACCAGCGCTCATTGACCTCGGCCGCTTGCTACAATCCAGCGATCGCATCTTATCGGACGAAGAAACCGATGAAGATCTGCAGATGATCTTTGCGCCCGGTTCCTCACTTGGCGGTGCCAGACCGAAGGCTTCTATTCTCGATCGAAACGGAGATCTCTCAATCGCGAAGTTCCCAAAGGAGAATGACGACTACAGTATTGAAACCTGGGAGGAGATCGCATTGAGATTGGCAAGCCTTTCTGGCATCCAAACACCAACACATGAGTTGGTGAAGGTCGCCGGGCGCGCCATCATGCTATCAAAGCGGTTTGATCGGTCCGGCATTTACCGCATACCATTTTTGTCAGCGATGGCCATGACAGCCTCGCGCGACGGGCAAACCGGTTCCTATCCGGAATGAGGTGCCCCCATTGTTCGGGCCAGTTGGAGCTAGAGTTTCCCGCTCTGATGAGGTGCCCCCATTGTTCGGGCCAGTTGGAGCTAGAGTTTCCCGCTCTGAGTCACGCTGGCGGGCTGGGATCGCCAACGTAATTTGTCAATGAGATCGGGACTTTGTTGCCGATGGCGCTATGTGGCCTGACCTCGTTGTAGTATCTGCGGTAAGTCTCCAACTTTTCCTTCGCATCCGCAAGGGACAAGAACCAGTGAGCGTTCAAACATTCAGCGCGGAACTTGCCGTTAAAGCTTTCGATGAACGCGTTGTCAGTTGGTTTGCCGGGACGCGAGAAGTCCAGCGTGACGCCCTTGGCATAGGCCCACAGGTCCAGATTGTGGGAGATGAACTCAGAACCTTGGTCAACGCGAATGGCCTTGGGATAGCCGATCTGCGAGCAAGCCTGTTCCAAAGCCTCTATGACGTCTTCTGATCGATAGCTGAATCTGGGGTCAATGATAGGCGAGAAGCGTGTGAACGTATCAACAACCGTCAGGATCCTGAACTTGCGGCCAGTCGCCAGCTGATCGTGAACAAAGTCCATCGCCCACGTTTCGTTGGCCTGAACGGCATCTTTGCGGTCTTCACGGAGTTTGGCCTTGACACGCCGCTTGGGCGTTTTGTTTCGAAGCTGAAGCCCCATTTCCTTGTAAATGCGATAGGTTTTCTTCACATTGTGCTGCCAACCATCGCGCTGCAACATCACATGTACGCGTCGATAGCCATAGCGCACACGGTTCGGATTGGCACTTGAACCTGTGGCGTGCGCAATCCTCACCACAAATCTCCTTGATCGCTATTTCCAGACTGGCCTGATCGTGTCGTCGAAGCTTGTATTGAATGGTCGATCTGTCTGCTTCTAGAACCTGGCAGGCTCTCCGCTGCGACATTTTCCATTCCTGACAAGCCTCAGCGACCAGCTCACGCTTTCGATCAGGCCTTACAGCTTTCGCCGGATAACGTCCTGAAGCATCTCTTTATCGAGCGACAGGTCAGCCACAATCTTCCGCAGCTTTGTGTTTTCCTCTTCCAGGAACTTCAACCGCTTGATCTCGGTTGGAAGCAATCCGTCGTACTTTTTCTTCCAGTTAAAATAGGTCGCATGGCTAATGCCAGCCCGCCTGCAAATCTCCGAAACCGGCACTCCATCTGCGCCCTGCTTCAAGATAAATGCCTTCTGCGCGTCCGTAAATTTGCTCGCTTTCATCGCTTTCCGCTCCTCCCCAGCACTGGGTCAGATAACTGGAAAACTCTAATTTACCGTGGACCGAATTCAGGGGAGCACGTCAAGCGCAACCGGTTAACAAGGCCCCCGCAGGAGAAGCGGGCTTGGGTGGATTTGCGCTTGCGCGCCCAGTTACGTTTTGGCCCGCTTCGGGACCGAGGGTCTCCGGCGCGCTGGGTCCAATTGAATTGGTCCGTTGGTGGTACTGGTCGGGTAAGCAGGCTATTTAATAAGTAATGCTTGTTGGCGTTATTGGTCCGCATAACATGACAAGACCTTGGTCACGTAGGCGGACATTGATCATGACTCAGTTTGGTAATCGCAAGATCATAACTTTAATGGTCGTTTCGTCCAGCAAACCAAGATGACACTTGTTAACCGCCCTGTTTCAATACCACTTCAGCAGAAATGTAAAAAAAATGTTGCATTGGCATTTAAGTGGTATTAGGTTCCGAAGAGATATTGGTGACAAAGTGTTACCAGCAATAGGGGGATTGCAATGACATTGACGACAAGAAAAATGCTTTCGCGCACAAGCATTCTAGCGCTGGCCTTCACGCTCCCCGGTTTTGCCAATGCGCAAAGTACAAACTCGGCAGGCGCAGCCGCGGTAGAGCCTGAAATCGTCGTCGTAACCGGCTCGCGCATTCCGCGCCCTGATTTGACAGGGACCAGCCCCGTTGCGGTGACAACTGGCGCTCAAATTGCGCTTGACCGCGCTGTTACGGTTGAAGATTTCTCTGCAAAGCTGCCCCAGCTGGCTGGTGGCGTAAAATCCACAGCGGTTGGGTCTGACGCCTATGGCGCACAGACTTTGGATTTGCGGAATTTCGGCCAGAACCGCACCCTGGTTTTGATCAACGGGACGCGTGCGACGCCATTCTCATTCCGCAACGCGGTTGATGTCAATGCGATTCCAGCCGCGCTTCTAAAGCGCGTGGATGTTCTCACCGGTGGTGCTGCGGCCGTTTATGGCGCGGATGCGGTGGCAGGTGTGGTCAACTTCATCATTGATGACGAGTTTGATGGATTGAAGGTCTCGGCGAATTACGAGCACGGCAAAGGTGGCGGGTCATCTTATGGGGTGAACGCGGCCTACGGATTGGACCTCGCAGGGCGTGGCAATTTAGTCGTCTATGGCGAGTATTCTGAACGAGAGCAGCTGCTGGCAGGCAAGCGTTCTTGGGCGCTGCGCAAT
This sequence comes from Aquidulcibacter paucihalophilus, assembly GCF_002105465.1. Classification (GTDB taxonomy): domain Bacteria; phylum Pseudomonadota; class Alphaproteobacteria; order Caulobacterales; family Aquidulcibacteraceae; genus Aquidulcibacter; species Aquidulcibacter paucihalophilus. The sequence goes on from NZ_NCSQ01000078.1 coordinate 4,616, forward strand.
TCTACACCCGTTGCAAGCTCTGGCGGCAATTATACGGACGTTGCTTCAGGCAGAACGTTCTCGTTTGATGCGGCAGGAAACTTTGCCAATGGCTTTCAAACCACCGACTACACCAAGGATTATTTGCTCGTCCAGCCGATGACGCGGACCAACGTGTCGGCATTCGGCAAGTTCGATTTGACTGAAAAGCTCGAACTATATGGCCGTGCGATGTTCTCTAATGTTGTATCGACAGGCGCACCAAGGGCGGGACAGGTGCCGGTTGTCATCAGCGAGAACGTAACGATCAGCGCAACCAACACCATCATTCCCGCTTCCGCGCGTGCTTTACTCACCTTTGTGAACGGCAATGCCACAGTTAATGTTCAGCGCTCTTTGAGCGAGCTTGGTGTTAAGACCGCCGAGACAGATCGTACAACAACCCAGTTCCAAGCCGGACTGAAGTTTAAGATCACCGACAATGTAACGCTTGATGGCTATGCACAGTCGGGCAAGGTTGAGGAAGACACAACAGTCTCTGGTGATGGGATTCGCTTGTCCAACGGGGCTAGCCGTTTTGGTGCCTTGGCCAACACAGCCAATATCTTCAAGGCCGGAACGCCAGAGATTGCAGCCCTTGGCAGCCCCATTGTGCGCGACATTCGCGAGCGGACAGTGGACGTTGCCGCGATCACTCTAACTGGGACCACAAAAGACTTGTTTAGTTTGCCAGCAGGACCCATCGGCTTCTCGCTTGGCTATGAGTATCGTGAAGATAGTGGTTCGATTGATCACAGCGCCGAGCAAAAGTCGGGTGCAAGCTTTAACCAAGGCGCTGAAACTGCCTTCAAGGGCTCCTTCGACGCCAAAGAGGTCTATGGCGAGCTTCTAATTCCAATCTTGGCAGACCTGCCCTTCGTGCAACGCTTTGATCTTGAAGGAGCCTACCGCACATCTGACTATTCCAATGCCGGCAAGTATGACACCGACAAAATCGGCCTAGCATGGGAAATCAATGACAGCCTTAAGCTGCGGGCAACGCAGCAAAGCGTCATTCGGGCACCTAACATGGGTGAGTTCGCGGGCGCGCTATCCTCAATTCCGTTTGCAAACTTGGTCAACGTCGCGCGTTTGCGTCCCCGTTATCCAGGCGACCCCTGTGCTCTTGGTACTGGCAATGCTGCTCAATGCCAGCGATTTGGCTACAAAGGCACCTATGACAGCTTTAATCCTGCCAATTTGACTGGGCAGTATTTCTTCGGTGGTAATAAGGACATTAAGCCCGAAACTGGCGACACCAAGACAATTGGTGTTGTGTTTACGCCTGAGTTTGTATCGGGGTTCTCTGCCACTATCGATTGGTATGATATGGAGTTGCGTGACGCAGTTGGCCAAGTTCAACCTGTTGATGCCCTTACGAGCTGTTATATCACAGACCCAAGCGCAAATAATCCGCTTTGTTTAGCGGTCAGCCGCGATCCAATAACTGGCTATATCAAAGATGGTTTTGTCAACGACCGAAACTTGGCGGTGGTCGCACAAAAAGGCTTCGACGTTGGTATGCAGTTGGTCCGCCAAATCGACAACTGGGATCTGATCGACAAGATGACCCTGAGCTATCAGGCCAACATTGTCACAGATTACTCCATCCAGCGTAACGCGGCGCTAAAGCCGATCGATTGTAAGGGCACATGGGCAACCAATTGCTCCTCAGATTTGGTCTCAACCGTTCAAGCTGATTACAAACATCGTGCCGCTGTGACTTTGAGTGGTGATGTGTGGACCTTCCAGGGCGGCTGGCAGCGGATCGGCGATTTGCGCAATTCGACGGTCGGCGGTACGGGGACAATTCCCGCGTTTAACTATTTGGACGTAAACGTCTCTTGGAAGTCCGATAGAGGGTTTACTGTCAATTTCGGGGTTGACAATCTGACGGACAAGAAACCGCCGCTTCCTAACAACCCATCATTGTTCAATACACTGCCCGATACCTATAATGTTCAAGGCAGAACTGTTGGCCTGTCAGTGACTTGGCGTCGCTGATATAGCTGTGAGTAGGGCTGCGCCTTCAAGTCTCCTCCCGAGGCGTGGCCCTTCTCGTCTTTAAGTGAAAACTAATTACCATGACTTTGAGACTTACCTCTGCATAACCATTGGAGACATGAAGATGCTGAGTTTCGGGAGCCTCGATTGGGCCATTGTCGTCTCATACCTAGTCATCTTGACGGCCACCGCAATACAATCCTCAGCGCGAGGCACAGAGTCAGCGCGTAGTTATTTCCTGGCTGGAAACTCCATGCCGGCTTTGTTGATTGCCGTTTCGGTCTTGTCTTCAACCCAATCAGCCGCAACGTTCCTTGGTGGGCCGGACACTGGTTTTCGTAGCGACTATACTTACTTAACTAGTTTTGCGGGGTCGCTTGTGGCGGCTGTCATCGTCGCCAAAGTCTTATTGCCGCGTTTTTATGCTTTGCGCGCCACAACGGTTTATGAATTGCTGGAGCAGAGATTTGGATCCACAGCCAAAAGAGCTGCCGGTGCGATGTATCTGCTGGGGCGGGTTTTTGCGGCCGGCGCCCGGCTTTATATGGCCGCCATTGCGGTGGCGATGATCATTTTTTTACGGGTCGATGCGACCACAATCACGATTGCTTCGTTTATTCTCTTGGTGCTTGGGATCGTCTTCACCTTTGTTGGCGGTCTAAAGTCTGTTGTTTGGAGCGATGTGGTTCAGGTGGTAATTTATGTCGGCGCTGCGCTGCTGACGCTTTGGTTCCTTTTGACCAAAATACCACTCGATCTTCCCCAGATTTGGCAGGCTTTAGACAGTCCTCCAACCGGTGAAAGCAAACTTCGCTTGATCAATACAAGCTTGGGGTTGGATCAACCCTTTTCGCTTCTCGCGATTTTTACCGGCGTCATGTTGCTCAATCTCGGTAACTTTGGGATGGATCAAGATACAAGTCAGCGACTATTAGCGTGCAAGGATTCGAACGAAGCCGCGCGCTCCCTTATTCTCTCGGTACTCATCGCGGTGCCAGTGATTTGGATATTCATCACGATTGGCCAGTTGCTCCACATTTTCTATCAGCGCCCCGATTTGATGGGTGCAACAGCAGAAACCATGAAAGAGTTTGATGGCGAGAAAATTAGTGTCTTTATGTCTTTCATCCTCTCAGAAATGCCTGCTGGACTGAAGGGCATCATCGTAGTTGGTGTGGTTGCGGCTGCTGCAATCAATTCGGGCTTAAACTCGATGGCTTCGGTAATTGTCGAAGACTTTTATAGGCCGTGGCAAACCAAGCAGGGAAGAACCGAGCTTGGCGAAGCGCACTTTGTAGCGATGGGCCAAGGTACGATGGTGGTGTGCGGCTGTGCGCTGTTTTTGATGTCTATTCTTTGCTACTTTTGGCAACGGGCGACCGATATGCCACTTTTAGAGTTCGCATTGTCAGTCATGACTTTTGCCTATGCCGGGCTACTGGGGGTCTATTTTACTGCGGTCTTCACTGATCGGGGCAATACCACAACTGTGCTCCTGGCGCTTGGAATTGGCTTTCTTACGATTCTTGCGCTTCAGCCGTACGTGGCCAAATCATTGGGACTTTCAGATTTCATCCCTGCTTTGGCGTTTCCGTTTCAACTTTGCATAGGCGCAACGATCTCAACGCTGATTTGTTGTGCGGGAAGGCGACAATCAAATGTGTCAACTTTGGAAGGAGGTAGCACCGATGCCATCCACTGAATCACAAAGTCCGCGATTTGCTGGGATTGAAACTTGGCGCACTGAAGACGCGGTTGAAGCGATGTTGGAAGGTCAGTTGGCGGCGGTCTCGGCTCTGTCAAGTCAAACGGCGACCATTGCAAGTGCATGCGAGGCGGCAGCAGATCGGCTGCGCCAATATTCCAATGGTCGTTTGATTTATGCCGGTGCAGGAACCTCCGGTCGTATAGCAGTGCAAGACGGCGTGGAGCTTTACCCAACTTTTGGTTGGCCAAATGATCGCTTAGCCTTTGTATTGGCAGGCGGTGCTGATGCGTTAGTGAAAAGCCAAGAGGGTGCCGAAGATGACCGGGATGCAGCAATTTCGGCCATTAGAGATTTGCGCGTAACCCCAGATGACGTCTTGATTGGTGTGGCCGCCAGTGGCCGGACCCCATTTACTGTGGAGGCCCTCCAAGTGGGCAGGACACAAGGAGCTTTGACGATAGCGGTTACGAACAATGCTGGGATGCCACTAACACTAGCTTCTGACTATGGCGTCATCGCTGAAACGGGAAGTGAGCTTGTTGCCGGGTCAACACGCATGAAGGCTGGGACCGCCCAAAAAGTTGTATTGAATTTGATTTCCACTACGATCATGCTACGGCTGGGCCGGGTGTATCGCGGCCTTATGGTCGATATGGTCATCTCCAATGACAAGCTAATGCAGCGTGCGGCCGATATGGTCGCAAGGCTTGCAGATGTAGATGCGGAGAAGGCACATGAGATTTTGGAGTGTGTGGACCGCGATATCAAAACAGCGGTACTTGTAGCCAAAGGAGCGACGTTGCAGGGTGCTAGAGAATCGCTAATTCGCTCAAGCGGAAACCTTGGCCAAGCCTTGTTACTGCAGCAAACAGGAATTGCATGATGTTTGAAGCGACGATCCTAGAAGCCGAGAACTCAACGCCGCTTTACATTCAGCTGGCCAATCATCTGCGTGACCACATACATGCAGGCGGTATTCGCTCTGGCAGCGCGATACCGTCAGAGCGCGACTTGTGTGATCAAGTCGGGGCATCGCGTGTGACGGTTCGAAAGGCAATCAGTAGGCTCATCGCCGAAGGCTTGTTATTCCGCAAACAAGGCTCTGGGACATTTGTCTCAAGCCAAATCGAAGCGCCTGGATCATTTCTAACCGGCTTCACTGAAGAAACTGACGCCCGCGGGGAATCTGCTGACACGATTTGGATGATGAAATCTGTCGCAAAGCCATCCGAAGAAGAACAAGTAATGCTGGAGCTCAGCCAAGGCGAATTGGTTGTTCGTCTCGGGCGCGTTCGCCTTGCCAGCGGTGAACCGTTAGCGATTGAACATGCAGTCATACCCCAGTCTATTTTGCCTGATTTGGATCAGCTTGGGGCCTCGCTCTACGCTACTCTTGAATTACTTGGCTCTCGTCCGGTCACGGGGACACAAAAAATTCGCGCATCATTATCAACGGCAACCGAGGCAGCTCTCTTATCGATCGATGAGGGAACTGAAATTCTTCGCATTGAACGGTTGACGCGGCGCGCAGATGACAAGCCAGTTGAATTCACTCGCTCAGCGTATCGTGGAGACAGGTATGTCTTTGTCAACAAGCTGCGTGGTCCCTATGCAAACATCTGAGATGGACACTTAACCATTCAGTTTATTGGTCCTAGATCGATCCGGGATGACGCTCCAAAGACAGGTTGCTAGGATGATAGCGCATCCGGCCAAAGCAAACGAGTTTGGTGCCTCTTTGAACACAAACCAGCCCAAAAGTCCGGCCCAAACGGCCGCGCTATATTCAAGTGGGGCGATGCGTTGGGTGTCACTCATGCCGTAAGCCAAAGTGAGTAGCGCCATTGCCGCTGTCGAAAGCACACCTAATCCAACAATGGCTGGAAGATCGACCACCCCAATCGGATCTCCTGCGACAAACAAAAGTGGAGCAATGAAGAGCGCGGGGATACAAGAACTAAAGACCCCAGAAAGGATAGGCCCGTCGATTTGGGCGCGGTCCTTCAATAAAACAATTGAAAGCGCATAAGTGAAAGCCGCTGCAATTGCGGTTGCTGCACCTAGCGTCGGGTTCGCGCCACTAAGAGGAGCTGAGGCGGCACCAATCGCTGTAAGACATGCACCAACAAAAGCCAGAAAAGCGCGGACCATAGGGATTAAGTTGAGATGTTCCTTTAGTATTACGGCCGACAATAAAGGGATCAGAAGCGGGGCAAGAAATGCAATTGACATAGCTTCCAAGAACTTCAAGTTAGCCAATGACATTGCAAACAATACCATCGAAACTGCTTGAAGGGCTCCACGCAAGCTGTGGATTTGGATGAGTGCAATCGTCATCCTAGGAGCACCGGCGGCTACCCAGATACCGAGGCTAATCACGCCTGCTGATGCGAATCGAGCAAACGACACCGTCACCGCTGAATGATGACTGCCCATGTGCTTAATCAAGGCGTCCATCAACGACAGCAAGAAGAATGCGAGCAAGGCGAGGTAAACCGCGCGGTTCGGGTTCGATGTACTCATTGACGTAGCTTCCTCGCCCTAAACAGTCTCAGTCACTTTGGTCAATTTGTCTGGCTTATCAGGATCGAAACCTCGTTTACGAGCCAGTGTTTCGATTGCCATATAAGCTTCAAACAGCATAACAATGGGATCAAGAACCGAAGTGTTACCGCCTTCGGCCTTCTCGAGCTTGATAATTGGGGACTTCAACGTACTCAGTCGTTCAAGGAGCTCAAGGAGGCCATCTTGCGCATTGTCTGTTGGAACGCAGGCAATGCAGGCGAAGTTAGGCCCCGCAAGCGCCAAAGGGCCGTGCTGAAACTCTGCTGCGCTGAAGGCTTCAGCATGCAAACTACAAGTTTCTTTAAGCTTGAGGGCAATCTCAAGGGCAATTGGGGTTGTCAATCCGCGACCAAGCACTGCTAGACTATTGTTCCAGTTGTCTAGCCCGTTCAAACGACCTTCCCATCGTTTGCTATTTTTGGACGAAAAAAGAACATTTGATAGGCGGTCAAGGTCAAAGACCAGGCCGCTATTCCCTTTCCAGCTTGCTCCTAAGTGCGCCAAGGCGGTCATTGAGCATATGCAGGATTTTGTGGCGGCGACGCTCTTTTCAGAACCCGCACCGATGTTGATGGTGTGCTCGCAGGCACGCGAAAGGCCAGAGTCGGTTGAGTTGACGAATGCAACGGTCAATATTCCAGCTTGTCGTGCGAGTTCGGCTGATTTGACTAAATCTGGCGACTGGCCTGATTGGGAAACGAATACCGCAAGCGATTTCTCGGTGAATCCAACTGTCAGGCCGTAGATCGAAGCGACGGATGGTGGGCATATTGAGAAGCGGATGCCGAGATAGTTTTGAAACAAGGCTTGGCCGTAGGCAATAGCGTGAGCTGAACTACCACGTCCGCAAGCCACAACCTCGTCAAGACCACGTGCGCGCACCTTATCAAGGATAGGTTGAAGTTGACTTTGGATGTGCATGGCCTGTCGTGCGAGGAGGTAAGGTAGCTCTAGTGTTTCAGTCCGCATCCAAGATGGTTTAAATTCTTGCGACATGCCTTCAGCTCCAAGATGATTTCCTTGGGTGAGCTAAGGTATTACATTGGTATTGTCAATTTCTGGAATATCACTCAAATAGGTATCTATTTAAAGGACCAATCTGAATGCTAATGGCTGGCTCCAGCGGTCTGTCGGCACCCAGATCACGCCTTGGCTCTAGACGCGTTTGAAAATATGAAACCATATGGTTACGCATTTGGGCTTGGCAGATAATCCGATCTTTGACGCGCTTGGCGATCCAACGCGCCGTGCAATTTTGGACTTGTTACGACCGCAGGCGCGCTCGGCGGGCGAAGTTGCCTCTCATTTTTCCATATGCCGGCCCGGTGTTGCCAAGCACATTCGGATTTTGAAAGACGCAAAACTGATTTCGGAGCGGAGCGAAGGACGAAACCGGATCTATTCCTTGGAGCCTGAAGCCCTTCAGAGCGTTGACCGCTGGCTCCAGCCTTATCGCGTGTTCTGGGCCTCAAGGCTCGTTTCGCTCAAACATCTTATCGAAGCTCAGGGGGCACAAACTCATGACATCTGAAATTACAATCGGTTCCAGCGTAACGCTTCCTGTAAGCTTCAGTGATGCGTTTAAGCTGATCAGCCAACTCGACCACTTGAAAAAATGGTTTGCTGAAGACGTTAACCTAGGGCCGGTAGTAGGCGGTAAGTTCTACTTTGCGGGCCTTGGTGCTTACGCGCCTACATCGACGACTTTTACGCTCTTTGAAGTTGACAGTGGCATCGGTTGGACATGGCCGATCCATGATGTAGTCGGCGATGTTAAGTTGGCTGTCATTGAAGCCGAAGAGCCGAATTCAACGAAAGCTGAGGTTAGCTGCCAGTTTGCCGAACTTCCCAAAGTACCGCGTGCACGCGAACTGGTTGATGATCTTTGGCGATTTCACTTGGGCAATCTCAAAACACTGGCGGAAAGTAATGGTGGTACGATACTGCCAGATTTTAGCGATTAAACCCGCAAGTACGCCAATCAATCTTTATCAACGCTGCCCGTTCGATCGTATTTCGCGCGTTGCTTGACCCTGACCTTCTAAAGAAATGGACCTGGGGCAATCCGACTGTCGATGCCAAAGTTGGTGGTGAGTATCGCTATGGGTGGGAATATGAGATGGACGGCAAGAAGGTACTGGGCGGCCCAACGCGCATTCTTGAATTAGTGGAAAACGAGCGCCTCGTCTCAGACTGGCCTGACTGGCGCGGTGATGAAACCAACTACACCCAAAAGATTACTTGGCTTCTTGAGGACCAAGGTGATGGAACCTTGTTGACACTTGTCCACGATGGCTTTGTCCGAGCGAGCGATATCAGCGACTTCCCATTTGGCTGGGCAGGCTTCCTCGAAGGCATTCGCGACGTTGCTCAGGGCGTCTAGCTCAGGGCTGAGTTAAGCTGGGTTTTCGACATTGGATACGTCGATGGTTACTGAGTTGGTTTAAGACCGTCCAGAATGGTTTCTAAGCTTGTCATATAAGCATCCGACCTATCCTTGAAATCGGTTGAATGTGCGCAGTCCATTGCGGCTTCAGTTATTGCACCAATGAGTAGGTTTGCGAGTGGGTCAATTGGCTGGCGAACTAGAACGTCTAAGTCCATCGCAACTTTGAGGCCTTCTTTGACCATGCCTCCAAAATAGTGTGTATCAATTTCCCGCCACCGAGCCCAGCCAAGCACAGCCGGCCCATCGCGCAAAAAAACCTGCGCAAACTCTGAAATAGTGCAAATTTCAAAGAATGCGCGATAGCCAGCCATCATCGTCGCCAATGCATCCTCCTGCCATACGATCTCTGCTTGAAGCTGCTTGAGTGCTGCGGCACCAACATCATTCAAAACGGCTTCAAAGAGCAAATTTTTGGTTGAAAAATAATGATAAATAGCACCCTTTGCGACGTTTGCGTCTTCAGCAATTTGGTCAATGCTGACAGCATAATAGCCAAGTGTTCCGAACAGCGCTTTGGCCGCTGCCAGTATGGCTTTTCTTGTTTCATCGCGACGGTCTTCTTGCTTTGCCATGATCTCTTTCTTGACATATTGACTGTGAGTCGGTTATTATTGACCGCCGGTCAACAATTCGTTGCGCGCAGGAGATTCACATGACAATTGCACCATTTCATATCGGTCCGCAAATCGAGACTATTGAGAGCAGTCCACTCCTGAAGCACGATTGCCGACAAACGATACAGGGAATGGTTGACGGGTTTGCCTGCCAAGACATCGATAAAGTTATGTTGCTAGTGGCTGAAGATGCAATTTATTGCGATGTCTTGGGCGGACCACCCGATGGCGACATTTATCGGGGTAAGAAGGATATCCGGTCGGCCTTCCAGCGCCAATTCGATATGTGTGGACCCCACACTTTTGTCAATGCAAAGATCCTGGTTGAAGGGCAACTCGCGTTTGCAAGCTGGACAATGGTTGTGGGTGACCTTGAAGATTCAAAAGCACTTCGCCTTGACGGTATTGATGAATTCACTCTAGACGAGCAAGGCTTGGTTTTGGTCAAAAAGGCATGGCTCAAAGGTCACGCGAAACTGCGCAACTATTTGATTTTGCACAGACCTCAAGCAGTTCTATCCCAACTTGGTTATGCGTTCCGCTCCAGCATTCAATAGTGCGTATTTCGCGCTCGGGTTCCAAAGTTAAACGGCTGCAACGCTATCATATGAATTGACCCATTGATTGCCGACTGGGGTTCAGTTGTCGCCGACGCTACCCCCTTGCTCATGTCTCGATAAACGTTTATCGCTTTTGGTAAATACCAATTAAATACCAATATGGCGGAACCTTAGGCGTGACTTCTTGGCAAAATGAGACCTTTTTTGCTGTCGGACTGATGTCCGGCACATCGCGCGATGGCATCGACGCGGCCCTAATCGAAACTGATGGTATTCAGTTTGTTCGTTCGATTGGGTTTTCCGAACATATCTATGACAAGATCGACCGAGATTTGATCGAAGAGGCTTGCAGCAGAGCCATGAGCAAGCATGAACGATCGCCAGATTTAGTGATTGAAGAGTGCGAAGAGCGGATTTCCAAACTACACATCCAAGTGGTGGCGGACCTTCTTGGTACCACTGGGTTCGACTCAGCAAAGCTCGCTGTCATTGGATTTCATGGGCATACTGTCGCGCACCGCGCTGACTTGGGTTGGACATGGCAAATTGGCGATGCTCAACGACTGTCGGACGAACTAAAAGTCACAGTGGTAAGTGATCTCAGGCAAAATGACATGCGCAACGGAGGGCAAGGTGCACCATTGCTTCCGGTGTATCATCGGGCCCTGTTTGCCAGGCCAAATGAAAAGGCCGCGGTATTAAATCTCGGGGGTGTCGCAAACTTGACCTTCCTTGGGCCGGACGGCGATATGATTGCCTTTGATTGCGGGATGGCGAACGCGCTCATTGATGACCAAATGTCGAAGTCTTTTGGTCTAACTTACGACTACAACGGCCAAACAGCAGAAACTGGAGCCATCTGCGAAGAGACTCTAGCCCAACTTCTGGAGCACCCATTCTTTGCATTGCCCTATCCAAAATCCCTCGATCGGATGGACTTTAGCATTGATTCGGTTTGTCACTTATCCGGTGTCGACGCAGTTGCGACGTTAACAGCTTTTAGTGCAGCGGCAGTGTCGAAGGGTTTGGGCCAGTTGCCCAGCAAAGTCGACAAGCTGATCGTCACAGGTGGCGGCCGAAAAAACCAGACCTTGATGCGTATGATTGGCGAGTCGTCAGGACACTTGCCAACCAAGACCGAAGACTTTGGCTGGAACGGGGATGCAATCGAAGCGCAAGGGTTCGCCTATATGGCTGTTAGACGCCTAAAGAGCCTGCCAATCACATTTCCGGGAACCACCGGGGCACCAACACCACTTATCGGAGGTATCATTTGTCAGCCATCGTTACAAGTTTGAGCCAATAAGATCAGTCTCAAATTGGACGTGCTGGATGTTGGGCTTTTACACACTGGCAGTGTGGCGAATAGCATTTTGGATTGAATATCGCGGTTCCCGGGACCGCGGCCTCGGCTTGGGCAAAGCGATGTAGTTCAAATCTGTTTCGAGCATAACTCAGTGCATGAAAGACTTTGCTCGCCAAGTTATTGAGTCAACAACTGCTCCCCTTTGATCGCATAACCACCGTCTAGCCAGTCAATGATTTCGACAGCGGCATCCCCTTTGAAGGCCGCGTACTTCGAGCGCAATTGGGTTTTCAACTCAACCGGCATCTGATTCAGGCCAACTGCCTGCAGCGACAACAAATCGGCCCTCAGCGCCTCTTCCAGGTCTTGACCACAAATCTGGTTGGCAGCCTTTTGAAAAGCAGCGCTGTACCGATATGAGGCACCGTCTTGGTAAATCATTGGCAAAGTCAAAGCTGGTATGCAGCCGAGGATTGGCTGAGATGCTGGATTGATCGCATGATGACTAATGTTGTCCGCAATTTCGCTTGATCGCCCCGTGAATGCCCGCAAGTGGAGAAACTGTGACATTCGTGGGCCGTCATTCACAGGATAATTGTCCCAGAGAGCTACTTTACGACCCAGAACTTCCGCGATGTCTTGTAAATGCGCTTGCCTGATTTCCGGTGAGCAAACCTCTTCGCCGGTCCAATAAACTGCAATGCATGGGTCGAGACTTTTGCCCAGGTCATGAAGATAGTCGACGGGCCTCTTTCCAAATACCGTGTCCAGCCTTTGATCCAATGAGTAATAGCTTGGACAAAAGAAGAATCGTGTCGCTCTACTGTGGTCTGTTACGAAGCGCGCAATTTCAGTTTGGCGTGTAGCCAGCTCGGGTATGTCGCCGCGCATATCGTCAAAGAGAAGGGCGAGGTCATCTATGCCCCATGCATCAAACTGCTGAAGTTTTGCCTTCAAGCTCGATTTAGTCGCCTCATCGAAGGATAAGTGCGCGTCATAGGGCGTTAAGCCTATACCAAAACGTACGCTCTTTGCTCTGCAATGGGATGCAAAAGTCTGAATTGACGAAGCTTCTTCCTTGGTGTGAGGCTTTCGCCATTCGCGCCTGAGCTTTTGATCTAGCTTCGGCGCGTAGTGGAAGAAGCGGTAGCCAGCGGGGCCTAGATTGTCGACCACTGCAGTCCTTGCTCTCCATGACCAAGTCCGACCAAAATAACCTTCAATGATGCCAAGTTCGGGGATCATTGCTTTGCCCCGCCAATCCAAACCGAGCGTGGATGTAACTCATCGTCTAAATGCACGAAATCAGCATTCAAACCTGGTGCAATCGTTCCGAGTCTTTCTTCCAAACCTAAGAACCTAGCTGGCGTCGCGCTTGCCATCCTTACCGCGCTCGCAAGGTCAATGCGCATCATTGACATCGCATTTCTTATTGCCAAAGCCATATTGAGGTTTGAACCAGCCAAGGTCCCAACTTTGTCTCTCAAAGCCCCAGACGCCGAACTGATCCAGTTTTCACCGAGATAAAAGCCATTGTCTGCATGTCCAACAGATGGCATCGCATCGGTGACGAGCATTAGTTTCTCAGCACCAATCATTTGATAGGCGGCGCGCATGGCGGCCTCATGGACATGATATCCATCGGCAATCAACCCACACGTCAAGCCAAAATCCAAAGCCGCCCCAACAACGCCAGGTTCTCTACTGCCGAGTTGTGACATGGCATTGAAGAGATGAGTTACACCAGAAAGGCCCTCGGCATTCGCATGTTTGATTTCATCGTAGGTTGCTAGGCTGTGCCCAGCCGCTACAATAATGCCCCTGCGGCGAAGCTCTGAAATTAGGCCAGGCGATGCGTTTTCCGGTGCGATTGTCACCAAGGTCTTTCCCCGCCGCATGGATGATAACAATTCAATTGCATCAATATCGAGCCGTCGGAACTTTGAAGCATCATGAATCCCGCGCTTCTCGGGGTTAAGAAATGGGCCCTCGACATGGATCCCAACCACGCCGGGGACGCCGTCTTCAATTGCTTGTTCAATAGCGCCGAGGCCCTTTCTTATGACATCAAAATTATCACTGATTAGGGTCGGGAGTAGGGCCGTGGTCCCAAACTTTCGATGCGCCTTAGCAATCGACTTGATCCCTTCTACAGTTGGCGTATCGTTAAACAAGATGCCGCCACCTCCATTGACTTGAGTATCGACAAACCCGGGAACGAGAATTCCGCCGTGCAGCTCTTCAATATTGGCATGGGGCGGAAGATTGTCTGAATGCACTAGCGCATGAATTTTACCCAGCCTGAACAAAACGGCATAATTGTTGAGAATTTGCCCGGCTACAATCATCTTTGGCGCAAGGATGGCTTGGGTATTGGTCATCAGAATTGCAGTCTAAATGGGTGACCGCTTCGAGCGGTAGGGCCAGCCTGGATGCCGATGGCACATTCAGGGCCATCAGGAATCGAGCCACGAGATAAATGTTCGTTCTGATTCATTGCGTTACCTTGGTCGACAGTGCGCAACTCTCGAGCCATCGATGATCCTGAGCGTTCTATGGCTTACTCGGGGTCGGTGACTGGGCGCGTCATGATTGCGAATAATGAAGTCCTTTAATACCTATCAAATACCAGTTTACTTAGAAACGCAACCTTGGTATTAACATGGACTATGACAAACCATAGCCATTTGGCCGACCGCCTCGCAGATCGATTTGGGTCTCGACTGATAACCAGTACAGCTGCGCTGGAACATTACGCTCAAAGCGAAGGACCACATGAGTACAGGCCACCCGATTTGGTTGCCCAACCTTTGACCGTTGAAGAAGTCCAATGTCTTGTAGTGACGGCTGCGGAAGCTAGCTATGCGGTTGTCGGTTTTGGTGCAGGGACGTCCTTAGAAGGGAATGCAGCTTCAATTCGGCCAAGAACACTGTGTGTTGATTTTAGTCGTATGGATAACATCAAGGCCATTCGATCAAGCGATTTGATTGCCACTGTCGAACCCGGCGTTACTCGCGAGGCTTTGAACCTGAGCTTAAAAGATACCGGCCTATTCTTTCCGGTTGATCCAGGTGCCAATGCCACAATCGGGGGGATGATCGCGACGCGTGCGTCAGGCACTACAACCGTTCAATATGGCAGTATGAGCGACAATGTGCTCGCATTGAAGGTCGTAATGGCGGACGGTCGCCTTGTGTCAACAGGAACACTCGCGCGAAAATCTGCGTCTGGATATGATCTGACGCACTTGTTTACAGGTTCAGAGGGCACGCTTGGGTTAATTGTGGAAGCAAGCCTGCGCTTGCACGGCCAACCGGAATCATTTGTTTCAGCCACTTGGGATTTTGAGACCATTGAAGGTGCCGTCGAGACTGTTATGAGCACAATTCAGGCATCTATCCCGATTGCACGGATGGAGTTGCTGGATGAAGCCGCTATTCGAGCATGCAATCATCAAAGCAAGCTTGGATTGGTGGAGCGCGCCACATTGTTTTTAGAGTTTCACGGGACGCCCAACTCTATTGCTGAGCGACTGGAGTTAGTTACTGCGATTGGCATGGATTGTGGGGGTGGACAGCTCAAAACAGCAAGGGCTACGGAAGAGCGCAATTTGCTTTGGCGTGCCCGCCATCATGCGCTTTGGGCTGCTCGATCCATGATCCCTGGGTCTCGGGCTTGGATCACAGATATTTGCGTCCCCATAAGTGAGTTGGGGTCCGCTATCAATTTGGCAAAGTCAAAGATTACAGAGGCTGGCCTTTTTGCGCCAATCCTTGGTCATGTAGGTGATGGTAATTTCCACGTGTTCTTTATTCTGCCGCCCGGTGACAAAGAAAGCTGGGCAAAGGCACACCTAGTTAATGAAGCCATGATTAGCCACGCATTGTCAGTAGGGGGGACCTGCACTGGAGAGCACGGGATCGGTTTGGGCAAGCGAAAGGCGCTGCTTAGGGAACACGGGGAAGAGAGCATTTCGGTAATGAAAACAATCAAGACCGCGCTTGATCCGCGTAACATTCTCAACCCCGGCAAAATCTTTGTTTGAGAATTTGGTGAGGTTTGTTCTGATTGAGATTCAAACTTTTCGCCGTCCAATTGAACTGCTTGGTTATAGCGTTCGAATGGAGAGCTTTACCAATCCAGTATCGGCGAGAGCCGCCAACGCAGCGATTTGTTGGGAGCTGTCTAGGAGAAACCTCTTGAATGCCATTGCTCAGCGGGCTGACCTGCGTCTTTGACTAATAGAATAAGTAATTGATTTAATTTAAATATATAAATGACGACTTGTCATTTTTGACCCAAAATCAATGAAAATCAATGGTCCTTATCGCGACGGTCACGCGAGATTGGTCACACCAATTCTGCCCAAACCAATGCATTTTGACTTCCCACAAATTGCAAAATTTTTGTAAATTTTGTGAGGTGAGAGGATAAGTTACTCCCGACTGATTGGCAAGATTGTCAGCCAAAATGTTCGAATGGACACTGAGACACTGCGCTGCTTCAGACGCTTATAGGTTTAGCCAAGGATGATCCGATTCTAATGAGCTTCAGGAGGCCATAGCTCAGAAATGGGTCACTCGGGACACCCAGAGTGAGGCCCTTGTTAGGATCCATCTTCTGCCGCAACATCATGCTCGCCAGGACCGAAAGAGCCGCTCTCAGTCGAACAGGGGGGATGAACGATGTACATGGATGATCGGAGGTCGATGATTTATCGCTTGCTTGCTGACTATGTTCGAAGCCCTTCGCTCCGCCACCTTCGTGACGATCGATCTCTCCAAAAGATCGCAAATGAGATCGTTCAAAACCTTGATCAAAGAAGTGCCGTTTGGAAGAAATGGGAAGGCAAGCGCGACACTGTGCTAAAGTCCGCCCTCGAATGCTGGATCCCCAAGGCAGAGCTACTTTCCTTCCTCAACGGCTTGCCCGGTCCGCGGCTCACAATGACGGTGACCTGAGCCCTTAGGGTCCCTCGTTCTTTATGAGAG
>NZ_NCSQ01000081.1:0-10000 GCF_002105465.1 Aquidulcibacter paucihalophilus
CCGGGGATAGGGAATGTCCGATCAAATAAATACTTTTACAGATACCAACCCTAATATCATGCCCATCCGAATTTCCGGTGTTAGCCCGCCATCGGCAAGCAAGAGGCTAACGTCAAAAAGATCACGTGGGTGCTGCCGATCTAGTGCTGCGCATATCTTTCCGCCAAACAGCTCACCCTTTGACACGACCGGCACTCGCACAAATGTCTCAAAGCGCTCTTGGACACTCTTTGAGCAAACCATATCGCGCACCGGAGAGGCGATGCCGCGAAGCGTTGGATTGACCTCAATTTTGATCTGCGTGCGATGCCTTTGAATATGCAGTTTGACGTCTAATCCAGCATCGACCTGGTGCACCAAACGGGCACGGGTGTTTGGCAATGTTCGCTCGATATTGGTGGCAATGCGACTAAGGGCATTTCTTATCATCGCTAGTGCATCTTCGCGGCCTTCTAAGCCAACATAGGTCAGATCAATATCCACCGATAGGCGAGGCAGATCCCGCTCAAACAAGTTGATGGCCGTACCGCCTTTGAGCGCAAAGCAACGCTCAGCGGCCACAAATGGCAAGACCGCCAAAAGAAGTCTGACTTGGTCCTCGTAAACGGGTCTCAATTCCCACGCTCCATAAGTTCGCGCGGCAGCATGAGCTGCGAACGTGCATCATAGACGCCGTTCTGGACAATTGCCCGAACACCCGAGCCATAATCCAAACCGTCAAGATTTAGCTCTTGAACTATCGGCAGATCGAGCTTGCGAGCCATGAAAGCAAAAAGTCGCCTCACTTTATATGAGCCGCAACCTGCAAGCAGCGCGGTCATGAGTTCAGGCCGCAGATTGCGCAGGCCGTCCATGATGTCATACGCTTCCAGCAGACTTACAGACTTGGGACTCAGATAGAGGAGCTCCAAGATTGCCCGCTCCGGCGCAGAGGATTGAAGCTGAAAGCCTTCATAACTCGCTTTGCGGACACCGAGATGCGGTGGCAGAAAGTTTGTCTGGGAATGCACAAATTCGTTCGACCAAGCGGCTTTGAACCATTTAGGAAGCGTCGCGCCTTTGGGACCAAACAAATGGACTGGTTCAACATCGACCCGCGCATAGTGGGCAAAGCCATCATTGGTTAGGGCCGTAAGACCCCCGACATGGATTGCCAAACCTAATTGCGTTTGCAAACCAGAAAGGGCTGCTTGCCACGTCAACTCATCGTTCGGGCGCTGGAACACGCCGGGGCTTAGCCTTTCCAACCAACCGCTTTTCACATATTGGTTAGCAAGGCTGTACGACACCCCTCGCTGGGTCAGCCATGCTTGAGTGACGAGGCCTTTGCTTGGCCAATCATCAAGGACATTTTGTATTTTTGATGCTACATTCGTATTCATAATATGAACTTATCATAAAATATGAAAAATTCAATGAAGTGGGTATCGGCTGATGGGTGGGAACTTGAAACCGTCAAATAGCTGCCTCAGGCCGCGACTTGCTCATAGGACAAACGAAGAAGCGAAGCGATTGGCAAAGTCGGCATTGAAAAAGTCGCGCCATCTCGGTCACAGAACTCCACAAGCGCAAAGTCGTCATCCAAAAACTCGACCACGGTTCCAACCTGGCCTAGCACGAGACCCAAGTCGCTCTGATCGCTCAAAAGCGCGACGGCATCTAGCAAACTGGGTTGCACTTTAGTCATTGTTTTGTCCTCAGATCCGGCTTGCCTGTCACTCACACCAAAGGCCGAAACAAACTTTGCGACGTCGTCTCCAGTCCACATCACCCGTAATAATCGCACAAAAGCTGATTTGGCGCCATGAATAAGTTTCCAGCCCTATGCCCGATGCAAGCATAAACACTCTTGCCTTGCTGGAACCAATTCGATGGGTCGGAGACAGAATATATTCCGTCAACTTGGCCTCAGAGATTGATACTTTATCACCAAAGGGCTGCATCACTCCCGCCCGATGGCGAACCGTCCGGCTACCTTTTCAGCAATAATCCGTGCGGCAGTATCGCCGGGGTGGGCATAGCGTTCCGTCGATGATGCGTTTGCATGACCTAGAGCTCGACCTACTAGATACAGCGATGCACCATCTTCGACCGCGAATGTTGCAAAGCTATGGCGCAGGTCATGAAGACGGACGTCAGAGAGGCCCGCAAGTTCCCGGACTTTAAGCCAAGCCTTGTTGACCCCTAAGACCGGTTTACCGGAGATCTGAGACATGAATACATAAGGCCCAGAGCGCGGAAGGCCTTCAAGGATCGTCCGTGCTTGCTCCGACAGAATGATCGTACGTGATTTATTCTGACTACCCATCTTGGTTCGCACTGGCGGCAGAACAAGTCGCGAGCGCTCGATGTCAACTTCAGACCAGTTTAGTTCGGTGATTTCGTTACGGCGCGCGCCAGTCAACATGATTAAGCGAATGATGTTGGCATAATTGGGCGCGATCACCCATGCTGCTTGTGCTTCATCAAGAACGTTCCAGAGCCTTTGAGCCTCTTCTGTCGTCATGGATCGTTCACGGCGATTGTCGCGCAGCTTTTGGACTTTGGAGCAGGGATTGGTTTCCAATATCTCTCGCCAAATCGCCCACGAAAACATCGCAGACAGACACCTTAGGCCTCGGGACGCGGCACTCGGTCCGCCTTTGACAATAGAACGGCCTCGTGGCCCCGTCTTTACATCCTGTGAAGTCTTGCCGTCAGCAATGTCTCTTTGCCACGCGGCGAGGTCACTGGGCCTAATGTCCTTCGCGACAACATCATCCAGAAGAGGCTTGATGTGGCGCTTGTACGATGTGGCATCGACCGACCAAGACGATTCCCGCTTTAACGGCTTATCATTAGGTCCATCGCGGAAATACAATTCGAACAACTGGCCGATGGTCGCGTCGCGCATAGCTTTAGCTATGACCAGCCCGCCCTTCCCAGCCAAAGACTTTGCCCGCTCACTTGGCGTCTCTGATAGGTCAACGCCTTTGGTCGCTTCAGTAATGACTTCTCGCGCGCGGTTACGTGCAGCCTCGGGCGTCCAGGGCAGGCCATGCTCGCCAATGGTCATCCATCGTTGTTGACGGTTCACGCGATACTTCACGCAATAGGTCTTCCGGCCACTCGACGAGATCCGCAGCATGAAACCACGCAGCTCAATATCCCAAATCCGCGTGTCGCCGGTCTCGGGCGGCATCGCGGAATCGACAAATCTCTTGTTGATTTTCGCCTTCAAAACGTCTGACATTGTCAACTTCCTATGCCATTTTTGTGCTATCAATCGACCCCATCACGCGACACCATCATCTCAAAAATGGCGAAGTTTGGACCCATTTTCAGCTTTTTNTAAAATCTATGTGACGCAATATATTACGAAAAATCGTGACAAGCCGTGAAAACGCGAAAAAACGAGGGGTTCAATTTTGGTAATGATGAGGTCGCGAGTTCAATCCTCGCCTGTGGCACCAGTTTTCTCTTACGCCCTCCGAAGAATTCGAGCCGAAAAGTTCTGCTAGAAACAGGTGGGCCTTTATGGCCACTTTAGCCCATAAACTTCCAAGCCAAGGTTTGCCCCGCATGGAAGGGAACGACTTGGGTGCCAGCTGCGGCGAGTTGCGCGGGAACAGCTACGGGGACCTTCTCTAGCACCACAGTTTCCTCGTTTACCGGCAGGCCATAAAAGCGGGGACCAAAGAGACTGGCAAAACCTTCAAGCCTGTCGAGCGCGCCTTCTTCTTCAAACGTCTTGGCATAGCTTTCAATCGCATAAGGCGCGTTGAAAATGCCGGCACAGCCGCACGCAGATTCCTTGTCGCCAATCGCGTGCGGGGCAGAATCGGTGCCGAGAAAGAATCTAGGAGAGCCAGAAATGGCGGCCTTTCGCAACGCCAATCGATGGGTCTCGCGTTTGGCAACAGGTAGGCAATAAAAGTGCGGGCGAATGCCGCCTTCGAACATAGCATTGCGATTAAAATCAAGGTGATGAGGCGTGATGGTCGCCGCAATCGGGTGGCTGGAACCTTCCACAAAAGCGACGGCATCGGCGGTCGTAATATGCTCAAACACAATCTTTAAGCCCGGAAAATCGCGGACGATTTGGCTCAAGATGCGATCGATGAAAACGGCTTCCCGATCGAAAATATCGATGTGGGACTCGGTAACTTCGCCATGCAAGAGAAGCGGCATGCCGATCTTTTCCATGGCTGCAAACACGGAATAAAGCTTCTTAAAATCGGTCACGCCATGGCTGGAATTGGTGGTGGCATGGGCGGGATAGAGCTTGCAAGCCGTGAAAACGCCGGTCAGAAAGCCATTTGAAATATCCTCCGGATCGCTGTGATCGGTCAAATAGCAAGTCATGAGAGGCGTGAATTTGAGGGCGGGATCTGTCGCGGCTACAATGCGCTCACGATAAGCAGCACCAAGCGCCGTGGTCGTCACAGGCGGGGCGAGGTTTGGCATAACAATGGCGCGGGCAAACTGGCGCGCCGTGTAATTGACGACAGCGCCTAACATGGCACCATCCCGCAGATGCACGTGCCAGTCATCCGGCCGACGAATGATGAGGCGGGTCACACCTGATTGCACATCCTCGCTCTGCGTCGCCATATCCAACATCTTGTGCCTCTTTCTATCCGACCCCTGCGAGGCTTGGATTAAAGAGGCAGATGTCCTAGGTCAAATCACCTTTGTCGCAATCTGGTCCATCGGCTTGCATCTGCCCAGTTGACCCGCAAAAGGTTATCTCTACTAGTCTGGCCCGAAAGAGAGCAGAAACAAACAGGGAGCCGTGGCATGAGCGCGAGCGTGGAATTCATGGGCGATGTGGCTGTGATCCGGATGGATGATGGCAAGGCCAATGTGATCAATCAAGCCATGGTAGCCTCACTGCATGCGGCCTTGGATGAAGCCGAAGCGAAAGCCAAAGCCATTGTGTTGGCAGGTCGTGAAGGCCGTTTTTCGGGTGGCTTTGACTTGCAGGCTTTAACCGCTTCCGGCCCTGAAGCTGCACTTGCCCTTCTGGATGCCGGTGCGGGTCTTCTCGTGCGTCTATACGGCAACCCCCTGCCCGTGGTCGCTGCTTGCACGGGCCATGCGATTGCAATGGGCGTGTTTATCCTACACGCATGCGATACGCGCATTGGTGCAGCAGGCCCGTATAAGATTGGCGCGAATGAAACGATCAATGGCATGGTTTTGCCGATCTTTGCGCTGGAGCTTTCCAAAGACCGCCTAAACCCGCTGCATATGACGAAAGCCGTCGTGCAGGCCCATATTTATGATTCTGAAGGTGCGGTGGAAGCCGGTTACCTCGACCATCTAACGAGCTTGGACAAAGTCGAAGCCGAAGCCATTGCCTTGGCAGCCCAGCTCGCCCAATTGCCCGGCCATGCCTATCACGGCAATAAGCTCGCCGTTCGCGGCGCGACCTTGGAGCGCATCAAGGCCAGCATCGGCCGCCACCACGGCAAATAGGCCTGAGCCATGACCCAGCCAAACCGCCTCGTGTTGACCAGTGATCATGCCGCGATTGAGTTGCGGCGTGCCATCTACGACCATGTTTCCGCCAAGGGCTGGGAAGTGGAGGATATTGGCCCCATGACAGCTGAAAGTACGCCCTATCCTGAACGCGGTGCCGAGGCCGCGCGCCTTGTCGCTGATGGCCATTATCGTTTTGGCATTCTGCTGTGTGGCACTGGCCAAGGCATTATGATGGCGGCCAATAAGATCAAAGGTGTGCGTTGCGGGGTCTGCCTCGATACTTTTTCCGCCCGTATGATCCGCCAGCACAATGATGCCAATATGCTCTCACTCGGCGCCCGCGTTGTCGGCCTGGGCCTCGCGCTCGATATCGTTGATGCGTTCCTGTCCGCCGAGTTCGAAGGCGGCCGGCATGGGACGCGGGTGGATATGATAAAGGCGTTGGAGGGGTGAGGTTGGGGAGTTTTTGGACGATCTAATCTTTTAAAACATCATGTTTTTCAAGATTTTGCGCCCATTGGTTTGCCCAGGCGTCCAATGAGGCAAACTTCGCTGCCAGCGCCATTCCTATGCTCGTCAACTCGTATCCGCTTTCGCCAAGGTCAACCAAGCCTAGGCCTCTGAGCTCTTTAAGACGCTGATTCAACACGGTTGGAGAGACATCATCGCATCTAGCTCGGAGCACGCGAAATGTTGCCGGGTCATGGCTGAGTTCCCAAAGGAGACGCAGGGTCCAGCGCTGTCCGAGGACATCCAGCAAAACCATGATTGGACGGCCAGTCTGTGAACCGCGAACTGGCGTTCCGGGAAGCTTCTGCAATTTCCGCCCCCATATTGACGCTACATATTTAGTAGCATACTTTCGGCTTGCAATCATCTAGCAAAGCGAACCCGCAATGACCACTCAATTAACGCCAATCACTGAACCCTATCCTGAAGACGTGGCTAAAGTCTTAGTCGGCTATCCACAACAAGGCGGCTACATACTGGCCCTATTCCGTGTCTTCGCTAACAGTTTGAGATTCATGAAGAAAGGGGTCCCCAATCTTCTCGATAAAGACAGCCCGCTGCCCTTACGCATCCGAGAAATTGTTATCTTGCGTGTGACGGCCAACAAGAATTGCGAATACGAATGGGGCGTGCATGTCAGCGCATTTCGGTCTCATGCTAAGCTCACAGACGCACAAATCGCGTCAACCCGAAGCGATCAGGTCGACGACGCCATCTGGTCGCCAGCCGAAGCATGCCTTTTGAGGGCCGTGGACGACCTTTGCGCTTCGGGAAAAATGGACAATAGCATCAGCGAGCAATTTGAACGCGACTGGAGCAAAGAGCAGCAATTGGAAATATTCGCCCTATGCGGCACATATCATACTATCAGCTTCGTCGCCAATGCGGCACGATTGCCAAATGAGCCGTTTGGCGCTCGCTTTCCGTGAGTCGGTATGGACAAAGCCCCGCCAAAAACGCAAAAAAGCCCCGCGTTGGCGGGGCTGGCAGGACACTTGGGTGCGGGGGCAGGATTTGAACCTACGACCTTCAGGTTATGAGCCTGACGAGCTACCGGGCTGCTCCACCCCGCGACAAGTGGTATGGGAAGGTCTGATCTGACATCGTCTGGAAAGGAAGGCGTTTTGAATAAGATACCAAGTGCATTCGGCAGACCCGGCAGCGACCTACTCTCCCGCGCCTTAAGACGCAGTACCATCGGCCCTGGGGGACTTAACGACCGAGTTCGGGATGGGATCGGGTGGGGACCCCCCGGCATAGCCGCCAGGTCGGCGGAATGCACTCGTATCTTATTGTCTGACATCGTCTGGAATGGCACGTTAAGTGCCGAAGAACGGCGCAGTCTTCACTGCGTATGAGATCGTAGGATCAAGCGATTGAGCGATTAGTACCAGTCAGCTTCAACCCTCGCGGGTCTTCCACACCTGGCCTATCAACGTGATGGTCTATCACGGCTCTCAATGAGACCTCGTTTTTAGGTTAGTTTCCCGCTTAGATGCCTTCAGCGGTTATCTAGTCCATACTTAGCTACCCAGCTGTGCCGTTGGCACGACAACTGGTCCACCAGAGGTATGTTCATCCCGGTCCTCTCGTACTAGGGACAAATCCTATCAAGTCTCGACACCCACGGTAGATAGGGACCAAACTGTCTCACGACGTTCTGAACCCAGCTCACGTACCACTTTAAATGGCGAACAGCCATACCCTTGGGACCTGCTCCAGCCCCAGGATGTGATGAGCCGACATCGAGGTGCCAAACACCGCCGTCGATATGGACTCTTGGGCGGTATCAGCCTGTTATCCCCGGAGTACCTTTTATCCGTTGAGCGATGACCCTACCACGCAGGATCACCGGATCACTATGGCCGACTTTCGTCTCTGCTCGACTCGTCAGTCTCGCAGTCAGGCAGGCTTATGCCATTGCACTCAACGACCGATTTCCGACCGGTCTGAGCCTACCATCGCGCGCCTCCGTTACACTTTGGGAGGCGACCGCCCCAGTCAAACTGCCCGTCATACAGGGTCCCGGATCCCGATAAGGGACCGCGGTTAGACGCCACCGAAAATAAGGGTCGTATTTCAAGGGTGGCTCCACCAGGGCTGGCGCCCCGGCTTCAAAGCCTCCGACCTATCCTACACATACGTTCGATAGCGCCACTGTAAAACTGCAGTAAAGGTTCACAGGGTCTTTCCGTCTGGCCGCGGGAACTCCGCATCTTCACGGAGATTTCAATTTCGCTGAGTCTATGGTGGAGACAGTGGGGAAGTCGTTACGCCATTCGTGCAGGTCGGAACTTACCCGACAAGGAATTTCGCTACCTTAGGACCGTTATAGTTACGGCCGCCGTTCACCTGGGCTTCAATTCAGAGCTTGCACCCCTCCTCTTAACCTTCAGGCACTGGGCAGGCGTCAGACACTATACGTCGTCTTGCGACTTCGCAGTGCCCTGTGTTTTTGATAAACAGTCGCAACCCCCTGGTCTGTGCCACTCTCCCTTGGTTGCCCAAGAAAGAGTCTCCCTTCTTCCGAAGTTACGGGAGTAATTTGCCGAGTTCCTTCACCATAGTTCTCTCAAGCGCCTTGGTATGCTCTACCTGACCACCTGTGTCGGTTTCGGGTACGATCTAATGCTGGGGCTATTTCCTGGAACTCCCAGGCTGCCAACTCAATCCGATAAGAGTTGACAACTTTCGGCGTTCGTCACCACCAGCTGGCCCACGAATATTAACGTGGTTCCCATCGACTACGCCTTTCGGCCTCGCCTTAGGGGTCGGCTAACCCTGCGCAGATTAGCTTTACGCAGGAACCCTTGGTCTTTCGGCGAGAGGGTCTCTCACCCTCTTTATCGCTACTCATGCCAACATTCTCACTTCCGATACCTCCAGTGTCCATTACCAGACACCTTCACAGGCTTACGGAACGCTCCGCTACCGCTTCATCAAAGATGAAACCCCGAGCTTCGGTAAATGGCTTAATCCCCGTTACATCTTCGGCGCAGGTTCGCTTGACCAGTGAGCTGTTACGCTTTCTTTAAATGATGGCTGCTTCTAAGCCAACATCCTGGTTGTCTAAGCAAACCCACATCCTTTCCAACTTAGCCATTATTTGGGGACCTTAGCTGCGGGTCAGGGTTGTTTCCCTCTTGACGACGGACGTTAGCACCCGCCGTCTGTCTCCCGTACTGTACTTCCAGGTATTCGGAGTTTGGTTAGGTTTGGTAATCCGGTGAGGACCCCTAGCCCATCCAGTGCTCTACCCCCTGGAGTAATCATACGAGGCACTACCTAAATAGTTTTCGCGGAGAACCAGCTATCACGCGTTTTGATTGGCCTTTCACCCCTACCAACAAGTCATCCGAGAATTTTTCAACATTCAACGGTTCGAGCCTCCAGTCACTGTTACATGACCTTCACTCTGCTCATAGGTAGATCAACGCGTTTCGGGTCTAATACAACGAACTCGACGCCCTATTCAGACTCGCTTTCGCTACGCCTACACCTAACGGTTTAAGCTTGCTCGTTACATTAAGTCGTTGGCCCATTATACAAAAGGTACGCTATCACCCCATAAAGAGGCTCTAACTGCTTGTAGGTATCCAGTTTCAGGTACTATTTCACTCCCCTCGTCGGGGTGCTTTTCACCTTTCCCTCACGGTACTTGTTCACTATCGGTCGCACAGGAGTACTTAGGCTTGGAGGGTGGGCCCCCCATGTTCAGACAGGATTTCACGTGTCCCGCCCTACTCGAGGACGATTTGCTTTTTACTGGTACGGGGCTGTCACCCGCTATGGCGTGCCTTTCCAAACACTTCCCATTATTACAAATCGCCACTGGCCTGGTCCGCGTTCGCTCGCCACTACTAACGGAGTCTCGGTTGATGTCCTTTCCTCTAGGTACTGAGATGTTTCACTTCCCTAGGTTAGCTTTTTAACCCTATGTATTCAGGTTAAAATACCTTCTTTTGAAACTGAAGACCTTAGGCCATCACCGAAATGATGGACTAAAATCAACAGTTTCGAAGGT
>NZ_NCSQ01000082.1 GCF_002105465.1 Aquidulcibacter paucihalophilus
CCGCTTGATCGGTCAAGACGGGTCAGGCCGGACGCTTACCTTGATGCGGAGCGTGCACCATTTGATTTAGTTATCTTTGACGAAGCCTCCCAGATCACAGTCTGGGATGCCATTGGGTCAATTGCCCGTGGCCGCAATGCGATCATCGTTGGCGATCCAAAGCAGATGCCCCCTACAAGCTTCTTTGATCGATCTGCCTCCGCAGACGATGGGACTGATGGCGGAAATGAGGAGGATCTTGAGAGCATTTTGGACGAAGCTATGGCGGCTAGCGTTAAGCACCATCGCTTGACAGGCCATTATCGAAGCCGCCACGAAAGCCTAATCGCTTTCTCCAACCATCGCTACTATGGCGGCGATCTGGTGACCTATCCAAGTTCTGAGACGCGAGATAGCGCCGTCACTTTCCATAAGTGCGATGGCCTGTGGCAGCGAGGCAAAGAGCGTACGAACCCAGTTGAAGCCAAAGCCGTTGTGAAAGAGGTAATAAGGCGCCTGAGTGATCCAGCCTTAAGCCACTTAAGCATTGGTGTTGTGACGCTGAATGCAGAACAGCAAAAGCTAATCATGGATCTGCTAGATGAGGAGCGCCGCAAGAATCCATCACTCGAGACGTTCTTCAATGAAGACGGTGTCGATGAGCCGGTATTTGTAAAGAACCTAGAGACGGTTCAAGGCGATCAGCGTGATGTGATTATGCTTTCAATCGGCTACGGTCCAAATCAACCAGGCGCTAGGACTATGCCGATGAATTTTGGTCCTCTTAACCGCAAAGGCGGTGAGCGCCGTTTGAATGTGGCAGTCACACGAGCAACCTCTGAGGTCGCCATATTCGCCAGCTTTGATCCTGACATGATTGACCTCACAAGGACTCAAGCTGAGGCGGTTAAAGATCTCAAGCACTATATTGAGTTTGCTGTGCGTGGGCCGGTTGCTTTGGGCCAAGCGATCCTTCACGTCGCTGGCACAGAAGAATATGACTCGCCATTTGAAGAGGCCGTTGCTCGCGGATTGCGAAAGCTGGGCTGGACGGTTCACACGCAGATAGGTGTATCTAAGTTTCGGGTTGATCTGGGGATCGTTCATCCAGATGCGCCAGGTCGATACCTCGCTGGCGTGGAATGTGATGGCGCGACCTATCATTCGACTCCGACAGCTCGGGATCGCGACCGGGTACGGCATGCCGTTTTGGAGGGACTGGGTTGGTCGCTGGTCCGTATCTGGTCGACCGAATACTTCAATGATCCCGCACGCGTTCTTGAAAAGGTCCATGTAAAGCTGCAGGAATTGCTTGCAGCTGACCAATCAAAAGCAAAACCGGCTCCCCATGTCGATCAGAAGCCTGAGGCTCTGCCTTCTGAATCAGATGTCACGGATGCGCGGTCATCGCGGTTAACTCTGGTCTCGGATAATGCGGCCCACAACCAAGTGGCTGAGCCTGAGACCGCATTCCAATATGAGAAGTTGGTGGCCTCTGCCGGGGGGCCAAGCATCGAGTCCGGAGTGCAACCAGCTACGTCCGCTTCGAGATTCTACAGCAATTGGACGACCCAATTGTCGCCTGAGCGCTTTGGCGACCAAGACTACAATCGCATTCTAAGCGGGTTCTGCAAGGATTTAGTCGAGCACTTTGGCCCCATAACTTTCGCTCATTTAGCCGAGAAAGTCGCACGCGCGCATGGGTTTTTGCGCACTGGGTCCCAAATAAAAAAGGTCGTTTGGCATGTAACAATCAGAGTGTGCCAACGAAGTAATCGCAGCGATGAAAGCACAACTTTCTGGCCAAATGGCCACGTCATAACCACGACCGTTCCCTACCGCGGTGCGAATGTTGGCGGGGAAGAACGGGACTGGTCTGATGTTCCGTATGAAGAGAAATTGGGCCTAGCCAGCGAGATTGCTAAAGAAACATGGCTCACAGATCCAGCAGCTGCCATGGCAGAACGAATAGGCCTGCGCCGTGTACGCGAAAAAACGCGGGAGGAGTTGGTCGAGCTAATTGAGAAGGCGACGAAGCTGTAGATGTGGCATGTTGCTTCGTGAGAACAAGGCTAAGATCGAATCTAAAGGAAAGCCCAGCAACAACCACGGCTGGACTAACTGATTCTACAACCACGGAAGGCCTGAATCGACCTTAAAATGGTATTTTAGTCGGAAAAACTGCAAGAAGCTAGGCAGCTACTTGTCCAACAACTTCGCGCACCTGCACAAAAGCATATGCACGGGGCCGTGTTGGTGTGCCATTGAATCGGTGAACATATGCACTTACGTCATGCGTCTGGATTAGCCGCCCAAGCCCCTTAGCTTGAAGACGGTTTATGTACCCGACAGTTTCGGTGCCGGAGATTACTTTGATTGCATCGGGATCATGCTCGCTATCGGGCTCGGGCTGAAGCTGTAAAACTGCGCCACGAGGTAAATCGAGGGTCTTGTCGAGATAATGTCGAAATCCAACTAACTCTATGACCATATCCCGGGCGCTCGTGATGTTATCCAATGGATCCGTCAATGCAAAACCATCGCCAGGCAAGCGGGCACCGGTGGCTCCGAGCAAAGCCATATCGGTCAACATCTCACTGGGTTGCAGAAGATGGTGTTTTAGATAATCATTAAAGTCAGATCGTGACCGTGCAGCCAAACGTCGAGCAAGTGTTTCAGCCACACCTGTCTCAATAGGTTTAACTAGTTCATCTTTATGCGGGCCAAAGGCCGGGAAACCCCTATAGCCAACCTGCCTAGCGGCGTCTATTGTACGACCATCGTTGTTGTTCTCAAACTCGGTGCCAGTGAAATACCGGAAACTGGATGGGACGCCGTCTCCAATCACTTCCCCGATTGACCAGCGCTTACGGTCGCTTGCCTCAATTGGCGGCTCCCACTCAAGAATGAGGCGTCTTGGTTGACCAAGATGTTTGATCATTTGATCCACTTTACATTCTCCAGCGCCTGTTTCAGCCCATCGCGTCGAGCAGTCACTTGCAAATTCACAAATTCAGCGCGCAAGGTACTAAACTTCAAGTGCATGTCAAAAGCGGTCGCCCAGTCTGTAACTTCCGAAATTTGATCATCGGATAATTGAATCATGCTTTGTAGCTTTTGCCTAGATACATAGGGCGTTTCAGCAAGGCGGCGTACTAAGGCAATATGTTGCCCATTTTCGTCGCCGTCGAACCAACCGCAATGATGGACTCCATTATGTACGAACCGCGCTAAGTTCAATTTCGAAAGAGGGAGTTTTTCCTCACTCGTCTGCCAGCCAAGACTCGTGCCATTGTCGAAGACGGGAGCAAGGATATTTGCAGACCTTCCCTCTGGGCCACCTTGGAAGACTAAGAAGCCCCAATTTTCTGAGTGCCGGTCTGTGTTACCGATGAGTGCGTCGAAAGTTAGAGTTCCAGTCCACCATTCTCGCCAATTGGCCACTCCCATTGATCGGCAGGCGGTTAGGTTTTCACGGATGCTACCGATTTTCTCACTAAAGCTGCCTCGCCGCCCCTGCAGAATTTCCGCAGCATGCACAAATCGCGAGGGCGGCCCTTGATTTTGGTAGCCGAAGAAGAACTCAACCAAAACGCCTGCCGAACCATTTGGACCATCCTGTGCTACAAAAGCTGGCGGCACCTGAATGTCCAGTACACGCCCAAATTCATATGCCAAGACCTCAGACCAAATCTGTTGAGCCTTCCATCCAATCGGCTTTTTGAAAAGATACTTGTGGCCACCAATTAAAAACCCGTGCGGTGCCGGGTTTGGGCAGATCAGGAACTGTTTTGGCTTTTTGCCTTGCGGATAGTACGGAAACTCCTCGTCAAGTTCCCAACTCGACACGTCGACGATTTCAGATTTGTCTTGACGCCTGCGAAAGCCGATTGCCACGTTAAAAGACCCTAAACTGGATTGCTGAAGGCAAAATTTGGCATGATTTGCTATCGCGAACAAAACATACAGACCTAGAGGAAAAATCTTCGTCCTAGATGGTCTCAAACAAGCCCCTTAATTGGCCTAAGAACAACGATTCCCCAAAGAACCCTCATGAGCTGCAGAAAAAAGCAGCTCATCTTGGGGAACTCTGTCACGCATCTTATGGAAATCTTGGTAGCAAATTGGTAGCAAACTAAAAATAGGTATCTTTTTCAACCTATTTCGAAGCTTGATCCCTGATGTAACGAATTGATTTTTAAGGAAAAACTGGTGCCGCAAACAGGATTCGAACCTGCGACCCCATNTGATGTGCTCTACCGACTGAGCTATTGCGGCACGTTTTTGATGTGGGTGGGCCCACGTCTGGCTTTTGCTGATTGAAGGCAAAAGATGGGGCCTGATACAACGACGCAGGGGTTTGAGCAACTGTTCGTGAACACGCTCTTGCATGCAAGGTGCACCCTCCCAATCTATGACCTATGGCTTGGAATGAGTGCCAGCCCCGAGGAGACATGAGACATGTTTGACGCCAATAAGATTTTCGCTGCGTTGCAGAGCGAACTGCCTAAAGCCATCTCTGCCATCAAGACCGAGGGGCAGGCCGGTTTGGATCGCGTCAAGACCGATGCAGATGCTAAGTCTATTGCCCTGGGTGCAGGTGCGGCCGGCGTTTTGGGTGGTCTCTTGTTGTCGGGCGTTGCGGGCAAGTTTGGTCGCCAAGCCGCAACCTTGGGCGGCCTCGCGGCCCTAGGCACATTGGCCTATAATGCCTATCAGAAACATCAAGGTCAGGCCGGGACGGAGACTGCGCCCAGCGGTGTGTTCCTGCCTAGCAATGCGCAAGATCAAGAAGCCGTGGGCAAGGCAACCATTCGCGCCATGATCTCGGCCATGAAGGCAGACGGTCAAATTGAGGCAGCCGAAAAGGCTAAATTGTTTGACCATTTGGCCAAAATCGACTTGTCCGACAGCGAAAAAGCTTTCTTGTTTGATGAATTGGCCAAGCCGCTGGACATAGCCCAAGTTGTGGCCGATGCCACGTCGCCAGAACTGGCGCTGGAAATTTATGCGGCCTCTTTGGTCGCGATCAATACCCAAGGCCCTGCTGAAAAGGCCTATTTGGCAGACTTAGCGACCCGCTTGAAGCTGGAGCCGGCGCTGGTTGCAAAAGTTCATGATGAGGCTTTGCTGCCTGCCTAAGCTATCGATGCTTGGCACCAAATCGGTCGGCCCAGCGCGCGCTGCGGCCGACCTCTTTATGCGGCTTCAGAAGCCGAAGATTGGGTGGTGAAGGCGTGAATGGCGGCCGCAGAGCGGGCCGCGCGCAAGCCATCGCGCACATCTTGACGGCGGAGAAAGCGGGAAATGCGCGCGAGCGCCTTTAAATGATCGGCACCTGCTTCTTCGGGCGAAAGCAACAGCACCACAATATCGGCAGGCCGACCATCGGGTGCTTCAAAGTCAACGGGCGGATCCAATAAGGCCAAAACCGCGGCCGGTGCCTTCAGGCCCTTCAGGCGGGCATGAGGAATGGCCACGCCTTCGCCAACGCCTGTGCTGCCCAAACGCTCCCGCTCGAGCGTCGATTCCAGTGTGGCCGACAAATCGACCCCATAGGCCGCAACAGCCGCCTCGGAAAGGGCCAAGAGGACTTCATTCTTCGTCTGTGCTTTGATCCGGAAAACGATGGCGTCAGCGCGGATAAGGTCTGCAAGATCTGGCATAAGGTCTTTTCTCGAGTCGACCTGCGCCCCCGCACAAGCCGACTGGTTTGAAAAAATACGTCGTCGTCATCAGCCCGATACACTAGGGGCTGGATCAATCCAACCAATATTCCCATCTGCGCGCCTATAAACAACGTTTAGCGCACTGGATCGTGGGTTTCTGAACATCAGAAACGGAGCTTCACCCAGCTCCAACTGCATCACAGCGGTTGCCACAGGCATGGTTCGAATCACGGTTTTGGTTTCCGCGATTACAGCGGGGCCGGCAGGAATGCCTGCGTCGTGCCCATCATCTCCCTCATCCAGATCGTCGGGCTCAATGACATTATAGCTGACTTCTTCGCGTGGCAGTGGCGCATGGTGTTTGGCGTGATGGTCCTTCAAGCGGCGCTTATAGCGGCGAACCCGCTTTTCAATCTTCTCTAAAGCGGCGGCAAAAGCGGCGTGCGGCTCTGAGGCCTCCCCATTGGCTTCTAGCGTGATGCCCGAATCGAGATGGACGATGGTTTCAACATGATAGAGGTGGCGTTGCTTGTCCAAGGTCACAATCGCTTCGCCGTCGCGCGACACATAACGCCCCACGCCCACCTCAAGATCTTCTTGGATTTTGCCCCGTAAAGCTTCCCCCACATCGATGTTGCGGCCTGTGACTCTGACTGTGAGATTGCCCATCTGAGGTGCCTCCCTATAACTGGGTGCGGTGTAGATCCACCGTCACATCAGTGTTGCACTGGAACTTTGCTTTGGGAAGATGATTTTGCGCTGAAGTGCGGCAACATCAAGGCAATTTTACCGATAACTTCGAGACAAATAATATATTTATCAAAAGATTAAATGGCTTGATCAACTAAACCGTCAGTCGAACAATCCCGTCGATCAGCCAACCCGGCTGATGGTACGACGACGCTGCACAGAGGAGGGAATTCGCAAGGCTTCACGGTATTTCGCCACGGTCCGGCGCGCAATATCAACGCCGGTTTCGCGCAGGATTTCAACGATACGATCATCCGACAAGGGTGCTTCGACCATCTCACCATCAATGAGGCTTTTGATCCGATGACGGACGGCCTCTGCCGAGTGCGACTCGCCGCCATCGGAGGCATGAATGGCGGTGGTGAAGAAATATTTCAGCTCAAACACGCCACGTGGGGTCGAGATAAACTTGTTGCTGGTGACGCGGGACACCGTGGATTCGTGCATCTCAATGGCACGTGCTACGTCCTTTAGGATAAGCGGGCGCAGATGCGCGACGCCATAGGTCAGGAAGCCGTCCTGTTGGCGCACAATTTCTTTGGCGACTTTCAAAATCGTGCGGGCGCGCTGATCCAGGCTTTTGACCAGCCAATTGGCATCGGCTTGGGCTTCGGCCAGATACGAACGTTCATCCTGCGAGCGGGCTTGTCGCGACACGCTTTCGGCATAGGCATTATTGACCAGAACGCGGGGCAAGGTGTCAGAGTTGAGCTCGATCAGCCAGGTTCCCATCGGCCCTTCGCGAACGAAAACGTCTGGGATGATGGCGCTTGATTCCGCACTGCCAAAGGTCGCCCCTGGCTTCGGGGTTAGGGCGCGGATTTCGGCGATCATATCGGCCAAATCCGCCCCATCGACGCCGCAAATGTCGTACAAGCTTTTCAAATCATGCCGCGCCAAAAGGGGCAGGTTCGCCAGAAGCGCTTCCATAGCCGGGTCATGGCGGTCGCGCTCTTTCAGCTGCGCGGCCAGACATTCTTCCACGCTGCGCGCACACACGCCAGTGGGGTCAAAGGTCTGCAAAGTCTGCACCACAAGCTCAAGCGCTTCATGGTCAATGCCCAGACGTTCGGCCACTTCGGTCATGTCGGCGCGCAAATAGCCGGCGTCATCGACGTGGTCGATCAAATAGCTAGCGACCATCCGGTCGACCGGGGAAGAAAATGCCAAGACGGCTTGGCTTTCCAAATGATCGCGCAGCGAGACTGTTTGGGTCAGACGGCTCTCAAAATCGTCTAAATCTTCAAAGCCACCGCGACCTTCGCCCGCCTTGCTCCAATCCACGGTCGAGCCGATGGCCTCGCTTGCCGGCATATCGGCATCGCTGTGCACGTCTTCATAGCTGGCATCTAAAGCGGCCTCGGCATGGGGGTCTGGCCCTTCGCCATTGGCGCATAGTTCTTGTGGACCATCGCTGACTGGGCCTGCTTCGCGCGGGTCAATATCTGGCACATCTTCGATGCCGTAATCTTCAACGTCATCCACGCGCTCCAGCACGGGATTGCGCTCCAATTCCTGCTCAACATAGACAGCCAATTCAACGGTGGACATTTGCAACAGCTTGATCGCTTGCTGCAATTGGGGCGTCATAACAAGGCCTTGGCCCTGTCGAAGCTCCATGCGCGGTGCGATAGCCATTCTACTCGTCCCCGTTAGGCCTTAAAATCCGCTCCAAGATAAACACGGCGGACGTCGGGCTGGTGTAACACTTCGTCTGGCGAACCCTCGAAGAGGACCTCGCCGTCAAATATGATAGTCGCACGATCAATAATATTCAGTGTATCTCTGACATTATGATCAGTGATTAGCACACCAATGCCACGTTGCTTCAAAAATCCAATCAAATCACGGATATCGGCGATGGCCAGCGGGTCAATCCCGGCAAATGGCTCGTCCAAAAGAATGAAAGAAGGGTCGGTTGCAAGCGCCCGGGCGATTTCCAAGCGCCGCCTTTCGCCGCCAGAGAGCGACGTGGCGCGCTGTTTGCGCAGCCGATCGATTCGCAATTCGGTCAGAAGCTCGGTGGCGCGTGCTTCGCGAATCGATGGATCGGGTTCAATCGTTTCCAACACCGCCAGCACATTGTCTTCCACACTCATGCCGCGAAAGATTGAAGGTTCCTGCGGCAAATAACCAAGCCCCAGGCGCGCCCGCACATACATGGGCAGAAGCGTAACATCTTGGCCGTCAATCGAGATGTCACCAAAGTCTGGCTGGATCAGGCCCATCACCATGTAGAAGCAGGTTGTCTTGCCCGCGCCATTGGGCCCCAACAGCCCCAATACCTCACCCCGCTTTAGGCTTAGCGAAACGCCATTGACCACTTGGCGACCCTTATAGGCCTTGCCAAGGTCGTTCGCGATCAAGCCCATTTCCTCAGGAGATCTAGCGCTGGCAGCTTGCGGCGTCATTTGCGGGCTGAACCGCCTTTTGCTGCTTGGCTGTCATTCGGGAAGATAACGGCTCGAACGCGCCCGTCCATCCCCCGCATCGTGGAGGCGCGGGTTTTGGTATTCAAAGTCAGCATCGAGCCTTTCAGCACGCTTTGGCCTTGAACGGCCACCACATTGCCGAAAAACTGCACGGTGTTGGCAGGGGCATCAAAGATCGCCCGATCCCCGCGAATTTTTTCAGTTGGGGTGACATAAAATGTTTCCCCCTCAGTATAGACTTTGTCGATATCGCCATTAGCCCCATTGGCGCCCTTCAGATAGGTGACGCGGATGCGCGGTGCCCGCAACACCGCCCCGTCTTGCGCAACAGAGGCATTGCCAACCAAGGTGCTAACCCCTGCCGCCGGATCATAGACCAGGTCATTTGCCGACACTTCAATCGGACCATTGCCGCTGGTGGCCTGTGCCAAAGCCGTACCGCCGACAAGGCCCAAGCCGAGCAGCATGATGAAACCGGGAGCGGCAAACTTCTTTAACTGGGTCATATCAAGTCCATTGATAGAGATTCGTCACATCTAGCCACCAGACACACCTGCCTAGCGTTGAAATTTTCACCTCAGTTGCGCGATGACATTCCCTGTCATCTGCAGTCTCTTACTTGCGGTATTATATACATAGCGGTCTGCGGCCCCTGTGCCTAGCTCTGAGCGAATGCGGATTGAGCCCGTGCCAGTTAGGGTGCGGGATTCCTTATCGAAATAAGCTTGGTCTGAGGTTGCTTCACCATCTTTGAAGGTTACGCGGGCATTGCCCAGAAGTGCCACTGCCCCCTTTGCTTCGTCCCACTGCAACGATTGGGCTGTCGCCGTCTCGCCACCGGGCAAAGTGATTTGGGTGCCGCCCTCTACTGTCAGGACGGATGGGTCAGATGTCCACAGGGCCGAAACGCCGGTTGCCCGCTCACCCGCCTTACGGGAAAACACAACATTGCCTTTTAGTGACAAGGTTTGGGCGTCTTGCGACCATATGCCTTCATCGGCTGTCGCGACACTGCCGTCAGCGGTTTCTAGTTTCGGTTTCTCCAGACGCACCGCCCCAGCAGCGTCTGAGACACTGCGCGTTGCCCGCGCCCCGGTTACTTTCAGGCGCTTACCTTCGCGCGTATTGCCAATAAACTCAGGCGATTCCATCACAAATTGATCGCCTTGGACAAGCTTGCTTGTATCAATCGCCGCACCTTGCACACCGCGCACAATCACGCTGCCAATCAACAACAAGGTTGATAAAGCAGCACCTGCCAAAAAAACCGAACGCGTGGTCTTCACACGCAGGGTGCGCAAGCGCGCATCATTCGGCGTCAGGCGCCGTCTCGCAGGCTGTAATGTCTGTGCGTCGAGGCTGGTCATGCGTGAGAAAAGATGTCTGACTCAGACCAGCCCATCAAGTCCAAATCGGCGCGGACGGGCAAGAAATCGAAGCAAGCTTGGGCAATTTCCAAGCGGTTTTCACGGGCCAACATTTCTACCAAGCGCGTTTTGGCCGCATGCAGATACAAAACGTCGGAGGCCGCATAAGCCAACTGCGCCTCACTTAATTGCGCAGCCCCCCAGTCAGAGCTTTGTTGTTGCTTATTGAGTTCAACACCCACCAATTCCTTGACCAAATCCTTTAGGCCATGCCGGTCTGTATAGGTGCGGACCAGTTTTGAGGCGATCTTTGTACAGAAAATAGGGCTGATTTTGACGCCCAGATACTGCTTGCACATGGCGACATCGAAGCGCGCAAAGTGAAACAATTTTTCCACCTTGGGATTGGCCAGCAGCGCTTTCAAATTCGGGCAGTCATAGCTTGGCCGATTGAGGCGGACGATATGCGCATTGCCGTCGCCCGAGCTTAATTGCACCACACATAAGGCATCGCGGACCAGGGACAGGCCAAGGGTTTCTGTATCAACAGCGACGACCGGGCCTAAATCTAGGCCATCTGGTAAATCGCCCTCGTAAGAATGAATTGTCACGTCTTAAGCCTCTTGTGGTCTTTTACTGCAGGTTCTGGCGCACCGAACGAACGGCTATGACAGGGTTATGACTCTCTCTAAGCCTTTTTGCGCAGCACCGCAAAAGGTGTTGGGGGTTGATTACAGGTGTAGGGAGGTCTGCCCCTTTTAGAACGGTGCGAGTTCGAGCATAAGGGGCGAATGTGGAGAGCCTTGTTGTGCGCCGTAGCGGGTCGAATGAATGTGGGTTGAGCCTGATGAGTAGCGAACGCGATACCGACTCTGACTGGAACCAATTGGGCAAAGTGGACCCCTATTGGGCCGTGATTACTGACGAGCGCTATCGGGCCGACACGATGGATGCTTTGGGTCGGCAGGCGTTTTATGACAGTGGCCTGTTCGATGTGGACATGTTCCATGCGACCCTTAAGCGCCATTTTTCGGCACCCGATCATTTTGAGACTTGTTTAGATTTTGGGGCCGGTGTTGGCCGCTTGTTGGTGCCGATGGCGCAACGCGCGAACCGTGCCGTGGGCATAGACATTGCTGAGTCAATGCGGGCCATCTGCCAAACCCATTTGGATGAACTGGGCCTTGCTCAGGTAAAGCTTGTGCCAACGCCCCAAGCCGCCGCTGAATTTGGCCCATTTGACTGGATCAATTCATACATTGTGATGCAACATATCCCACCGAGCCGTGGACTCGAATTGATTGAAAGCCTTACAAGCTTACTAGAACCAGGTGGATATTTGAGTTTACACATCACCACCCACCGTGATCCACATTTGATGCCTTCTCAGACACATAACCCACTGCGCCTGCTTGCGCGGTCCCTGCGCAATCGCCTGTTTCCGCAGCGCGATGTCGGTCAAATCACGATGTATGACTATGATTTGGCCGATGTCCTCAGCCGACTAGAACGTCTCGGTTGCAAGCAATTTCACTTAGAGCCGACCAACCATGGCGGACACCACGGCTTCATGATCTATACGCAAAGAACCCAATAGGCCTGCGCCCCAGAAATCCTAAAGGTCGCTTCAAGTTATCTCGATTGACGGGGCTGGTGGATTGTCATTGGTCTTAGGCGTCCCTTGAGAGGACTGTCCTTTCTGGCGTGTCGTGGACAGACGGGCCGGTGACAAAGGAGCTGGGCACTTGGTTGGGTTTGGATTGACTGCGGCAAGCTTGGGGCTGGCATGACCATGACAGTGGCCCATCCCTCATTCAAAGAGGCCTTTTACGTATTTGCCCGTATCGGCTTCCTCAGCTTTGGCGGCCCAGCCGGGCAGATCGCATTGATGCACAAGCTGTTGGTGGATGAGAAGCGCTGGCTGGACGAAGACCGCTTTTTGCATGCCCTCAGCTATTGCATGCTGTTACCGGGGCCCGAGGCCCATCAATTGGCGATCTATTCGGGTTGGCTGTTACATGGCATCCGCGGCGGCATCATGGCTGGGCTGCTATTTGTGCTGCCGGGCTTTTTGGTGATTTTGGCGTTGGCGGCGATCTATGCCCTGTTTCAAGGCCATCCTGCCACCCATGCGATTTTTTTCGGTATCAAAGCGGCGGTGGTGGTTATTGTGTTGGATGCGCTGGTGCGGGTGGCGCGCCGGGCGCTGCACAATCAAATCATGTGGCTGATTGCTGCTGCGAGCTTTCTGGCGTTGAGCTTTTTGGCTTTGCCTTTCCCGCTGCTCATTCTGATCGTGGCGGTGGGCGGGCTGGTCGGTGGTCTCATCCGGCCTGATTTATTCCGTGTGACCGGCCATGCCGCCACCAAGGCTGGGGAGGGCCCATTCCTTAAACTGGATGTGCCGGTACCTCAGGGCGGGTGGAAATATGTTGCCCAGATTGCGGGGGTGGGCATAGTCGTCTGGTTGACACCGGTTGTGGCGTTGGTTCTTGCCCTTGGCGGGGGGCATATTTTCAGCCAGATCGCAATTTACTTCTCACAAATGGCGGTTGTGACTTTTGGTGGGGCCTATGCCGTGCTGGCCTGGGTGTCGCAGGCCGCTGTTGACCAGTTTGGCTGGCTGACCTCGCGCGAGATGATGGATGGTCTGGCCTTGGCCGAGACCACGCCCGGCCCCCTTATTCTGGTATTGGCCTATGTCGGCTTTCTGGCCGCCTTTCGCGACGCTGGCGGCCTGGACCCTGTGCTGGCCGGGGTGTTGGGAGCGGGCCTTACGGCCTGGGTCACCTTCATTCCATCATTCATCTTTATCTTTGTGGGTGCGCCCTGGATTGAGAAGTTTCGCGCCAATGTGGCTTTATCAGGTGGTTTGGCAGCCATTACTGCCGCCGTGGTCGGCGTGATTGGCAATCTGGCTATCTGGTTTGGGTTGCATGTCCTGTTTGCCAAAGTAGAGACCACACAGATCGGCATCCTCAGCTTTGCTAATCCCGATGTGCCAAGCTTTCAGCCAGCCGCCTTTATTCTGACCCTGATGGCAGGCGTTTTATTGTTTCGCGCCAAACTGGGCGTCATCCCACTTCTCGGTGCTTGCGCCGTGTTGGGCCTCTTGGTGCAAAGTCTTCCCTTTGCGTGAGCACCCATTTTGCATGTGGCAAGACGGCCTTGTGCGGGGTCGCTTTAGTCACGCTATTCTTCTTCCTCCCGCACAAACTCAAGTAAATCACCAGGTTGGCAGTCGAGATAGTCGCAGATTGCAGCGAGGGTTTCAAACCGAAGGCCTCTCACCTTGCCCGATTTCAGGAGTGATAGGTTGGCTTCAGTGATGCCGACATGCTGGGCAAGCTCTCGCGAGCGCACCTTGCGCCGGGCTAGCATCACGTCGAGGCGGACAATGATCCGCATCGGCTAAATGAACTCCTTGTTTTCCGCAGCGATCCGCGCGGCCTCACCCATAAGGGCGGCCACGACGAAGAAGACAAGGCAAATTGCCAAAGTAACGAAGTCGCGCAATTGGAACGTGATAGTGACTTGCCCTGCGCTTGGGCTTGTTAGCGCTGAGATCGTCGGGGCAGCAATCACCAACACGAAGCCCAAGCTGGCCAGAATTGCAAAGCGTTGCAAGCCTTTGGCAACCGCCGCGACAAAGGGGTCTCCGCGCTCAAGCACATACAAAATGCGCTCCAGCTGGATCAGGCTCAGCACAATGGCCAGCATGCCAAGCGTTCCTGAACCATATCCAATCCAATTCAATTCTTGGGTTGTCCTGATCTCAAACGGGCCGAAACTGGGCTTGAGCAGACCCAAGAGATGGGTGGCGATCAACGCGATCACCAAGAATACGGTTACCCATCGCATGGGTTTTGCAAGTGAGGTGATTGACGGGCGCGATTCTTGCATCTTGACAAAAACTTTCTGTAAAACAATAATTGATTGTCCTTTAAGAATATGGGAGCTTCTTCATGAGATGGCAAGTGGCCTCCGCTCTTTGCGTAGTAATCCCGACAATCTTGATCAACCAATCCTTGCGTCACACGTTAACAGGTGGGCGCTGGTCGGGGCAAAACTATTCCCGAGATGCGGTTGCTGATCGGAGGTCGCATGTTTGCTGACGTACCCGTGATTGCTTCTGACGCATCCGTCCCTTCGGCGCTCGGCCTAACGGACCGGCCCGCCCCGCCGTCATCCTTGGAATTGATCGTCTCAAACCCCCGCGGTTTGTGATTGACTATCCTAAAGAGACGCTATCGCACGAACCCTGATACTTTGACCAACTGAGGAATAACTGCCATGAAAAAATCATTCCTGTCGCTCATTCTGGCAGCGACAATAATCAGCTCTCCAGACCTCGTTGCCGGACAAACGCCGCAGCAGGAGGCCGTCACCCAGCAAAGAGCCGTGGAAGCGGAGATCCGCTCTCTGATGTCGCGTTTTGATGCGGCAATCCGGGCTCAAGATTCCAAAGGTCTGGCCGCATTGTTTTATGATGGCAAGATAAATTGGAAGGCCACTGGGCATCCGAAGTCCCGCGAGTTTGTTGCTCAAGCGACAAAAGAGGCGATTCCCGCTCTAGAGGACCAAGGTGCCCACCAATTGATTGGGGACCCAGCCTATAAGGCGCTAAGATTGGCTGAAAATTTCGGTTCCCCAACAATCGTATCGGACGGTCAACTTGCGACCGTGACATTTCGATATAACTTCACAGCCAATGATCAAATTCAGAACTGGGGCTCTGAAAGCTGGCAATTGGTGAAGGCCGACGATGGCTGGAAAATCGTAAACCTCTTGTTCTCCTATACTCTGAGTGCCGTCGCACCGATGCCGGATGGTCATTTGAAATAGACGTCCGCAATTGCCGCATCATCTGGCGTTCGTGTCCTTCGCGACTAAATGCCTTATCAGGCATAAGTCACTGGGATCTTCCAATCCCAGTGACCCCAGCCCATGCCCTAAGCATGGCTCACTCATCGGTGGGCGACACGGTGCACTAAGAATATCATATTGGAAAAAATGGTGCCCAGAAGAGGACTCGAACCTCCACGCCTCGCGGCGCTGCTACCTGAAAGCAGTGCGTCTACCAATTCCGCCATCTGGGCAACGGAAGCGCGGATTTAGAGGACATGGGGGCGGGCGTCAATTGGCTTATCATTGATTTGGGTGTCATTTCGCCCTGTGCAGCTGACTTGCTGGGGCGGGGGTGGTTCCGCTAAAGGCGGGGCATGGCAAAATTGGTAATCATGGGCGTTTCTGGCGCGGGCAAGACAACCTTGGGCACGGCGTTGGCGGGCCGGCTTAACTGGCGCTTCCTGGATGCCGATGATTTTCACTCGCCTGAGGCCAAGGCCAAGATCGCCTCTGGCGTCACCTTGGATGAGACTGACCGCGCGGCGTGGCTGGCGCGGATTAAGCCAGTGTTTGACGAGGCCGGAGTGTCGACGATTTTGGCGTGCTCCGCCTTAAAGGCGATCCACCGAACCAGCCTGTCG
This sequence comes from Aquidulcibacter paucihalophilus, assembly GCF_002105465.1. Classification (GTDB taxonomy): domain Bacteria; phylum Pseudomonadota; class Alphaproteobacteria; order Caulobacterales; family Aquidulcibacteraceae; genus Aquidulcibacter; species Aquidulcibacter paucihalophilus. The sequence goes on from NZ_NCSQ01000082.1 coordinate 15,687, forward strand.
CCTGATTATCTGGTGCATTTGGTGATTGGGACGGATCTTGCCCACAACCGCCTTCTAACCCGCCAAGGCCATTTCGCCGGCCCCAGCATTTTGGCATCACAATTTTCGACTTTAGAGACGCCCGAAGACGCGCTGGCTGTTGACGCTGCACAGCCGACGGCTGCGCAGGTCGATCAGATTATTCAGGCTTTTGCACTCAAATCTGCGTGAGTGATCAGAAGGGAATGGCGCGGCGGCGCTTGGAATAAGCTGTATAGCCAGCATTCACCCCGGCCCGGAAGCCAAGGCCCGTGCGCATCGGGGCCAAAGTCACGCCCTCGGCGCGCTGATAGGTCACCGCAATGCCAGCCACAAAGAAGGCGGCACCCTCAACACCGGGATAGCGGCGATAAATGCCATCTGGGTTTTGCAGATTATAGACCAAGGTGAAAACCTTGCTGGCATTGCCGCCCGTATCGAGGCCAATGGACGGACCCTGCCAGAAGACGCGCCTCTCTTGGCCGTCTTTCATCACCAAGGTACCTTGACCATAACGCAGGCCAAATCCAACCGCAGCGGCATATTCGTCGCCACGGATATAGCCTACCGGGCTGCCCTGATCTTGGAATACGCGTTCTACCGCTTGGCCAACACTGCCCGAGGTTTTGCCAAAGAAGGCTCCGGCAGCATCGATGATTTCCTGTTGGGTGAACCCATCTGGATTGGACTTGTTGGATGCAGGCGCAGAACGCGATGACGTTGCAGAGTCATCGGGTGTTGGCCCAGTGGTTTGCGCAAATGCCGGCGTGCCCAAAGCCAAAGCTGCCGCACAAAGAATAGCAAGTTTTCGGTCTAACATAATGTGGCTCCAAAATCGCCCCTCAGCTTGTTAAATCCAAACATGGTTAGTTTGGCGTTAAGATGGCCATAGCGTGTTCAGACCTTGGACATGTTTGGGATCAGGCCTCTTCAGCGTCTAAGTCATAGGGGATCAAGACAGCCGGGTCGTCCAAATCCTCGCAGAGCGCCCGGTCCCGGGTCACCAAGGTGCGGCCACTGGCTTGCGCAGTGGCGACGATCAAAGCGTCTGCCAGATCAAGCCGCCGTTCGTGGCGCAGCAGGGCGGCGTAAACGCCGATGTCGGCGTCGACCTCAATCAAGTGAAAGCGGTCCAACCACAGGCGCATGGCATCTTCTTGTGCGGCAGGCACGCCTGACATGACTTCAACCCATGTGATGACTGAAATGGCCGCGCCACTATGGGCGGCAAGGGCCTCCGTCGCCGCGCGATGGCCTTGCAAGTGATCGATCAGAATATTGGTGTCGAACAAAACCTTCATCGACCCCACCTTTTGATTTGGGTTACTGTCTATGTCCTCTCCGTTAGTGATGCGCCTGCAACCGCACAAGTCCCCCGCATGGCGCACCCTTCCCCTTCGCCTTCGGGTCAGCTAAAAGCCCCGCCAACTCCTCATTTGACCGACAGAAAGACACATCCGTGGCACATCAGCATATCTTCCAAATGCAAGGCCTGACCAAAGCCTATCCAGGCGGCAAGAAAGTATTCGAAAACATCTGGCTGTCCTTTTACCCAGATGCGAAGATTGGTGTGGTTGGCGTCAACGGCTCGGGTAAGTCGACGCTTCTGAAGATTATGGCTGGGATTGATAAGGATTTCACCGGGGAAGCCCGTCCCGCCCAAGGCACCAAAATGGGCTATCTGCCACAGGAGCCAGACTTAGACCCTACAAAATCCGTCTGGGAAAATGTGATTGCCGAATGTCCTGAGAAGATCTTGTTTGATCGCTATGGCGAAATCTCCATGAAGATGGCGGAAGATTACTCCGACGAGTTGATGGAAGAAATGACCGCCCTGCAAGAGCAGATTGATGCCGCCGATGCGTGGGACATTGATGCCAAGATTGAAATGGCGATGGGCGCGTTGCGCTGCCCAGACAATGATGCCGACATCACCAAATTGTCCGGCGGGGAAAAGCGCCGCGTGGCGCTGTGCCGTCTTTTGCTGTCCAAGCCCGACATGATGATGCTGGACGAACCGACCAACCATTTGGACGCTGAATCAGTGGCTTGGCTACAGCACCATCTGGAAGAGTTTCCGGGCTGCGTTATCCTCGTCACCCACGACCGCTATTTCCTCGATCAAGTCACCAAATGGACGCTCGAACTCGATCGCGGCAAAGGCATCCCCTATGAGGGCAATTATTCGAGCTGGCTTGAACAAAAGGCCAAGCGGATTGCGCAGGAAGAGCGCGAGAGCGATGCCAAGTCAAAAATGATGGCCAAAGAATTGGACTGGGTGCGCCAAAGCCCGAAGGCGCGCCAAGCCAAGTCGAAAGCCCGTCTGGCCCGTTATGAAGAAATGGCTGAAGCGGCCGAGCGCGAAAAGCAGAGCTTTGCCACCATTCAGATCCCACCAGGGCCTCGTCTGGGCACCAATGTCATCCACTTTGACAATCTGTCAAAGGGCTATGGCGATCGCATGCTGATCAAAGACCTGACCTTCAAGCTGCCGCAAAACGGTATTGTCGGTGTGATTGGTCCAAACGGGGCGGGTAAATCCACCCTGTTCAAGATGATCACCGGGCAAGAACAGCCCGACAGCGGCTCGATCACATTGGGCGAAAGCGTCAAACTCGGCTTTGTCGATCAGAATCGTGACCAGCTCGATGACAATAAAACCGTGTGGGAAGAGATTTCCGGTGGCCTCGACATCATCGATGTCGGCGGCCGGGAAGTGCCGTCGCGCGCCTATGTCGGTACCTTCAATTTCAAAGGCGGCGACCAGCAAAAAAAGGTCGGCCTTCTGTCGGGCGGGGAACGCAACCGCGTGCATCTGGCCAAGACCTTGCGCTCTGGTGCCAATGTGCTTCTGCTCGACGAACCAACCAATGATTTGGACGTGGAAACCCTGTCAGCCCTTGAAAACGCGCTGGAAGCCTGGCCCGGTTGCGCCGTGGTCATCAGCCACGACCGTTGGTTCCTTGACCGCTTGGCCACCCACATCCTCGCCTATGAGGGCGACAGCCATGTGGAATGGTTTGAAGGCAATTTCGAAGCCTATGAAGAGGACAAGAAGCGCCGCCTAGGCCTGACCGAAATCATCCCAAGCCGCATCAAGTTCCAGAAATTTGCGCGGTAGGGGATGTGGGTGTGACAAGCTCTGTAGCTAGGCGTCTTGGCGGCAGTTATGTCATTGATGAGATCTTCCTTAATGATATTGGAGATATCATTAAGGATGCCGTAGAGTTCAATCAGGATGTTCTAACCGCTGACGTAGATGCGGAAGTGGCTAAAATAAGCTATTTTAAATCACCGAAAGATAAAGATGCTGCGATTAAAAGAACTCGCGCCCTTTTCGCGTCGCGATACACTCTGGTCGACGTGACTTGCACGCAAAAAAATGGGACGGTGCGCCACAACTTGGGTTTTGATTCAATCTTGAGTGCGAATAAGATAGACGATAGAGGTCTTGCGGCGATTGAAATCAAGGTCGGCGGCTCGAAAAACACGCGTTGCTTAAAGATTGAATAATCAAGCTCCTACACGCCAATCACATTTAATATTAGTGGCGATCACGACTGGGTTGACCTTTCGCGCAGAAGGTTAGAGCAGATTATTAAGCCACGAAAGCAGATTTGGAGCATCTTGGCCCCTAGTTTTTGGTTTTGGCTAATCTGCATTTTGATCTTACCATATCTTGTGCTTCTTCCACTTGCAGTTGTAAAATTTTTGTTTGGAAGTTTGTTTTCTCCGATGGTTTTGAACGCAATAATGAGTTACTATGAAGCAGTCGACGAAAGCTCAAATTTATTGTTTTCATTGCAGTTATTAGCGGTTATGTTGGCACTTGTATTTAATAGGAATTTGTCGAATATTTGGGAATGGTTGTTTCCTAGAATTACTTTTATGTTTGGTGATGCAGCGGCGGATGCAAAGAAGCGTGCGGGGATACGGCTAACCCTCGTAACCGCCCCGATTACAAGCGTAATTCTTCCTATTTTAGGCCGTGTGGACAAAGTATCTGATCCAGAGGCGTGTTG
>NZ_NCSQ01000162.1 GCF_002105465.1 Aquidulcibacter paucihalophilus
AGTCGCAGCCAAATCTGTGCCAAATGTTTTGATGACGGACACTCTGTCAGTACCTCTACGTGACTTTGGAAACTTGGAGATCGATGCCTTTATGACCCCCCAAGAACTCAGCATTGTCTTTTTCGCCCAGTTGGCCGTGATCCTCGTCGCGTGCCGGGTGGTAGGTTGGCTTGGCAAGCGATTTTTGGGGCAGCCACAAGTCGTCGGGGAAATGATTGCAGGGGTTTGCCTAGGACCCTCCCTATTCGGTCTGCTCGCCCCGGAGTTGCAGAGCCTGATCTTTCCCAAGGAATCTCAGCCAATCCTCTTTGTCGGAGCGCAGTTGGCCGTTGGCCTCTATATGTTTATTGTCGGCCTCACGTTCGATACGTCCCATTTTGTTTCGCGCGCCAAGAGCGCGGCGGCCGTATCGATTTCAGGGATCGCCTTTCCCTTCGTTTGTGCCTTCCTGATTACGCCTTGGCTCCTGCAGACGCCCGGCCTGTTCCACGACAAGCTGGCAACCTGGGAAGCCCAACTCTTCATGGGCGCTTGTATTGCTATCACTGCCTTCCCCATGCTGGCTCGGATTATCCACGAAAAAGGCTTGAGCAAATCGCCTTTGGGTACTTTAGCGTTGTCGGCTGGGGCGATTGATGATGCCGGGGCCTGGTGCGTGCTCGCAATTGTGCTGGCCAGTTTTGGTGGCGGGCCTATGGTGGCGATTGCCGCTATTGGGGGTGCCTTCATCTTTGCCATCTTTATGGGGCTATTTGGCCGAAAGTTGACCGCCCCTTTGGCCAAGATGATGGAGCGCGACGGCGGCATCAGCGAAATCAGTCTGGCTTATGTTCTCATCGCATTTGCTTTATGCGCCTTTGCAATGGACATCGCTGGCATTCATGCCGTGTTTGGCGGCTTTGTCTTGGGCGCGGTCATGCCAAAGGGTAAGTTCTCTGAAACGCTGCGCGAAAAATTAGAGCCAGTCACCGCCGTTTTGTTGTTGCCCCTCTTCTTCACCTACTCTGGCCTGCACACCCAATTGACGTTGGTGAATACGTGGAACCTGTTTTTCATTGCTTTGGTGATCTTGGCCGTTTCCATCGCCGCAAAAGGATTGGCCTGCTATGCCGCCGCCCGGCTAACAGGGGAAGACAATCGAACCGCCATGGGTATTGGTGCTCTTATGAATGCCCGTGGATTGATGGAACTGATCATCCTAAATATCGGTTTGCAACGCGGGATTATTGAGCCTGCCCTTTTCTCGATCATGGTGGTGATGGCGATTGTGACGACACTGATGGCTGGGCCCCTGTTCGAATTGGTTTACGGCCGTCACGCGCGGGCAACGGGGCTATTACCCGAAACGACCAAGCAGACCTAGAGGGGCAGGCAGGCCCTTCAGGGTGCCACTTCGAGCTAGGGTCTTGCTACAACCAGGGCACAATGCAGCCGATCACGACTTTGTGTGTTCCGCTTAGCAGACGCGCGAGTCCGGTTGGTGCAAACTCTGATCGGTTGATTTTTGCGCTGAGTATGGACCATTCATGATCAAGACCCTCTCTTTCATCCCAAAATGGACGCTGTTAGCGCCTGTGGTGGGTTGGGCCTTGTTTGCAGCCTACATGGCCACAAATTCTCCCCATATATTGGCTGCCTTAGGACTATCCCTTTTTGGGTGTGTGCTCGCGGCAGTGCATCATGCTGAAGTAATCGCCCATAAAGTGGGTGAGCCATTTGGCACACTTCTATTTGCTGTCGCCGTTACCATCATTGAAGTTGGGCTCATCGTTTCCATTAAACTCGCCGGAGGCGAAGGTACAGAAGGGCTGGCGCGTGACACGGTCATGGCCGCCATTATGATCATCCTCAATGGCGTAATCGGCCTATGTCTTCTCTTGGGCGGGCTCCGCCACGGCGAACAAGCCTATTTGCAAACCGGAGTAAGTGCCGCTTTAGCCACGCTGGCAGCGCTTTCCATCATCACCCTCGTTTTGCCCAATTATGTGACGACAATCCCTGGCCCATTATTCGCGCCAGCCCAACTTGCGTTTGTGGGGACCGTCTCATTGGTGCTTTATGCAACCTTTGTCCTGGTTCAAACTATTCGGCACCGAGAATACTTCCTGCCCGACGAGCTAGAGCCAAGTACCACTGAGCCAACCCAAGCACCGCTGCCCTCTGATCGGCTCACAATGATTAGTGGCCTATTCTTGTTGGTCTCCTTGGTTGCAGTTGTGTGGATCGCAAAGACATTGGCACCTACCGTTGAAGGCTTGGTTGCGCTTGCCGGTGCCCCAAAGGCTATTGTGGGTGTGATCATCGCGGGTCTCGTCCTATTGCCCGAAGGAATAGCGGCGGTACGAGCTGCCCGCGCCAATCGCCTCCAGACCAGCCTCAACCTCGCGTTGGGTTCGGCTCTCGCGACGATTGGCTTGACGATTCCGGTGGTCGCAGGACTTGCGCTGATTTTTGATTGGAATTTGGCCTTAGGCCTCAATCCAACCAATACGGTCCTATTGCTGCTGACTTTGCTGGTTTCAACTTTATCGCTTTCGACCGGGCGAACGACGGTCATGCAAGGTGCTTTGCATCTTGTGCTGTTTGCAGTCTTCTTGTTCATGCTGATCGTCCCTTAGGCAAGGGGCAGAAAGAGGCCAACGCCCAGAGATTTGGCACTGTGCTGTTGGTATTTGCGCGCGAAGACTGCTCGGTAAATCGGCTCTTGCGCATCTACAATTCTCTCGTTCGAAGACTCTCTAAATTCTTGGCCAGAATGGAAGAAGCCATGATTGGCCCGGACCTATGCGAGAGCTACAGGGTTTCGACGAGCAAAATTGACAGCGCTGTTTTTATTGCCCATACATTCTGTCCTCACAGGTGATTTGTGGAGAGGCTGGCATGGTAAATCGTCGAGAATTGTCGTTTGGACTGGCCGGGGCAGGCCTGACGCTGGCTGGTCTTTCGGCGGTTAGTTTGGCTGGTTGCAGCCCTTCTTCCCGCGCCGACCAAGATTTCATCACCACCAAGGGCCAACAATTTATCAGACAAGGTAAGCCCTATTATTATGTCGGGGCCAATCTTTGGTATGCGGCTTATGCGGCCTCCCCCGATCCAGCAATTGGCAATCCTGGTCGACTTGAACGAGAGCTGGATGCAATGGCACAGCTTGGTATCACAAATTTGCGCCTCTTGGCTTCTTCTGAACTTTCTCCCCTCAAAAACTCCCTGAACCCCGCTTTCCAAACCCCGGACGGGGCTTTGAACGAAAGCCTGCTCGAAGGCTTGGACAAGGCGCTTGCCCTCCTGGCCGAGCGTGGCATGACTGGCGTGCTTTATCTGACCAATTTCTGGGAATGGTCCGGCGGACTTGGAACCTACGAGGCCTGGACCAATGGGGGCAGCTATATCGATATGAATGATCCGGCCCATCCTTGGCCTGCCTTCCCAGATTTTGTCTCGCAATTCTATGAAAACCAAGCCGCCCTCGCCAAATATGAGGCCTATGTCAAAAGCTTGGTGACACGCACCAACAGTGTCACCAATAAAGCCTATAAGGATGATCCAACGATCATGTCGTGGCAATTATGCAATGAGCCACGACCGGGTGGGACAGATGCGATCATTGCCAAACGTTTTAAGGCCTATAAGGGCTGGATCGACCGCTCCGCCGCCTTGATTAAGTCGCTTGATCCGAACCATCTGATCTGTGTTGGGCATGAAGGTCCGAAGGGTTGCAATGACGATCTGGCTTTGACCCAAACAGCCCAGGACAGCCCCAATATCGACTATACAACGGCCCATATCTGGCCGCAGAATTGGTCGTGGGCCGACCCTCAGGATTTGGAGGGCAGCTTCCCAACGGTGGCAAAAGAAACCAGGGCTTATATTGCCAATTCGGTTACCATCACCAATGCACTTAAAAAGCCGCTCGTCATCGAAGAATTTGGCTTTCCCCGCGATGAAGCCTCTTATGAGGCTGGCACCCCAACAAAATGGCGCGATCAATTCTATGATCTCATCATCAAGTCCTTGCTGGAAAGCCATCAGCGCGGCGGCGAGATTGCCGGCATCAATTTCTGGGCTTGGGGTGGGGAAGGCCGCGCCTTGCACGCCGATTATCGGATGAAGCCGAAAGAAACCGCCTATGTCGGCGATCCACCGCACGAGCCACAGGGATGGTATTCGGTGTTCGATATCGATACGTCCTCCAAAGCCCTTCTCTTGAATGCGTCACAAAAGTTGTCTGCGAGGGCGTGAAGGGCTGGACCTTGTAGGACTTTGGGAGCTGGGTTTGGGGCTCAGCTAGCGCCATCGGGTCAAGATTTTTCCGTCTAGACCCATTTTGGTGGAAACCGTGCATCACTAAAACGCATGTTGATACACAGCTCTCCCCGCCGAATAGCTGTTTTGTTCTAGAAGGCTTTGGTGCAGGCTGTGCCTGCCCCATAGGCCAAACTCAATTGTTGGTGGGCGATTTGACGCGACAAATCGCCCGATCACGCTAGAGGAAGCGGTTTGGTGGACCAAGGGGATCACCAAAGCGCGTCCAGACAAAAAACCTAACCAAAACCACTGTCGTCCCCGCCGAAGCGAAGCGCAGNAGATGCATATATGGGGAAAAGGATCCCGGATCGGCTCACGCCGTCCGGGAT
>NZ_NCSQ01000083.1 GCF_002105465.1 Aquidulcibacter paucihalophilus
CATCAGATGGGGCCAATCCTCCTCTAAGTCGCAGCCAAATCGGTGCCAAATGTTTTGATGACGGACAGTCGGCTATAGACGCTTGTTGTCAGAGGCAGCCGATAGCCCAATCGTCAAACGGGGTGATAAGGATCAAGTCACCTTTGCTATTGGCCTCACCCGCAGCTTCTAACGCCACATTGCCTATGCAAATCCGCTGGTCCCAAGGTGAGATTTCACCTTGGGACTTTGCCTGTCAAAAGGCGCTCGCCGGCGGGGTAGCGCCAGGTGCGACCAACCCTAAGGCGTTACAATAGGGAAGGGGGGCTTGGGCTCAGCCGTGTCGAGACTGCCCATGAAGGCGCGCAGCGCATCGGTCTTGCCATCGATCTTCATCACGCCGCGCAGCACAAGGCTGGCCGGGTTTGCGCCGGAAAACAGCATGCTGAGGAAGGCAGGTCTTGGCATCGTGACGGTCGCATCGACAGGTTCGTTACTGGGTCCCTCATTGACCATTACCGAATTGCGCAACACGAGGCGATAGCGCTCATTGCGGTCTGGGAAGACAAAGGCAACCGCGATTGTCTTGCCCTTGGCCTTTTCAGGGTCGACGCGTATGGCCAAGAGGTCAAACAATTGCGGGGTGGAAATCGCGCTAATCATATCGGGGGCAACCGTGCCCGCATTCGGCACATTGGGGGTCTTGCGGGCTTCTTGGGCCCCAGTAAGATACATATTTCGCCACAACATGCTCTCGGCCTGATAGCCCATTTGCTCAAAGGATTGGGCCAGGAGTTCGCGGGCAGATTTGTTGGTGCCATCGGCGAAAACGATCCGGCTCGCCAGTTCTGCCGACCAGCGATAATCCCCTGCCTCAAAGGCGGTTTTGGCGATGCCCAATGCCTTATCGGTCCCGCCCATGGCCTCGACATAGCGCTTGGCGACAGCCTCTGGTGGCAAGGGGTTTAGATTGGCCGGATTTGCATCATACCAGCCCAAATAGCGCTGATAGACCGCTTTCGAGTTATGGCTCATCGTGCCGTAATAGCCGTGATTATACCATTGCTGGGTCAATAGTTCGGGAAGGGCAATCGTCTCTGCAATCTCGCTTGCAGTCATGCCTTGGTTCATCAGGCGTACGGATTGATCATGCAGATATTTATATGCGTCACGGTGATTGGCGACATAAGTCGCCACCTCTTGCTGCCCCCAACGGGGCCAACCATGCGAGACGAACATGACATCTGTGCGCGCGCCAAACAAATTCATGCTTTCGGTCAGATAGTCTGCCCACGCTTTTGAATCGCGCACCAAGGCTCCCCGTGGCGGCAGGATATTATGCATGGTCACATTGGCATTTTCGGCCAAGCAAAGCGCGCCCAAATCAGGGAAAAAGAAATTCATTTCGGCTGGCGCTTCGGTGCCGGGTGTGACTTGAAACTCAATGCGCATGCCATCCACCGTCATGGTCTGGCCGGTGCGCTCAATCGTATCGGTCGGCGCAATCAGACCCAGCGACCCGCCAACAGGAACCTCCATCCCGATCCCAGCCCCCACTTGGCCGGCTGGGCCGCGCTCGAGGGTGGTGCCAAATTGAAAGACGGCGCGGCGGCTCATGGCAGGGCCCGCAATCAGATTTTCGCTAACCGCATGCTCCATGAAACCCGATGGCGCGATGATTTTGACTTTCCTGGCTTGGACATCGGCTTCGCTCACAATGCCTTTGACCCCCCCGAAATGGTCTGCGTGGCTATGGGTATAGATGACGGCATGAATAGGCTTATCGCCGACATGCTTTTTGACGAGGCTCATGGCTGCTTTGGCAGTTTCGGCCACGGTTAAAGGGTCAATGACAATATAGCCCGTATCGGTCTCGATGATGGACATGACAGAGATATCAAAGCCGCGCACTTGCCAAATCTTAGGCGCGACTTTGAACAGGCCATGCATACGCAGAAGGGCGGCATGTCGCCACAGGCTTGGGTTAGCCGTCTCTGGGGCAGGGCCTTGCACGAAATCATAGGCTGAGAGATCAAGCACAACCTTTCCGGCCGCATTGCGGATCAAGGGGTCCTCCAAGGTGGCAACAAAGCCGCGCTTGGCCAATTCATCCTCGCTTGTGTTGTTCCAAGGCAGGGTGGTGGAGAAGGCTTTATTGGCGGCAATCGTCTGGGGCGTTGCGGCAGCTTGCGTTTGGGCGTGAGAAACGGGCGACCACGCGACCAATCCGAGGCTTGAAAGCGCGCTGGCTGTTGCGCCCACGCGCGCGGGCTTGCAATTAAATAGGGTCATGATGTGCCTCCCAAACACATGCCGTCTGTTCTCGACGCGCTTTTATGGCCTTCAGCTTGCCTTTGCTTGGGCAGCAACGTCAATCCGGAAACTGGGTCACCACTGACGTCTGGACAGCAAGTCTTACTTAACCCAAGCTTAGGCAGTTTGTACTAATCCTTGCTCCATGGTGTTTCAGCGTACAAACTTGTTTCAATCCGCTTTATGGTTGGTGTCAGCCTTGTGCAGCTGGCTCGTCTCAAGCGCCAGTGCAATCGCGGGTCCCTTACAGATCAGTGTGGTTGATGGCGAAGGTCAGGCCGTCGAGCATGCGGTTGTATCGGTTGAACCCGCTGCTGCCGTCAAATTGAAGCCTGGTGATCTGCGCGGACCGTTTGTGATGTCACAACGGAATATCGCTTTTGAACCCTTTGTTTTGGTGGTGCCCAAGGGCGCGACTGTCCAGTTTCCAAATATGGATCGGGTCAATCATCACGTTTATTCTTTTTCACCCACCAACCCATTTCAATTACCGCTTTACGGCCGCGGGATCACGCGATCGGTTACGTTTGGCCAAGCCGGAACGGCGGCTTTAGGCTGCAACATTCACGACAAAATGCGCGCCTATATTCGGGTGGTCGATACCCCCTATTACGCGAAGACTGACAGATCCGGGGTCGCAAACTTGGTCACGCTTCCTGATGGCGCGGCCACGTTACGCGTTTGGCATCCCGCGATGATGGCGCAGGGTCAAGAGATGAGCCAATCGGTCACGACCAATCGGAGCGGAAATCGCGTCGTTGTCACAATCCGCTTGCGGCCTGCCCGGGCCGGGGACATGTGACATGGCCTTTAAGCGTCTCAAAACCCGACTAACGGTTACCTATGGCGGCTTGTTCGTCGTGGTGCTGGCGCTACTGGTTGCGGCAACCTGTTGGGCGGTAATCAATTACGCCACATTGACTGTTCAGCGCGAGATGAGTGCGACGAGTTCTGTGTTTCAGCGTATTTGGGCCATCCAAAGCGAAACCCAGCGCACAAGCGCAGATTTGTTGTCCCGTGACTTTGGCTTTAAGACGGCCATTGCCAAAGCCGATCAAGCGACTTTGAGATCGGCCTTCGAGAATCTGAAAGGCCGCGTCGCAGTGGATGATGGCTTGGTCATTGATCTCAATGGTTCGCTACTCGTTGGTGCCAATAGTCCAATTGCTAACCAAGTTGCCAGCATTGTTGCCCAAGATTATCCGGTTGAGACATTTGCCGGCATTCAGACGATTAAGGGTCAAGCCTTTTCTGTTGTCGTTGCACCTGTACTGGCACCAGATCCCATTGCTTGGGTGGTTTTTGCTTCAGCCCTTAATCAGGATGAGATGGGCAAGTTGGAGGCCTTGTCCTCCATTCCGCTGCGAGCTGCCTTGATCAGTAAGCGCGGCAACGGTGTTTGGATGAATGCGTCGGGGGCGGAAAGTGCGCTCGACCCGATCGCCTTGGAAGAATTGGTCCTCGACAAGGCGGGACGCGCGACGATTGAAGATGGGCCACATGGTCAACAAATCGTCGTTGCAACTCAATTGCCGGCCCTAGGCCAAGATGAAGTCACGGCTCTCATTCTCACCTATCCTTTAGCTCTTGCATTGGCGAATTATCAGCCCTTAGTGCTGGCGCTGATTGGCTTGGGTATTGTGGCGGTTTTGGTGTTAGGCTTCGCCAGTCGGGAAATCGCGCGCGGCATTACACAACCTGTGTTTCGTCTGAAGCAGGCCGTTAACAGCCTACAGTCGGGCGACCGCATGTTGGTAGATATCCAGTCCAAAGACGAACTTGGCGATTTGGGTCAGGCCTTCAACCAAATGGCCACCTCAATACGCGAGCGGGAAGCGCGTATCCTTTATATGGCGCGTCATGACTTGCCGACGGGATTACCAAACCGGGCAGCATTTGAGGAGGCCGTGCACGACCTGATGCAGGCTGAGCGGCCTGTGCTGCTGGTCGCTGCGGGCATGGAGTCCTTCGACCATATCCGCTCTGTGTGGGGGGTTGAGGCCTCACACCAATTGATCGCAGGTCTGGGTGAGCGCTTGCGCCACACAGGCCAAGACTGGCACATAGCCCGATTGTCGCCGTCCGTGATTGGGATTGCGATTGGACTGCCAGATCGTGGGATCGGCCACGATCCTACAAGCATCCCCCTTGATCAGATCGCGACAGCTTTGGCGACAGCCATTGTGGTCGACAATAAGAGCTTTGAGGTCACGCCCGCACTCGGCTTTGATCTCGCCACTGATCCATCCATAAGCGCTTCAGATTGGATCGAGCGTAGCTTGATTGCACTGGACCAAGCCCAGGTGGCCAAGTTGGCTTTGATGCGGTTTGATCCCCGTACTTATGACCAATTGGCGGATAATTTGAAGCTGACGGATCAGTTGCGCGAGGCATTGGACCACGGCGATCTACAGGCCTTCTATCAGCCAAAGTTTAATTATCGCACCGGGCAAGTAACCTCGGTAGAAGCGCTGGTTCGGTGGCAGCATGCTGAACGGGGTTGGGTTTCCCCGCAGGCGTTTGTGCTGATCGCTGAAGAAACAGGCTTGATCCGGGAATTGACGGAACAGGTCTTACGGGCGGCTGTGGCAGACCAAAAGCGGCTGCATGGGCTGGGTTATGATGTGTGCATCAGTGTGAATTATTCTGGGCGGCTCCTGAATGATCCGGAGTTTTGTCAGACGGCTTTGGCCTTGTGTGCGGAAGTACCAAACCGCATCTGTCTCGAGATAACCGAGACCGCCGTCATCAATGATCCGGTCACGGGCGTGCAAGCCATCAAGCGCTTTGTCGATGCAGGGGTTGAGATTTCAATTGATGACTTTGGCACAGGTCTGTCGTCCTTGTCCTATCTCAAACAGATCCCGGCACAAGAACTGAAGATAGACCGCTCTTTCGTCGTGGCCATGACTGACGGCAATCGCGAGCGCAGATTGGTCCGCTCGATCATTGAGATGGGCCATGGCCTTGGTATGAAGGTCACCGCCGAGGGCGTGGAAGATCAAGCCGCTATCGCGCTTTTGGGCTCCATGGGCTGCGACATGGCGCAGGGATACGGCATCGCCAAACCCATGCCGGCCGATCAGTTGTTGGCGTTCCTCGCGAAGCCACTTTCGATGGACCTGACCTTAGACTTGGAAAAGAAAATCGCATGAAACGTGTCAGGGCTATTGCTGCTTACACCCTCGCAGCCTTCCTACTTGCGATGGTTCAGCCCAGTCCGAGTGTCGCGCAGGATCTGGTACAAGATATGCCGCAAGCCTTTAGCGGGCGCTTGAAGCTTACCGGCGGCGTCAATCAAATTGAGGGTGCCGCGGGTGGGGGGTTTACGCCTTGGGCTCTCATCGGCGGCTATGGCACCAAAGATCAAGTCGGCGGAGCAATGTTTGCAACCCAAGTCACCTTGGATGATTTCACGGTGCAATCTTTCGGCGGCCTGATCGGTTGGCGGAACCGGTTGGAGATTTCAGCCGCCCAACAGTCTTTTGATACGCGTGAAGTTGGTGCCGCACTCGGTCTTGGTCGCGGTTTCAAAATTACGCAAAACACCATGGGTCTCAAGATAAGATTGGTTGGTGATGCGGTCCTCGATCAAGATCGTTTGTTGCCGCAAATTGCTGTCGGTGCGCAGTTCAAAAGCAATGATCGGGGCGGCCTTGTGCGTGCGTTGGGCGCACAAGATTCCCAAGGCACGGACTATTATGTCTCGGCGACCAAATTGTTTCTGGCACACAGCACTTTGGTCAATCTGACTGTGCGATCGACGCAAGCTAATCAATATGGGATTTTGGGTTTTGGCGGTCTGGGGAAGGGCCGCAGCCTCGAGTCTGAAGGCTCCATCGCTTATTTGCCCCGGCAGGACTTAGCCTTTGGCTTCGAATGGCGGACTAAACCCGACAATTTGGCGATTGCTAAAGAAGAGGCCGCGATGGATTTGTTTGTCGCCTATGCGCCGACGAAGAACTGGTCGGTTACGGCGGGATATGCAGACCTTGGCCATATCGTCACACGCAGCCAGACAGGTCTCTATGTTTCAGTCAATACCAGTTTCTAGCACCAGAGTCCGAAGAGGCTTTACCATGTTTCGCTCATTGTCCCTCTGGATTGGATTGAGCTTGAGCTCAATCCTTGTGGTCCCCGCAGTCGCGCAGCCGGCGCCGCTGCCCTTGCCACCGGCACGCAGTGCCACCGCGCCAACCATTGCCCAAGATGATCGCTTAATCCGGGCTTTTGGCGGGCAGGAAGGGCTGCGCGCAATGACTGCAGACTTTATGCGACGTGTCTTGGCAGACCAGCGTATCGCCATCTTCTTCGTTGGCTTTGACCATGCCAAGATTGAAGGCCATCTCTACAACCAATTCTGTCAAATCTTGAACGGCGGCTGTGTCTATACTGGCCGTGACATGAACATCCACGCGCACATGGGCATTACCGAGGCTGATTTTTATGCTCTGGTGGAGGATCTGCAGGCTGCGATGACAGCACATAAAGTGCCCAATTGGGCGCAGAACAAATTATTAGCCGTCCTTGCCCCCCAAGCCCGCGATGTGATTGCTGTCCCTTCAAAGCCCCTTGAGCCTCAGAATTAAGGCTGAGCAATGGCGGCGGCGAGTTCGCGCTTCAACAGGCTGACCGCGCCGCGCACTTTGGGCAAGAGGTGGCGGCGCTGCGGGTAGACTGCCCAGATCGGCTCTTCTGCGGGTCTAAAATCTGTCAAGACTTCGATTAAGGCCCCGGACCGCAAGGCGGGCAGCACATAGAATTCGGGCAATTGGCACACCCCCATGCCCGCCATGGCCGCTTCCAAAACGCCATTGCCATTATTGCAGCGCCAGCGTCCGCTGGGCTTAAACTCCACGGCTTGGCCATGACTATCTTTAAAGTGCCAATTGCTGGCCGAGCCCAAAAGGCAGGCGTGGCTCTTTAGGTGTTCAATCGTGTCAAGGGCAGGGGCATCGTTGAGATAGGCAGGCGCAACACAGGTCAGTAAAGCCCGCGAGCCTACGCGGGTGCGGATTAAGCCTGAATCGGGCATTTGTCCGGTGCGAATGGCCAAGTCATAGCCTTCACCAACCAGATCGACCACGCGGTTTGTGAGGTCTAGCTCGATGCTCAAACCCGGGTGCTGCATGGCAAAGCGGCGCAAGATTGGCGCGACATAGCGTTCGCCCATCGTGGTGGAGCAGGTCACGCGCAAGTCGCCACGCGGTTCGCCTTGGGCGGTGACGGAGGCTAGAATATCGTCGCGTTCAGCCAACACGCGTCGGCACTGCTCTAGGATGGCGCGACCGGTGTCGGTTAGTTTAACGCTGCGGGTGGTGCGGTCAAATAATTGCGCTTGCAGGCGGGCTTCGAGCTGAACAATCACCCGGCTGATGCGCGTGGTGGATGTGCCGAGAAGCTTTGCGCCACCGGAGAAGGAACCCGCCGTGGCAATAGCTACAAACTCATCCAAACCTTGCCACTGGCTCATGATTATCCCGAATATGGTAAGATGAATTGCGAGTATGGCTATTTATCTCAGAATTGTAAAATGTCTAAGCTCTATACTTGACCATTATCCTTCGGCTTTTAGTTGGTGAGACCAATTCTGTATGAAGACCCGCGCTGCTGTAGCCTTTGAAGCCAAAAAACCGCTTGAAATTGTTGAATTGGACCTGGAAGGGCCAAAGGCAGGCGAAGTCCTGGTTGAAATCATGGCAACTGGTATTTGCCACACGGACGCCTATACACTCGACGGCCTTGATAGCGAGGGGAAGTTTCCAACGGTTCTCGGCCACGAAGGGGCGGGGATTGTGCGCGAGGTGGGCGCTGGGGTGACCAGTGTGGCCCCCGGTGATCACGTCATCCCGCTTTACACGCCGGAATGCCGCCAGTGCAAAAGCTGTCTCTCGGGCAAGACCAATTTGTGCACCGCGATCCGGGCGACCCAAGGCCAAGGCCTGATGCCGGATGGCACCAGTCGCTTGAGCTATAAGGGCCAGACCATTTTTCATTACATGGGCTGCTCAACCTTTTCGAACTTCACCGTATTGCCTGAGATTGCGGTCGCCAAAATTCGCACCGATGCGCCATTTGAGCAGACTTGTTACATCGGTTGCGGGGTTACTACCGGCGTTGGCGCGGTGGTCAATACCGCCAAGGTCACCCCAGGCTCTACCGTCATCGTATTCGGTCTAGGCGGCATTGGTCTCAATGTTGTGCAAGCAGCGCGCATGGTGGGCGCGGACAAAATCGTTGGCGTTGATATCAATCCAGAACGTGAGGCGTGGGGTAAGCGCTTTGGCATGACCCATTTCGTCAATCCCCGCGAGATCAGCGGCGATATTGTCCCCCATTTGGTTGCGCTGACCGATGGGGGCGCAGATTATACGTTTGACTGCACCGGCAATACCGATGTGATGCGTCAGGCGTTAGAGGCCTGTCACCGTGGTTGGGGCGTCTCCACCGTGATCGGAGTTGCCGAAGCCGGCAAGGAAATCTCGACCCGTCCGTTCCAATTGGTGACAGGACGGGTGTGGAAAGGCTCAGCCTTTGGTGGGGCCCGCGGCCGCACGGATGTGCCCAAAATCGTGGATTGGTACATGAATGGGAAGATCGAGATCGACCCCATGATTACCCATGTCCTCAGCCTTGAAGAGATTAATAAGGGCTTTGATTTGATGCATGCGGGCCAAAGCATTCGCAGTGTTGTGGTGTTCTAGGCTGGGTGTTTCAGAAGGGATGTGTGCATGAGCTTGACCATCATCTCGGCTGTCAAAGCCCATGGCGGCGAGCAGCGTGTCTATAGCCACCCATCTTCCACGACCGGCACAGAGATGGTGTTTTCGGCCTTTATTCCAGATCACCTGTCAGGCCAAAAACTACCTGTAGTATGGTATTTGTCTGGGCTGACCTGCACCCATGCCAATGTGACCGAAAAGGGTGAGTATCGGGCAGCCTGTGCAGCCCTTGGCCTGATCTTCATTGCGCCAGATACCTCGCCGCGCGGGGAGGGGGTACCCGACGATCCAGAAGGGGCCTATGACTTTGGGCTGGGTGCCGGATTTTATGTCGACGCAACCCAAAAGCCCTTTGCCAAAAACTATCAGATGCGCCGCTATCTTGAGGTGGAGCTACCAGACTTGGTCGCCGCGCATTTGCCGGTCGATCTGGAGCGCCAAGCCATAATGGGCCATTCGATGGGCGGCCATGGGGCTTTAACGATTGGGTTGCGCAATCCTGGCCGCTTTGCTTCGGTCTCAGCCTTTGCCCCGATTGTTGCGCCGATGGAATGCCCTTGGGGACATAAAGCGCTGACGGGCTATTTGGGTGAAAGCCAAAGCGCGTGGCTTGCCTATGACGCCTGTGCGCTGATTGAGGCTGGTGCCCGTGTGCCTCACTTATTGGTCGATCAAGGCACAGCAGACCCATTTCTCGACACGCAACTGAAAACGCATCTGTTGGTGGCGGCGTGCGAAGCCGCGGGCCAGTCAGCAACCATCCGCATGCAAGAGGGCTATGACCATAGCTATTATTTCATCTCGACCTTTATGGCCGAGCATTTGGCCTGGCATCACGCGCGGCTCACAAGATGAGGCCGTAACGCACGATCACGCAAGGTGCAGATTCTAGGCGAAGTGCGAGTTCCCGTTTCTAAGTTTCCCTCTTGCGCCAAACATCGTCAAGAAGCGTTCTCGACCGTCAAGAGTCGAGAGAACGCTTCGTTGGGCGCGATGAATCCCAGGCACTTGCGGGGCGTGGCGTTCATTTTGTCAGCGATCGCTTGCAACTGAGCATCTGTGACGGTCGCAAGATCAGTCTCGCGCGGTAAAAATNGGGAGCTTGGGGCTTGCAGAAGTATCCCTCAGCGCCAATCTCGCTCTTCAA
>NZ_NCSQ01000170.1 GCF_002105465.1 Aquidulcibacter paucihalophilus
TCAAATGATTTGGGAATCCAGTTTGTCAACAGAACCTAATTGATAACCCGACAGATGGTTACCTAATACAAAAAATGGCATGCAAACGTTCTCAATTAAATATTTTATACTCAAAGTACTATTTGGTTACGTCTAACAAAGTGTTATTACAATTCGGTAATCTTTAAAAATCCCCAATCGGTGGAAAAACTCGATTTCTGATTTTATTTAGAAAAATGGCAGATTCCACATACCAACAGGTATCGACAACTAAGGTAACCTTAGGGGGTATTGCCAAAAACTAGGTTTGAAGAGCGAGCAGCCACCGAATATAGTAATTCCTCATCGCCCTCTTCAAGCTTGGCGGCCAAGGTTGGCGACATGGCAGATGTCAGCGCCCAATTCCAATAACGCAGCACGGTTTGTGCTTTATTGGTCGAAATCGTGTCATAAACGAGCACCGAGCGCCCCCAAGGGTCACTCAGATCATGATCATCGGCAATTGGACGGCGTAAGCCGCGCCACAATTGGCGGAAATGCTTCCGTTTTAGGCCTGTTGCCTTGCACAGAACCGCGATTGATTCGCCACCGCCGTCCGACAAAATCTGCGCGCCACACATGGGCTTGATGCCTGCGAGGAAGGAGACTTCCACAAAAAGCTCACGCGAGGGCAATTGGTGGTCGAGCGCTTCGATCGCGCCTTCAAGGCTGCCATAGGGGCTGCGGGCGGCTGCATCGCGATTGCGCTGGCGTCGCTCAATGAATTGAAGTGTCTTGCGAACCAAAGGATCACGCCAGCCGTCACCCGCAGCGCGAGCAAAAATATCTTGGGCAGCCTCCAGAAGCGTTAAGCGCTCAACCGCAAAGCGTTGCAGAATTCGGCGGCGATCTTCCGCATCGGCCCACCAGAACATGGTCAGGCCCTGAGAGGGCTTCAATTCCGGACGCTTGACGAGAAGGGGCACTAGGCTGTGCTCTTGCTTGGACAGGGCTGTGGCCTGTTCCATGGCCGGATGGGCAAAGGTGCTGCCTTCATTGCGCAACAGGGCCTGAATGACTTCCACTTCGCCCATATTAACCAGGACATCGGTCACCGCTTCAGAAACCACTTTGCGCTTCGCAATCATCAGGCGGTGGGTGGTGGTCGCAGAAGGCGAAAGCGCTGTGGCAATCAGGTCTGAGTCGTTGAAGCCTTCGCACACTTCCAGCAAGGGTATGGCTACTTGGAGCTCGTCCTTGGCCAAGAAGCGCAACAGGATTGCAGGTGTATCGAACAAGAGCGCCATACGTTCTGCGCAGCGCACGCGTGTGCCGATATCGCTTTCGCGCAAGACCTCGATCAAAAGATCGGCCGCAATATGGCGTTCTTGTGGGGTAATGCGTGAACCGGGCAGACCAACTACGTCCTGCAGACGTCGCGTCAACATGGCGCGCGTCTTGGTTTGTCCCCCTTCTTCGATTTCGAATCTGTCTATTTCGAACTCAGATAGGGTTCCGTCTGCCATTTCGTCCTCACACTAGGTCATAAACTGGCCGAGGAACATTAAAATCCAGTTTACACCCTATACTTAAAGTAAGGCTGAGACTCACTTAAATGGAACATCGTCCCACCAGGGAAAAAAGTCTGGCATGTCGGTTGAAACCTTGTTGGCATAGGCTGGCGGCCGCTTCTCAAGGAAGCTCATGACACCTTCGCGGGCATCAATGGTTTGGCCTCGGGCATAGACACCACGGCTATCGATTTTGTGGGCCTGCATGGGATGGTCTGCCCCCAACATGCGCCACATCATCTGACGGGTAAGGGCCACAGAAACCGGTGCGGTATTATCCACAATCTCGCGCGCGATTGCATGGGCTGCGGGCAAAAGATCTTCTGGCGCATGCAAGGATTTCACCAATCCGGCCGCTAAAGCTTCTTCCGCACCAAAGACGCGACCAGACATGCACCAGTCCAGCGCCTGAGAAATGCCAACCAATCGGGGCAAAAACCAACTGGAACAGGCTTCTGGCACTATGCCTCGACGGGCAAAAACAAAGCCAAAGCGGGCTGCCGTAGAAGCAATGCGAATATCCATCGGCAATTGCATGGTGGCCCCAATTCCGACACCTGCCCCATTGATCGCACCAATGACGGGCTTAAGGCTCTCGAACATTCGCAACGTCATGCGCCCACCGCTATCGCGAATGCGCTCTAAATCATCTAAGCCCGCTTTGTCGGGCCGATCTGAGCGATTATCATAGTCAAAGGTCTTGGCCCCTGCCGATAAGTCAGCGCCAGCGCAAAAAGCCCGCCCGGCCCCTGTAACGATGACGGCACCCACATCATCATTGGCATCGGTCAGATCGAAAGCGGCCACCATGTCCAGCATCATCTGGCCGGTGAAGGCGTTCATTTTTTCAGGACGATTGAGGGTGATTACAGCAACTTTGTCTGCAATCTCGAGCGTAATGGTCTCAAAACTGGCGGCTGACATTTAGAACTCCCTGACTGGCCGCCTTCTCGCTGGAGCGGCGCATTCAGCCAGATTGGCCCAGTTTATGGTGCCCGCGCAAGGCCCAAATCTGGGCCTTCACAGCCCCTAATTTTGGCCAGGGCGTTTGCGTCCGGGGTCGGCCCTGTCGTCAAAGCCGTGACGCGAGGAATAAAAGCTCAACCACATCAAGCCAAAACCTAAAGCTAGCGATAAGACTGTCCCCAAGCCCATAGCGATCCATCCATGCATGGAGATGACAGGGAACCGACCGATCAAGAAGATCGACACAAAGCCCGCCAAACTGGCAACCAGTAAGAGGCCCAAAAAGACAATGATCAACCAAGCCCCTCCAGACAAACGCTGGGAGGCATTGGGTGGTTGAGGGGTTGGGTCGCTGGACAAAGCCTTAGTTAGCCTTGGTAGCAGGTGCGCAGCGAATGACGACGACATCATCGGCGGTTTGCATGACTTGGGAGTCGGGTGTCTTCACACACCACTTCTTGGTGATGTCCTGAAAATACTCGCCATTTGGTGTCTTGGTGATTTGGCGTAAGGCCGACAACAGCGCGACACGATCTTCCGTCTCACCCGTCTCTTTGGCCGTATCGTTAAACACGCCGCGGCGGCGAATATTGATCTCATTGATCCGGCGCTGCAGGTCTGCTTGGGCGGCAGTCGGGGGGCGCACAAAACCAAGATAGCCGTCAGCCTGCTCGCCAATGATGCCAGCAGCCATAGCCTTATCCACTGGGCCATTATTGTCGATCGCCATGGCAGAAGTCGCGATTAGCGCGCCTGCTACCATTAAGCCTATGAAAATCATGCGTTTCATGTTCATCACTCTCCGAAAGCGCTACTTGTCCTGCGGCGCGCCTGTGTCAGGGGATTAGAAAATGCCAGGATTGGCTTGTGCTGCCTTATCGAGCTCACGCTCCAATTTAACCCGCACAGTCTGCTCAATCTTCATATTGATATTCAGATTGATCTCGATTGGCTTGTCGGGCACCTGCAGGCGAATTGTGGGTGTGCAGCCAGCAACACCTACTAACCCTACGGCGCTTATCGCAAGAAGACTGTGACGCATGGGGCCATCCTTATCAGCACGGGCTTATCCCGTAAGACAGTCATAGCATGACTATGCCCATGTGAACCCCCCATGAACTTCACGATGCACAGCTTTCATGTTGTCGCAAAAGAAACGCCCCGGAATGATCCGGGGCGTGCTTGAAGTGCTAAACACGGAGATTTTTAGTTTGTGATACGGGTTGTGCCCGAGCCTGCCTGTGCAATCGACGCCGATCCAATGGCTTCCCGGCGCATCGCGTCGATCCGGGCACGGAAAGCATTAAAGCGGGCCATTTGCTCCGGCGGCAAAGCCTGACCAGTTGGCACGCCAACGCCAAGAGGGTTGATCGCTTGGCCGTTGCGGCGGACTTCATAATGTAAATGTGGGCCCGTCGAACGGCCGGTGTTACCCACAAAGGCAATCACATCGCCCTGCTTCACCCGGTCACCTGGACGCAAGCCTGGCGCAAAGCGTGAAATATGGCCGTAACGGGTAGACCATGTCGCATCGTGTTGGATATCCACGACATTCCCATAGCCACCCATGGCGCTCGCTCGAGTCACCACGCCGTCACCTGCAGCCAAAATCGGGGTACCAATTGGTGCACCGAAGTCGATGCCTTCATGCATTTTGGTATAGCCCAACACCGGGTGAACGCGGCTACCGAAACCAGAAGTCAGGCGTGCCCCGTTTATGGGCGTCCGCATCAGGAACTTACGGGCAGACCGACCTGCAGCGTCATACCAGTCTGACGATGCAGAGCCTGGGGGCTGAAAACGATATAATTGGATGGTGCGACCACCGGCAGTGGTCATGCGGGCAAACACGGGTTCGCCCTCGCGGACAATTTGGCCACGCAAGTCAGAGACGCGGTCATACATCAGTTCAAACTCAGTGCCTGGACCCACTTCGCGTTCGAAGTCGACGTCATAAGCAAAGGCTTGTGCGATGGAATCGGCGGCGCGGTCTGGTGCACCCAATTCGCGCACCGCATTCACCAAACCGTTTTGACCAATGACACCGGCAATGCGCAGGGTCTTGCGCTGCATGTTGGTGGTCATCTCACGGGCGCGGAATACGTTGTCGATACCGCGCGTGACGGTTACCGACCGCTCTGCGCCACTCGCAAGATTGAACCCGGCCAAACGATTTCCACCAGCCCCAGGCTGCATAAACACGGTCACCTTGTCGTCGCGGCGCACATCGCGCGGATCAAGGCTGCGGGCCAGCGAACGAACTGCGCTTGCGACATCATCGCGCATCGCACCCGCGCGGATCAATGCTTGTTCGAGGGTTTCGCCGGCGCGAATCGAGATGGTTTGGCGATCCGATTGTCCTGTACCAGCGGCAAAGGCCATATGCTCAAGATTGGCGTTCTGCGCGATGGCGGTATGAATTGTTCCAGCTGTGGCAATAAAGCCGATCGCACATCCCAAGCTAAGCTTGAC
The DNA here is from genome assembly GCF_002105465.1 of Aquidulcibacter paucihalophilus. Taxonomy (GTDB): domain Bacteria; phylum Pseudomonadota; class Alphaproteobacteria; order Caulobacterales; family Aquidulcibacteraceae; genus Aquidulcibacter; species Aquidulcibacter paucihalophilus. The sequence goes on from NZ_NCSQ01000170.1 coordinate 4,968, forward strand.
TGCGAGATTGAAGGCAGCGCGACGTTTGGTCGTGTGTCTCAAAAGCTAACCCCTTTAGCCGTTACGAGTACGAAGCGTACCCTTCACAGATTAAGTTCGGGTGTAAATCCCGCCCCGTTTAACCATACTTTGGCAGTTTTTTTTCTTATTGTGTTGCTTGAAATACACAAGTTTCAGCACAGGGCAACCCCTTGCTTCAGTCGGAGTCCAATTTCATCCCTGAATTTGCCTCTTTTTGGTCACTTTTGATCGCAGTTTGGTACAGGTTCGAGCGCCTATAAATGGGGGGTCGAGAAACCGGCCAGAGCAAGGTATAGAGCTTGTATGAATGACCGAGTCCCGCCTCATGATGACCTCGATTCTGAGACCGAGACCCCAAGTGTTAACAAAGTTAACCATTTGAGTCGTAAAACTTATCTGAGGGGAACTTCGCGTCTTTGGGGCCTTGGGCTTCTCGGACTCGCCACAGCCGCGAGTCTTGGTTGGATTTGGCGAGCCGAACTCGCCGAATCGGGGGTTCAGTCACTTCTGCGGGAGCGGGGAATCGAAGGCGGAATTTCTTTCACAAAATTATCAGTAAATGCGGCCACGATCCGTGATCTCCGCTTGGGCCCGGCGCAAAACCCAACCCTTATTTTGCCAAGGGCGACCCTGAGCTGGCACTTCGATATCAGAAGCGGTCGTTTGGTGATTGACCGGTTAGAGGCGCAAGGTGCCAAACTTTATATTGGCATGACAAAGACCGGTGAGCTCGATTTTGGTGCGCTTAGACCCTTTTTGATCCCCTCAGATAAGCCAAGCCAAGTTCGGCTGGCTGATGTGATCTTGCGCGATGCCCTGTTGCGCTTTGACAGCGCGCTGGGGAAGGGCTCGGCGCGAATCCAAGCTTCGGGGGGTGATCTGACGGGCTGGCGTGCGCAAATATTGGTATCGCCACCGAAAGACCTCGTGGCACGGTCACAAGATCGACCTTTGGCAGTTGGATTGGCTTTGGCCCCAACGAGCGAAGGGGCCGATGGGCAAAAGGGCCCAACCCAAGTCGGCGTAGCGCTGCGGCCTGAGGGGCAGAGCTACCGCATCGGGGATTTCCAACTCAACCGCTTAGCCGGGCGTGCTCAGGCACTAGTCGTTCTTGATGGCAAAGGCGGTATGCGGGTTGAAACAGGCACAGTCGCCTTGACGGCGCAAAAGGCCCGCCTCCCAGAACTAAGCGCGCAATCCCTGACCCTAACAGGTGGCGCCGGGCAGTGGCAGCATCAGATCTCGGGTCAGAAATCTTGGTTCGAGACGGGCTTTGGCACCTTGATTGGCCGGATCGAAGCCAAATCCGTGCAAGCTTCGCAAGGACAGCTTCAAAATCTTGCTCTAGACTTTTCAACAGCCCGCACCCAGACCGGCTTAACCCGTCTGGATATCCAAGGCAGCGTGGCAAGCCCTCAAACTCGTCCTGCCCTCGGCTGGAATGCTACCAAGGCTGAGATCTCAGGCTTTGTGCAAACCGTTTTGAAAGACCTCAAGCAAGCCCCCGAAGCGACTTGGGAAGGCCAGACGCTTCTGACATGGGCCAATCTTGTCCAAACGGCTCAAAAGGCTGCCGACCCTGTATCGGGCAAGGCAGGGTTTAGCTTTACCTATGGGCCGAAACAGGCGGAAGTGCGGCTCAGTAATCCCGTTGAACTGGCGTTGCGCTCGGGCCCGAAACTCCGCTTCACGCCCGACGCACAGCGTCCGCCCTTATTCCGATTGGATTTGACCAAGCCAAACGCGGAAGGCTTTGAAGCCATCGGCTCTGGCGACTTTGCGATTTCTGCCCCCAATGCGGGCACAGGCCAAGGCCGACTGGAAGACTTTAGTTGGAACCCCGCCGGTTGGTCGCTGGCCGCGCGAAACCTTGCCCTGAAGAATGTCCCCATGCCCGGTGCTTGGTCTGGCGTCTTACTGTCTGGTCAAGTGGGTGATCTGTCTTTGGCCGCCAAGCGTGGTGAAGTCCCGCTAGGGTCGGGTCGGGGCACACTCGAGGTGGCGGCCAAAGCCGGTACCGCAGGACTGGGTCTTGGTTCTGGCCGTGCAAGATTGAGCGGGCAAATTCGCGGCAATGGACAAATCTTGTCGGTTTCGGTGGCAGGCCCGATTGAGGGATTTGGCAAGAATGGCTCAGGGGCGCGGCAGGGTCGGTTGAGTTTAAATGCCAAGGCCGTTCGCAGCCAATCAATCTGGACTTTGGACCTCGATGGTGAAATCGGGGCAGCCGGGTTCCGATCACCCGATCTCAATATGCTCGATGTATCGGGACGTCTGAAAGGCCGCGCCCGGCTGGGGGGGCTTTTCGCGGGACCTTCGAGCCCAACCCAGGTCGAAGCGCTCAAGCTCAGCCACTTGGGTAGTTGGGACGCCGACCTGACCATTTCCGGTGCGGTGGAAAGCCTTTCCTCCCAAGGCTTTGGTGTGCGAACCGGTCGGTTCACCCTGCCAATTTCGGCTCGCGGGACGGTGCAAGCGGTGGAAGCCAGCGGCACCCTGACGATGGATGCTCAAACCTTGTCCTATGATGACAGCCATGTAGACGGGTTGCGCGCCGACTTGCCCATCCGTTTGCGCTCCGCCGCCGGTCAGGCCTCCATGTGGCAAGCCACGACTAATCTAACTGCTACCGCAAGCTCGCTGACCTCCGGCGATACCTATGTGACAGGCTTGCGAGTCAGCGGGCCTCTGCAAGCTGTGCCAAGCGAAGATGGTTCCGCCATCCTTCTGCGCGGCGATAGCTGTTTGGCCGTGACGGCCCAACAAGGTCGCTTCCCCGGCGATGCCAGCGTCGGGCCAGTCAGGTCCAGCTTCTGCCCGGACCGATTTGGTCGATTTGCCAGCTTGATGGGGATAGACCCCATCATCTATGCCGATGCCCGATTTGAGCCATTAGAATTGCGCTTAGGGGCCTTAGAAGATGGCCGCTCCCTGCGTTTAGGAGCCGTCCGTGGGGATTTCCGCCCGTCGGCGACAGGTGGTTGGTTACTGGATCTGACCTCCAAAGAACTCGGCTACACATTCAAATTGCCAGACGGTGGCTTTGCCGAACTCAATGCGCAAGATTCCTCTTTGCGTCTAACCCCAGACCCAGGCGGCATGATTTTGCGCGGCCAGTTGGCCGGCTTGCGGGCCAAGGGCCTGCCTGTGCAAATCTCGGGCGTTGCGACCACAGACCTGCAGGCGCGGCGCACTGGCTTAGTCGGCAGCCTTGCGTTTGAGAATCTTTTGGTGCGCGATGTGCCGACCTATTTTTCGACGCCCGATGCCAATGGCGATCTGGTTGAACGTCCTGCCCGCTTTGGCATGCTGTCTCTTACCGGTGAAGGCACCATCAATGGCAGCCAAATCGATATTCAAAGCGACATCAGCTTGGCGGCCTCAAATGCATTTCTGGCGCGCGCCATCTTGAACCATAATGCCGAGACAGGTCTTGGTCGCCTCGATGCATTGTCAGAGTCAATCTCCTTCGGCCAATTGCCCAAGAATGCGGCCGGTGTCACGCAAGAGAATGTCCGGCCGCTCGATGCGGATGATATTGTTCCAGCCCTACAAGGGGTGATTTTGGATGTGGTAGGCGATGTCTCAGGTTCAGCCTCCATGGCTTGGGGTCCCAATCAGGCGACGCTTTCAGACGCCAAGCTTTCGACGGCTAATCTCGACTTCCTCACCATGCTAGGTCCGGTCACCAATTTGACGGGCGAGTTTTCGCTCGATGATTTATTGAAAGTCCGCTCTGCTGGCGCGCAGGGCTTTACGGTCGCCCAGTTTGATCCAGGCTTGCCGATCCAAGACGTCAATGTCGTCTTTGCCTTGCCCGGTGACAATACGCTGGAACTCAAAGATGCAAGTTGGCCGTTTGCCGACGGCAAATTATCCGTTCGCCCGGCAAGCTGGACCTTCCGCGACGGGGATCAATCGTTTGCGGTCGACGTTGAAGATGTCGACCTCGCAAAATTCTTAGGCCTTACGAAAATCCCAAACTTGCAGATCGACGGGAAAGTCTCTGGCGTCTTCCCGATTGAGGTGCGCAATGGGAGTGTGGAGATTGTGGGGGGTAAGCTGCAGGCACGCGACGGTGGCGGAAAAATTCGCTACACGGGACCTATTCCGGGGTCTGACCCAAAAGCCCCAGTGAAGAAGCTGCCTTGGTATCAAAGATGGTTTGCGCCTAAGGCACCAAGCCAAGCCGAAATCGCCGCCCAAGCATTAACCGGCATTGAGTATGAAATCGATAGAATCACGGTTGATGGACGTATCACTGGGGATTTGACTTTAGGCGTGGTCTTAATCGGAGCGAATCCGCAAGTCCTGTCCGGGGTTCCGATCAAGCTCAATGTGAAGGCTGTTCTGCCCGTGGGCCAATTGACCGACATGGCCAATCGTTTCATCGAAACCGCCACCAGTGCGGATATGTTGAAAGAGTTGGACAAGCTTGACCGGGCACAAAATGGCAAAGGCTTTATTCCAACAGAGGCAGAAGACAAAGCGGCCCAAGCCCGCAAGTCAGGGCGCTAAGCTCGAGCCAGACCCTGTTTGGATTCAGGCTTGACCTTCCCCGAAGGCTTGGCCAAGACTTTGCCCAAGCAAAAACAATCCGGGGAGCATCGCCAATGGCCTTACCACTTTCACTTCAGGGGCGCTTGCGGCTGCCGATTGTGGCCGCACCCATGTTTCTAGTCTCCGGGCCAGAACTGGTCATTGCGGCCAGCAAAGCGGGAATTCTCGGGACGTTCCCTGCCCTCAATCAGAGGACCAGCGAAGGCTATGGGGAATGGCTTGATCTTATCCAAGCCGCCCTGACCCCGCAAGATGCGCCATTTGGCGTGAACTTGATTGTGCACAAGACCAATCCGCGATTGGCGGCAGACGTGAAAATTTCCAGCGACAAAAAAATACCGCTTGCCATTACCTCGCTTGGAGCGGTCAAAGATGTGGTGCAAGCCATTCATGATGGCGGCGGTCTGGTTTTCCATGATGTCACCAATATGAAGCATGCCGAAAAGGCGATGGAAGCTGGGGTGGATGGCCTGATCCCAGTTTGTGCGGGTGCTGGTGGCCATGCGGGCACCTTGTCGCCGTTTGCTCTGGTAACCGAATTGCGCCAAGCCTTTCCGGACACTTGCATCGCCCTGTCGGGTGCCATGTCGACCGGACGTCACGTGGCTACCGCCCGCATGTTGGGCGCGGACTTAGCCTATATGGGCACGCGGTTTATCGCGACAAACGAGAGCCGTGGCCAAGATGACTATAAGCAGATGATTGCGGACAGCGAGGCCGCCGATATTGTTTATACGCCCAAGATCAGCGGCATTCCGGCCAATTTCCTGATCCCTTCATTACTCCAAAATGGTCTAGACCCTGTCACGATGGAGCCCAAGACCCATGTCGATATGGGTGAAGAGCTGAATGCAGGTAAAGCATGGTCGACCATTTGGTCGGCTGGTCAGGGTGTGGGGGCCATTCACGATACAATCCCAGTCAAAGACCTTATCGACCGACTAGAGGCAGAATATCGGACGGCCTTGGCCGAAGCAAAGGATTTCTAGACCATGGCCAATTTTGAAAACAAGGTCGCAATCATCACGGGTTCTGCCACCGGGCTTGGCGCGTCCACGGCTTTGAAGCTTTCAGAGTCTGGTGCCAAGATCATTCTGAATTATTCCAAAAGCCAAGCAGAATGTGAAGCAACCGCCCAAGCCTGCCTGAAAGCCGGTGCACAGGAAGTGCGCGTTGTGCAAGGCAATGTCGCCTTGGATGAGGATTGCCGTAAAATCGCAGCTGCCGCCGAAGACTGGGGCCAGATCGACATTCTGGTCAATAATGCCGGGACAACGAAACACGCCCCCAATCATGCAGATATGGACGCGCTGGCGGCGGACGACTTCCTCCACCTTTATCAAGTCAATACAGTCGGCCCATTCATGATGGTGCGGGCGGCAAAGCCCTTATTGATCGCAGCCTATCATAAGAGCCAAATGCCCAGCTCTGTTGTGATGATTTCGTCGATTGCCGGGGTCATCGGTATTGGATCCTCGGTTGCCTATGCCGCCACCAAGGGGGCCCTGAATACCATGACCAAGTCATTGGCCCGGGCTTTGGCACCCATGATTCGGGTCAATGCAGTCTGCCCGGGCTTTATTGATACACGCTGGTTTACCGATGCTTTTGGCGAAGATACCACGGCAAAAATCCGAGAAAACGTAAAGAAACAAGTCCCTCTACAAGTTGCGTCGGGTCCAGATGATATTGCCGACACGGTCGTCTTCTTCTGTTCATCTGCTTCCCGCCACATCACGGGCGAGACCCTGCTTGTGGACGCAGGACTCCATCTTGGGGCAAGCATCCGTGCACCGACATAAGGGCAAGCCCGCTTATTAGTCATTTTTTGATGTTTTATGATTAAAGAAGCAGCATGGCGCGGATCATCGCGTCCGCCTGACGTTTAGTGCGATTGCAAAAGAGGTGTTGCGCTGATGTCATAGCGGCGAAGTTCAAACTTCGCCAAAAAGGCGAATGTAAATTACAAGGGGTCGCACCTTTTGCGGCTTCCATAGGGGACTAAAATGAAACTCAAAGCACTCCTTTTGGCTACAGCCTTGGTATGCGGCGCTCCCGCCGTCGCTTCCGCTCAAGAAACCACCACCTCGGTGAACGTCGGTGTTGCTTCTAGCTACCAATTCCGCGGCGTGAACCAAAATGCTGACGACACGGGCCAAGTCTTTGGCGGTGTGGATGTGTCGGCTGGTTCCTTCTATGTCGGCACTTGGTTGTCGAACGTCGATTTCGGCACCAAAGCCAATTTGGAAGTAGACCTCTATGCTGGCTACAAGCCACAAGTCGGCCCTGTCACCTTGGATATCGGCGTTCTGGCCTATACCTACCCACAAGAGAGCAACCTCTTGGTCTATGAAGGCAAGTTCGCTGGCACGGTTGCAACTGAGTCTGGCGTCGCCCTGACTGGTTCGGTTTTCTATTCGCCAGAATATGGCAAAGATGGCCCTTCCTACTGGTATTATGAAGCCGCTGTTTCTGCCCCAATCCCAGGTGCAAAAATTGGCCCATTCGCTTTGTCGGCTAACGCTTCGGTCGGTAGCTTGAACGCAGAAACCAACTTGGTCCTGCCAGACTACACCAACTGGAAAGTCGGTCTGACAGCTGCCACGGAAGGTGGTTGGGCTGTCGACGTGTTCTACACCGACACCGACGTGGACAATAACAACCTGTATGAAGGTAAGGGCGTTGTTCAGTTGAAGCGGACCTTCTAAGGACGACTTCCAAAGTCACATCGAAAGGCCGTAAGCTTAGGCTTACGGCCTTTTTGTTTGCGCTATTTTCGCCCGACTTCATCCTTATCGCTGGCCACTTCTGGAGTGATGCGAATGGCCAGAATCTGGTTGCGATGCTTGCGAAGGATTTGGAAGCGATAGCCGTGGAAGGCAAAACGTTGGCCGGGGTCTGGAATGGCTTGGGCCTCATGGATCACCAGGCCTGCAATCGTCACGGCTTCTTCATCGGGCAAATCCCAGTCCATGGCGCGATTGAGGTCGCGAATGGGAACCGCCCCATCCACATTCACCGATCCATCTGGCTGTGGGCGCACACCTTGAATGGCGATGTCATGCTCATCCACAATGTCGCCGACGATTTCTTCTAAGATGTCTTCCAAGGTCACAAGGCCTTGCAGCGCCCCATATTCATCGACCACACAGGCGACATGGCTGCGGCGCTTTAAGAACTCTTCCAATTGCTCTTTCAACGTGGTGGTGTCGGGGACAAACCACGGCTGGCGGATAATGGCCTTTAGGTCAATCGCGTCCAAATCGCCTTGGGCATCCGCAATGGCTTGCAACAAGTCTTTGGCGTGAAGAATGCCGACAATATTTTCCTGATCGCCCTCATAAAGGGGTAAGCGCGAATGCTGGGTTTGCAGAACTTGCATAACGATTTCCCGTGACGGCAATTCCACATCAATCGTCTTCATATTCTTGCGGTGGATCATCACGTCTGAAACGTCGAGCTCTTCAAGATCGAGAACCCCTGCAACCCGGTCGCGGTCGGATTTTTCCACGCTGCCTTCATGCTTGCCAAGCTCAATCGCGCCACGAATTTCTTCCATCGTCGCATCTTCATCGGTGACACGATCCAGCTTGACGCCAAATATCTGCAAGGTGGCCCGCACAATCCAACGCACGGCGGTTACAATCGGGCTGAGAAGGGTGACCGACCATTGCACGGGCAGTGACACCCAGCGCGCCGTCGCCTCCGGGTAGGAGAAAGCAAAGGTCTTCGGCATCACTTCGGCAAAGATCAAAACAATCGCCGTCACCAGAGCCGTTGCGATGGCAATTGTGGTGGGGGCTTGGCCAAACAATTGCACCAAAAGCGCTGTAGTCAGGGCACCGGCCAAAGTGTTCAAGAAATTATTGCCCAAAAGCAGCGAGCCAATGAGCCGGTCTGGGTTTTGGATTAGGCGATTGACGCGCGCTGCCGCGCGGTCACCCTCCTTTTCAAGCTGGAACATACGCGCGCGCGAGGAGGACGTAATCGACGTCTCAGCCGCAGAGTAAAAAGCAGACATCGCAATAAGAACAGCGACCGAAATCGCTGTTACGATGACCGTGGGGTCAATCGTCATCGTTGAACATCCTCTTTCAAAAAGGCTCGGACCGCTTCAGCATCAACGCCCTTTTGCACAAAGGCCGCGCCGATACCGCGCGTCAAGATTAGGGTCAGTGCCCCATTCTCATTCTTCTTATCGTGGCTCATGGCTTCAAACAAAGCATCTGGATGCCAGGGCCCGCCGGGCAAAAGCCTGGGTAGATAGGCAAGGCCCGCGGCTTGCAAAGCCTTCTCTGCCAACAGGACATCTTCCTGTGGGCAAAGCCCTTGGGCGTGGGAAAAGCGGAATGCCATTGCCATGCCACAGGCCACCGCTTCGCCATGGCGCAGCACGCTTTCATCAAAACCAACGATGGCTTCAAACGCATGCCCAAAGGTGTGACCGAGGTTCAAGAGTGCGCGCACGCCAGCTTCGCGTTCGTCTTCGGCCACAATGCGGGCCTTGGCCTGAACAGACTGACCAATGGCATAGGCTAAATGCTCAACCGTGCCAGCCAGCGCCGTGGGCGCATGGGCCAAGCACCAGTCAAAGAAAGCCCGGTCACCAAGCAAGCCGATCTTCAAAATCTCGGCCCAACCTGCCCGCAAATCGCGTGCAGGCAAAGTCGCCAGCGTGGATAGATCGGCCAAAACATAACGCGGCTGCCAGAAGACTCCGATTAGATTCTTGCCGGCACTGGCATTAATGGCCGTTTTGCCGCCAACGGAGGAATCAACTTGGGCCAACAACGTGGTCGGCACTTGCACAAAATCGATGCCGCGCTTGGTGATCCCGGCGGCAAAGCCCGTCAAATCGCCGGTCACGCCCCCGCCAAAGGCGATAATCAGATCAGAGCGCTCAAGATTTAGGGCCAGAAGCGCCTCGGTCACCCGTTCAAGACTGGCAAAGCTTTTGCTGCCCTCGCCTGGGGCAATTTCGATCAAGTCCCATATAATGCTTGCTTGGGTAAGACTCTCGCCAAACACCCCGCCATGCAGCGCCCAAGCGGTAGAGTCTGCAATGATTGCAACGCGGGGTCGCTTCATCAGCGGGCGGATCAGTGCCCCGGCCTCAGCCAAGAGGCCTTGGCCAATATCGACAACATAGGACCTTTGATCTAAGGCCACTGCAACGGTTTGCTTCACGCCACGCTCTCCAAGTCCCCATGCGCGCGCAGGGCCGCAATCACCGCATCAACCGTAATATGGTGCGGGCCTTCGCGGGACTCTACGATTATGTCAGCTTCCGCATAGGTCGGATAACGTACTTCCATCAATTTTTCCATGATTTCGCGAGGGTCGCCTGCGCGCAAGAGCGGCCGATCATCACGGCGCGAGACGCGCTTGACCAAAGTCTCCAAGTCCGCGCGTAACCAAACCGTCGTCGCGCGTTGGCGCAACATGACCCGCGTGACTGGGTTCATAAAGGCCCCACCGCCGGTTGCCAAAATATGGGGAGGCTCTTCCAAGATGCGGGCGATCACGCGGCGCTCGCCAGCGCGGAACTCATCCTCACCGCGTTCAGCAAAAATATCGGCAATCGGCCGACCTGCTGCAATCACAATCTCATCATCGGCATCTTTGAACGGGACGTTCAGGTGCGCTGCGAGGCGCCGCCCCACCGACGACTTACCTGCCCCCATGAGGCCAACCAGCGCCACGGTCCGTTTGAGCGGAACAGGAAAGGGTGGCTGCGCTTGAAACATGGCCTAAACGTAACGCCCCGCAGGCTTTGGCGCAATAAGTCCACCAACAAACATCAGCATTGATCGCGTCACGCTCACGTAACAGTCATGCGGAAAACGTTGTCATAAAGCCAGGCTTAGGTCATAAGCTATTGTCTCGGGCATCCACTTGCCTTCTGCTTGGCCCTAAGGAGCACCCAACTTTGGAAATCGCAATCTCACTGGCCGTTGGATTGGCTATGCTTGTGGTGGGTGGGGACCTTTTGGTTCGGGGCTCTGTCACGGCCGCAAAGAATATGGGGGTCTCGCCTCTCCTGATTGGCCTTACCTTGGTTGGCTTTGGGACCTCCACGCCTGAGTTGGTTACCAGTGTGACGGCGGCCTTGGAAGGTTCACCCGGCATTGCGGTGGGCAATGTGGTGGGTTCTAACATCGCCAATGTGTTGCTGATCTTAGGGGCTTCTGCTGTCATCTTCCCGCTGGTGATTGATCCAAAGGGCTTTAAGCGCGATGTCTTGGTCCTTATCGCCTCTAGTTTGGCATTGCTCGGCGTCGTTCTGGTGGGCTTTATGCCAAGCTGGGTCGGCCTGCTCTTTATCGGTTCTTTGCTGGCTTATGTGTATTTTGTTTACAGACAAGAGAAGCAGCACCCAGATGAAGCGGCGGTGGTTTTGGAACACCGGGCCGAAGATGCGCCTCAAGGACCAAAGGGAATCCTGCTGCCCTTGATTTTAGCCGTCGGCGGCATTGCCATCACCATTTTTGGGGCCCGCTTCTTTGTCAATGGTGCCGTTGATCTGGCCAAAGGATTTGGCGTGTCCGATACCATCATTGGCCTCACGGTTGTGGCTGTGGGAACATCCATGCCCGAGTTGGTTACTTCAATTACAGCCGCGCTGCGCAAGCATGCCGACGTGGCTTATGGGAATATTGTCGGCTCGAACATTTTCAACGTCTTATTTGTTCTTGGCGCGACTGCGGTTGTTAAACCGATTGAGATCCCGGCACAGATCGTCCAGTTTGATATCTGGGTCCTGTTGGCCACGACCGCCGTTCTGGTGTTTTTTGCACGTTCCGGCTTGAAGCTGATGCGTTGGGAGGGATTGGTGTTTATCGCAGGCTTTGTTGCCTACACGGGCTATCTCATCTCTATCGCCTAAGACCCTCATGCGCATTTAAGGATTCAACATGGCTAGTCCGTCCACCGACACCAAAATTTTTGGGTTTCTACCACAAGAAGCGGTACCGGGTGCTTTACTCGTGGTGACCGCCCTTATGGCCATGATCGTGGTCAACTCGCCTTTGGCTGGTCTCTATCATGCCATCCTCGACACCAAAGTGACCATCGGCCCAACCGAGGGCGGGATCGAGATGAAATTCTCCTATTGGATCAAGAATGGTCTGATGGCGATTTTCTTTTTCTTTGTTGGCTTAGAACTCAAGCGGGAATTGTTGGAAGGCCAGTTATCAAACCTAACAGCCGCGATTTTGCCGATCATTAGTGCAGCCGGAGGCATGGCCGTCCCAGCTCTGATCTTCCTGTTTTTTGCAGCGCCTGCAGGCTTTGGCCATGGCTGGGCAATCCCTGCGGCAACCGACATTGCCTTTGCCCTCGGCGTTTTGTCTCTTCTAGGCAATCGCGTCCCACCGGCGCTGAAGGCCTTCTTGCTGGCTGTCGCGGTAGTGGATGATTTGGGTGCGATTGTGATTGTGGCCTTTTTCTATACCGAGACATTGCATCTTAGCTATCTGGTGCAAGCTGGCGTGGTGATGGGAGTCCTGATCGCCATGAACCGTTTCAAAGTCCGCGCGATCGGGCTTTATGTGTTGGTCGGGGTCGTGCTGTGGGTGTTCATGCACCAAAGTGGGGTGAGTGGCACGATTGCCGGGGTGTTGGTTGCTGCCTGCGTGCCGATGCGTGACCGCCACGACAAGTCGCCCCTCCACGAGGCAGAGCATGATTTCAGACCATGGGTGTTGTATGGCATTATGCCAGTCTTTGCCTTTGCCAATGCCGGGGTCGATTTAGCAGGGGCCGAGAAATATCTCACCCATCCGGTGACTTTGGGTGCGGGATTGGGCCTTGTTCTGGGCAAGCCAATTGGCATTGCGCTGAGTGGCTATTTGGCCGGCAAAGTCATGCGCGCCAAGCTTCCAGGTACTTTCCCGCAAATGGTGGGTGTCGCTTGTGTTGCCGGTATTGGCTTTACCATGAGCCTGTTTATCGGGGCGCTTGCCTTCAAGGACCCTGCCCTCGCCACACCAACACGGCTTGGCGTTTATGCGGGCTCTGTCATCTCAGCCATTTTGGGTCTGTTGATCCTTTCGCGCGTCTTGCCGACAGCCGAAAAGGTAGCCCCCTCAACAGAGGGGGATGAAACCGCCCCTTTCATCAAGCCTGAACCCGTGTTTGAGGCCCGCGACCGCGCCGACTAAGCCCTTAGGCGGGCGGGTTTGCTTTAAGCGCGAGAGCATGGACGGGCCCAGCCAATTCCTCGGCGAGCACTTGATAGACGGCACGTTGGCGCTCAACGCGGTTGAGGCCAGTAAAGGCTGCACTCACAATTGTGACGTGAAAATGTGTCTCGCCATTCCCAATTGCCGCCCCACCCTGTTTGGCGGCATGAACAGCCGCACCCGCATGACCGGCGTGACTGGCACTTTCGTCTAAGATTTCAAGCACAAGCGGGGCAAAAGCCTCGGTCAATTTTCGTCGCATCTGTATTTGCACGGGTCCCATCGGTCATTCGTCCTTGTCTGTAGCGGCAGTCAAACGCATATTAGGCCCCTCATGACAGATTCATTCTCCTACCGCCCTAAATTTGTAGACATTCGGGTGCGAAAGCCACCGGTTGTCAAAGTAAACCCCGATGTCCAACTGTGCGAGCACGATGGATGTGGGGCCGAAGCGACGTGTCGTGCGCCCAAGAGCCGCGATAATCCGGGCGAGATTTGGCATTTTTGTGAGAAGCACGCCGCGCTCTACAATAAGAATTGGAACTTCTTCGAGGGCATGACCGAAGATGACGCGCGCGCCCATCGCGAAGCGGCAGCCCATGGTGGCCGCCCGACTTGGACATTCCGCGCCAGCGCCAACTCGCCCGACGCCCATGTCTATAAAAAGGCCGCGACGAGTGATGAAACCAAAGACCCGTTTAGAGCTTTCGCGGGTCGTCGCGCCGCCGCCGCTCGCCCTGCTCCTCATCCACAAGAAAACCGTCCCTCTGCCCCCGTTCTGAAAGCGCTTGATACGTTGGGCCTCGACGCCCATGCCGATCGCGCGAAAGTGCGTAGCACCTATGCAGCCCTTGTGCGCCAGTATCACCCAGATTCAAACGGGGGGGATAGAAGTGCTGAGACCCGTCTCAATGCAGTGGTGAAGGCCTATAAGGTGCTGAAGACCGCGCGCCGGGCTTAAGAAGTTTTAGGGATAACATCCCAGATGGCGCAAGCAATCGGGAGCCTTAGGACGCAAAATCCCCGAGGGTCCCCGCTCCCTCCTACCGCTGCGGCGGAAAACATGGTTGGGACAACGCCCCAAGGCCTGCGGAAAAGCCTCGCAAAAATGTCACAGCGCACCATGTCAGCAGTTCGAACAGAAATGCATGCTTGACGGCGCGCGTCTGATCCTCAAACAAGACGCTAAGAGGACCTGATGACTACCATGACTGATACATTGATTGCCGCGCTGCCTGACACGACTGTTTCAGTCGAAAGCGTTTTTGGTTTTGCCTCTAAGCTGACAGTTCCCGCTTTCAGCCAATCCAATGAATATGTCCCCGAATTGGACCCGACTTATAAGTTTGATCCCCAAACCACCCGCGCGATCTTGGCAGGCTTTGCCCACAATCGCCGCGTCATGGTTCAAGGCTACCACGGCACCGGCAAGTCAACCCATATTGAACAAGTCGCTGCCCGCCTGAATTGGCCCTTGGTGCGCGTCAATCTCGACAGCCATGTCAGCCGGATCGATCTGGTCGGCAAGGACGCCATTGTTCTGAAAGACGGCAAGCAGATTACCGAATTCCGGGAGGGCATTCTGCCGTGGGCGCTGCAACGCAATGTCGCCTTGGTGTTTGACGAATATGACGCTGGTCGGCCCGATGTGATGTTCGTGATCCAACGCGTGCTGGAAGCCTCTGGCCGCTTGACCCTGCTCGACCAGAACAAGGTCATTAAGCCCCATCCAGCCTTCCGCCTGTTTGCCACCACCAATACGATTGGTTTGGGCGACACGACAGGCCTGTATCATGGCACCCAGCAAATCAACCAAGGCCAGATGGACCGCTGGTCCCTCGTCACCACGCTCAATTATCTCGACCATGATGTGGAGACCGACATTGTGGCCGCGAAGCTGGGCGAGACCGATTCTGCCAAGCGTGCGGAATTGAGCAAGATGGTCCGGGTTGCCGATATGACGCGCAACGCCTTCATGAATGGTGATATCTCAACCGTCATGAGCCCGCGGACTGTGATCACCTGGGCGCAAAATACTGATATTTTTGAAGATGTTGGGCTGGCATTCCGCCTCACCTTCTTGAATAAGTGTGACGAGCTTGAGCGGCCAACTGTGGCCGAATTCTATCAGCGTTGCTTTGGGGCAGACTTGCCAGAAGCCGCCCACCGCGTGCGGGTAGCCTAAAGGAATAAACGCCGGTGGCCGCGCCTTAGGCGGCCACAGGCGCACCTTTCAAGTTCGCTGGAACGCCATCGCGTTCGCTGGCTGGTATTTCCAGATAATAGGTTGGTGGCGCGATATTCAGGCGCTTGCGTGCGGCATCCAAAGGCTCGGCCAACAGACGCTCATAATGCTGCACCGGCAACCAAGCCGCCTTGCGGCCATTTTGATAGGCCTGCCACACCGCCTTAAACACAGGCCGACCTGGCAACAGGCGCTGAAGTTCGCGCGCGGCCGCAAAGCCGATCAGGGCAAAGCCCAAAGACCGCGTCTGCGGGAAAGAAAAGGACACCACACAGGCTTCGCCCAACGCGTCTGTCTGATAGCCGCTGAGGACGTGCCAGAGGTCATGCACATCGCGCATCCGCCGACCATACCACGCATACGGATGCAGCGAGTCAATCTCGTCGCCTGTCGCGCGGCTTTCCTCGGCAAGGCCTTCTGCAGAGATTTTGCGACCTTGCACAAAGGCCAAATAGGCCCGACCTACGCTGCCTTCCGGCAGTTTCGCCAAAGTCTCATGGTCATCCAAAATGGGCTGCAACTCCACCCGGTCATAGGCAATACGGCCGCCTTCTTGCGAGCGCAGCAGGCGCATATAGCCATTGGGAATCGAGCGGCCTGACAGGGCACGCATGATTTCGAAAACGGCCTTGGTATCTTCTTTATTGTTCAACAAGCGGCTGATGCCACGTGCTGCTGCACCAAAGTCGTAGCCGATACGGGAGAGGAGAGTTTCAGTCATACGCCCTTCTAACAAAACTCTGCACCGTCGTAAAGTGACGCCTACGTCATTTTTATGAAAAAGTGGTGAACTAGGGCTCTTCCTCGGGTGGATCGTCGGCTTTAATGGCGATGCCGCGCTTGGCCAAAGCCTCGCGCAGCAGCACTTCTACTTGCACATTGGCCGAGCGAAACTCGGCAGCCGCCAGCCGCTCTACCGCACTCAACACCTGCGGGCTGATGCGCAATAGAAACGGCTTACGGGGCTTGGCGGCCATGTCTGACCCAGCCCTAATACAGCGTGCCAGCATTGACGACGGGCTGGGCCTCGCGATCGGCACACAACACGACCAAGAGGTTTGAGACCATCTGGGCTTTGCGTTCTTCGTCGAGGGCCACAACGCCGCGGGCTGACAATTGCTCGAGTGCACTTTCCACCATGCCGACAGCTCCCATCACGATCAATTGGCGCGCCGCTAGAATGGCTTGCGCCTGCTGGCGCTTCAACATCGCCCCTGCAATTTCGGTTGCATAGGCCAAATGCGAGATACGGGCTTCATCGACACGCATACCGCCAACCGCCAAGCGCTGG
The DNA here is from genome assembly GCF_002105465.1 of Aquidulcibacter paucihalophilus. GTDB lineage: Bacteria > Pseudomonadota > Alphaproteobacteria > Caulobacterales > Aquidulcibacteraceae > Aquidulcibacter > Aquidulcibacter paucihalophilus. Next base: position 21,268 of record NZ_NCSQ01000170.1, read on the forward strand.
TTCAAGCGCTCGCCCAATAGGGCGGCAACATCTTCGGCATGGCCGCGCAGGGTCAACTCCCCCTCTGCAGCATGATCGTACGAATAATGGGCCGCAATATCGCGCAGCGCGGTATCAATCTCGATCCGGCTAAAGCGTTCATAATCATCGACGTCAAACAAGGCTTGCGCGGAATCTTGCACGCGCCAGACCACATTGGCGGCGATTTCAATCGGATTGCCGTCCTTGTCATTCACCTTCAGCTTGTCGGACGTGACGTTACGGACGCGCATGGAGATTTTCTTGCGCGTCAACCAGGGCCATACCCAACGCAGGCCCGTCGCGCGGTCTGTCCCGCGATAGGCACCAAAGAGCAATATCGCCACAGCTTCATTGGGCTGGATGGAATAAAAGCCACACATGCCAAAGGCACTCAGGGCAATCAGAATCGAAGCGAGGGCAAAATTCGCATCTTGGCCGCCAGCGACGATGAGATAAACAGACACAATGATTGCCAACGCAAAGGCAAGAAACATAGGCACGCCAGGCATCGACAAGGTTGGCCGCTCTTCGGTGCGGTTAATTTCGGTCCGAGACATCTAAAGCTCCTCTTCTCAGTATCAATATGATATCACTTTGTGATCACAATGCAAGCGAAAAAGGAAATTTGCCGTCTGTCGTCCCCGATGGTGCAGCCAATGAGGGATCTTGTGCTGCAAAGTCCTATGAGATCCGCGCTTGCCGCTCACGCTTCGGCGCGGACGAGAGATTTGTGGTAGTTCCCCGCGCCTCTTGGGAGCACAAACTTGCAGCCCGCCTCAATCCACCAAACCACTTTCCAAAATACGGGTACGAATAAATTTATGGGCCAATTCGGGTGTCGCCGCGCGCAGGGCGCCAGCACGCCACAGGTCAAACAGGCCATGCGCCAGCCCCCAGGCCGAGAAGACGCGATTGCGGACTGCCTCCTCCTCTGTCCCATCATCGAAGGCGTGCATGGCCAAGGCGATTACCCGGCGAACCTGTTGGCCCGGAGCGGGTTCGGCCAATAAAGCTGCCGCACGCAGGGAAAACATCAGTCGGTAGAGGCTGGTCTCGTCAAAAGCAAAGCGCAAAAAGCCATCGATGAGCGACAGTGCGGTGAGGTCAGACCCGCTCGGAAGGCGTTCTGCCAACAGCCCAAATCCCTCGCCTGCCACCGCCTGTTTCAGCGCATCCTTATCGGCGAAATAGCGATACAGGGCACGATGGCTCACGCCGATTTCGGCAGCCAATTCCCGCACTGTTGGCAATTCATCCTCACCCCGACGCAGACGCGCCACCACGGCAGTAAGGGCGGCTTCTTTCAAAGCACCGTGGTGATAGGGCTGATCTGAGTCGGACTTGGGCATGGTCAGCCCATCTTGAAGCCAGCCAGCGCGCGTGACAACCGCCTTGACAGCCGACATGCCTCAAATGTATCCATTGGATACATTTTGGAGACAATGCCATGTATGACATGATCAAAAACCATCTGGCCGGGGCAGTACCCTTTGCCACCACCACGGGGGTCACGATTCTCGATATTGGTGCCGGTGAGGCCACCGCCAGTCTGGAACAACGGCCGGAAGTCAATAATCATATTGCAAGCTTGCATGCCGGGGCCTTGTTCACCTTGGGTGAAGCCGCATCTGGGGCTGCGATGAGTGGGGCATTTGTCGAGAACTTGCTGCAAGTTCGCCCCATCGCCACCGATGCCTCGATTGACTATGTCAAAATCGCCAAGGGCACGATCACCGCAAAAGCCAAAACCAGCGAACCAGGCCCCGACCTGGTGGCCCGTCTGGCTGCCGATGGCAAAGTCCGGTTTCAAGTCGATGTGACGCTGAGCAATGAAAGTGATCAAGAAGTGGCCCGCATGAAAGTAGGGTGGTTGGTATCAGCGCGCTAAAACCCGACACCGGACTGATCCTAACCGTGGCTGTGGCGGGGGTGGATAGATTGGGGGTCACGGGGTGCTAGAGCCCAACGGGCACATCATGTGCAAGGCCTTTGTTGCGGGCGATGCCCAAGCACAAGCCGCGTTCCAGTTTGTGCGCCCAAGATGAGGAGTCAAGGCAAGCGCAGCGTGCCCTTGAACTGTTCTAACGCAAACCAAACTTAGGCATGCACTAGCCCAGTTGCCGTCGCCACCCCATACCCAAGCCACAAAAAATCCCGGCTGGCAGGGCCAACCGGGATCCATTCTTCGTCGATAAAGAAACGGGGTTAAGCGGCGCGGGTGGCCAAAGTGCCCGTCAATTTCTTGATGGCTTCTTCGCGGTTGACGCTTTCGATCGCAGCCACTTCGCGCGCCATGCGGTCGAGGGCGGATTCATACAATTGCCGCTCCGAATAGGATTGCTCTGGCTGGTCGGTGGCCCGATGCAGATCGCGCACCACTTCGGCGATTGAAATCAAGTCGCCTGAATTGATCTTCGCTTCATACTCTTGGGCACGACGGCTCCACATGGCGCGCTTGATGCGGGCACGGCCCGTCAAGGTCTTCAAGGCATCGTCCATAATGGAAGGGCCAGACAAAGCCCGCAGGCCGCCGGTTTTCACTTTTGATGTGGGAACGCGCAAAGTCATTTTGTCTTGATCAAACGCAATGACGAAAACTTCTAGGCTCATGCCTGCCACTGTTTGGGATTCGATCCCGGTGATCCGACCAACGCCATGCGCTGGATAAACCACAAAGTCACCAATTTGGAATGTTGTCTTCTTAACGTCGCTCATCGCGAACTCACCCTCGCACCATGCCAGCCCATCAGAGACAAAAAGCTGCTTGCACCGCCACGCGCTTTCCTAAAAAAGATCGTTACGATGTTGAGCCAATTTGCTTCGTAAGGCTGGGGTCCACCAGAGAATGCTGTGCAGGACTGCACCAGCCCTATTCATATATCATAAATAATTCAGAAAGTGAAGCGCGCCGGATGCGACAGCCACCCGCGTTACCGCACCACTAACTTGCCGCGACGGGCTGTGCGCCGCCAATCAGGGCCTGACGTTCGCCCGGCGTCAATAAACGCCACTTGCCTTCCGGCAAGTCACCTAAGGTCAAGCTCCCAATGCGAATACGACACAGATCAACCACATAAAGGCCCACCGCCTCGCACATCCGCCGGATTTGCCGATTGCGACCTTCGGTCAGAATGAAGCGCAAGCGATAGCGCCCAATGACTTCCACCACCGCGGGCTTCAATTGGCGGCCATCGAGCACCAAGCCATAGCGCAGCTTTTCCAAAGCCCAATCGGTGATAATGCCTTCAATCGCCACCAAATACTCTTTCTCAAGGCCCGATTGTGGACCAATCAAGGCTTTGGCCAAAACGCCATCTTCGGAAAGAACCAAAAGCCCGCGTGAATCCATGTCCAAGCGGCCCACCGGAGCCAAGCTCATCTCATCATCTGGGATGATGTCAGAGGTTCCGATCAGATTTTCCCGCGTCAGCAGGCGGATGGCCGGGACTTGGCCGGGTTCAGGATGGGCCGAGACAATGCCAGGCGGCTTATTGATGACGATGGAGAAGCGATTGTCGAGTTGCGACTTCCCAGCTTCGGCAATGGTCAAGGTTTGACCGGGCTGGATCTTGCGCCCCACATCGGCGACGGTTTCGCCATCAATGGAGACCAAGCCCGCGTCAATTAAGGCTTCAGCTTCACGGCGCGAGCAGACCCCGGTCTGGCCCATCCATTTATTGACGCGCATCGGCTCTGCGCCGTCATAGGTTTTGGACCAACTCATCAGACGAACTCCAAAGGCCTCGCGACCTTCTTGTGGGCACGCGCTGCGTGCGCCAAGCACACAGCTTAATTGCCTTCGCCGGGATTGGGCGAGAAGTATTTCTCAAACTTGCCCTCTTCTTTGGCAAAGTCATCGCGGTCTGCAGGCGGCTCGCCCTTAACGGTGATGTTCGGCCAAATCTTGGCATAGTCGGAATTGATCTTCAGCCACTTGCCATCGGGCTCATCCTCGGTGTCGGGCTTGATCGCATCCACTGGGCATTCAGGCTCGCAGACACCGCAATCGATACATTCGTCGGGGTGGATCACCAGAAAGTTTTCGCCTTCGTAGAAACAATCTACCGGGCAAACTTCGATACAATCCATATATTTGCACTTCACGCAGGCGTCAGTCACGATATAGGTCATGGTCCTAGCGGGGGCTCCTTAGTAGTTTTTCGGCGCCGATGTGACCGCGCTGACCCGAAAGGTCAACCTCGTCCCGGCTGATTGCGGCATTATAGAGCAGAACAGCCTCGGATGCAGGCCCTCGCCTCACACCTAGAGCCAGAATTTCTACATGGTAGGGGTGGCCTGCAATGGCAAAGGCCAAAACATCGCCCGGCGCGATCGTATAACCGGGCTTGTCAATCTTGCGGACGGCCAATCCACCACGCGCCAGACGCACCCCTTTGCGAGAAACGAATTCCGTCGCCAAGCTGCGGCTCTTAAAAAAGCGGGCGCGCCACAGCCACACGTCTAGCCGGGCGCGATCGGCCTCCTCGCTCATTCAGCTTGTGGCTCCGCCGTGGGCGCAGACGTGCCGCCATCGCCCTTGTGCGGTTTCTTGCCCTTAGGCTTCTTCGACGACTGCCCACCTTTAGCTGGCTTAGCTGGTTCAGAGGTCAGCTTCAGGGCTGCCAAAACGGCAAATGGATTGGTTGGATCAACAGCACCACCGCCAGCGCCTGGGCGCGGGGGAGCGGCGGCAAAGCTGCGACCCTCTGGCCCGCGATGTGGCGGACGACCGCCTTCAGGGCGTTTAAACCCGCCGTCACGGGGGGGGCGATTGCCCTCGCGACGCTCGCCCTGCGCGGGCCGTTGGCCCTCGGGACGGGGTGGACGGGGTTCGCGGGGTGCAGCCTCGCCCGACGCTTGGCCTTGTGGACGCGGGTTCGGAGCCCGATTAGGATTACTGCGCTTAAATGGGCGCTGATCGGTACGGGGTGGCTTGGTGCGCTTCCGCCGCCACAGGGTGACAGTCTCCACCGCCGCAGGCTCTGTCGTGGTTTCTGCCTCCAGAACTTCGGACGCTTCAGCGATAGCCTCATCCCCGGACGCTACTTCGGCCTCTGGTGCGACCTCTGGGGCAGGCTCACCATCCGGCATGCCGCCTTCGATGACTTCCGCATCGCTGCCCGTAGCGGTGACACGTTCAACCCCAACAGATTCTGGTGGCTGTACAGGCCGGATCGTCTCAAACTTCTCCCAGCCCAGCGCCTCGACCACGGATTCGGCGTCTTCATTTGACGCCCCCAGCAGCGACACAATGACCGGCGGGAACAAGCAAGGCCCCTTGGCCGCTTCTGCCGCTTCAAACAAAGCGTCGGCAATCCGGTCGACAATATCAAGCCGCACCGCGCGTTGGCCAAAGGCGCGGAAGCCTGCCGCCGCTAAGGGCTTAGGCTCAACCGGACCTGTCAACGTAAAGCTCGTCACGCCCAAAGGCGGCAGGAAGGGCGCGCTGACAGCAGGGTCCCCACCCGTCGCGAAGAAGGCCAGCAAAGCATGCAGGCGGGCAGGCCGTGGTTTGAGAAGCGCTGGCGCATAAATATTGGCGCGACCAAAGCGTAAGCCCACCGCGCGCAGCGCCTTGCGATCATCTTGCGACAATTGCTTGATATCGGCATCAAGCTCTGCCCGGTCCATGACGCCGCCGGCTTCAGCAACCCGGTAAGCAACCCCACGAGCAAGGCCCTTCAGACTTTCGCCGTCTGCAGCTTCCGCCAAAGCCTTTAGGGGGCCCAGATCCCGGGTCACAATTTCGAGCAACCAATTGTCGAGCCGCTCTTGTGCGCGCTTCAACACATCTTCAGGACCCAATTCGCCGCCCAGCATGACAGCCTTTGGCTTCAACAAAGGCTGGCGGGCCATCAGCTTGGCGATCTCATCGCCCCGCCAGATGATGACCCCCAAATCCGACAGCACAAAATCATTGATGCCACCTGTGGCAATCGCCTCCAGACGACGGGTGAGTTCCGGCCGCAAAGCTTGGAACGCCGCATTTTTCACAGCGCGCTCTTCCAGCCCAGTGGCGTCTGGATCTGCCTGAAAGCGCAAACCGACGAGGCGGCCAATAGCATGGCCCTCCACAGTCACTTCGCCGGTTTCTTTCACGTCAACTTCCATGGCATTTTCCCGTTTAAGGCCCTTCAACAGGGCGGAGGTACGCTTATCAATGAAGCGCTGCATCAAGCGCTCGTGGAGTGTATCAGATAGTCGGTCTTCTATCACCCGAGTCTGGCCTTGCCAGTGTCTATTTTCATCAACCCAGTCAGAACGATTGGCGACATAGGTCCAGGTCCGGATTGCTGCCAATCTTTGTTGCAATTGTTCTATATCACCATCGGTCCTGTCGAGCTCATTTACCCGTCGCGCGAACCAGTCTGATGGGATCACGCCTTTAGGCTTAAGCAGGTGTTCGGCCAATCCCTCAATCAGATGAACATGCTCATCTTGGGGTGCTTTGCGGAAATCCGGTAGCTGGCAGACATCCCACAAACGGCGCACGCCGACAGAGGAGCGCGTAAACGGCTGAACCCACTCCAAGATCGCCAAGCGTCGAAACGCCTCTTCATCAAGTGCCCCGCGGGAGCGTTTCAGCGAGGGATGTGGCGAGGGTGCCTCCAGCGAGGCGATCAAAGCTTGGCAGGACCGATAATCGAGGTCTGATGTCCGCCATTCCAGCGCATCAATCGGTTCAAACTGATGTCCTTCAATCCGCTCGATGGTCTCGGTGTCAAGGTCAGGGCAGTCCGCGGTTTCGCCAAAGGTCCCGTCGGTGCGAAAGCGGCCCGCCCGTCCAGCAATCTGGGCCATTTCATCGGCTCGAAGCGGCCGATGCCGTCTGCCATCGAATTTAGATAGGCTGGCAAAGGCCACATGGTCGACATCCATATTAAGGCCCATTCCGATTGCGTCGGTGGCCACCAGAAAATCAACTTCGCCTGATTGATACAGAGCAACCTGCGCATTTCGGGTACGCGGGCTCAAGGCCCCCATCACGACTGCCGCACCGCCCTTATGGCGACGGATCAATTCGGCGATGGCATAGACCTCTTCTTGGCTGAAGGCGACAATGGCGCTGCGCCGCGCGAGCTTGGTGATCTTTTTGACGCCCGTATAGCTCAAGGTCGACAGCCGCTCGCGCCGTTCGAACTCAATGCCTGGGATCATGGCGCGGATCATGGGCCGCATGGTGTCAGAGCCTAAGAACATCGTCTCGGCTTGGCCGCGTGCCCGCAACAGACGGTCGGTAAAAATATGCCCACGATCGGGGTCCGCACAGAGCTGGATTTCATCAATGGCAATGAAAGAAAACGGCCGGTCGAGCGGCATAGCCTCCACGGTGGCGACAAAATAGCGGGCGGAAGCTGGAACAATCCGCTCTTCCCCCGTCACCAGCGCCACATGGCCAACCCCTTTTTGCTTGACAATGCGGTCATAGACTTCGCGCGCCAGAAGGCGCAGCGGCAGGCCAATCATGCCCGTAGGATGGCCCAGCATACGCTCTACCGCCAAATGGGTCTTGCCGGTATTGGTTGGGCCTAAAACGGCCCACACCCGGCTATCGCGATCAATCAGTCCAACCATAGGTCCAGACCTAGAGTTTTATTGTGTCAGGGGAAACCCTCAACTGCGGTTGGAGAAGAAACACGTCTAGCCCCGCGAGGAAAAGACCTCCGGGGGTNTTTGGCTTGTGCTTGGCTGAAGCAAGCAGAGGGGCCGGGGCGCTAA
>NZ_NCSQ01000156.1 GCF_002105465.1 Aquidulcibacter paucihalophilus
TTGGTGGAAACCTTGTTTCACCAAAATGGATCATCGAGGATCAGCGCGACATCTGGGTCGTCAAGTGTCCGTTTTCTTCGAAAACGGATCGCCTTGCGACGCAGCAAAGCTGCGCACTTGACTACCCCGATGTCGCAAAAACAATTGAGGGTGCGGTTGGGTGACCAGAAGGGTCACCAAAGCGCTTCTAGACAAAAAACTTTCCCCGCCCCCTCAATGCCATCCCCGCCGGAGCGAAGCGCAGAGCGGGGACCTCCTTGTGCTTGTGCGGCACAGGGTCCCGGATCGGCTAGCGCCGTCCGGGATGACACCGTGAAAAAGGTTTTTATCTGGAAGGCTTTGGTACAGGCTGTGCCTGCCCCAAAGGCCAAACTCACTTGTTGGTGGACCATAGGGATCACCAAAACGCTTCTAGACAAAAACCTCTCCCCGCCGCCACAATGTCCTGCCCGCCGGAACGAAGCGGAAAGCGGGGGCCTTAGGGCATGTTGCCGCACGAAGTCGCTGATTTGTGCTTGACGGCTACCCCACAAACTTGCCCGAGCGCGAGAAGCCGCGGGGGACCATGCGACCAGCGGCGGCGCGTTTGGCGACATAGTCTTTCCAGTCCGGCACATCGCGGCGGCGGCCAGAAGTATCATACCAAGCAAGGCCCTCGTCAGCCTTAAAGGTCTGGGCATCCAACAGGCCACCATCCTTATAGGCCTGTAGCTTGACACCTTTACCCCGACCCATGCGGGGCAATTCTTCGGTTTTGAAGATCACAAGTTTCCGGTTCTCGCCCACGACGGCCACCATATCACCTTGAACGGGGGCGACGACCGCGGTTTTGGTGCCATCATCCAAATTCAAGATTTGCTTGCCCGAGCGCCGCATCGCCGCACATTCTTCATCGCTGACCACAAAGCCATAGCCAGAGCTTGCAGCAATCAAGCGCTCGCCATCGGGCTTGGGCAGAAACATGGCCAGAATGTCGTGTTCTTCACCCAGATCAATCGAAAGGCGCACAGGTTCGCCTAGGCCGCGCCCACCCGGCAATTTATCGCCCGCCAAAGCAAAGGCGCGGCCATCGGTGGCAAAAAGAACGATGCGATCCGTCGTCTCGGCATGGAGCGAGAGATAATAGCCGTCGCCATCCTTATATTTGACGGTCGATAAATCATCGATCTTGCCCTTAAGCGCGCGGATCCAGCCCTTTTGCGACAGAACGACGGTGATGGGCTCACGCGTCACAAAGGCTTCCGCACTCAGGGCCAAGGCAACCGGCGCGTCAGCAAAGGTCGTACGGCGGGCACCTAATGGGGTGTCTTTGGAAAAGGCCGATTGGATTTCGCGCAATTCTTCTGCCGCCTGTGCCCATTGCAAATCGGGCGAGGCAATCATGGCCATCAGGCCATCACGTTCGGCCTTTAAGTCTTCATTTTCTTGACGAATTTCCATCTCTTCGAGTTTGCGCAAATTACGCAAGCGCGTGTCGAGAATGGCATTGGCTTGTACGTCAGTCAGGTCAAAGGTTGCGATCAGAACTTGCTTGGGATCGTCCTCATAGCGGATGATGCGGATCACTTCGTCGAGATTGAGATAGGCAACCAGCAAGCCCGCCAAGATTTCCAAGCGCGCTTCAATCTTGCGCAAGCGCCAATTGGCACGCGCCACAATGACTTCGCGCTTGTGGTCGAGGAAGGCCTTCAAGCACTCAATCAAGCTCATCACGCGCGGTGCGCCCTTAGCGTCGAGCACATTGAGGTTCATCGAGAAACGGTTTTCCAGATCGGTGAGCTTGAACAAGCTCTCCATTAATTGGTCGGGCTCAACCGTACGGGCACGAGGTTCCAAGACGAGGCGAATATCTTCTGCGCTTTCATCGCGGACATCGCCCAAAAGTGGGGCTTTCTTGTTTTCAATCAGCTCGGCCAAACGCTCAACAATTTTGGACTTTTGCACCTGATAGGGTGTCTCGGTCACAATGATGCGCCACGTGCCGCGGCCGGTATCTTCCACATGCCAGCGGGCGCGGGTGCGGAAGCCACCCTTCCCTGTTGCATAGGCCTCGCGAATAGCAGCGCGCGATTCCACGCAAATCCCGCCCGTTGGAAAATCAGGGCCAGGCACCAGCGCCAAGATTTCATCCAAATCGGCTTCCGGCTTTTCAATCAGCAAGAGACAGGCATCAATCAGCTCTGCCGCATTATGCGGCGGGATCGAAGTGGCCATCCCCACGGCAATACCCATCGAGCCATTGGCGAGAAGATTTGGATAGCCCGCAGGCAAAACCGAAGGTTCTTCATCTTCTTGGCTATAGGTTTCGCGGAAGAGAACCGAATCCTCATCCACCCCTTCCATCAATAAAGCGCCAATCGCCGTCAGGCGGGCTTCGGTATAGCGATAGGCCGCCGCTGAATCGCCATCAATATTGCCGAAATTGCCTTGCCCATCGACGAGGGGATAACGGACGGAGAAGTCTTGCGCCAAACGCACAAGGGCATCGTAAATCGCGCTGTCGCCGTGGGGGTGATATTTACCCATGACGTCACCAACGATCTTGGCGCATTTTTTGAAATTGCTGGCCGGGTCGAGACCGAGCTCACCCATGGCATGGATAATCCGGCGCTGAACGGGCTTTAGGCCGTCGCGTACATCGGGCAGCGCGCGACTGGTAATGGTCGACAAAGCATAGACGAGGTAGCGACTCTCTAAAGCCCGATCAAACGGCTCGTTGATGATATTGCCGCTGTCGCCGCCACTGCCATCTAATTCCACTAAATCGCCCATGGGCTCCCTATCCTTCGAATCAGCTGCTTATCATGGCAGCCTGTGCGGCCAAGCGCGACGTCACGCGGCAGCGACTTGTGGAGAAGTACTGCAAGAACATGCCGATTTATGGGGATTTGTGCGGGGTGGGCTTGGCAGCTCCTACGGGAGTCGAACCCGTCTTTCCTGATTGAAAATCAGGCGTCCTAACCGATAGACGAAGGAGCCACGTCACATGCTGTTCACACGCGAGGCGCGCTCTATACAAAGGCCGATGCCAACACGCAAGCGGCCTTTGCTGCTAAGATGCAGGACTTGCATCGATAATCTCACAATCAACCGCGTTTCCGCCGCGCCAATCGTCTTTTTTCAGCCGAACAACGACATGCAAAGGCTGCCTGCCCATCAAAGCATCGCCCAAAGGCGTGTTGAGCGCGCGGAATGCGATGGCTTTGATTCTCTGCCCCGATGGATCTTCCAACATCAGTCGCACATGGCCCGTGCCGACAGGGGCAGCGGCATAGGGGCGGACATCGGCAAAGGCAAAGACAGGATCAGGCCAGCCTGCGCCATAGGGCCCAACCTCAATCATAGCCTGAAGCAGGTCAGGCGTGGCAGCCCCAAGCCCCACCAAGGCATCAATGGCGAGGTCGCGGCTGGTGGCGGTTGCGTCCGACTCGGTGCGTAGGCGGCGGGCTAAATCCTGATGCACCGACTTAAGCTCACTGAAATTCATGGTCAGGCCCGCTGCCATGGCATGGCCGCCTCCGGCCAGAATGATCCCGTCTCGGGCTGCCCCAGAGACGGCAGCGCCCAGATTAATCCCGGGCACCGATCGGCCCGACCCCTTGGCCTCTCGGTCATCTGGATCGGCCGAGCCAATGACAATCACCGGCCGGTGGAAGCGGTCTTTGAGGCGACCAGCGACAATGCCGATAATGCCTGGATGCCAGCCTGGTGCGCCTAACATCAACAGCGGCCCATCCAATGGCCCTGCTTCGCCGCGCTCTACCCGCGCAATGGCTTCTTCCAACACATTGGCTTCAATGGCTCGACGTTCGGCATTAAGGACTTCTAATTCCTCGGCAATTTGGCTGGCCTCATGCGGATCATCGGTCGACAATAGGCGGACTGCCAGAGAGGAATCTCCTACCCGTCCCCCGGCATTTAAGCGCGGACCAAAGACCCAGCCAGAGGCATAGACACTGCCGGGTTCTTTCAGTTTCGATGTCACCGCCAAAGCTGCAAGGCCGGGATTAGCAAGCTTTTCCTGCACTTTAAGCCCTTGGGCCACCAAAGCACGGTTGAGGCCCGTCAGCGGGGCCACATCGCAAATCGTCCCGAGGGCTGCCAGGTCGAGCCGGCTCAATAAATCATAGTCCGGCCCAGTCGATAGACCCGCTTGGCGTGCTGCCCGGTTAAGGGCCACCAATGCCACAAAAACCACCCCTGCGGCGGTTAAATAGCCTAAGCCGGAACCATCATCTTGCCGATTGGGATTGACCACAGCCAAGGCAGGGGGTGGCGCGCCATGCATCAAGTGGTGGTCAAATACTACCACATCTAAGCCGATCCGAGCGGCCTCTTCGAGTGCGGCATAGGCTGCTGCCCCGCAATCCACTGTGATGAGGAGATCCGTACCGCTGGCCTTGATCTTCGTGACGATCTTGGGACTGGGACCATAGCCATCAAGAATACGGTCCGGCACAAAGACATTGGCTCTAGCCCCGATCGACTTAAACCAGCTGAGCAGCAAGGCCCCCGATGTGCCGCCATCCACATCATAATCGGCCAAAATGGTAATGGCTTTTTGGTCCCTAACCGCCGCCAGAATGGCCGTCACCGCCTTTTCCATATCCTGGAGGGTGAACGGCTCAGGCAGCTCGTTTTTAAGCTTGGGCGACAAGATGCGCTGGGCTGTGGCGGGTAAGGCCCCGCGCGCAACCAATAATTTGGCTTGCATCGCCCCAATGCCGAGGCGACGTACCCCTTCTTCCAAGACACCAAGGGAGGCTTCAGATTGACCGTCCGGCAGACGTTGCACCCATCTGCGACCGGTCAGGCTCGACTCTATTCCGAGGAAAGAGCCGACCATTGTTCTAACCTAAATGCTGGGTGCGGACGACGCGGGCGGTCTTGGCCGCAGAATCCAACACCAAAGTCTCGGTCACAAAGCCCTTGGCGCTTGCTTTCACACCCGCCACCAAGGCCCCATTGGTTACACCTGTGGCCGAGAAAACCACATCGGTGGAGACCAACTCGTCCAATTGATAGGTGCGGCCAAGGTCAGTGATGCCAATACGGCGGGCACGCGCCTTTTCATCCTCATTGCGGAAAACCAAGCGACCTTGGAACTGGCCGCCAACGCATTTCAAGGCTGCCGCAGCCAAAACCCCTTCTGGCGCGCCACCTTGACCCAAATAGAGGTCAATCCCGGTCTCCGGGTCTGTGGTATAGATCACACCGGCCACATCGCCATCGGTGATCAAATGAACCCGCGCACCAACAGAGCGCAAGCTCTCAATAATGCTGCTATGGCGTGGCCGGTCTAGGACACAAACGCCAATTTGTTGCGGCTCTACGCCTTTGGCTTTTGCCAAAGCAATGACGTTCTCAGCAGGCGTGCGATCAATATCAACCACACCCTGCGGCAGACCAGGACCCACCGCAATCTTGTCCATATAGGTATCGGGCGCATAGAGAAGCCCGCCCTTAGGCGCGATGGCCAACACCGCCAAGGCATTGGGCATAGCTTTTGCCGTCAGAGTAGTTCCTTCCAGCGGATCAAGCGCGATATCAAATTCCCCGCCCTCACCGGTTCCTACTTCTTCGCCGATATAGAGCATAGGTGCTTCATCGCGCTCGCCCTCGCCAATCACGACGCGGCCCTTCATGGCAATGGCGTTTAAGCCTGTCCGCATGGCATCGACGGCTAATTGATCTGCGGCCTTTTCGTCACCCCGGCCAATGCCACGATAGGAAGCAATGGCGGCAGCCTCGGTCGCGGCTAAAGCACCAGCGGCGATATCAGGGGGAAGGTTTACGGTCATACAGGGTCCAACTTTACTAGAGATCACGGAAAAGCCGAGCGGCCTCAAATTAGTCTTCCAGTGGCATCAAGACTGGGGCCTCAACAAGGACATCCAATCGAGAAAGTTCAGCCAAAGCGTCCAACAAATCTTGCTCAGCCATGGGCTGGGTGGTCAGCACGATGGGCACACGCGCTGCATCTTCAGGGGGCTTTTGCAGGAAGCTTTCGATGGAAACAAGGTGTTTTGCCAGCGTGTCGGTGATTTTGGCGATGGTGCCAGCCCGATCTGGAACGCGTAAACGAACGTAGAATTTCGAGTTCGCCAAAAGCCCACCCGAGGCTGCGGTCAATGGATTGGCTTGACCGGGACCCGAGAAGACAGGCCGTGAATCTTCGTGCGAAAGATCAATCAAATCGCCCGCAACCGCCGAGGCCGTAGGCCCTGCCCCCGCACCCCTGCCCACCAGCGACAGACGGCCGACAGGCTCTGCATCAATCACGACCGCATTGAGTGGGCCATTGACCCGGGCAATGGGGTGATCTTGCGCCAACAAGGTTGGGCGGACCGATTGGATAACGCTGTCACCGACCCGCGCTGCTTTGGCCAACAGCTTGACCCGGCGGCCCAAGAATTTGGCGCTTTCCAAATCAATCGGCTCAATCGCCTGAATGCCTTCCAACCGCAACGCCTTGAAGTTTGGCGCGCCACCAAAAGCAATGGCGGACAGAATGGCGAGCTTATGGCCCGCATCGGCCCCCGATACATCCAAGGTCGGATCGGCCTCGGCATAGCCTAAGCGTTGGGCATCGGCCAAGACATCGCCAAAGCTGCGCCCGGTTACGTCCATCTCGGTAAGGATGTAATTACACGTGCCGTTCAACACGCCACTGACGGCAGAAATATCATTGGCGGCCAAGCCTTCGCGCAGCGCCTTGATGACGGGTATCCCGCCTGCAACAGCGGCCTCATAGCGAATTTCGGCTCCATGTGCGGCTGCCAGAGCGGCAAGGTCTGCCCCATGTTCTGCCAACAGGGCCTTATTGGCCGTGGCGACATGCTTGCCCGCCGATAGGGCCGCTTCCACGGCAGCCTTAGCACTGCCTTCAGAACCGCCCATCAACTCAACAAACACATCAATATCTGGGCTTTTTGCCAGCGCGACGGGATCGTCAAACCAGGGGATGGAAGAAATATCCACGTCGCGTGTGCGCCCCCGGGTCCGGGCACTCACGCCTGTGACTGTCACAGTGGAGGCCAAAGGCCCCTGCCCATAGGCCAGTTTCAACAGCCCACCGCCAACCGTACCAAGGCCGGCAATCCCAATTCTCAAAACACCCATATCTATCTCTCGCTGAGCCTCAGGGCCCGATGATCGCAACCAGATCAGAGGGTGAGCCTATAAAGACCCACTCTCCTCGGTCAAAAATTTCCGAACAGCACGCGCGGCTTGGCGAATTCTTTGCTCGTTCTCAACCAGAGCAATGCGTACATATTCGTCGCCATACTCACCAAAGCCCGCACCGGGCGCCACGGCGACGCCCGCCTTTTCAACCAATCTTTTGGAGAATTCAACCGAACCCAGGCCGCGGAACTTTTCAGGGATTTGCGACCAAGCAAACATGGACGCTTGCGGCTCTGGGACGTTCCAGCCTGCGCGGGCAAAGGAGTCAATCAAGGCATCGCGCCGAGCTTTGTAAATTGCCCGCATCTCTGCCACACACTCTTGTGGCCCATTGAGCGCTTCGACGGCGGCAACTTGAACGGGCGTATAGGCCCCATAGTCCAAATAGGACTTAACCCGCGCGAGCGCTGCGATCACCCGCTCATTGCCCAAGGCAAAGCCCACGCGAAAGCCTGCCATTGAATAGGTTTTCGATAAGGTATTGACCTCAACTACCACATCTTTCGCCCCTTCGACTTGCAAGATGCTGGGTGGGGGCTTGGATTCGTCGAAATAGATTTCCGAATAGGCCATGTCGGAAATCACCAGCATATTGTGCTTTTTGGCGAGCGCGACAACGTCCTTATAATAGTCAAGGTCGACGACTTGAGCGGTCGGATTGGCGGGATAACAGACAATCATCGCAATTGGCGGCGGCACAGAATGGCGCACAGCCCGGCTTATGCCTGCCAAATATTGTTCGGGACTGTGGGCTTCGATCGAGCGGATGACCCCGCCAGCCATAATGAAGCCAAACGCATGGATGGGGTAAGACGGATTGGGCGCAATCACCACATCGCCCGGCGCACAAATGGCTTGGGCTAAATTGGCAAAACCTTCTTTCGAGCCCAAAGTGGCAACAATTTCGGTATCGGGATTGAGTTTGACGCCAAAGCGGCGGTCATAATAGCCCGCCATCGCCCGGCGCAGCCCCGGAATACCCCGCGACGCCGAATAGCGGTTGCTGCGCGGCTTACGTGCTGTTTCAACCAACTTTTCGACAATATGCTCTGGTACCGGCAAATCGGGATTGCCCATGCCAAAGTCGATAATGTCGATACCTTTGGCCCGCATCCGGGCCTTAAGTTTGTTGACTTCCTCAAACACATAGGGAGGGAGGCGCTTAATCTTATAAAAATCGCCGATCATGGCGGAAAACCTTTATGTCATAGAGGGCGCTTAGGCCCATCAATTCAGAGTGTATGCTGGATCGCGCGAAACTAGGTTGGAGGCAGACGCGCAATATCCGCCTCCATTTTAGCTCGCGCGGCAGCGGCCCAAGCATCAGACTCGGCGGCATTTTGTTGGGCGGGGGCCGACGCGGCATTGGCTTCAATGGCTTGCTGCTCGGCCTTGGCCCAGGCCTGATCGATCTCGTTGGCCGCCACGGGCTTCGAACTTGGATTGGCTTCTAGGACGTTCGCAGAAGCTTGCAATCCTGCCTGTAATTCGGCCCAAGACTTTTGACTGGGCAGATTGGTCGGCGCATCGGGGATTTTTGTGAGATCTGGATAATCCCGCGGGGTCAGCACTGACCCTGCCGAGCGGATTGTGTCTGGCAGAAACCCTTCCTGTTGGCTTAGGGACTGGCAGGCCCCCAGCGATGCAGCCACAAGACCTAAAACGACAAACCGAGACGCCCGGCGGAGATGCCGTCTGTTCTGGATGTGGGCTGGTGTCGCTTCAATCGGCATCGCCGCAGCACTTTCCTCTGTCACATCAAGCTAAGCGGCAGGAAATGACCTAAAAACAGGCCAAGCTGCCACTCCGAAGGGAGAGCCATAAGCAGTGGAAGTTCTAACCGCAAATCGCTACAGTGTTTTATTGCGCCGCTGCGGTGTTTGCTGCAAGGCAAAGAGTGCATAAATTCATGATAAACGTGGCGAATTGGCAGAAAAGACGGGGCAAGGACAATGGCTAAACAAAAATCGGGTGGCCAAGATGCTGAGAAGACCCACCAAAAGCCACACAGAGAGCCGCCACCTGCGAAACCACAAGAAACTGAAAGCCTGTTGGACGCGCTGCAGGCCCAGAACCTAGAGACGCTGGAGACCCTGACTCGCAATTTGGGCGACGCCATGACGCGCATGGGTGCGCTGGGTGCGACGGCGGTGGATGGGGTCATGGCCGATGATGCGCGGCCCCTGCGCGCAGACCCTTATGGCCTTGCCCCCTATGCGGCAGATGTAGCAACCCGCCTTGCGGGTAATCCCGAAAAACTGATGGCAGCCCATCAACAGCTGTGGCAGGGCTTTGCCGAAATTTGGGCAGAGTCGATCAAATCCAGCCTTGGTGAGGGCGCAAAGGATGCCAAGCCCGATCCCAAATATACCGACAAGCGCTTTGCCGATCCTGACTGGCATAATCTGCCCATGTTCAATCTGCTTCAAAAGACCTATTTGCACACGGCAAATTGGTTCACCGGCCTCATTGATCATGTCGATGGCATAGATGATATGACGCGCCGCAAGGCGACTTTCTTCAACAAGCAATTTGCCGATGCCTTTGCCCCGTCAAACTTCCTGATGACCAATCCGGTCGCCTTGCGTGAGGCACTTCGAACAGGTGGGCAAAGCGTGGTGCGCGGCCTTGCCAATCTCGAACAAGATTTGAAACGCGGCCAAGGCCGGCTAACCCCCGCTCAAGTCGATGAGCGGCCGTTCAAGATTGGCGAGAATATTGCCATCACACCGGGCAAAGTGATCCACCGCGGCGAAATCTTGGAGATCCTTCAATATGATCCGGTAACGCCAACCGTTTTTGCAACGCCTATTCTCTTCTTCCCGCCTTGGATCAATAAATTCTACATTCTGGACATGCGCCAGGATAATTCCATGGTGAAGTGGCTGACTGAACAAGGCCATAGCGTTTTCGTCGTCTCATGGCTCAATCCCGGTGTCGAACATGCCGAAAAGACGTTTGAGGATTATTCGCGTCTGGGCATTTATGAAGCGCTTGACGTCGTCACCAAGGCCACGGGGCAAGACAAAATCAATACGGTTGGCTATTGTATTGGCGGTACGCTTCTGGCCTCAACCATGGCGGTCATGGCGCAAACGGGCGACGAGCGGATCAATTCGGCCACTTTCTTTGCCTCTCAGTCCGACTTTGAAGAGGCTGGTGACCTCAAGGTTTTCACCGATGATGCCGCCATCCAATATATCAAGGATGAGATTGAGCATGCCGGAGGTGTTTTAGACGCCACCGTGATGGGCGAGACTTTCAACTTTTTGCGCGCCAACGACCTCGTCTGGTCGTTTGTGGTCAATAATTATCTGATGGGCAAAGACCCCAAGCCGTTTGACCTCTTATTCTGGAACGCAGACCAGACCCGCATGCCCAAGGCCTTGCATCTTTTCTATCTCGACAATTTCTACCGCCACAATCGTTTGGGACGCGGCGAGATGACGATGTCGGGCTATCGCCTCAACCTCAAGGATGTGAAAACACCCATTTACATGCAATCCTCCAAAGAGGACCATATTGCGCCGTGGCGGTCCATCTATCGTGGCGCGAAGCTCTTTGGCGGGCCGGTTCGGATGGTGCTTGCAGGTTCTGGCCATATTGCAGGGGTGATCAATCACCCTGAAGCCAAGAAGTATCAGCATTGGTTGCCGCCCGAAGGCTTGGCTGAACTGCCCGCGACCGCCGATCAATGGCAGTCCCAATTGGTCGAACATAAGGGCTCGTGGTGGCCCGATTGGGCCAAGTGGCTGGCAGAACGCTCAGGCCCACACGTACCGGCGCGCCTACCCGGAGACGGCGGTGTCAAGGTGCTCGGCGATGCACCGGGGACCTATGTGTTGGTAAAATCATCGGACTGAAGCCCGTTTTAGCCTGATCCAGCCTTCAACAGCCCTTCGCAATCCGGCTCTGACCTTCAGACGTAGATAGTCCTATGCAACCTGCCCACCCTGGCCCCCAAACGCCAAACCGCCCCTCCCTTGTCTGGTTTCGAGAAGACTTGCGACTGGATGACCATCCAGCACTGGCGGCGGCGGCGCAGTCAGGCCCCATATGCGCCGTCTATATTCTGGAAGAGGGCGAAGATTTAAGCAGGCCCCTAGGCGGTGCCCTTAAATGGTGGCTGCATCATAGCCTCGATCGCCTGCAGGAAAGCCTGGCGGAACACGGAATTGGCTTGATCCTGAAGCGCGGCGACCCGCGGCACATCATCCCCGAACTGGTGCAACATTTGGATATTGGCGCGGTGCATTGGAACCGTCGCTATTATGCTTGGTCCCGCCCTGTTGATGCCGCCATCAAAGAGGAATTGAGAGGCCGAGGGGTTTCAGTCGGCACCTATAAGGCTTCTGTCTTGACCGAACCTTGGGAGGTTAAGACCGGTTCTGGCGGCAATTTCAAAGTCTTCACGCCGTTTTTCAGGGCCGCCCAAGCCACGTGCGACGCGTGGGCAGAACAAGCAAGCCCTGCCCCACAACTGGTAGGGCACCGGGGCCCTGCCCTTGCCTCGGATGTTTTGGCCGACTGGGCGCTTTTGCCGACCAAGCCTGATTGGGCGGGCGGGTTGCGCCAGATGTGGCAGCCCGGTGAAGCCGGGGCCCACAAGCGGCTTACCCAGTTTATTGAGAAGGCTTTGCTGGGTTATGGCGAGGGCCGAAACATCCCCGCTAAGCCTGCAACCTCCTTCCTGTCGCCCCATCTTCATTTTGGCGAAATCTCGATCCGGCGCGTCTGGAACGCTGCCAGAGCGGCCATGCGCGCCAATCCGGCCTTGCAGACCGACGGACAAGTCTTTTTGTCTGAATTGGGTTGGCGGGAATTTTCCACCCAATTGATCTATCATTACGAGGACTTCCCAGAAGAAAGCTGGAAAGAAGCCTTCCGCAGCTTCCCATGGAAGCATGATCCATCCACTCTGCGGGCTTGGCAACGCGGACAGACTGGCTATCCGATTGTAGACGCTGGTATGCGTCAATTATGGAAGACAGGTTGGATGCATAATCGCGTTCGGATGATTGTGGCCTCCTTCTTAGTCAAACATTTGTTGCAAGATTGGCGCGCGGGTGAAGCTTGGTTCTGGGATACATTGGTGGATGCCGATGTCGCCAATAATGCGGCAGGCTGGCAATGGGTTGCGGGCTGTGGTGCCGATGCGGCCCCTTATTTCCGCATCTTCAATCCGATGTCGCAGGGTGAAAAGTTTGACCCGGATGGTCACTATGTCCGCACGTGGGTTCCAGAATTGGCGAAACTGCCGAACAAATATCTTCATCGCCCTTTTGAAGCCCCCACCGAAGTCTTGCGGCTATCTGGGGTCCAATTGGGCCGTAGCTATCCCCTGCCCATCGTCAATCATGAAAAAGGCCGCAAGCAAGCCCTCGATGCGCTGGCCAGCCTCAAGCAGCCCGTCACTGGAGACCTAATATGAAGATCGCGATCATTGGCACCGGGATCACCGGACTGTCTGCGGCTTGGGCCCTAAAGGACCAGCATGAGGTGACCGTCTTTGAAAAAGAGGCGCGGCTTGGCGGTCATTCCAATACGGTGACCGTCGATTATGATGGCAAGACGCTCGACGTCGATACGGGCTTTATTGTCTATAACGCCCTCAATTATCCCAATCTGATTGCGCTGTTTGAGGCCTTGAACGTGGCCACCCAGCAATCGGACATGAGCTTTTCGGTGCGCGATGGCAGGCCGGGCAGTGAATGGGGCTCTGATGGCGCGCCGGGCTATTTTGCGTGGAAGCGCAATGCTTTAGACCCAAGCCATTGGGCGCTTTTGGCCGATATGTTGCGCTTTAATTCCCAAGCCCAGAGGGACGTTCACGACCCAGCGCTTCAGACCATGAGCCTAGGGGATTATAGTGCTAAACTCGGCCTTTCGCAGCGCTTTTTAGAGCGCTATTTGGTGCCGATGGGGGCTGCGATCTGGTCGACGCCGGAAAAGGGCATGCTGGATTATCCCGCGGCAAGCTTTGTTCGCTTTTTTAACAACCATCGCCTCGTCCATTTTGAGCGGCCCAATTGGCGCACCGTTACAGGTGGGTCACGCCGTTATGTGGAGAAGTTTGCCGAAAGCCTCGGCGCACGGGTCCGCCTCAATGCGATGGTGACAGCGGTTCGCCGCGACGCACACGGGGTCGATGTGGTGGTAGGCGGGCAATCCCACCGCTTTGATGAAGTCATCTTGGCCTGTCACTCTGACGAGTCGCTTGCCCTCTTGGCCGATGCGTCGGTGCAAGAAACCGCGATCTTGGGGGCCGTGCGCTATGCGCCCAATGAAGCAATCCTGCACCGAGATGCCAGCTATATGCCGATCCGCAAAGCGGCTTGGGCAAGCTGGAATGTGTCGCGCGGCGACCCTGATGCACCTATCGAGCTCACCTATTGGATGAACCGCTTGCAAGGCCAAGACGCCAATTACCCTCTATTTGTGACGCTCAACCCCGCAAAGGAGATTGATCCCGCAAAGGTCTTTGCGCGCTTCACCTATGCCCACCCCCAGTTTGATGCGCCAGCGGCCAAGGCCCAGCGGCAAATCCTGTCCATTCAAGGCGTCAATAAGACCTGGTTTGCGGGCGCTTGGCAGGGTTATGGTTTCCATGAAGATGGGTTGCGGGCGGGTCTGCGCGTCGCGCTAAAGCTGGGTGGAAAAATCCCTTGGACCTTTGTGGATGACGATATTGTCCGCGATCCACCGCCCGCCCGCCCAGCGGCAGGGCCCCACGGGAGTGTGACGCCGGAAGTGGAAGCCGCATTGTGACGGAGATGACCAAACTTGGACTGTTGCGAGGCCGGACGGTTCATGTCCGCTTTCAGCCGTTCGAGCATCGTCTAGCCTATGACCTCTATCAAGTGCTGATCGACGTCGATGATCCGACCAGCCAAGTGCGAGGCCTTAAATGGATGGCGCACAATCGGTTTGCACCGTTGGCTTTCTACGACAAGGATCATGGCGACCGATCTGGCGCACCGCTTCGAGGTTGGGTGGAGGCGCACTTGGCCGCGGCCAAAATCGCGTATGATGGCGGGCCCATTCACCTCCTCACCTTCCCGCGCGTCCTCGGCTTTGTGTTCAATCCAATCTCGGTCTTTTTGGTCTATCACCGCGACCTCACGCTGGCAGCGGTGATTTATGAGGTGAACAACACCTTTGGCGAGACCCACAGCTATATTGCCCCCGCCAGTGGCCAGCCGGTGGAGCATCAAGAAGCGGATAAAATCTTCCACGTCTCGCCCTTCTTTGACGTCTCAGGCCGCTATGCGTTTACTCTGCGGACAAGTGGGGACACCCTGTCCTTGACGATCGACAAGTTTTCAGATGCAGTTCGCGATCATCTGGCCACGCTGAAATTGCGTAGAGAGAATCTGACGGATGGGAATTTGGCGCGGGCATTTTTTGCTATGCCATTCCTGACGCTGAAAGTTGTCTTAGCAATCCACTGGGAGGCCTTGAAATTATTAGTCAAAGGTGCACGCTATCACCACAAGCCAATGCCCCCCATTCCCGTCAGTGTTGCCAAATTAAGTAGGATTTCATCTCCCCATGAGTGACGATCAAAACGCAAATGCCCTGTTGATGACGCCAAAACTGGCACGTCAGCTTCGCCAAGTTCCAATGGCCTTTAAAATGGCGGCTGTGGCGATGAGCAATATTGTCGAAGGCGAAATCAGGGTGTGGCTACCTGACGGTCGCCAGCTGATTTTCAGGGGGGAACAACCAGGTAAAAGCGCGGTGCTGCAAATCAAGAATTTCAGCTTTATCAAACGCGTCGCCGCCCAAGGCGATATTGGCTTTGCTGAAGGCTTGATGGCGGGTGAATGGGATACGCCAGACCTCGCCGTCTTGCTGGAGGTCTTCTCTTCGAACCTAGATCTGATGCCAAAGCTGTTGGTCGGTGGCCCACTTTGGACCGTGATCAATAATTTCCGCCATAAATTCCTCAAACGGAATACAAAGACAGGGTCGAAGAAGAATATCTTGGCCCATTATGATCTCGGCAATAATTTTTACTCACGTTGGCTTGATCCCAGCATGACCTATTCTTCGGCCGTCTATGAAAAGGACGGTCAGGATTTGACCAGCGCCCAAATGAACAAATACCGCGCATTGGCTGAGCAAGTCAGCCTGAAAGCTGGTCAACATGTGTTAGAAATTGGCTGCGGTTGGGGTGGCTTTGCCGAATTTGCCGCCCGCGAATATGGCGCACGCGTGACTGGGGTCACCATCTCGGAAGAGCAATATAAATATGCGACCGAGCGTTTGGCCAAGGCGGGCCTAAGCCATCTGACCGATATTCAGCTGATGGATTATCGCGACATCAAGGGCCAATATGATGCGGTTGTGTCGATCGAAATGTTTGAGGCGGTCGGCGAAGAATATTGGTCGACCTATTTCGACAAGGTCAATTCGGTGCTGAAGCCCGGTGGCAAGGCCGGCCTGCAAATTATCACGATTGATGAACGACTGTTTGAAGATTATCGCAGCCGCGCCGACTTCATCCAAAGCTATGTCTTCCCCGGTGGCATGTTGCCCAGCGTGCCCCGCCTGAAGCTTGAAGTCGCCCGCGCAGGCCTAGTTTGGCAGAGCACAGCGGCCTTTGGTCTGTCCTACGCCGACACCTTGGCCGCTTGGGCCAAAAGCTTCCTCGCCGAATGGATCCATATCAAGGACATGGGCTTTGATGAGCGCTTTAAGCAATTGTGGCGCTTCTATTTGGCCTATTGCGAGGCCGGGTTCCGCACCGGCCGTATCGATGTTGGCCATTTCTCTATGGTCAAGCCGTAACAGCCTTATCAAAGCCAAAAAAGAGGCGCGAGACCCGTGGGTCCCGCGCCTTTTATTTTGCGAACAAACCCGCCTTAGCGCTTGATTTGGCTTGCGATATAGTCGCGAACAGCTTTGCCATAAGGGGGACGCAGGGCCTTCATTGGCCCCAAATCCTTCTTCAATTGGCTATAGACCGAGCGGGCATGGCTGAATTCTTTAAAGCCATCAAACCCGTGGTAGGAGCCCATGCCAGAGGGGCCAATCCCGCCAAAGGGCAAATCCTCCATGGCGATATGGAAGATCACATCATTGACCGTCACCCCGCCCGAGGTTGTGTTGTTCAACACATATTCCTGTTCATTCAGGTCAGCTCCGAAATAATAGAGGCCTAAGGGGCGATCATGAGCATTCACATAGCCGACCGCTTCTTTGACATCCTGATAGGTTTTGATTGGAAGCACCGGACCAAAGATTTCCTCTTGCATGATGCTCATCTCGGGCGTGGTATCGAGCACCAAAGTTGGCGGGATTTTGCGACCATTTTGGGTGGAGAAGTCTTCACCAGCTGGATTGATCTCGACAATCGTTGCACCCTTCTCTTTCGCATCGGTCAATAAAGCTTGGATGCGGTCAAAATGGCGTGGCGAGATAATGGCAGTATAGTCTGGATTATCCCGCAGCTTTGGGTACATCGCCGTAACCGATTTGGTTAAAGCGCCAACCAATTCATCGCGCTTTTCTGTGGGCACCAAAAGATAGTCTGGTGCCAGGCAAATCTGACCGGCGTTCAAGGTTTTGCCTGCCATGATCCGGTCCGCCGTGGTTGCTACATCGGCCGAGCGAGAAACAATAACAGGGCTTTTGCCACCCAATTCCAAGGTCAGAGGGACCAGGTTTTCAGAAGCCGCCCGCATGATATGGCGGCCAATGGAAGTGCCGCCGGTAAAGATCATGTGGTCAAAAGCCAGACGCGAGAAGGCTTGGCCGACATCCGGGCCGCCTGTCACAACCGCAATTTCTTCTTCGGAGAAAGCCTTGGCAAACATTTGGCGCAAGAGTTCAGACGTCGCAGGGGTTAATTCCGAAGGCTTAATCATCGCGCGATTACCTGCAGCAAGGATTTGGGCCAAGGGTGCAAACGTCAGGTTCACCGGGAAATTCCAAGGTGCGATAATGCCAACCACCCCTTTGGGTTGATAGCGCACTTCAGCCTTGGCCCCCAAGAGGCCCAAGAGCGAGGGCGAGGTCTTGCGCTTTTCGGGACGCATCCACTTAGCCAGATGCGCCTTGGCATCCTTGAGCGGTCCAAGTGAGCTGGCAACATCGGTGATCAGGCTGGTTTCGCGCGCCCGGCAGGAAAAATCTTCCGACAGTGCATCCGCGATTTGCTGAGCATGATCGACCAAGAGACCGATGCAGCGATCCAAGCGATTGATGCGGACTTCGGCTGAGGGAATTCCATCGCGCAATTGAGCCGCTTTTTGGATAGCCAAAATCTGGTTCAGTCTTGCGATGGTGTCGCCATCGCCACGCACAGAGAAGGTCATGTCGTTCATGATAGTGGCTCCCTAAGTCTTTTATTGGCACCTGATGGCGCTTTTTCAGCGGTAAGTATGCGCATGACTTGCAGCTTTTTCCAAGCCTTTGGCGAAAATTAGTGGCTGTGTTTACGTAATCTCCATACTGCATAGGTAAAAATCCGCCCTAACGCAGCGAATCGTGTGGTGGAAAAAGTGGTTCAAAACCTAGTCGGTGAACAAGGAATGGCGGTGGCTGAGGCTGCCTTGAAGTCGCTGAAAGAGCGAAAGATTACGCCTTCGCCCGAGAATTATGCCATTTGGTTGGCCTATCACTCTGCTGTTCAAGCCGCTCTATGCTCTGAAATCGACATGATGATTGCCGGCAAGCGCCAAATTGATGACCATGTCTGCGACCAGCTTTACATCAAATATTTCGAAGATGTCGCCATTGGCTCGCGCATGATGAAGGCGGGCGGTAAGATTGCGGCTGAAATGGAAGACGTCCGCAAGGGCTTGTTACGGGCCGGCGTCAAGACCAAGGCTTATGGCGAGCAATTGGCTGTGGCAAAGCGTGAATTGGAAAAGACTGACAGTCCTCTAATCACCCGTGACCTCGTCAATAGTCTGGTTGGTGCCACCGACGAAATGGCCAATCAATCTAAGGACCTAGAAGCCAAGCTTGCTGAGTCGAGCATTGAGATCGAAGCCTTGCGCGTGCAGCTGGAGCAGGTTCGCATTGAGGCGGCAACCGACTCTTTGACCGGCCTTGCCAATCGCAAAGAATTTGATAGCCGCCTTGTGGAAATGTGCGCTGCTTCCGATCGCGGTGCGGGCCCTGTCACCGTCATTATGGCCGATATTGATTTCTTCAAGCGGATCAACGACACATTTGGCCACCAAACAGGCGACCAAGTGATCCGCTTTGTCGCCACCGTTATGGACCGGGCCAAGCCTAAAGGCGGCCTTGTTGCCCGTCTCGGCGGGGAAGAATTCGCCATGATCGCCCCCATGACCGACCGGAAAACGGCTGCAACCATCGCCGAAAAAATCCGTCAGGCCGTTGAAGGCAAACGCTTGGTGCGTCGCGCCTCAAACGAAGATTTGGGCAAAATCACGGTCTCTTTGGGCGTGGCACAACGCCGCCCGGGCGAGAAGCCAACTGATATGGTCGAACGCGCCGATGCCGCGCTCTATCATTCCAAGCGGTCGGGTCGCAACCGCGTGAGCCAGGAAGAGCTGACGAAAGTCAAAGCAGCCTAATCCGCCTAAAGCCGACCTGTCTTTCCCAAGGCGAATATCAGGCGCGCACGTGCCTCTGGCATGGTCTTGCGCACGGGATTGAGGAGTTCGCGCTCAATAAAATGGCCCATTAAGGCAAAGCCGTCGGCGACATCGCCGCTTATCGGCCGGTTCTGTCCGCCCAGCAAAAAAGGTGGCAAGACAAGCAGCTTATCGGCAAAAGGCTCTCCCGCCGCCCGGGAAGCCGCCCGCCCCGTCTTCGGGCTTACCCAAGCAAGATCATCGGGCGATCCAGTCAGGGCACAGTGCGATAGATCAAGCCCATAGCCCATTTCGGCCAAAAGCCCCATTTCCCAGCGTATATAAAGCGCAGGCCAGCCCTGCGTATCACTGAGGGCTTGGAGCAAGATGTCGGTAGCTTCAAACAAGCCCACACAAGGCTGTCGCTCGGGCGTTACTTCCAAGAGAAGTGCTGCCACGCAAGACAGCGCAGCGAGGGCAGCTCCATCCTCCATCACATCGGCAGGCCCGCCGCCCCGGCTTTCCATCTCGTCAAAAAAGCCCAATTGTTCTTCAAGCCGCGACTTCCAGGTCAGATGTAAACGGGTGCCCGGCTCAATCAAGGCGCGTTTGCGCTTGCCCACGCCGCCATAGACCAAGCCAGAAGCGCGGCCGACTTGATCGCTCAGAACTTCCAAAATGACGTCGTTCTCGCCAAAACGGCGGGCTGACAAAGCGATAGCATTGCCCGTCCAAGCGCTCATCGGTCGCCTCTAGGCATCAAAATCGAGGCCTAGAGCCGTATAATGGGCCCGCTCTTCGATCCAGTTCTCGCGCACTTTGACATGCAAGAACAAATGGACGGGCCGCTCAATCGCTTCGGCAATATCTTTGCGCGCGTTCTGGGATATCCATTTCAACGTCTCCCCGCCCTTACCAATGGCAATGCCCTTGTGGCCTTCGCGCATGACATACAGAGTTTGGTCAATACGGACCGAGCCATCCTTCCTTTCAGTCCACGCATCGGTTTCCACCGTTGCATGATAGGGCAATTCTTCATGCAAGCGCAGAAAGACTTTCTCGCGCGTGATTTCAGCGGCCATGACGCGCATTGGCGTATCGGCGACTTGTTCTTCTGGATAAAGCCACGGCCCTTGAGGCATACGCTCTGCCAGCAAATCATTCAGACGCTTGAGGCCAGAGGACTTGAGGGCTGAGATCATCACCACCTCATCATAAACGCCCTTTTCAAAAAAGGCCTGTGACAGATCGAGCAATTTGGCGCGTTCCAGCACATCAACTTTATTGAGCGCCAGAATGGCTTTGCGGCCCTGCTTCTCAAGTCCTTCGATCACTTGCTGCACATCCTCATGTGTCCGCTTATCGCTGCCATCGCCACGCCCCTCGCTTGTCCGGCTTGCGGCCGGGGCGTCAACGACATGAACAAGCGCATCTGCGTCTGCTGCCCCGCCCCAGGCTGAGGCCACCATAGCCCGATCCAAGCGACGCTTAGGCGTAAAGACGCCCGGCGTGTCGACCAACACAATTTGGGCATCGCCATGAATGGCCACACCCCGCACTGGAAAGCGAGTGGTTTGAACCTTTTGGGTTACAATGGAAATCTTTTGCCCCACCAGCGCATTGACCAAGGTTGATTTGCCAGCGTTGGGCGCACCCAAAATGGCTGCGAAGCCGCATCGGGCCTTGTCCGACACCAAAGGTGTGGGGGTAGTTTCACTCGTCTCAGACACGTAATCCGCCTTGCTTCAGCAGCGCTTGGGCCGCAGCCCGCTCTGCATTTTGTTTCGATGAACCCTCTGCGGTTGCAACATGGTTCCCAGCTGTGACCTCTATCACGAAACGTGGCGCATGGTCAGGGCCATCGCGTTCCAGCACCTGATACACCGGCGGCGGAAACCCGCGCTTTTGGGCCCATTCCTGGAGCGCACTTTTGGGATTGCGATGTTGACCTGCCTCATCTTGTTGGCCCGCTTGCCAAGCAAGCTCAAAGAGGCCCTGCACCGCTGGCCGTCCACCGTCGAGCCACAGGGCTGCCATCAAAGCTTCAAAGGCATCGCCAAGGATCGAATCGTTTTCGGCCACCGCATCGGCACTAAAGCCGCGCGAGACCACCATAAGCTCTGCCATACCAATACTGCGTGCGGCCTCGGCGCAATTTCTCCCCGAGACAATGGCATTGAATTGGCGGGTGAGTTCGCCCTCTTCGGCCCGACCATGGCGTTCAAACAGACGTTCGGCTGCCATCAGCCCCAAGACCCGATCTCCCAACCATTCTAAGCGCTCATTATGGGCAAAGCCCTTTTGGCCATCACCACGGGACTTATGGGTTAAGGCGCGCTCCAGCAGGGATCGGTCCACAAACTGATAGCCGATCTTATCTTGCAGTGCTTGAAGACGTGCCTCTCGCGTCATCGAATGGGTACAGCAAGCCGATCCCACCGCAGACCTGTGAACCAAGTCCAAGGCAGATAGAAGCGCGTGGTCTCGTCAAACGACAAAAGCACGATCCGTCCGCGCCCAACCAGATTCTCCGCAGGCACAAAGCCAACACCCGATTGCAAAATCGGGTCAGCCCGGCTGTCAGTCGAATTGTCGCGATTGTCGCCCATCATGAAATAATGGCCTTCTGGCACCACAAAGACTTGGGTATCGTCAAACATGCCATTGGTTTCAAAATCATAGGTCACATAGGACTTGCCATTAGGCAGAGTTTCCCGGAAGCGCGTCGCGGTGCGCACATTGCCGTTCTGCTCGGTAATGGTCTCAGGCTCTAGCATTTCCTGTTTGACAGGGGTGCCATTCAAAATGACCTGACCACCCACAACTTGGATCCGGTCTCCCGGCATGCCGATCAAGCGCTTGATATAGTCTTGGCGGGGGTCGGAAGGCAGTTTAAACACCACAACATCGCCCCGCTCAGGGGCCTTCCCCATCACCCGGCCGTTCAAAATCGGAGGCGAAAATGGAATCGAGGCATTGCTATAGCCATAATCCCATTTGGACGTCCAAAGATAATCGCCGACCAACAGACCGGGCCGCATGGATTCTGAGGGAATATTGAACGGCTGAAACAGGAAAATTCGCAAAAACAGCGCGATGCTCAAAGCCATAATGATGGTTTTGACGCTTTCCATCAGGCTGTCGCCCTTTGGTGCCGGCTTTACCGTTTTGGGGGTAGCGGCCTTAGAGTTTGCTGTATCAACCATGAGATTCGTTTTCTTTTCACTTGACGTCGAGAGGCTGCAGGCCAATCACCACAAATGCCATGGCATAGGGATGATCGTCGGTCAGACTGAGATGTATGTCGGCTTGAAAGCCCGGTGGGGTAAGTTCTTGCAATCGCTTTAGCGCGCCGCCGGTCAAACTCAAAGTCGGTCTGCCAGTTGGCAGATTGATGACTTCCATGTTTCGCCATGCAACCCCTCGCCGCATGCCAGTCCCTAATGCCTTGGAGCAGGCCTCTTTGGCGGCAAAACGTTTGGCATAGGTATCGGCCCGTTTGGCTGGGCGACGATTGGCGCGCGCTTGCTCTCCAGCGGTAAAGCAGCGCATTTCAAAGCGGGTGCCAAAGCGCGCCAAAGTCTCTTCGATCCGGTCGATCCGGCACAGGTCTGAGCCAATTCCAACAATCATGCGCGCGCTTCATCCATCAACTGACGCATACGGGCAAAGGCGGCCTCAAGGCCAATGAAAATTGCTTCACCTATGATAAAATGACCAATATTTAATTCCACCAGCTCTGGGATAGCCGCAATCGGCTTCACATTATCAAAGGTCAACCCATGGCCGGCATGGACCTCTAGACCCCGGGCGGTGCCAATGCGGGCAGCTTCTGCCAGCTTCTCGACAATGGTTTGAGCTTCTTCAGCCTTCCCGTCGAGGGCGGCCTCCGCATAGGCACCCGTATGAAGCTCTACCACTTGTGCGCCCATGGCTTCGGCCACTGCCAATTGGATGGGATCGGGCTCGATAAACAGCGAAACGCGCCGACCTGCCGTGGAAAGTTTGCGGACCATAGGCGCGATGGAATTATGCAAGCGCGCCACATCAAGCCCGCCCTCGGTGGTCCGCTCCTCTCGCTTTTCCGGCACGATGCAGACCGCGTGGGTCGGATGGCGCAGCGCGATGTCGAGCATTTCTTCGGTCGCGGCCAGTTCCAGATTGATGGGCAATTCCACCTGAGCGATGAATTTCTCTAGGTCTTCATCACGGATATGCCGTCGGTCTTCACGTAGATGCAGCGTTATCCCATCGGCCCCTGCCCTTGCAGCCATATGGGCAGCGCGCAACGGATCTGGATGGGGACCGCCGCGTGCATTTCGGATCGTGGCTACATGATCAATATTGATCCCAAGCCGTAAATGAGGCGCACTGCTCATGACGCAGGGCTTTGCGACAAGGCCCGGCTGCCGGGTTTAATGGCAGGAATGCCCTTAAGGTCATCTGGGATTTCATCGGGCGCAAAGCTTTCGACTTCAATGGAGGCCAAAGCCACCAGCTCACACCCAACATCAGCACGACCTGCACTGCGATCCACAATCACCGCAGCGCCCAAAATCACACAGGGCGCATCCTTGATCGCTTCCAAGGTTTCGCGCACCGATATGCCAGTTGAAACAATATCTTCAACGATGACGACGCGGGCTTCTGCCGGTAGCGTAAAGCCGCGACGCAGGCGGAACTTGCCCTCTTCGCGCTCCACATAGACGGCTTTGGCCCCCAAGTGGCGCGCGGTTTCATAGCCTGGGATAACCGCACCCACCGCTGGCGAGACCACATAATCGACATGACCCCACCGCTCTTTAATTTTGGCGGCCAAAGCTTGGCACAGCTTTTCTGTGGCGGGTGGGTCCATGAACACAAACGCTTTTTGCAAAAACGTGCGACTATGGCGGCCTGAAGTCAGGATGAAATGGCCTTCAAGCAGGCCACCAGCCGACTTGAAGATCGAAAGAACATCGTCATTGGTCATAGGGCTTATTTATCACTTTCTAAGCTGATTTCACCAGTCTTGCGTGTGGCCGGTCCAATCCATGAAGCGGCCACTGCCCGAAAGATGCAGGTCCTCGGCAAGTTGGATGAGGCCATCGGCGCTGTCCTTGGCGTCAATCTCGGCCCCTTCCCCGCCCATATCGGTGCGCACCCAACCCGGGTGGCAGGCGATCAGGGAGATGCCGTCACGTTTGAGGTCATGGGCAAAAGTTTGGACCAACTTGTTCAAGGCCGCTTTGGAGGCTCGATATGCTGGTGCGCCCTGAGAGGCACCAGAAAAGCGGCCCATGCCAGAGGAAATCATCAAAACCCGGCCCCGGCTTGAGCGCCTCAGATGCGGCAAAAAAGCCTGCAAAACGCGCCACGGCCCAACCACATTGGCATTTAGAACATGAAGAAAATCGTCCGGTGCCAGATCGGCCAGTTCCTGTGGCCGGGGTCCAAACACGCCAGCATTTTGAATGAGAACATCGATCGGCTCAGAAATCGCTTCTGCCGCCTGGCGCACAGAGTCTGTGTCGGTGATGTCGCAGGCCACAAGGTGGAAATTGGAACTGTGGAAGGGAGCCTGTCCATCCCGGGTCGTGCCAATGACTTTATGGCCGCGGGCCAGCAAGCCTTCAACCAACGCGCGGCCAATGCCGCGGTTTACCCCAGTTACCAGATAGGTTGCCATGATTTTGCCCCTTGCCGTCCGCTCAGCCCCGCAACCGCTTCACATCAACCACCACAGGCAGTGCCCGCAGCGATGCAGCAATCACGTTCAAATGCTTTGAGTCTGCAACTTCAACGTCAACCAACAAATCAATAAAGTCTTCGCGGCGGTTTTGCGCCCGCACATTGGTAATATTGCCGTCGCATTCAGAAATGATTTTCCCAACTTGGGCAAACACACCTTTGGTATTCTCACAGCTCATCACAAGGCGACCCAGAGCCAAGCCATTGCGCTTGGCTTCATCAGTCCAAGCCAGATCAATCCATTGGTCTTCATTGGCGTCGTGTTCGGCCAGATGATCACAATCAATCGTATGCACTTCCACGCCGCGGTCTGGCACATGCACGCCCACAATCCGGTCGCCCGGCAGAGGCGAACAGCAGGGCATGAAATGCAACGCCACACCGGCCATTAAATCGGACCCGCGCACAAAATCGCTGGCGTGATCATTATCAATCATCAGCCTTGGTTCGCCCAAAGCGCTTTTGCGCACAAAGCCCGGCACAGCCGCTTCAGCGAGACTGGCACCCGTCAAGCGCCCGCGCCCAATGGCGGCATAAAGCTCATCCATCGTGTCATAATTCAGCCGCTGGCGTGCATCCTCCAGATTGACCTCTTCCGGATTGAGACCAACCCGGCGGAGCGCATGGCCGGCAAGACGGCGACCCAAAGTTGCAAATTCCTCGCGCTCACTCTCGCGCACCAGACGACGAATGGCCGAACGCGCTTTGCCCGTGACAGCCACCGATTCCCAATCCGCAACAGGTTTGCGAATATCTGAGCGCAGGATCTCCACCACATCGCCGTTCGAAAGAGCCGTCCGCAAGGGCCGCTCTTCCCCATTGATCCGCGCCCCGACCGTGGTGTCACCGATGCGGGTGTGAACGGCATAGGCGAAGTCTAAGGGGGTCGCACCATAAGGCAGAACAATCAGATCGCCTTTAGGCGTAAAAGCAAAAACCTGATCCTGGAACATTTCCAACTTGGCATTTTCCAGAAACTCTTCTGGGTCGCCGCCATGTTCAAGGATTTCTACCAAATTGCGCAGCGGTGCCAAAGGATCCGATTGCTTGTCGTCAATTGGGTGATAGCCATATGTGCTATTCTTATAGCGCCAATGCGCTGCAACCCCATCTTCGGCGATCCGATCCATTTCTTCTGAACGGATTTGAATATCAACTGAAGTCGCACTGGGGCCCACGACCCCAGTATGGATAGAGCGATAGCCATTGGGCTTGGGGACCGAAATAAAGTCCTTAAACCGTCCTGGAACGCAGGACCACGCCTCATGGATCACGCCAAGTGCCGCATAGCATTGGGCGGTATCCTTGACGACCACCCGAAAGCCATACAGGTCTGACACATCGGAAAAGGAGATCGACTTGCGCTCAAGCTTCTTCCACACCGAATAAGCGCGCTTTTCGCGGCCCATCACGCGCGCTTCAATGCCAGCCGCCTCTAACGCCGCGCTGATTTTCTGGGTCACTGCCGCTACGGCCCCAGAACGCTCTGCCCGCAGATTGGCCAATTGCTCATTGATTGTTTTACAGGCTTCAGGATGGAGATGCTGAAAAGCCAATTCCTCCAACTCACCAGAAAAGCGCTGTATCCCCATACGCCGGGCCAGAGGGGCATAAATATCGGCCGTCTCCCGCGCAATCCGTTCGCGCTTTTCACGCTTTTTGATGAAATGCAGTGTGCGCATATTATGCAGACGATCTGCAAGCTTCACCAATAAAACCCGCACATCCTTGGACAAAGCTAGGATGAATTTCTGCAAGTTTTCGGCTTGCTTGGTGCGGTTCGAATTCAGCTCAAGCTGAGAGAGTTTTGTAACCCCATCCACCAATTGCGCGACTTCTTCGCCGAACAATTTGCCGATCTCGGCCGTGGTGGCAGTCGTATCTTCAACCGTATCATGCAACAGCCCCGTGATGATGGAGGCCGCATCCAGGCGAAGTTCGGTCAAAATACCCGCCACCTCAATCGGATGGGCGAAATAGGGGTCGCCTGACGCGCGCAGCTGGCTGCCATGACGCTGCATGGCAAACACATAGGCACGATTGATCGCATCTTCATTGACGTGGGGGTCATAGTCGCGAATGCGATCTATCAGCTCATATTGACGCAAAATGCGGCCCCGACTAGGAGGCCGCACGATTTGCGCCGGGAATGGCAATTCCCCAGATTCTTCTAATGTATCAGTGGCACTGCCATCGTCCATCGGGAACCCTTAAGATCAATAAGGGTCTTCGCGAACGGCTTCTTGCTCTTGCTGCAACGCACGCAGCACATCGTCTTCAGTTGCCAGGACGGGGGCTTCCAGTGCCAAGAGATCGCTCTCTTCTTCTTCCCGAACGGCATGTGGGCGAACTTCGCGCAGCGATGCAACCAAACCGTCGCGCAATTCTTCGGTCTCAACCGTGGCATCGGCAATTTCGCGCAAAGCAACGACGGGATCCTTGTCGCGATCACGGTCGAGCGTCAGAGCTGCACCACCGGAAATTTGGCGGGCACGATGCGCTGCAAACAACACCAGAGAGAATCTATTTGGGACGCGTTCAACGCAGTCCTCTACCGTCACGCGGGCCATATATCTAATCCTGTCGGAAAGTGAGTGATCTCTTTACGGGAAGTCGTGGTGTTTCTCAACCATTGCACGCAGATACAGCCAAAAAAGCTTTCTTGCCGGACCAAGCCCTCCCCCTATGCTCAATCCAGTCGCACGCAAGTGTTGAGATTTTCTGACTCCTGTAACGTCGCCAGCAGATCAGCTCCGGCGATGCCCGTAACCGGGTGGCGCCAATTCGGTGCAATCTCCAGCAAGGGTAAGAGAACAAAATCACGCTCTGCAAGACGGGGGTGGGGCAGAGTCATCACGCTGCAATTGGCACTGACAATGCCATTGTAATCGATGATATCTAGGTCCAATGTTCGGTTCGCCCAACGATCGTCTGGCGAACGAACCCGGTTCATCCGGACTTCAATTTCCTGGCAGCGTTGCAAAAGAGCCAAAGGGTCCTGATCCTGCGGCTCCACTCGGCAAACCGCATTGACATAGTCGGGTTTACCGAGATTGGGTGGCCAAGCTTTGGCCGACCAAAAAGAAGACAAATGGGTGACACTGTCCCCCGCTTGTGATAACAAAACTAAAGCCTCGCGGAGGATATCCTGGGGTATTTTAGCATCCAAGCCTAGATTTGACCCTAGGCCTACATAAATTCCGGAAGGCTCTACAGGCATTTTTGGATGGAATTGTTCAGAGGAAGGCCGCGTCACTATGACTTTTTATCCCAATGAGCGAATCGCTCTGTTTATCGATGGTGCAAATTTCTACGCAGCAGCGCGCACCTTGGGTTTTGACGTAGATTATCGCAAGCTCCTTGAAGAGTTCAAGAAGCGCGGTCGTCTCGTTCGCGCCAGCTATTACACCGCCATTCTAGAGGATGTCGAATATAGCCCCGTGCGACCCTTGGCTGACTGGCTGGACTATAATGGCTTCAACGTCATCACCAAGCCCGCGAAAGAATTCACCGACACGCTTGGCCGTCGTCGCGTCAAGGGTGACATGGATATTGAGATCGCGGTCGACATGATGGAGCTTGCGCCCCATGTCGATCATATTGTGTTGTTCTCGGGCGACGGTGACTTCCGCGTCTTGATCGAAGCGGTGCAGCGCCGCGGCCCCCGCGTTTCGGTCGTGTCCTCGATTAAGACCCAGCCCCCCATGATTGCCGATGAGCTTCGTCGCCAAGCCGATACCTTCATCGATCTGGCCGATTTGTCGGCCTTGATCGGCCGTCCACCACGTCCAGATGGTTTTGACAATGCGCGTGGCAATCTGCGCCCTGGCCGTGCTGTTGATGGCGATGAGTTCATTGATGATTTTGATGATGAACTCGAAGGCATGGATGACGAGTTCGAAGGCGAGACAGAAGCCTAATTGGCTGCGGGCAGCTCGGCTGTGCAACAACCCACGCGCGACTGCCCGCTCTGCCCAAGATTGGTCGCGTATCGGGCTGCCAATCGCCTCGAAAACCCCGATTGGTATAATGGCCCAGCCCCTGCTTTCGGGGACAAGAGCGCATGGCTGTTGATTGTGGGCCTAGCTCCAGGTCGGACGGGGGCCAACCGGACAGGTCGGCCCTTTACGGGCGATTGGGCAGGCGATCTTTTATATCAAACCCTTGCCCGTTTTGGGTTGTCGCGCGGCACCTATGCCGCCGATGCCAACGATGGGCTGAGTTTGCAGGGCGTGATGATCACCAATGCGGTCCAATGTGCGCCCCCTGCCAATAAGCCAGAGCCTTCAGAAATCGCCCAATGTGCGCCTTTCTTAAAGGCACATATTGCCGCCCTGCCCAAACTCACCAGCCTCATCTGCCTCGGCAAGATCAGCCATGATGCAACCGTGCGGGCTTTGGGCGGCAAGCCGTCCGCCTACCCCTTTGCTCATGGCGCCGTGCATCAGATTGGCGATAAGGCCATCTATGACAGCTATCATTGTAGCCGCTACAATACCAATACAGGGCGGCTGACAACAGAGATGTTTGAGGCCGTATTCGCCAAAGCCTTGGCAAACAGGGCCTAGGCCTCTTTGGCTTCGGTCCGCTGATATTTCGGCAAGCTCAACATCAAAAAGCCAGCTAAAACCAATCCGACAGACGATACAATTAAGACCAAATCGTAAGAGCCCAAACGGTCATATACGACCCCGAACGCCAGCGGGCTGATGCCCGCGCCCAGCGTATAGAAGACATATTGCCAGCCATAAATCTTGCCGTAATGCTTCATGCCGAAATAGCGGCTGGTAAAGAAGGCGATCAAGTCAAGCTCGGCCCCCAACGCAACCCCAACCAGAATAACCGCCACCACTGCCGGTCCATGTCCACCCCCCATCAGGAGGTAACAGCCAATGGCTGGGATCGCAAAACAGGCCGCTGCAATCGGGGGTGCATGGAATTTGTCGATCAAATAGCCAACCACCAAACGCGCAATCAGAATGGAAACGCCAATCAAACTGGCAATGCTGGCTGCCTGTGCGGCTGAGAGACCATTGTCCTTCATCATGGCAACGATATGGACCGCGATGCCACTCATCGCGAAGGTCACAAAGAAAAAGGCGATGCCCATTTTCCAAAATGTGGCGGTTCGGGCCGATTCGCCCAGCGTCATACCGGTCGCGGTCAGGGCGGTTTGTGCCTGATGGGTGGCGCTGCGATCTTTAAAGAGTGTCAGGAAGATGGGCAGCCACAACACCAACACGATGCCCAGCGCCACATAAAAAACACCCTTCCAGCCAAAGGCGTCAATGCCCATTTTATAGAAAATGGGCAGGGTGATCGCGCCAAAGGATGTGCCCAAAAGCGTTAGCCCCAGCGCAAGCCCGCGCGACTTATCAAACCACTGATTGATGGTGCGGGTATAGGTCAAAGGCAAAGTCCCCGCCGCCACAATCGTCATGATAAAATAGGTCAGCCAGAATTGCTGCAGATTGCCGTCATTCAGGGTCAAAAGGAATAAGCACAGGGCCAACAAAAGCCCCGAGACCAAGGCGACCGGGCGCGACCCAAACCGGTCTGTCACTGCTCCGGCCAAATAGGATGACAAAAGATTGCCCACGCCCATCAGGGTTATGGCCAGAGATACTTCCGTCCGGCTCCAGCCAAAGGCCTCCTTAAGGGGGCCAAACAGATTCTGCACCGCATAAAAGGGTAAAGTCGCCAAAGACGCGTAGACGCCAACAATGGATGCCAAAAGGATCGGCCACCCGACCACAAACTCATTGACTGGTTTGGCTGGCTTAGCTTGATCTTGTTGACCACTCTCTGTCATGAAGCGCGACTCCCCCCTAGGCTGCACTAGTATCGGCAAGCCAGACAATGATATATCTTTTCAAAGAAGCAAATGAAAAGAACGCGACCCATGCCAAAAACACAGCAGGCCCCTACGTCACCCGCTTTGCCATCTGCTTTAGCAGGGGTTCGGGTGCTGGATCTATCCCGCGTTTTGGCGGGCCCTTGGGCAACGCAGACTTTGGGGGATTTGGGGGCTGAGATTTTGAAGATCGAAAAGCCCGGCGTCGGCGATGATACGCGCAGCTGGGGCCCACCATTTCTAACCGATGCGCAAGGTGGCCAAAGCGATGCAGCCTATTATACGTGCGCCAATCGCAATAAGGCCTCCCTCACCCTAGACTTCACGACGCCAGAGGGGAGCGAGATTTTGCGCGCTTTGATCCCACATCATGATGTATTGGTTGAGAATTTCAAAACCGGTGGCCTAGCCAAGTATGGCTTGGATTATGACAGCGTCGCCAAGCTCAACCCGAAATTAGTCTATTGTTCGATTACAGGCTTTGGTCAGACGGGCCCTTATGCACCGCGTGCAGGCTATGATTATTTGGTCCAAGCTGCGGGTGGCCTCATGAGTGTGACGGGCCAAGCCGACGGCACGCCGGGGGCTGAACCATTGAAAGTCGGCGTAGCCGTGGCAGACCTATTTACCGGGCTTTATGCCACCATCGCCATTCTCGCAGCCCTGCGCCATGCCCAAGCCACAGGGCAAGGCCAGCATATTGATATGGCTTTGCTCGATTGCCAGACGGCTGTCTTGGCCAATCAAGCGGCCAATTATCTCGTGTCAGGCCACGCACCCAAACGTCTGGGCAATGCCCATCCCAATATTGCCCCCTATCAAGTCTTCCCCAGTGCCGATGGCCACATCGTGCTGGCGGTTGGCAATGATGGCCAGTGGCAACAATTTTGTGCGGCAGCAGGCCAGCCCGATTTAGCCCGCGACCCGCGCTTTCAGACCAATGCCAAACGCGTCGCCAATCGCGACAACCTGATCGCGAGCCTCTTGCCCATCATGGCAGGCAGGACCACCGCTGGCTGGATTGACCTTTTAGAACAAGCCGGTGTGCCCTGCGGGCCGATCAACACGATTGATCAAGTGTTCCAAGACCCCCAGGTGGTTGCCCGGCAGATGCAACAAGACCTGACGCGCCCTGATGGTACCCCCATCCCCACCGTTGCCAATCCAATCAAAATGAGCGTCACGCCCCCACGTGCCCGTCGCGCACCCCCGGCACTCGGCGCAGATACGCAAGCCGAACTCAAAAGCCTCCTCGGGTTGAGTGACGCCCAAATTGAAGGCCTGCGCGCGAAGGGGATCATTTAGGGCTGGGAGGTCTGACGCTTTCTGGCGTTTCCCGTCCGTGCGACGTTATCCCCGATAGTATCAACCAATCGGGGATTTCCTGCCGCCTAGGCCCATGGGTTCCCCGCTTTGCGCGCCTGTGTTTCGGCGGGGAGGAAATTGCGCTAGCCCCTTACTCGGCTTTTTTCGTATGGCTGTCATACCAGCCAATGGTGCTCAAAATTGCTGCCAGCCATTGGCTTGGGCGGCCAAAGCCGTGGCCGGCTTCTGGCAAGCGAACCAAGGCGCTTTCCACGCCTT
Organism: Aquidulcibacter paucihalophilus; assembly: GCF_002105465.1. Taxonomy (GTDB): domain Bacteria; phylum Pseudomonadota; class Alphaproteobacteria; order Caulobacterales; family Aquidulcibacteraceae; genus Aquidulcibacter; species Aquidulcibacter paucihalophilus. The sequence continues at coordinate 31,909 of NZ_NCSQ01000156.1, forward strand.
GTAATTGAAGGGCTTGGAAATATTGCTCGCTCTCACTCATGGGCGTGCGATAATCGCTTTCCCCCGTGATGATTAAAGTTGGCGTCCGGACGTTGCCAACCAAAGATAAGGGCGAGCGGGCCCAATATTTCTCGGGCTGTTCCCAAGGCATTTTGTCAAACCAATAACTGCCGATCACCGCGCCGATGTCGCTGGTCAAGGCTTCCGTCGCCCAATTGATCACTGGGCGCTTGACCGAGGCTGCTGCAAAGCGGTTGGTCTTGCCAATGGCCCATGAGGACAAGACACCACCGCCAGAGCCGCCACCGATATAGAGGCGATTGGTGTCGATGAATCCGCGCGCAACCACCGCATCGACACTGCTCATCAGATCATCATGGTCTTGGCAGGGATAGCAAAGATTGATCAGGTTCGCGAACTCTTCGCCATAGCCAATCGAGCCGCGAGGATTGGTGAACAAAGTCACATAGCCCGCCGCCGCATAAAGCTGATGGGTGATGGAGAATAAGGGGCCGTAATCCGTATGAGGACCGCCATGAATATCCAAGGCGAGTGGATATTTCTTATTGGGGTCAAAATTGGGCGGATACAGGATCCAGCCATGAACTTTGCGACCATCGGCTGAAGACGGGGTCCAGATTTCCTCCAGCCTTCCAATCGCTTTACCAGCCCGCCACGCGGCATTCATATCCCACAGAATGGTTTCTTTGCCTTGCGACCAAAGGGCAAGCGCGGCGGGGCGGTCGGCCTCAACACTTGGATAGAGAGTCTTTGTGCCATCGGTTGTATAACTGCCACCCGACGACGGCAACAACAGGCGCGTATTGCCGACTTCAGGGGTTGCAACGCTCACCTGCCCGTCCAAGGCAGCAAAGCCGACGCGGCTGATGCCAACATCTTGATAGAGGAAACTTACGCCCTTTCCATCCTTGCGCCACGTAATCTGGCTGGCTGGACGGTCGAGCTTGAGGGTGAGATTGCGTGCTCCTGTAGCCAGACCAGTCGCTGGCATGGAAGCCACGAACACATCGGTGCGCTGAAACGAGGTTTGCCGGTTGCGCCAGCCGACATAGGCCAAAGTCTTGCCATCTGGACTGACTGCAGGGCTGTTTTCAAAGCCATCATCGGCGGTGAGTTGGCGAGGTTTGCCGCCGCCCGCGGCGGGCCACGCATAAAGGTCAGACTGCACAGGCTTTACGTGCGCATCTGGTGCAGGGTTGCCGCTAACCAAGATGAACTCACCATCGGGTGTCCAGGCAGGGCGCGCATCTTCACGGCCCCAATCCCCCTTACCGCTGGTGATTTGCGTCAGCGCGCCACTGGCCACATCCAGGGTAAAAACCTGATAATCACCGGGCGTAAGCCAACCTTCTGAGTCGGTACGATAGGGGAAGTTGCGCACCACACGTGCCGGGGCCGCCCAAGTTGCCCCCTCTGGCTTTTCTGGCAGATTATAAATGGCTGCAGGCTTTTCTTCGACCAGATTGATAAAGGCGATTTTCTTGCCATCTGGCGACCAAGATAGAGAGCTCGGTGGGAATTTGAGCGTGGTGAGCGGTCTTGCAATGCCTTCTTTTACATCGAGCAAAAAGATCTGCGATTTGGCGCCATCCTTACCGATAAAGGCAATCGTTGCGCCATCTGGCGACCAACGAGCGGTAGATGGACCCCGGTCTGCCCCAACCAACAGGCGGCGCCCCTCCCCTGCACCGGCGCCTGGAATGGGTACCAGCCAAAGCTCTGTCATCACCCGATCGGTCTGTATGTCGCGCGTCTGACGCAGAACCGCTACTTGCTTGCCATCGGGGGCTAATTGCGGATCGAGGGGCTGTTCAAGGCGGAAGAGATCGAGTGCCTCAACAGGCTTTGGTGCATCTGCCCACGCAGGGCCTGCCAACACACAAGCCAGCCCAATAAGTCCCGAATAAACTCGCATGATCATTCCCCCGCAAATTCGTGCGCAGGCAGATTTAGCAAGTGCTGAACCGATGTCGAGCGGACATTCAAACGAAACAAAAAAGCCCCGCCAAATGGCAGGGCTTTTCCACAAGAAAAGGCGAAGGAGACTTAGTCTTCCTTCGGCGTCAGAACCTGACGGCCACGATACATGCCGGTTTTCAGGTCGATATGGTGTGGACGACGCAGTTCGCCCGAATCCTTGTCTTCGACATAGGAATTCACGCCCAACGCATCGTGCGAACGACGCATACCGCGACGAGAAGGAGTAGTTTTGCGCTTAGGCACTGCCATGGTGCAGGTTCCATTTCAAAAGATAAGGCGGCCCCGAGAAGAGCCGCCAGTAAAACTGAAGCGCGTATCTACGCGCGCTCTTCCCCAAATGCAAGACACTATGCCAGTGGGAAAGGAACTTATCCGCGCTTACTGCGCCTGCGGTAAGCCCGGCACTTCCCACGTGGTCGATTCCTCTGGAGACCGAACACGGGGATGGAGGAACCAGATCATGCTAAGTGCGGCTGCGGCTGCCGTCAAAACGACGCTTAGCACCGAATCCATGATGCCTTCTAGGTAAGGCCAGATGGATTTTGAGGGGGCATAACTTTCGCTGATGGTTTCCATCCCATTGGCCAACCAAATCATAGTTAGCATGATCACCATCACAAAAGCTATGGACAGCCAAAGGCGCCATTCTCGATGCGCAACGCCCTGATAGGCACGTGAGAGATTCACTTTGCCTTCAACGAGGATTTGAACGCCCAAGCAGAAGACATAGTTCACAAATGCGATCCCAGCCGCGAAAGCCGTCAGAAGAATCATGACGTCCAGGGCCGGATGCTCTACCGCATCTTTGCTGAAAATCAGGAGCGAAAATGCCAGATAAGCACAAAAGTCAAACGCCATGATCCCGAAGGCGGCGAGCGCCCGGGTTCGCCAACTTGTATCTACCCCAACAGACTTCAGAAACATCGTTAGGATCGTCACCGATAAGGCGGCTGCGATCAGGGTACGCAGGATGTCCTGTAGGTCGATTGTGCCGTTATGTGGAAGTTGAACCGGGACTTGGATTGCCATCACGCCTTCAAGCTGTGCCGAAGCGAAATGAAAAACAACGAACATCAGCGCGAGCGCCACCAAAACCAACCGATGGCTCCAGATCAGCCGCAAAGCCGCCCGAAGACCCCATTCCCAATCGTGCAAACGTTCAACCTTAAAGCTCGACATCACATGCCCCATCTCAATCACACAACCATAAGGCTGCAAGCGTGGATGTAAAGCGAATTCGGTCTTGCCCTAACAAATTAGGGAGTTCAACTTTTTGTGATCAAGCGGCCAGCGGCCAACTACCCTATTTTTCGTTTGGCAGCCCGATCTTGCCAGCCACAGCCTGAATTGTCACCGAAACGACGCCCTCGTGCGAGAATTTGCGAACCGTCGCCCCTTCCCGACCATATTGTGTCTGGTAGGAACTACTGCCGTAGGTGTAAGGATTATAAGAGTAATTGGTTTGGGTGACGAGTTGTGTCTCAAACGCCTTTACTTCGATCCCCGCTGTCTGCGGATTGGTTTGCACCAAGACAAAACGCCCTTCATCGCTGGGCCGAAACTGGACACCAAAGGTTGAACCCACATTCGCAAATCGCTCTGCCGGGAAGGAGCGGATCGGCTGCCCATCTGCATTGAGGACGGTTACCAAAGGCCCAAGGATTCGAAAGGCCTCATAAAGGCCACCAATCGTCAACGTATGGTTCGAGGGTGCGGAGGGCAGTGCATAGACCACATAATTGCTGGGCTTGCCGTCCAAGTTCAGACAAGGCGACATCCCGTCAATAGTTGTCGCAATCGCGTGCCATTGGGCCTTCCGCTTGGGCGTCATGGCGATTGCCTTGGTCAAGTCTGGCGTGTCAGTACAGGTCTTGCCCGTAATCTCGGAGACGGCTTGCGGCGGCGGCGGCGGCGGAGTTGTGGCGCACCCAGCCACCAAACCGGCAAGCAAAAGGGCGATCGATGAAAAGCGCATCTGGTTCATCAGGTCACCGTAACAGATCGGCTGTTGCTTTTGCCGTTGCTCGAAGCGCGGCCTCTAAGCCTTCGGCAGCTTTGGTAGGGTTTGCCTCTAAGTCGTCAATTTTTTGAAACGCAAAGGCCTCGTCAACCGGGATTGACACCGTAACATCCGACTTAACCACCGGATTATAGGTGATTTTATTGTCCAAAAGAATTTTCTTTGGGTCTTTGTGATCCACCATTCGCACGTGCAGCGTGACGAAGGGACGCCATTGTGTCGAATTACCAACCAGCTGATAGCCATAATTGAAGCCCAGGGTGTCCAAAACAGCAGACCCCGGTTCCGCCGCGTCATTGGCGGGAACAACAACCAACTCACGGCTCTTGCTGCGTGGAATGGCGATGGTTGAAACGCGATAGTCTTGTTGCTTTAGAGCCTCTTCGAGAGCCGCATCAAAAATGGCCTCGCCATTGAAGTTTTGCGTGGCCAGCGCCTTCTGAATGCGTTCACGTTGACCCGATTCAATGCCAGCTTCCACGCCTGCCGCGACCGCCCCAACCAACAAGCCTGCCAAACCTGCACTTGAGGCCGCCGACATCATATTGGCACCATTTGTTGCCAGTTTTTGCGTGCCGACTTCGAGCGGCAGTGTATTCTCTACCACGGCAATCTTGGAAACAGGTGTCGCGGTCCGATCAAAAGGCACAGGCTGGTAGGGCGTTACACATCCTGCTAACACCATTGCGCTTGCAAGCGCCAAAAATGCAAATCTCTTCAAAACACCCCCCCAACAAAAAGCCGCCCAGACATATGTTGCGGTTGTATGGAGGCAACCCTATCTGACCATGCGCTTTCGACAAGATGGCATCTGCAGGCCTAGACCAACCGGCTCTGCACCAAAGCCGCCCGCACAAAGTCTGCGAATAAAGGATGGGGTTCAAATGGCCGAGACTTGAGCTCGGGGTGATATTGCACGCCAACAAACCAAGGATGGTCTGCCCGTTCAACAATCTCCGGCAAGACGCCATCGGGAGAGACGCCTGAGAAAATAAGGCCGTGCGACTCAAGAATCTCCCGGTAAGCCATATTGACCTCATAGCGGTGACGGTGGCGTTCTTGGATGCTGAGTGCACCACCATAGGCCTGAGACACGACTGAATCTGGCTTCAACACCGCAGGATAAGCTCCTAGCCGCATGGTGCCACCAAGGTCCGTTTCTTCCCCGCGCACTTGACGCTCATTGCCCTTCACCCATTCCGTCATCAAGCCCACGACAGGTTCAGAGGTGGGACCAAACTCACTGGAGGAGGCCTGGGAGATGCCGGCCAGATTACGAGCAGCCTCAACACACGCCATCTGCATGCCAAAGCAAATACCAAAGAACGGGATCTGGCGCTCGCGCGCAAATTGGACGGCTTTAATTTTCCCCTCCGCCCCTGAGTCGCCAAAAGCGCCAGGAACCAGAATGGCATCAACCCCTTCCAACTCTGCGGTTAGCATGTCTTGATCGGCATCAAAGGCGCGCGCATCAACCCAATTGATATTAACCTTCACATCATTGGCGAGTCCGCCGTGATGGAGAGCCTCAATCAAAGACTTATAGGCGTCCTTCATGGCGGTATATTTGCCGACAACCGCAATGGTCACATCGCCATCGGGCGCGCGCAGGCGTCTTGAAATCGCCTGCCACTTCGACAAATCAGGCTCGGGCGCGTCGACAATGCCAAAACGGCGCAAAACTTCGCGGTCCAAGCCTTCGGCATGATAGTCCATCGGCACTTCATAAATATGCGCAGAATCAAGTGCCTGGATGACAGCGCTCGCGCGGACATTCGTGAAGAGCGCGATCTTGCGCTTTTCTTCTTCTGGGATCGGACGGTCACAGCGACAAATCAAAATGTCGGGCTGAATACCGATGGAGCGCAATTCCTTCACACTGTGCTGGGTCGGCTTGGTCTTCATTTCCCCGGCCGTATGGATATAAGGCAGCAAAGTGAGATGAATATAAACAGCTTGCTGGGGCTCTAATTGCTGGCCAAGCTGACGGATCGCTTCAAAAAAGGGCAAGCCTTCAATGTCACCAACCGTGCCGCCAATCTCGCACAAGACAAAATCAGCGTCCCCCGCATCAGACAAGACGAAGTCTTTGATCGCATTGGTGACATGGGGGATGACTTGGATGGTCGCGCCCAAAAACTCCCCCTTGCGCTCTTTGGCGATAATCTCCTGATAGATGCGCCCGGTCGTGATATTGTCTGCTTTAGCTGCAGAAACACCAGTAAAGCGCTCATAATGGCCCAGATCCAAGTCGGTCTCCGCGCCGTCATCGGTCACAAAGACTTCGCCATGTTGATAGGGGCTCATCGTGCCGGGATCGACATTGAGATAGGGATCGAGTTTGCGCAGCCTCACTTTATAGCCACGAGCTTGCAGCAGCGCGCCTAACGCGGCTGATGCAATGCCTTTTCCGAGCGAGGAAACCACGCCCCCAGTGATGAACACATATCGGGTCATGGGAGGTCGTTCTAATCCGCAACGCCTGCAAAAGGGAAGAGGCGCAACTGGAAAGAAATGGGGGTTAGCCGCTTATTTTTTCTCTGCTGGAGCTGCAGCGTTGGTTGGCGCGGCCGGGAAGAGTGGTGCAGGCTCTGCCGCTGTTGGTGCAGAAGCAGGAATGCCCCCTGCAGGTGCCGAAGGAACTGGGGCAAGTGCGTTTGCAGGTGCTGCCGGTACCGAGAGGTCGATGCCTTTCGTGGGCAAGCCATCCTTGGTGAGCCCATCTTGCATCAGGGAATCAGCAGGCTTGGTCGCAGACTTGTTCATAATGGTCAGAGTCACACTGGTGACCAAAAAGGCCGCACCCAGCAAGGTCGTCGTGCGTGTCATAAAGTTAGCCGCCGAACGGCCAGACATCATGGACGATGGGCCGCCACCCATACCCAAAGCGCCACCGCCTTCCGAGCGCTGCAATAAAATGGCCCCAATAAGGGCCAAACAGATCAGCAGGTGAAGAATGAGAATAGCTTGGATGAACATGAAACGAGCCTAAAGGTGACGAGATGGCGCGCAAACTGAGGCGCAGACGGCTGCTATGTCGCTCTTTCGAGGCCGAACTTCAAGAGACCAACGACAGCGCCAGCGTATGACGGCGCTTTGCGCGCTCTTTTGCCTTATCCAAACGACCGCGAACCTTGTCCAAAGTCGTCTCCAATTCCGCCTTGAACGCCTCTCCGCCCTCAACTGCATAGGCCACATAGAGCGCGAGCGCCAGCTGTCGTGTTAGATTGGCATTTTCGACGCGTTCTGGGCCAGGCGCGCTGGTACGGGCTGCCACATTCTCCAGCACCATCGCAATTTCTTGCACTTCGTCGATGTCGAGACGTTTTGCAGCCCGCACAAGTTCAGCCGAGCTTTCCAGCAAATCCACCACAAAGCCCGCATTTGCATCCCCACGCCCTTGCGCCTGGATAATCACTTCAGCGGCCATTGCGATACGACGGGCAAGTTTTGCCAAGCGATCTTGGTCAACTTTACGGCGCGCTGTCGCGAGAATTTCAGACTGCGTCACCGGATCAAAATTGCTCATCAAAACGCGGTCACGCAGCGTATTGGGCGGATCGAAGGTCTCTGGGGCCATTTGATTGCTGGAAGAGCGGCCCCGGTCAGGCCCAACATAGTCAGACGTCACGACAAATTGTTTGCGTGCAGAGATGATGGCCCGCACCCGCTCTAAGGTTTGGATCTGCGAGAATGGGCGCAACAACACATCGTCACAGCCCACATTCATCAAATCTGCCACAAAGTCGGTAGAGCCCGCCCACAGGGTCGCAATCACAGGAATGAAGGGATTAACGCCCAATTCACCCAAACGCTGGGCGCGCAACAACTCGACCACTTCAGAGTGGTTTTCGGTGGCTTCAATGACCAAAAGCGAGATATCGACATCGCGAAGACGACGGGTCAATTCGCGCAAAGAGGTCATCCCCTCGATGCGGCGGAACCCAATCCCGTGCAACACAGAACGTGTCATCAGCATATTGCCGCGCACTGGATCGTAAATCAGCACGGTCGCTGCTGCGAGTCTTTGCTTGTCCAAAGGACTTTCACCCCTTCATCCGGATATACCCTTTGCCACAGGGTTGTTTCCAAGACGTTACGATGATTGGTTCATTCTTGAATTGCATGCAGAATTTTCAAAAATCCATCCGCTGTCAGGCTCGCGCCCCCCACCAAAGCCCCGTCGACATGGTCGAGATGCAAGAGCTCGCCGGCATTACCGCCATTGACAGAGCCGCCATAAAGCAAGCGGACACTCGCCCCCGCAGAGCCAAACCGATCCACCAAGCGTTGATGAATGGCACGGTGCATCGCGGCAACATCGACCGCACTTGGCACTAAGCCCGTCCCGATCGCCCAAACGGGCTCATAGGCAATCACTAAGCCTTCTGCGGGAAACGTATCGGGAACCGAGCCATCGACTTGGCCTAGGACAATTGCCTCGGCTTGCCCAGCCTCGCGCTCTGCGCGGGTCTCGCCCACGCAAATAATGGGCACAAGGCCAGCATCAAGGCCCGCTTGTGCCTTCGCACGCACCACTGCACTGGTCTCGTGATGATCGGCGCGGCGTTCAGAATGGCCGACAATCACAAAGTAACCGCCCGCATCCTGGATCATCGCCGCCGATATATCGCCCGTATGGGCCCCGGAAACTTTTTCGTGACAATCTTGTGCACCCGTCAAAAGCCCCGTTCCTGATACAGCCTCACTGAGGCTGGCCAAGAGCGTGGCCGGTGGGCAAATCGCCAATTGGATGGCGTGGCTTTTGGCGGCGGCTGCGGAGGCCGCAATCAGGCTCGCCTCTGCCAGCGAAGCCTTTAAACCATTCATTTTCCAGTTTCCAACCAACAATTTCGCCACGTCTTACTCCATCCGAGCCTAGATGATTTGTCCGCGCGCGGACCCTTTATGCTGTCCCGCATAGGCAGGTGGTTTCAACTTTGCAATTCACCACACTGAGACCTGCAGTCGATCGCGCTATGCTGTGCAGGCCTTGCCTTGCCCCCTCCCCCAACGATCCTTATGCTAAGGGGAGTTTTCATCAGGATCTTCCATGCTCAACGCGTTTCGAAAATTTGCCCGCTCATGGGTCTCCGGCATCATCATTGGTCTTTTGGTCATTTCCTTCGGGATCTGGGGGGTCAATGACATCTTCACCCGGGGTAGCCCAGACGCGGTAGCAAAGGTTGCTGGCGAGTCGATTACGCAGGAAGAATATAAGCAAGAGTTTGATCGCTTGCTGAAGCGCGCGCAAGCCGATGCCCAGCGCGATATCTCAACCGAAGAGGCGCGCGCCCAAGGTCTGGATAGTGCAGTGCTAGAGCAAATGGTCGCGACCCGAGCCTTTGCCGCTTTGACCGACAGCCTTGGGCTGAAGGCACCTGACTCGGTTGTCCAAGCCGAAATCGCGAAAATTCCGGCTTTCCAAGACCAAATCACCCGCCGCTTCAGCCAAGACACCTATCAATTGGCGCTGCGCGACAATGGCTTTACCCCGGCAGAATTTGAGAAGAGCGTGCGGTCAGACTTAACACGCCAAAGCCTGACTTTGGCGGTCAGCTCTGGATTGCGTGCGCCTCGCGTCTTCGCCAGCCAGACTTTGGCCTTCGGGACCGAGCGGCGGATGGTTACCATCATCCCCATCCCAGCAAGCTTTGTCGGCGGGCCACGTCAGCCGAATGACGCGCAATTGAAAGCGCTTTATGAGGAAAGCAAAGCCCAATTGATGCGGCCAGAAACCCGCAATCTCACCATGGTGGTGGCAAGCCTCGCAGACTTTGAAGCCAAGGTGAAAATCGACGAAGCCCAAGCCCAAGAGATTTTCGCGCGGAATAAAGAGCGCCTCTCCACGCCCGCCAAACGTGGCCTCGTGCAATTGGTGACAACAGATCGTGCCAAGGCAGATCAGGCAGCCGCCCGTTTGCGCGCCGGCGAAGACCCTGCGGCCATTGCCAAAGCGCTTGGCCTATCGGTACCCATTGTTTTGTCCAATGTTACAGTCGGGGGTATTCCCGATGCCAATGTTGCTAAGGCAGCCTTCGAAATGAAGCAGGGCGATGTGCAAGTGGTTGCCGCAAAATTGCAGCCTTTTGCCGCTGTCAAAGTTACGGAAGTCGTTGGCGCCAAAGAAGCCAAGTTTGAAGATTCCGCCGCCGAAATCCGCACGCAATTGCGCCAGACTGCGGCGGGTGAATTGATGACGGATGCAACCGAAGCCTATGACAAAGCCATCACGGAAGGGGCGACCCTAGAGGCAGCTGCCGCCAAGGCAGGCTTTCGCGTCGTTTCAATCAACAACATCATGGCGGACGGCAATCTTGCCACAACTGGCCAGCCTGCCCCTGAGTTTGCAGAAGCCCCCAATGTTCTCAAAGAAGCCTTTGCGGGCGGCAAGGGTGATACATCTGACCTCGCCCCGATCCCAGGCGACAGCTATGTGGCGGTTCGCATTGATTCAATTGCGGTCGCAGCTCCACCACCGTTTGACTCCATCCGCACCGAACTGACCAATGAGTGGGTCCGCCGCGATGTCCGGGCCCGGGCAGAAGCAAAAGCGAAGGAAGTTTTGGCGGAAGCCAAAAAGACCAGCTTGGAAGCCGCCGCAGCCAAGTTCAAATTACCAGTTGCCAAGCAAAACCAACCGCTCTTGCGCGGTCAGGGCGGCCAAGAACTGAGCCAAGCTGTATTTGGGGCCAAAAAGGGCGAATTGGTCTTAGCACCGACGGCAAATGGCGTTGAATATACTGTCCTTCGGGTCGATGAGATTTTGAAGGATGACGAGAAAATGGTTCCAGATCGTTTGACCCAGGCAGAAACCGCGGTGCGGGCCTCGGTTCAGCGTGACCTCATCGCCTCTCTCGAACGCGTGGCTCGCGATCGTGCCAAAGCACAGCTCTTCACCAAAATGATGGGTCGTGCGCTCGGCGATACCGAAGAAACCGCCGCCGCCAAAGCCGCCACGCCGGCCAAACAGCCGTAGGCGCTTGTGCTGACGATTGAGCCCAGCTTTGATCAGTTTGAAGCCGCCTATCTGCAAGGGCGCGGCGTGCCCTTGCGCGCCAAGCGGATTGATGATCTCGAAACGCCAGTCTCTGCCATCGCTAAACTGGGTGCCGACAGGCTAGGCTCTTGCTTGTTTGAAAGCGTTGAAGGCGGGGAAACCCGGGGGCGCTATTCCATCGTCGCCTGCGACCCAGACCTGATCTATCGCGTCGATCAAGGCGGTGCTGCAAAGGCCGCCATCGATGAGGCGGGTCGGGTGGGTGACTATATCCCCTGTGGCGAGGAGCCTTTAGCTGCGCTGCGCACCTTAATCGCAGACAGTGCGCTCGACTTTCCAAGTGACCTTCCACCTCCCGCGGCGGGCCTGTTTGGCTACCTGGCTTATGAGACCGTGCGCCGGGTCGAGCGTCTACCTGAGACCCATCCCGACCCCATTGGCGTTCCCGAGGCCCTTTTGGTGCGCCCGCGCCTTGTCATCGTGTTTGACGGCGTAAAGCAGGAATTGTTGCTGGTAACACCTGTACGGCCGCAAGCGGGTATTTCGGCCAAAGACGCCTATGAGCACGGGCGCGATCGCTTAGAGAAAGCTTGGGCCACGCTGGATGGGCCCTCGCCTTTGCGCGTGCCGTCTTATGCCGCTAAGCCCAGCCCCTTGGGCGAAGCCATCCCGAACATGAGCCCGGCAGCCTATATGGCGAAGGTCGAGAAGGCCAAAGACTACATACGGGCGGGCGACATCTTCCAAGTTGTGCCCAGCCAGCGCTTTTCTGCCCCCTTCTCTGGTTCTGCGATTTCGCTCTATCGGTCGCTCCGCCGCACCAACCCCTCGCCCTTCCTGTTTCTCTTGCGAATGGATGGGTTTGACATTGTGGGCTCCAGTCCTGAAATCCTTGTCCGCCTGCGCGACGGAACCGTGACGATGCGCCCAATTGCCGGCACCAAGCCGCGCGGGGCCACCCCTGCCTTGGATCAAGCCTTCGCCGAAGAATTGCTGAACGACCCAAAAGAACGGGCAGAGCATTTGATGCTGCTTGACCTTGGGCGCAATGATGTGGGCCGTGTATCGCGGTCAAAGCCCGGTGGCAATGATGGCCCGGTGGGCATTGGTCGAGGCGGGGTACGTGTGACCGAGAGCTTTAAGGTCGAGCGCTATAGCCATGTGATGCACATTGTCTCTAACGTGGAAGGCAGCCTCAAACCCGGCCTCGATGCGCTCGATGCCCTCTTGGCAGGCTTTCCGGCAGGCACGGTGTCTGGCGCGCCTAAAGTGCGCGCAATGGAGATTATTGCAGAGCTTGAGCCGCATGGCCGGGGTGTTTATGCCGGTGGTGTTGGCTATTTCTCTGCTGGGGGCGATATGGATTTGTGCATCGCCTTGCGAACTGGGGTTTTGAAAGACGGCGTCCTGCATGCCCAAGCGGGCGCGGGGGTCGTGCTCGATTCCATTCCGGAAAGCGAGCATAATGAATGCGTTAACAAGGCAAAAGCTTTGCTGCGCGCTGCCGAAGACGCTGCCCGCTATGATGAGAAGGCCGCCCACGCATGAAAATCCTGCTCATCGATAATTATGACAGCTTCACCTATAATCTGGTCCATTATGTCGAGGAATTGGGCGCTGAGACCCAAGTGGTTCGCAATGACCGCTTGAGCGTGGACGAGGCCATCGCCCAAGCCGGTGACGGCATCATCATCTCGCCTGGCCCCTGTACGCCCAATGAAGCCGGGATCTGCCTTGAGCTGATCAAAGCCTTGCCCGACGATATTCCTTTGTTGGGTGTCTGCCTTGGCCATCAGGCGATTGGCCAAGCTTATGGCGGCAAAGTCTTGCGCGCCAAAACCATCATGCATGGCAAGACCTCCCTGATCACCCACGCCAATACCGGCCTGTTTGAGGGCTTGCCGGATCAGTTTGAAGTCACGCGCTATCACTCCTTATCCGTCGAGCGCGAGAGCCTGCCCAATTCCCTGCGCGTCGATGCATGGACCGCCGATGGCGAGATCATGGGCATGAGCCATGTCGCCAAGCCAATTTTTGGTGTGCAATTCCATCCCGAAAGCATAGCCTCAGAGCATGGTCATGCCCTGATCCAGCGCTTTTTAGCCTCAACCAAAGTGGCCCAATCGTGAGTGAGGCGATCAAGCCAGCCTTAGCCCTATTGCGGGATGCCCAAGCCCCCGCGCCCGCCGTCCTTGACCAAGCCTTTGCTACCATTTTAGCGGGCGAGGCCACACCAGCCCAAATCGGTGCCTTTTTGATGGGGCTGGAACGTCTGACCTTGACCAGCGAGATGATTGCCTCGGGCGCGCGTGCCATGCGCACGGCCATGACGCCGGTAGAAGTGCCCTTTGCCTGTATCGATGTCTGCGGCACAGGGGGCGATGGTTCACATACCTTGAACATCTCTACCGCTGTATCCTTTGTCTTGGCTGGGGCAGGTCTTAAGGTCGCTAAGCATGGTAATCGCGCCATGAGCTCGAAGTCGGGCGCGGCAGATGTGTTGGAGGCTTTGGGTGTAAAGCTTGAGCTTACGCCCGAACATTGCGCCCAAGCACTTGATGAAGTCGGCCTTGTATTCTTGTTTGCCCAAGCCCATCATCCCGCCATGCGCCATGTGGGCTCTGCGCGGCGCGAACTCGGTTTTCGTACGATTTTCAATCTCCTAGGCCCACTTTCTAATCCTGCACACGCACAGCGCCAATTGGTTGGCGTGTTTGCGGACGACAAGCGCCAGCCCATGGCGCAGGCCCTGATGAACCTTGGTTGCGAGAGCGCTTGGGTAGTCCACGGTCATGGCGGCTTGGATGAAGTATCCCTTTCGGGTCCAACGCGCGTCACGGCCCTCAAGGATAAGGCGTTGTCAGAACTTGAAATTCACCCACGTGATCTGGGCTTGAAGACGGCACCGCTCGAAGCCCTCAAAGGCGGTGATGCCGCCCATAATGCGAAGGCCTTGCGTGCGCTTTTGGAAGGTGAAACCGGGCCTTACCGCGATGTGGTGGTGTTGAATGCTGCCGCCGCACTGGTTGCGACCTGTGCAGCCCACGACCTCAAAGAAGCTTTGGCGCGCGCCACCACAAGCCTTGAGTCCCGAGCCGCGCTCGCCAAGCTCGACCAGTTGATCGCCTTCACCCATCGGACGCCCTCATGAGCGACACCCTTTCCAAAATCATCGCTTATAAGCGCGAGGAAGTGGCCGCCCGTAAGCTCCACCAATCCATCGCAATCCTGGAGGCCTTGGCGTCAGAGCAGACCGCGCCACGCGGCTTTACCGCCGCCCTCAAACAGGCGGCCCTGACCCGCCCTGCCTTAATCGCCGAAATAAAGAAGGCCAGCCCCTCTAAAGGCCTGATCCGCGCAGACTTTGTGCCCGCCGATTTAGCCCAAGCTTATGAGAAAGGCGGGGCTGCCTGTCTGTCTGTCCTCACCGATGCACCCAGCTTCCAAGGTCATGAGAGCTTCTTGGTAGCCGCACGAGCCGCCACCCACCTGCCCTGCCTGCGTAAGGATTTCATGGTCGACACCTGGCAGATCGCCGAAAGCCGCGCCTATGGGGCTGATGCGATCCTGGTCATCATGGCCGCGCTCGACGATGCACTGGCCGCTGATTTAGTGGCTGCAGCCAAGCATTACGGCATGGATGCCTTGATTGAAACCCATGATGAAGCGGAGATGGAACGCGCCTTGAAACTTGATGCAGACCTCATCGGCGTCAACAACCGCAATCTTAAAACCTTTGTCACGGACCTTTCTACCACCGCCCGCTTGGCAAATCTCATCCCGCCATCACACCTGTTGGTGGCCGAAAGCGGCATCAATAGCCGCGCCGATATCACCCTGCTGCAAGCCGCCGGTGCCAAAGCCTTCCTGATCGGTGAAAGCTTGATGCGCCAAGCCGATGTTTGTGCCGCCACGCGAGAAATTTTGTCGGTGGATTGATCGTCAATCGCGATGGCATCGGCTGGTTTTGAGATGTTGGGGTGAGAACTCGGGGAAAGCCCCGCTCTTCTGTGCGTTCCGGCAGGGATAACAGCGTAGGGGATTCACAAACTCTTATAAAACAAGATCTTTGTGGGTTCGCCGGCAATCACATCGAGACCAGAGATCAGATAGCCGGCCTTGAGATTGAGGATGGCCATGGCCCGGTTAGGTTGGCGGGTGGCGGTCTCAAGCCCGCGAAAACCAGCCTCCTTCGCCCAAGTATGTTGAGCTGTCATCAAGGCAGCCGCAAGGCCTTGACCGCCTGCCTCTTCGGCGACTCCCCCGATCCAGGAGTTGAACACACCGCGATGACGCTCATAGCCCAGTTTAAGACCAAGGAGTTGCCCCTGCCCGTCCAAAGCCACATGGGCGTTAAGGTTACGTCGCCCTGAAAGTTTTTCGGCAAAATTCGACCAGTCATCGGGTAAAACTTTGTCAAGGAAGGCGGCAATGCTGTCAGCGTGCGCGATGCATCGCGGGCCATCCCACTGGTCAATCTGATAGTCTGGCATCATTTCAAGTCCCCACCTCGACATGGCCCGACGAGCACGTTAGACCAACCCCCTAAAATTACAATGAGGGAGCCTTTAGCATGACCAAGACCACCACACTCGCTACACTTGCAGACTTGGCCGGCCAAGAAATTGGCGCGTCCGATTGGCTGTTGATCGATCAAGACCGCGTCAATCTGTTTGCGGACGCAACCGGCGACCACCAATGGATCCATGTTGACGTACCCCGCGCTACCAAGGAAATGGGCGGCCCGATTGCACACGGCTTTTTGACCCTGTCCTTGATTCCATTTTTGGGTAAGGACATCTTGAAAGTTGAAGGCGTTAGCCGCGGCATCAATTATGGCCTCAACAAAGTGCGATTCACCAATATGGTCCGCGTTGGTTCAAAAGTTCGCGCGGTGCAAAAACTATTGAGTGTCGAGCCCAAGTCCGGTGGCCTGATGCTGACCAGCGAAGTGACCATCGAAATCGAAGGCGAGGCCCGCCCTGCATGCGTGGCCGAAACCGTCAGCATGTTGTTTGCTTAATCACCCAAGGAATCAAGATGTCTCGCATTGAAGCTCGCCTGCAGGAACTCGGCATCATTCTGCCAAACCCGCCTGCGCCGGTCGCCAGCTATGTGCCCTTCACACGTGTGGGCGGTTTGGTCCATATTTCGGGTCAAGTCTCTCGTGCCGCCGATGGTGACCATTTAGGGCGGTTGGGTGGCAATCTCACCCTCGAGCAAGGTCAAGCCGCGGCCCGTGTTTGCGGTCTCAACCTGCTCGCACAATTAAAGGCCGCTTGCGGTGGGGATTTGGATCGACTGGTGCAAGTCATAAAGCTGAATGGCTTTGTGAATGTCACGCCCGAATTTGACCCCATCCCCCAAGTAATGAACGGCTGTTCGGATCTGATGGTCGAAGTCTTGGGCGATTCTGGCAAACATGCCCGTTCTGCCGTGGGCGTTGCGAACCTGCCGATGGGCTTTGCGGTGGAAGTAGACGGCGTCTTTGAAATCGCTTGACCTTGAGCCTGAGTTGGCCAGCAGCTTGCCTCAGGGATGGGGTGCTCTGCTGGCCAAGAGTTCCGCCCGTACCCGCAAAGATTTTCGGGCATAAGAAATCTCAATCAAAAATGAGATCAGCCCGCCAATGAGCGAGGCCATAGTGGCGATAAATAAGAGTGCCACGACGCGGGATAAATCAATTGAAATCAGCTCTACCGAAAACAAGGCGACGATAAGCAAACATACCAAAAGGATGGCGATTGTCGACAAAGTGATGGCATTATGAATCCAGTTCATGCGCTGATCGAGTACCCGCAGCTCTGCCAAATGCCGACGGGTGGGTGCGCCTGAGCCAACGAGGGACTCTAAATCTTGCTCAATCACGCGGCCACGATCGACCACACGCGCCAGACGCGATGTTAGGACATTGAGCAATGTCCCAATCCCTGCGATCAGGAAGACGGGCGCAATGGACAGTTGGATGATCTGAACTATGTCATGTGAGGACGCAATCGGCATGAGAGCAGTCTAGGATCCAATTGGAAAAAGGTCGATCCTTATCCCGTGCCGCGCGCAGCAGACGGCCTTTCCAGCAGGCCGAACCTCGATAAGCTAAGGCCAAGATGACAGAAGCAGCTGAGCCCTCCCCCCACGAACCTGCGTTTACGATCAAGATCGTCAATCATATCGCAGATGTGCCGCGGGAGACTTGGGATGGGCTGGCCAATCCCACAGGCGTGGCATTTGACCCGTTTTTGAGTTGGGACTTCCTGCAAGCCCTAGAAGAAAGCGGGTGTGCGACAAGCTTTACCGGCTGGGGTGGGCGCCATCTTCTCTGCCTGGATGGCGAGCAAAATGTGGTTGGCCTCGTGCCGTTGTGGTTGAAGTCCCATTCCCAGGGTGAATATGTCTTCGACCATAATTTCGCCGATGCGTGGCAGCGTGCTGGCGGGCGGTGGTATCCAAAACTGACCAGTGCAGTGCCCTTCACCCCCGTGCCCGGTCGCAGGCTTTTGGTTAAGCCTGATGAAGATGCAGGCCTAATCCGGGTGGCCCTGATCTCGGCGCTGGAGCAAATTGGGGCCCAAAGCGGGCTTGCAACCGTTCAGGTCAATTTCGCCAAGGATGAGGATTTGGCTGCATTGAAAACGTGCAAGTGGCTGTTGCGCGAGGATCGGCAATTTCACTTTTTCAATCAAGGCTATCAAAGCTTTGATGATTTTCTAGCCGAGCTGTCTTCCGATAAGCGCAAGAATTTGCGGAAAGAGCGGGCCAAGGCCCAAGAAGGTTTAGAGATTTTGCGTCTGACGGGGCCAGATATCCACGAAGAGCATTGGGATCATTTCTTTGAATGCTATCAGGATACAGGGGCCCGCAAATGGGGCACACCTTATCTGAACCGCCGCTTCTTCTCGCTTCTGGGCGAGCGGATGGCCGATCGGCTCGTGCTGATCTTGGCTAAAGAGGGTAACCGCTTCATCGCCTCAGCGCTCAACTTTCTAGGTTCTGACACGATTTTTGGCCGCTGGTGGGGACGGCTCGAAGACCGGCCCTTCCTACACTTCGAGCTCTGCTATTATCAGGCAATCGATGAAGCTATTGCGCGTGGCCTTGCCCGCGTTGAAGCCGGTGCGCAAGGTGGCCACAAGCTGGCGCGCGGCTATGTGCCGGTATCGACTTGGCAAGCCAGCTGGATTGCCGACCTTGGTCTGCGGGGCGCCATTGCCGACTATCTGCAGCGGGAGCGAGCCGCCATTGCCGATGATACCCTTTGGCTCAAAGAGCGAACCCCTTTCCGCCACGTCGTTCAACAGGTGGTCAGGTCCTAAGCCATTCTTTCGTTTTGCTTCCAAAACTATCGACGCATGTTAGCTTTACTTACGTCACATAAGACAAAACAAAGATCGTGAGCAAAAATGGGAGAGTATCACCAAGATTTCGAAGCAGCACTGGCTAGCGATGAGCTAGCTCGGCAGACGTTTAGCTGGCTTGCCCCCAGCCATCGTCATGATTTTGTTGTGTGGATTGAAGCCGCCGTGGCAGAGCGGGATCGGTTGACGCGCATCCAAGCAGCCATGGATATATTGGCAGGGCGAGAGGCCGTGCGCCGCAATTGAGTGCGGATTGCGATCAGGTTTGGCCATAGCCGATTTCAACTTTGATTGGAATCACGCAAGGGTTCTGGGGAAAGGCCCATCCCATGCACCTATTCAGACCCTATGATCCCCAAAACATCTTTGCGAAGATTTTGCGCGGCGAGATGCCATGTTTCAAAGTCTATGAAGATGAGGTGTGTCTCGCTTTTCTCGACATTTTCCCACAAGGCCCCGGCCACACGTTGGTGGTACCCAAAGTCGCGGCCACCAATCTGCTGAACATGCCCGCAGACGCGCTAGGCACCTATATGGTTAGCGTTCAGAAAGTTGCTAAAGCGGTGCAAAAAGCCTTTCAAGCCGATGGTCTGACGGTGTTTCAATTCAATGGCGCAGCGGGCGGGCAGACCGTCTTTCACCTGCACTTCCATTTGATACCGCGGCAAGAAGGCGTTGGTCTCAAAAGCCATGGGCAAGGCGGCAAGGCCTCTGAAGAAGATCTGCTTGCCCATCAGGCAGCCATTATCGCAGCCTTTTAAGCCCCCTGCCCGATGGTTTATCGCACGATTGATGCTGCCCTTGTTCTCCAGACCCTAGAAAAGCTGCGGCTACGCATTGGCGAACGCTTCCCTCAAGCGGGCTTAGGTAAGGTTTGTGCAGAGCTCGCCGTGTTGGCGGGCGATACCCAATCTAGGGTAACGGGTCTGGCCAAGCCCATGATTTGGATTCGCATTGGCGTGGGTTTGATTTTGGCAGCTGGGGCCAGTCTTGCTGCTTATGGCATTCACGCCATCGGCTTTAAGTCTGGTGAGGCAGAGATGTTGTCTCTCGTCTCGGGCCTTGAATCCGCGGTCAATCTTTTGCTGGTCATGGGTGCCGGGATATTCTCGCTGACCAGCTTCGAGGCACGCCTGAAGCGCCACACCGCCATGCGCGCGCTACATGAATTACGCTCGATCATTCATGTCATCGACATGCACCAATTGACCAAGGACCCGGTTATGGTCGGGGCTGCCCGCACGAAGGCAAGCCCAGATCATGTGCTCTCTCCCTTTGAATTGGTGCGTTATCTCGATTATTGCTCAGAGATGTTGTCACTCTCGGGCAAGCTCGCCGCCCTCTATGCGCAAGATTTTAACGACCCAGACGTGATTGAAGCAGCCTCGGACATTGAGCAATTGGCGACCAATCTGTCGCAAAAAGTGTGGCAGAAAATCACAATCGTCCAAACCAGCAATCCGACCATGAACCCGGCCTGAAACCGCCCCCTCAGTCCTCAACCCCCTATTTAGGTAATTGTAAGGACAGCTGTGCCATACAGTCTCGACTGTGGGAGTTGTGATGATGGCGAATTGGGTTAGTCGGGCGCTGGCAGATATTGAAACACAGACGGAAAGTGCTTCTGGCGTTGCCGCTCTGCGGGCCGCCATGATGCAGGACGGCGTGATCGGCGAAACCGAAGCCCGCGAACTGATCGCCATTCATCGTGCGGGTAAGCGGCCCTCCGGCGAAGCGGGCTGGGCAGACCTGTTTGTGGAAGCTATGACCGATTACTTCGCACTCAGCCGCGAAGTTCCCCATTATCGCGAAGACGAACTCAACCCCAATTGGTGTCATGCCATCAGGCGCGCGGTTGACGCTTTGTCATTTGATACGCTTCGCAATGTTGAAAGCGGTACCAGCTATAACGAGCGCCTCGCAGCCCAAGGCGTGACAGAGCCAGATGCCCAGGTGTTGATTGATGCCTTTACCGCTGACGGGATGGTTCTAGATGCCACAGAGATCCGGGTCCTGACGGCCCTATTTGCCCGTGCCACGGTCTATCCAGCCAATTTGCGGAGTTTTGCATGGCGGGCGGTACAGGCCAGCGTTCTGGCCGACAAAACCATCCAAGCCCATGAAGTTAAACTGGTGCGGGCGATCATCATGGGCCCTGCCAGCCTTTCGGGCATTGCCGTGGATCAGGCTGAAGCCGATATGCTGTGTGCCCTCGACCAAGCGGTTTCAGACGCACACAAAGATCCAAGCTGGACGGTCTTGTTTGCGCAAGGCGTCGGAAATTACCTGTTGTTTGCAGGCGGGACGCCCGGACGCGTGGATGCGAAGGAATGTATCTGGTTGAATGAGAAACTCAACCACGGACCCACGACCGCAACAAAGGCTCTGGAAGCCTTTCTTGCAGCCGAAGTCAGTTCAAACGCCTAAAGCGCTTCAGGCTCAACTTCCAGAATCGGCATCCTCAGCTTCTGGCTGGGCAGCCCCCTTTTTGCCGGGCTTTGGCAAGGCAGGCTCAAAGAAGAAGGTGAGTTGTTCGGCTTGCTCGTTTTCGACATCGACGCGAACCAAGCCACCCTTCTTAAGCTTGCCAAACAGCAATTCGTCCGCCAGCGGCTTTTTAATGTGCTCTTGGATCAAGCGGCCCAGCGGACGAGCACCCATGGCAGGATCATAGCCACGAATGGCCAACCATGTGCGGGCGGCATCCGTCAATTCAATCTCAACCTGACGATCGGCCAGTTGGGCTTCCAATTGCAAGACGAATTTATCGACCACATTGGCAACGATTTCTGGCGTCAGGGCTTTGAAGTGAATAACCGCGTCGAGACGATTGCGGAATTCAGGCGTAAACAAACGCTTGATGGCTTCGCTCTCTTCATCATCCTTCTTGCCGCGACCAAAGCCAATGCCGTCTTTGGCGGCGTCCGAAGCGCCCGCATTGGTGGTCATAATCAGCACCACATTGCGGAAGTCGACCTTCTTGCCATTGGCATCAGTCAAAGAACCATGATCCATGACTTGCAACAAGATATTGTAGAGGTCTGGGTGGGCTTTTTCGATTTCATCCAAGAGCAAGACACAATGGGGATGCTGGTCGATCCCGTCGGTCAACAAGCCGCCTTGATCAAAGCCGACATAGCCTGGAGGAGCACCGATCAAGCGGCTGACCGAGTGGCGCTCCATATATTCGGACATGTCAAAGCGCAGCATCTCCACGCCCATCGTATTTGCCAATTGCTTGGCTGCCTCGGTTTTACCAACCCCGGTGGGACCTGAGAACAGGTAAGAGCCAATGGGCTTATTGGGATCGCGCAGACCTGCCCGGGCGAGCTTGATAGACGCCGCCAAAGCCGTCAGCGCATTATCTTGACCAAAGACGACCCGCCGCAAATCAGTTTCCAAGGTGCGCAGGGCTTCGGTGTCGGACTTGGTGACAGACTTGGAAGGGATGCGGGCGATCTTGGCAACAACTGCCTCAATCTCTTTAACGCCAATCGTCTTTTTGCGCTTGCTTTCTGGCAAAAGCATTTGGCTAGCCCCGGTCTCATCGATCACATCGATGGCCTTATCGGGCAGCTTACGGTCGCCAATATATTTGGCCGATAATTCAACCGCAGCCTTGATAGCTTCGGCAGTAAAGCGAACCTTATGATGTTCCTCATAGGCAGATTTTAGGCCCAAAAGGATTTTCACCGTGTCGGGGATGGAAGGCTCGACCACATCGATCTTTTGGAAGCGCCGCACCAAAGCGCGGTCCTTCTCAAAATGCTGGCGATATTCCTTATAAGTCGTAGAGCCCATGCACCGCATGGTGCCAGATTGAAGCGCGGGCTTAAGCAGGTTTGACGCATCCATCGCCCCGCCACTGGTGGCCCCTGCCCCGATCACCGTATGGATTTCGTCGATGAAAAGAATGGCATTGGGGTGGGCTTCAAGTTCCTTGACCACCTGCTTTAAGCGCTCTTCAAAGTCACCGCGATAGCGTGTGCCAGCCAAGAGTGCGCCCATATCAAGCGAGAAAATCGTCGATTCCGCCAGGATTTCTGGCACATCCCCTTCCACAATGCGGCGCGCTAAACCTTCGGCGATTGCGGTTTTGCCAACGCCTGGATCACCAACCAAAAGCGGATTATTCTTCTGACGGCGGCACAGGATTTGGATTGCACGCTCCACTTCATCAACACGGCCAATCAACGGATCGACCCGACCCTTGCGCGACTTTTCATTCAAGTCGACACAATAAGTCGCCAAGGCTTCACCCGTGCTGGGTTTTTCCTTCGAGGTAGCGCTTTCTTCTTGCCGCTCTTCTGAAGCGCCTTTGACGCGCTTCTGCTCGGTCATGCCAGGACGTTTGGCTACGCCATGGGAGATGAAATTGACCGCGTCATAGCGGGTCATGTCTTGTTCTTGCAGGAAGTAAGCCGCATGGCTCTCGCGCTCTGAGAACAGAGCCACCAAAACATTCGCGCCGGTGACCTCGGTGCGACCCGAGCTTTCGACATGGATGACGGCGCGCTGGATAACACGTTGGAATCCCGCAGTCGGCCGCGCTTCGCTTTCGCCGGAAACGATGAGGTTTTTGAGCTCCCCTTCAATATAGCCAATCAGGTCCGCCTTAAGGCGATCCAAGTCTACATTACAGGCTTTGAGAACATGGGCGGCATCTTCATCTTCAATGAGAGCAACAAGCAGATGTTCAAGGGTTGCATATTCATGCTTATGCTCATTAGCGAAAGCGATAGCACGGTGGAGCGATTGTTCTAGGCCGCGGGAGAATGATGGCACGTTCTACTCCTTTTCCATGGTACATTGCAGGGGATGTTGATTGCGTCGCGCCAAATCGAGGACTTGGGCAACTTTGGTCTCAGCAACTTCGTAGGAATAAATGCCGCACACACCGACCCCCGATTGATGCACATGCAACATAATACGTGTCGCACTCTCACGGGTTTTGTTGAAGAAGCGCTCTAAAACATAAACCACAAACTCCATCGGCGTGTAGTCATCATTCAAAACCAGCACCCGATAGAGTGAAGGCTTTTTCGTCTTTGGCTTGGCCCGCGCTACGACGGCGGTGCTACGGCCGCCACCAGGGACATTCCCATCTGTGCCAAAACCATCATCGTCCATGTCGTCACCGCGTTCGTCGCTCATCTGATCTACCATTTCATGACGTCTGCGTTAGCAGACACTATGCTTGGGCTTCTGAGAGAAGCACAATCATTGTTTATAGATAAGTGCTTCGCGACGTTCTGGAAGCCTAAAACATGTGCAAGGGCTGGATAAGATCGCAGCAGCCCTTAACTCGCCGTCATTAAGGCACAAAAAAGGGTCCGAGACATGCTCGGACCCCTTTAATTCTGGGCGCTATCCGCTTAGCGGGCAGATTGAATCGAAGACCACACGGCGCTGGTACGCTCACTGATTGGCTTGACCGACTCCTTCATCGCACCAAGCATGATGTCGGATACTTTGGTGAATTCGGCGAAATAGGTGCTCATTGCCGACTTTGCGTAATCGGCCTGGATTTCGACAGCCTCTTGCAAGGACTTAACCCCACCCAAGCTCTTGGCGGTTTCCGTTGCCAACGTTGCCGAGGATTGAAGATAGGCGATGGAAACTTCCGAAGCTTGCTTCACGCCTTCAGCAGCAATTTTCGCCGAAGCGGTCAGAGCTTCCAAATTCGCCTTGCTGTGCACAAACGCCTCGCCGAAGCTGGCTTGCAACTTTTCATAACCGGCTTGGAATGCTTCGGCGGTAGGGGTGATTACGGATTCGATCTTGTCTGACATGGTCAGTCTCTCCTGCTTGGTGGATTCGAGAACGGGTTCGGTACAGCTTTTCGGTTCTGATCGTTCAGATGGGGAGGGTTTAGCCACGGCCGACTTCAACCGATTTGCCGGCGTCGTGCGCTTTCTTGTGGTCGCCATCGTATCTCTCCGCGAAAAAGAACATCGATACGGACACAGCCGACACATCGACTTCATCCAATTCTATTTCGCAGTTGCAGCATGCACCTTCGCATCTGCAGCGTCAAGCTTTTCGTGAGCAGTTTGCATCTCTTTTACGCAATTTTACGAAGTTTGAGGGGCTAGTCCCTCAAAAACCTTTCCTGCGCCCTTGCCCAACACAGCTGGTAAACTTAGTTACCCGTGGGGCGGCAAACCTGTCTGCAAGTCATTGAGATGACAGGTTCGTGTGGGAGAGTTCAATTGACAGCAAGGAAAAGAGTGCTCAGAAAAGCGGCGGCTTTCATTGTGCCTGCCCCCAAACGTAGTCCAGCTTGGTGCTGGTCTGCCGCGTTAAGCCTAAGTAAACCATAAGGTTCTTAGGCTAGCTTCATGTGCTCGGAGACCAACATGGCAAGTCACACTTTTTCGCTTCGGCTCCTCGCCGCCTCTACCTTGGTGGCCGCAGCGGCGATGGCATCCACGCCTGCCGGTGCGCAAGCGAATTCACGATTTGCTCAAATCGTTGTCGATGCAGATACCCATGAAGTGATATTCGAGGAAAATGCACAGGCACTGCGTCGTCCGGCGTCCATCACCAAAGTGATGACGCTTTATCTTCTGTTTGACGCGCTACAAACCGGTAAAATTTCGTGGAACGACCAAATTACTTTCTCCCGCTATGCGAGCAGCCAAGCCCCAACAAAATTGGGGGTTGCGCCGGGTAATTCGATTTCGGTTCAAACGGCGATCGAGGCTTTGGTCGTGCGCTCCGCCAATGATGTTGCCGCCGCCGTGGCAGAGACTTTGGGCGGTTCAGAGGCCAATTTTGCAGTCATGATGACCGCCAAAGCGCGTGAGCTGGGCATGGTCAATACGACATTTGCCAATGCCTCGGGGCTACCGCATGACCGGCAACTGACGACAGCTGAAGATCTCGCCCGCTTGGCAATTGCCATTCGTCGCGACTTTCCAGACCAATATCATTGGTTCTCCACGCCCCAGATGGTCTTCAACGGCAAAGTCACGCGCAATCACAACCATCTGATGGCCCGCATGGAGGGCATGGACGGTTTAAAAACAGGCTTTACCCGCAGTTCTGGTTTCAATCTGGCCGCCACCACAGAGCGCAATGGTCGGCGCATTGTCACAGTTGTCCTTGGCGGTCGCACCCGTTTTTCGCGCGATGACTATGTTGAGCTGTTGACCGAGACTGCCTTTAAAGAATTGGGCCCTGCCACACATTTGGTTGCGGATCAGGCCACCCCCTATCAATTCACTTTCCGCGATCCGCGCGATGGGGCAGATGCCGAAGCGCTTGTGATGTCGATTGCAGGTAAAGCGTTAGAGCCAACTGGGGCCACCAATTTGGCGCTGGTGCGAACTGAGCGCACGCGTGGCTTTGATCAAGGTAAACCCTCGGTATTGCTGGCCAATACTTCCGGGCAAGCAGCACCTTCGGCACGCCTGGCAACTACCGGTGTGCAAACAGCTTCCCTCGACTTAGCCAGTTCTGAAGATGAGGACGAAGCCGAAGCCGTTAGCCCACAAGCGGTCCCTGCCGTGAAACAGACGCGCTTGCCGCGGACCACCACCCATTATGTCGCGGCCTCCACCATACAGGCTCCTTCCTTGCGTCCAGTGATGGATTTCCCAGCAACCACCGGGGCTACCAGCCCGGCTTCTGAACCGACCAGCCAAGAAGCTATGAAAATCGAAGTCGCAGCTGTGGCGGAAGAGCAAATCCGTCTGCAGGAAGCCCGCGACCAAGTTGTTCGCCAAGCCAATGAACGCCGTGCGGCGGAACGTGCCGCAGCAGATGCGCGCGCCAAAGCAACTGCCGAACGTGAGGAACGCACCCGCCAGCAAGCCGCGCGAGCTTTAGCTGCCAAAAAAGAAAGTGATCGGCAATTGATCGCTGGCCGCGCCCGTGGTGATGCGATTGTTCAGGTCGGTGCCTTCCGCAGCCAACGCGATGCCAAGGCTGCACTCGCCCAATTCTCCCGCCATTTCCCATCCTTTGCCAGCCGCGAAGTCAGCAGTGTGAAACGCTCTGATGGGGTCTGGTATCGCGCCCGCTTCTCAGGCCTTGGTGCCAGTGTGGCCCGCGAAGCTTGCCGGATAGTGTCCGGTCGCGGTGGTAGCTGCCAGATTATTGCGGACTAAACGGGAAGATCAATTCTTCCCCTACTCCCACTCAATCGTGCCGGGCGGTTTTGACGTCACGTCGTAAACGACACGATTGATGCCCTTGACTTCATTGACGATGCGGGTCGCAACCCGGCCCAAAAAGGCCATGTCAAAGGGGAAAAAGTCGGCTGTCATGCCATCGGTAGAGGTGACAGCCCGAAGCGCGCAGACATGGTCATAGGTGCGATGATCGCCCATCACACCAACCGTTTTGACCGGCAAAAGAACGGCAAAGGCCTGCCAGATCGTGTCGTACAGGCCATGAGTGCGCAATTCTTCCAAATAGATGGCGTCTGCCTTACGCAAAATGTCGGCCTTTTCTTGCGTAATCTCGCCCGGGATACGAATAGCTAAGCCGGGGCCCGGGAAAGGATGGCGGCCTACAAAGGCTTCATTCAACCCAAGCTCGCGACCTAAGGCGCGGACTTCGTCCTTGAACAATTCGCGTAAGGGTTCGACCAGCTTCAAATTCATCCGCTCTGGCAGACCGCCAACATTGTGGTGGCTCTTGATTGTTACCGATGGACCACCGTCAAACGAAACGCTCTCAATCACATCGGGATAGAGCGTGCCTTGGGCGAGGAAGCTTGCACCACCAACCATGCGCGCTTTTTCCTCAAATACATCGATGAAGAGCTTGCCGATGGTTTTCCGCTTGGTCTCTGGATCGCTGACCCCGGCCAAAGCGCCCAAAAAACGTGCACTTTCGTCAGCATGGATCAGGGGGATATTGTAATGATCGCGGAATAACGAAACGACTTGGTCGCTTTCCCCTGCCCGCATCAAGCCGTGATCCACATACACACAAGTCAATTGATCGCCAATTGCCTCATGGATCAGAACGGCAGCAACCGAGCTATCGACTCCCCCCGACAGGCCGCAAATGACTTTACCACTGCCCACTTGCGCACGGATACGCTCAATAGCTTCTTCCCGGAAAGCTGCCATCGTCCAGTCGCCACGCAGGCCTGCGATCTTGCGGACAAAATTATGGATCAACTTTGCGCCGTCGGGGGTGTGGACGACTTCTGGGTGGAACATCACGGTGTAGAAACGGCGAGCCTCATCAGTAGCCACCGCAAAGGGTGCATTCTCGCTGGTGGCCTTAACGCTAAAGCCTTCGGGCAATTGCGTGACGCGATCACCATGGCTCATCCAAACTGGATAGCGCCCCCCCATTTCCCAAACGCCTTCAAACAAGGCACTTGGGGCCAAAATCTCGACATCAGCGCGACCAAACTCAGCCGCATGACCGCTTTCAACCACCCCACCCAATTGGGTGGCCAAAGTCTGTTGGCCATAGCAAATGGCGAGGATGGGAATATTCAGTTCAAACACGATTTGCGGCGCGCGGGGCGAACCTGCATCACAAACACTGGCTGGCCCCCCCGACAGGATGATCGCCTTGGGATCAAAGCCCGCATCAAGGACCGCCTGTGCGCGATTATAGGGATGGACCTCGCAATAAACGCCCGCCTCACGCACACGCCGTGCGATCAGTTGTGTCACTTGAGAGCCAAAATCGATGATGAGGATGTGTTCGTGGGTCGCTTGCGTCATCGCTGCGGTTTAGCGGGATGCGGGCGCAGGGGAAAGACCCCTGCGCCGTGTGCCAACAGTGTTTAGGACTTATGGCCTTGCATGGCCGCACCGCGGATCGGGTCAAAGCGCGCAGCCCCTGCATCCACATCAATATTGGCTCCATGGGCGATCTTCCAGCTGTCTGCTTGCTTCACATAAACCAAAGTCATGCGGCTCTCATGTGGGGGCGCGATTTCCCCGCTTGGGGTCTTAAAGGCATCCATATGCCAATGCACGACGGCGACCACGACCGTGGGCGCGATTTGGGTCAGCGATTCCACAGCCACTAGCTTTTGCTGGACGCCTTTGAACATCATGTCGAAATAGATGCGATGGGCGCGGTCGACTTCCTCAAAACCTTGCCAGTGCATGGCCTTCACATTCACCCAATGCACATTGGGGGCATAAAGCTTGGCCATGCCATCTAAATCGCTCAGATTCCAAAAGCGTTCATAGTCAGAAATGGCGGCATGGATCGCCGCTTCATCGCTTAGCGCGAGGCTTTGTGATGCTGCCCGTGCCGTTTGTGTCATCGCCATTCCTCCAACTGCGCCCATAAGCGCCAAAAGATGTCGTCTAAGCATGATGTGCCTCCACCGAATGGCCCCTGTTTAGACGCCCTTCAGATGGCGCACTTGAACAAATCGGACATTTCAGGACCCGTAACAGCGAATGTTGAGATTGCTTGCATGTTTTCAACAAAAGTTTGGGGTGTCATGCCGCAGAGTGCGCGCGCCTCGCGCGAGAGATGGGCTTCATCGGCATAGCCGGCCTCAGCCGCAATTTGTGCCCACGTCTGGAGGGGCGACCGATGGCGCGCCGCCAAAGCCGCATCGAAGCGGGTCAATCGTCCATAAAACTTCGGCGTCACGCCAACATCGCGCAGAAAGCGCCGCTGCACCTGGCGCGCACTGATGCCCGCCCGATCTGCCAAGCGACTAATGCTCACCTTGCCACCCGTTTTTGCAAGCAAGCAGGCAATCTGGTCGACTTCATCAAAAGGCCGAGACTGATCGAGCCAGCCTGCGATCCAAGCCTGCGCGATAGCCACCCGGTCTTCAAACCTTGTACTCTTGGCCAAGGCGGCCTCTAGGCCCGGGGCTTGCTTCTGAAGCACGTCTGAGAGCGCCAATCCTTGATCGACCGTTTCGGTCATGGGCAATCCAAACAGACGGGCAAGGCCGGTTGGTTGAAAGCGGATGGTGAAGGTCTCAATCTGGCCGACAAAGCCCAGATCTTTGCCCGGTGCACTGGTCACCCCTACCAGTACGCTCGTCGGCGTGGCACTAAAGCCCAAACCTTTCTCCCGCACGAGATATGGTTCGCGAAAATAAAATTCCATGAATTGATCAGGTCGAGCATTTAAGGCGCGAATGACATGGATCGATTTAAAGTCGGCCCTGCGTTCCCCAAAGGATGCGACAATGCGGCGCAAACTAGGGTGGGGCGAGACTTGCCTGATCTGGATCGCAGAGGGTGCCTTCGCAGGACTCTGCACATGACGAACACCCATACGCGGTCTTTCTGAAACCTGCCGTCTTTGTCGCATATCCCGGCCATGGGTCAAGCAAGCAGCTTAACTTAGGCTTTTTCAAACAGCCCGCGTCATCGCACAGATAAAAAAGCCATCCGTGCCGGTCGCCAAAGGTGTCATCTGCAAGCCAGGGCCTGCCTTGTGGCAATGGGCCAAAAGACCCGAAAGCCCCGCATCGACTACCAAAGTTGTTGGACTGACCGGCGCAAAGGCTGGATTGGAAGCCAAGAAGCGGGTGACGCTGTCTTCATTTTCTTCCGGCAAGATGGAGCAGGTGACGTATAAAAGCCGGCCACCGGGTTTCACCAAAGGCGCACCCAAAGCGAGCGCGAGGGCTTGTTCTTGTTGCCGTTTTTCCAAAGCGCCGGGTCGCAACCGCCATTTTGAGTCAGGGGCACGGCGCCAGGTGCCAGAGCCCGTGCAGGGCGCATCAATGAAAACAATGTCCATCTGGCCGCGCAGATCAGCCAAAACGTCTTGGTCACGCTTTGGCGTGCGGACTTGGCAATTACGCACCCCTGCCCGCTCGATCCGTTCATGGCAATTGGCGAGGCGACGGCTATCGACATCATAGGCGTAAAGCTGACCCTTGTTTTCCATAAGCGCGGCGAGCGCCAAGGTCTTGCCGCCGCCGCCAGCACAAACGTCAGCAATCTGCATCCCGGGCTTTGCCACCGATAGGCGCGCAGCAAGCTGGCTGCCTTCATCCTGAACTTCAAAGCCCCCCTTCACAAAGGCTTCTTCTTTCGCCCAAGGAAAGGTTCGACCTTGGTGCCAAGGGATGCGAATGCCATCCGGCGACCAAGGTGTCATGAAAGCCGCTGGACGGCCATCATCGCGCACCTTTAGTTGCGTGGACGACAAGAGGTCTGCGAGCACAGCCTCAGGCTTGGCCTTCAAGCGATTGACGCGCAGATCGAGTGGTGCGGGCGCGGCCAAGGCGGCCCCTTCTGCGGCGCGTTCATCGCCCAAGATACGCGAAAAGCTTGCATCTAGCCACGCTGGATAATCGCCGCGCACATGGTCGGGCGCACCGTCGAGTGTCGCCTCTGCCAAAGCCTTACGTTCGGCCTCAGTCAGTGGGCTATAGGCATGGGTTTCTTCATAGGCATCTTTCTCAAGGCTTTCGGCGCTGCGGCCAAAGCCCCATCGCAAAGCACCCAATACCCAAGCCCTTGGATCATCGACCCCCAAGCGATAGGCGCTGGATGCCTTCCATCGCAACGCACCAAACACGATATCGCCAATTTGTGCTCGGTCTCCTGAGCCTGCGAACCGGTGGCTCAAGCCCCATTCCTTCAGCACATCAGCCGGCGGGCGTTTACGGGCTTCAACATCGGTCAATATTTCAATGGCGGCTTGGGCACGGGCACCGGGGCGCATGAGATTAAACTTTCAGGGCGCGCGACAGATAAGTCACGCTTTTGCCGTTGGACAAAGTCGCTTGCCCGACGGGAGTAAAGCCAAGAGCGGCATGGAATTGATCGGAAATCGGGTTAGGCGGATCAGAATTGACCTCGCAGACAACTTGTTCATAGCCGTCAGCTTCGGCACGTGCAAATAGGCCCTCATAAAAAAGCCGAGCGATCCCTTGTCCGCGTGCCTGCGCGGCCACAATAATGCGGTCCACGTAGACAAAATTATCCATCCGCTCGACAAACCAGACGAAATTTGGGCTGTCATAGCTGGAAGTCGGGATGAAGGTGATCAAAAAGCCCAAATCGGGCTCCGCCACTTGGCTGAGGTAGGAGGCCTCAACCAAACGCGTCAAACGGTCCTCATCTAGGGGCCCGGTCTCCACCTGATTGGCATTGCCAAGGGCAATGACCCACGCAAAATCATCGCGTGATACCTGCCGAATGGCCACGAGGCTTAACCCCCGACTGGGTAGTTGGGCGCTTCGCGGGTGATGGAAACGTCATGCACATGGCTCTCACGCAAGCCCGCACTCGTCAGCTTTACAAATCGAGCCTTAGACTGGAAGTCTGCAATGGTTGCAGCCCCGGTATAGCCCATAGCTGCACGCAAGCCGCCAACCAGCTGATGCAGAATAGGGGCGACGGAACCTTTATAAGGCACTTGACCTTCAATGCCTTCAGGCACGAGCTTCAATGCATCACTGACGTCTTTTTGGAAATAGCGGTCGGCCGAGCCGCGCGCCATCGCCCCAAGGGAGCCCATGCCGCGATAGGATTTGTAGGATCGGCCTTGATAGAGGAAAACTTCACCGGGCGCTTCATCTGTGCCGGCAAACAAGCCACCCAGCATGGCCACATTCGCACCAGCCGCAATTGCTTTAGCTAAATCGCCCGAGAACTTAATTCCGCCGTCGGCGATCACCGGTGTGCCGGTGGCATAGGCTGCATCGACACAATCCATAATGGCGGTTAATTGCGGCACACCGACGCCTGCAACAATGCGCGTGGTACAAATCGAGCCAGGCCCAATGCCCACCTTGATCGCATCGGCCCCCGCATCGATCAAAGCCAATGTGGCTTCGCGCGTGGCAACATTGCCAGCAATGACTTGCACGCGGTTCGACAAACGTTTGACGCGCTCTACCGCCTCCAACACCGAGCGCGAGTGTCCATGGGCGGTATCGACGACGATCACGTCGCAACCGGCATCTAGTAAGAATTCCGAACGCTCATAGCCCGCGTCGCCAACCGTAGTCGCCGCACCTACCCGCAACCGACCTTGCTCATCCTTACAGGCATTTGGGAAAGCTTGCGCTTTCTCCATATCTTTCACGGTAACGAGTCCAACGCAGCGTCCGTCATCATCGACAACGATCAAACGCTCTACCCGATGTTTATGCAAAAGTTGGCGGGCGGTGTCCTTGTCTGTGCCTTCGCGTACCGTGTGCAAATTCTCGCGCGTCATGACCTCATAGACTTTGTCATTATCATCAGCGAAGCGAACGTCGCGATTGGTGACAATGCCGACCAAGCGACCGGGCTTACCATCTGAGCCACGCTCTACAACCGGGAAACCAGAAACCCCACGTGCGGCTTTGATGGCTTTAACTTCACCCACCGAGATATCTGGATAGACGGTGATGGGATTAATCACCATGCCGCTTTCAAAGCGCTTAACCTGACGGACTTGCTCTGCTTGCTCTTCATTCGACAAATTGCGGTGAATGATACCAAGGCCGCCAGCTTGGGCCATGGCAATGGCGAGGCGAGCCTCAGTTACCGTATCCATGGCCGAAGAGATAAGCGGGATATTCAGCGCAATTTCACGCGTCAACTGCGTCCGAACATCGACCTGACCGGGCATCACTTCAGAGGCACCCGGCTCTAGCAGTACGTCGTCAAACGTTACAGCGTCTCTAATCGGCGGGGCGACACGGGGGGGTTTAGCGATCGGATTGGGCATGGCGGCTGATAAAGTATGGTTGGCCGATCTGTCAACGCTATTGCTGTAGGTTCACACATGAAAAAGCCCGCCACCGCGAAGGGCAGCGGGCTTTCAAAATGAGGCAGGAAGGCTGGCACCCTAGCGACCGCTTGGCAGATCCTTGAACGCAACATCCTTATCGACACGAACGTCTCCGGGCAGGCCCAAAATACGCTCAGCAATGATGTTCTTCAGAATTTCGTCGGTCCCACCCGCGATCCGCAAGCCAGCTGCCCACATGTGGCTTTGCTGGAAGACACCTTCGGATGGGGCGTAAGCGGTGTCGGTGATGATGCCGAAGTGGTCCATCGCTTCCATCGCATGGTGGGTGATGTCTTGAAGCTGATTGGCCGTGATGATTTTACCAATCGAGCTTTCAGGGCCCGGTGTCTGCCCTTTGGACAGAGCCGTCATCGTGCGGAATTTGGCAAGCTTATAGCCCTCTGCGCGCACAAACCAATCGGCGACCTTTTGGCGGAAGCTTTGGTCTTCGGCCAAAGTGCCCCCATTTTGGCCGGGCATGGTTTTGGCCCATTCAAAAATCTCTTTGTAATCTGGACCAGGGCTTCCGCCCACAGCCAAGCGCTCATTCATGAGCGTGACCAGAGCAACCGACCAACCATTACCTTCCCCGCCCAACATCTGGCTGTGGGGGACACGCACATCGGTGAAATAGACTTCGTTGAAGTTTGATCCGCCTGACATTTGGTGGATAGGGCGCACGTCGATGCCGGGGCTTTTCATGTCAATGAAGAACATCGACAGGCCTTTGTGCTTCGCCTTGTCGGCATTGGTGCGCACCAGCACAATACCCCAATCCGAATAATGCGCGCCAGAGGTCCACACTTTCTGGCCATTGATGACCCAGTCATCGCCATCGCGCACCGCTTTGGTTTTAAGACCGGCAACATCCGACCCGGCAGAGGGTTCTGAGAAGAGTTGGCACCAGATTTCTTCCCCTCGCAAGGCAGGACCAACATGGCGTTCTTTCTGCGCGTCCGTTGCAAAGGCAATCACGGTGGGAACACACATGCCGAGGCCAATGGTAAAGGGTCCTGCAGGGGCATCATATTTGGCCTCTTCTTGTCCGAAGATGACCGAGAAGATCGGCGCTAAGCCCTGCCCGCCCTGCTCTTTCGGCCAAGTGATACCGGCAAAGCCATTTTCCGCCTTTGCTTTCTGATAGGCCTTGGCCGCCAACATATATTCCTTGTCAGACAAGCGCTTTTGCAAACTTTCGGTCTGGCTGCCCTTTGGCTGCGCATGGGCCGCTAAGAAAGCCTGAGCGCGTTGACGGAAGGCTGCTTCTTCTGGGGTATCATTGAAGTCCATAAGTCTCTCCATCCATCCAAGTGTTAGGCCGCGTTACGCATTTCCAAGCGGCGGACCAGTTTTTCTTTCCAAAGAGATGGCGCACCCGCCTGCACGGCCAAGAGCTTGGCGCGGCGATAATACAGATGGCAATCCACTTCCCACGTAAAGCCCATGCCGCCATGGGTTTGGATGTTTTCTTTCGACGCCAGATAATAAGCCTCGCAGGCGGCAATCCGGGCAGCCGCTGCTGCCAACGGCAATTCGGGTGCGTCGCTGCTCAAAGCCCAAGCCCCATAGAAAGCATTCGACCGGGCAATTTCGAGGGCGACATACATATCGGCCAATTTGTGCTTGATCGCCTGAAAGCTGCCGATTTGGCGCGAGAAGGCATAGCGGCCTTTCGCATAATCTGTGGCCATATCCAAACAAGCTTGGCTGCCGCCAATCTGCTCAAAGGCCAATAGAACAGCAGCACGGTCATAGATGCGCTGCAACAGAGCTTCACCATCGCCTGCTTCGCCCAAAAGCTGGGCTGGGGCCTTGGTGAAAGTAAGTGTGGCGTGGGAGCGGGTAGGATCAAACGATTTGATCGCCCTGGCCTCCACCCCTGCCCCAGTCACAT
Organism: Aquidulcibacter paucihalophilus; assembly: GCF_002105465.1. Taxonomy (GTDB): domain Bacteria; phylum Pseudomonadota; class Alphaproteobacteria; order Caulobacterales; family Aquidulcibacteraceae; genus Aquidulcibacter; species Aquidulcibacter paucihalophilus. The sequence continues at coordinate 66,876 of NZ_NCSQ01000156.1, forward strand.
CCACAATCACCAGAGAAGTGCCTTCTTGGTGCTTGGCCAACACCAACGCGTGCGTCGCACAATCCCCATCGGTCACAGGTACTTTCATGCCGGTGACGCTGGTGCCGTCAAAGACCGTCTTTAGTGTGGCGGCGCGAGGCTCGCCTGGACCTTCTGAAGCGGCCACACACCCGATCACGGTGCCTTCGGCGAGCTTTGGCAATATGGCCGATTTCTGTGCGTCAGTGCCCGCAATCTTTAGGGCTTCCGCAAAGAAATAAACGGTCGAAGCCCAGGGCACTGGGGCAAGGGAGCGCCCCATTTCTTCAGCCAGAACACATAGCTCAAGCTCACCCAGACCTAGGCCACCATAGTCTTCCGGAATCGCAGCACCTAACCAGCCCATCTCGGCGATGGCTTTCCAAAGGGCGGCGTCATGAGACTTATGCTCATCATTCAGAACAGCCCGGACTGTTGCCATGCTGGACTGTTCCGACAAAAATTTGCGCGCTTGTTCTTTGAGATATTTCTGGTCGTCAGAAAAATCGAAATTCATGTGACGTGTGCCTCCCAAGGTCGCGACGACGGCATGCCCGTCACCGTCTGTTTCTTCGGGAGCAACATAAGCAAGTTTACGTGAACGGAAAGCCGTCACCTAAGGGAAGATCGCGCAATTGTGCGCAGTATCTGCAGCCCGACTAAGTGCGAAACCCATTTGTGGGACGCACCAAGGGGGTCCCAGCCGTAGACGTAGGTGGTCGGAGGCCTGGAGCACCGCCCCCCGCAGTAACGCTTGCGGCAGCCGCAAGTTTCTGCTGCGAGGAGGCTTCTGCCAACATCGTCGGTTGAGGAGGTTTCTCCAACTCACGCATGCCACGAAGCCGTGTTGCGATCAGGCGGGGATCGGCCTCACCCGTCTTGCGCGCATTGGCCAGTGGGTCTGTGATGTCAGTTCCAGCGGCACGGGGAAGCTTTGCAGGTTCTTGATACGTGAACTTAAAGCGCATGGTTGTCGCCACCGCTTCCCCGAACACAATTGCTTCAGCATTATCCAGGGCGGACAAGAATGAAATGGTTGAACCGCTCGAGTCCGCAATCGCCGATCGGATGATCTCTTGGTCGCGATCATTGGCCAAGCGCATGGCAAAGACGGTGGAGCATTGCGACAAAATGGTCGGGTCAAGTTCACCGGGACGCTGCGATACCACTGCGATGGAACAGCCATATTTCCGGCCTTCCTTTGCAATCCGGGCAATGGCTCGTCGGGTTGGGATAAAGCCCGCGTTTGGGTCTTGAGGCACATAACGGTGGGCTTCTTCGCACACCAACAAGACGTGCAATTGGCCTTCGCTTGCATAAGCCACGTCAAAGCAAAGGCGGGCCAATACCGAGACCACGGCGTTGGTCACGTCGGAAGGGAGTCCGGCCAAATTCATGATCGAAACCGGCTTGCCTTCTGCGGGCAAACGGAAAAGACGCGCCAACAGGGGTGCGAAATTATCTTCAGCCCCCCCGCGCGTGAACATGAACCCATAGCGCGGGTCGTTGACTAAGGCGTCTAAACGGACCCGCAAGGATTTTAAATGATGTCGCTCGTGGCGAGGGCTTAACAGACCGATGTTTTCGTCGATTAGCTTAAACAATTCCGACATACGATAAGGCATTGGGCTGTCGGCATTTAAGCCACCGACATCCAAGGCTTTGCGAACCAAGCCCGCTGCGGTTGCGCCATTTTTTTCATTTTGAAAATTGGTTTTGGCCTGCGCTAAGACCTCACGCAGAATTTCAGCCTCTTCCGGGATGGTTTTGCCGCGGAAAACAACATCCTCCAATTCCTCAAATCGGAACAACCAGAATGGAAGCTCCAAAGTCGTGGAATCAAAAACATGCGCCAGCGCCCCAAAAGCCCCTGCGAACTCATTATGTGGGTCCAGGATGACGACGCGCAAATCTGGCTTTACGCTCAAGCATTGACGGACCAAAAGTGTTAGCGAGCAAGACTTACCAACACCCGTTGTCCCCACCACTGCAAAGTGCCGTGTCAGGAGGTCATTCACGCTGATCGTTGCAGCGATATCGGCATTTTGCGACAGACGACCAACTTCAACCGACTTACGATCGCCCAAGTCATGCATAACCTCAAGGTCGCGGGCCCGTATCTTATGGGCGATAGCACCGACTTGGGGATAGCGAGAAACCCCGCGATGGAACCGCGTATGCCCATGGGCATCTTCAGAAATTTCGCCCATTAGTTCGACTTGAACGCTGACGGCATTGGCCTCGTTCGATTTCCAAATCGAGCTATCGGTGCTCATTTGATACACGAGCGCAACGACGCGAACTTTGCCTACGGTGATGGAAATCAGACGACCAACCGACCAGAAGTCCGAAGATGCCTCACTCAAATTGTCGGCCATGGTTGAAATGGTTGCCCGCGCACCGTTACAAAAGGTTACGCGTCCAATCATGCGCTCGGTAGGCTGTTCGGTTGCGCGACGTTCAAACACTTTGCGCTGCGCCTCAGCGTCATCGCGGCCAATCCCAGCCGCAACCAATCCACTTTGAACCTGGGCAATCAAATCGGCCGCACTGGTTGGATTGAGCGCGCGAGAAGCCACAGCGGTTGGCATTTGGGCAAGTGAAGGCGGCGTAGCCTGCTGGCGAAGACCATTAAAGGCAGGAGCAGGTAAACCTTCTTCAAGCCGGGGGTCGTGATCGAGCGCCATAGTAACCTCACAAATGCATTTCTTGCTGACGACTGCCAGTCTTAAGGTTCCAAAGTTAATTTGGCGTATTTTCTTACCCTTCAGTTTTACAAGTCTGCGGCCGTCAAAAGCGGATGGGTGCATTGATCTGCCCCCTTCCGCCATGGTGCAAAAGGTTTGGACAAAACGGGGTTGGGCGGGGTAAGCCTGTCTCATGCGCACCCAAGAAAATATCCCCGTCCGGTTAGAGGACTATCGCCCATTTCCATTCGCCATTTCGCATGCCTCATTGGTTTTTGACCTCCATCCAACAAGGACCATGGTCACGGCGCGGCTCATCATCGATCGCCGACCCTACGAATGGGCGAAAAGCGAGGCGTTGAAGCTGGATGGGATTGGTCTTGAACTTCAGTCGATTGAACTCGACGGTCGTACTTTGACGGCGCAAGACTATCTTCAGGAAGACGGGTGTCTGATCCTCAAGAATGTTCCTGATTCCTTCAAGCTTGAGACCAAAGTCGCGATAAACCCCGCCGAAAATACGGCCCTCTCGGGTCTCTATATGTCGGCTGGTCGGTTCTGCACCCAATGCGAAGCCGAAGGGTTCCGCCACATGACCTTCTGGCCTGATCGCCCAGATGTCATGAGCCGCTTCCATGTGCGGATTGAAGCCCCCGAAGCTGAATTTCCAACCTTATTGTCCAATGGTAACCGGGTTGCGATTGGGCAGTATGAGGACGGTCGCCACTGGGCTGCTTGGGACGACCCGCACTTAAAGCCATCCTATCTGTTTGCCCTAGTTGCCGGTGGATTTGACACGCTAGAGGATCAATTTGTGACCCGCTCTGGGCGGACTGTGGACCTCACTATCTATGTCGATAAAGGTGCTGCCTCTCGCGCCATCTACGCCATGGATGCGCTAAAGCGCTCCATGAAATGGGATGAAGAGGTGTTTGGTCGCGAGTACGACCTCGATATCTTCAATATTGTGGCGGTCTCGGATTTCAACTTCGGGGCGATGGAAAATAAGGGCCTGAACATCTTCAATTCAGCCTTATTGCTGGCAGACGAAACGACGGCGACGGATGCAGACTTTGAAGCGATTGAAGCGGTTGTGGCGCATGAATATTTCCACAACTGGTCTGGCAATCGCGTCACATGCCGCGATTGGTTTCAACTGTCATTGAAGGAAGGCTTTACCGTCTTCCGCGATCAAGAGTTTTCGGCCGACCAACGTTCACGCGCTGTCAAACGGATCAAGGATGTTAAGGCCTTGCGTGCGCGGCAATTCCCAGAGGACTCAGGTCCCCTCGCCCACCCTGTGCGCCCGAAAAGCTATGTGAAGATCGATAATTTCTACACCGCCACCATTTACGAAAAGGGTGCGGAGATCATCCGCGTCCTGCAAACCCTGGTTGGCAGAGATGCTTTCTTGGACGGGGCAAACCTCTATTTTGATGAAAATGATGGGACAGCTGCTACGATTGAAGATTGGTTGCACGCTATGCGCACCGCAACCGGCAATCCGCTTCACGGGATTGAGCGTTGGTATGATCAGGCGGGCACACCCTGCTTAGAAGCGCGAAGCGTGTTTGATGGCGAAACCAAAAGGCTAACCATTCGCTTCGAACAATCCACGCCTGATACGCCGGGCCAAACTGGAAAATCCTGGGTGCCTTTACCGATTGCTTTGGCCTTTTTCGGTCAAGATGGGGCTCCCCTCAACTTGCGCTTGGCCGACACCGAGATTGCGGCTGACGATTGGCTAATCCCGATGTCAAGTTCCAGCCTCGAGCTCCAATTCGAGGGGGCAGTAGAGCGTCCTGTGGTTTCCTACTTGCGTGGATTTTCAGCGCCAGTCCGGCTGGTCACCGACCATAGTGATGCTGATCTCGCGCTATTGGCGGCTTGCGACACAGACCCTTTTGTCCGCTGGGAAGCAACCCAGACGATTGCGCGTAACACACTCATCGCGGTGGCAAACAGCCTCGCCGCGGGTCAAGAAGCTGACGTATCTCAAGATCTCGCCCGGGCGTTTCAGGGTGCGTTAGCAGACGCAGCCCGCGATCCTGCCTTTGCTGCCCTCTTGCTGCGACTGCCCGATGTCAGCGAGCTTATGCAAGTGCAGCCCCTGTGCGATCCCTCCAATCTATTGGAAGCACGTGCATTTGTGCGCAGCTTACTGGCAGAGCAATTGGATCGCGAGCTGAGTGATTGTTTCGCCCGTTATGATCCCGCACAGGCTTTCTCACCCAGCGCTGCGGCAGCCGGACAACGCGCGTTGATGGCCGCATGCCTCGATCTATTATGTGCCAGTGGAACCGATCGCGCCGCGATGCGGGCTGAAAATACCTTCTTTGCGGCTCGCAATATGACAGACATGATCAGTGCGCTAGATGGCTTGTCGCAATTTGGCGGGCCTCGATATCATGCCGCTCTGGCAGCCTTCAAAGGCAAGTTTTCAGATAATGCCTTGGTGATGGACAAATGGTTCCGGGTCCAAGCTATGGCCATTTGCGAAGACCCATTGCTGACCTTTAAGAAGTTGCGGTCAGATCCAAGCTTTACGCTCCTCAATCCAAACCGCGTCCGTGCCCTCGGGGGTGCCTTTGCCAGCGGAAATCCAGCGGCTTTCCATCGCGCAGATGGGGCGGGCTACCAAGTCGTTGGGGAACTCATCGCCGACGTTGATCGCACAAATGGTGCCCTTGCCGCGCGCTTGGGGACTGTCTTTGAATCCTGCTCGCGCGTGAATGAAGCTCGACAGAAGCTCGCGCGCGGGACGTTGCAAGCCCTGTTGGATCGCAATTCCTTATCCGCTAACACCCGCGAAATCTTGTCGAAAATCTATGACGGCCTGATGGCTTAAGCTTTTGAAGCGGCTCTGACCGGGGTTTTCAGAGCGGTCATGTGACTGCGCGAGCGCCCTCTTGCCTGCTCGCCTGCAAATTGTGCGAATGGTTCACAGGAAGCTCATCCCCAGACCTAGACGTCGCGTTAAGAACTCCTTTACCCTTTCGGGAAATGAGGGTGAGATCTCTCTGATTCGGGTATGTTAATGGCCAAAGTGGCACCTAAAGACGACGAGATGAACGGCCAGTGGCCGGTTGCCATCACGCTTGTCCTCTGTGCACTGTTTGCCGCCGTCATCCTATTGTTGGCCAAACGAGACTATGACCGCTTCCACCTCGATGCGACCCATGAAGCCGCACAAGAAGCCCGCCTCATCACGTCAAAAATAGATGCTGCGATGCGTGAAGCCCGTGCCAGCCTTGTTGCCGCAAGCGGCCTGGGCATGGCCAATGGAACCATTTTGGCAGCGACCGCACCTGGCTTACAGGCGGTTGCAAGTTTCGATAGCAAAGGTGTTTTGGTCTCACAGGGCTCTGCCTCATCAAGCGATATTGGAGCTTTGGCGGCGGCGGCCCAGCTCGCCAAGACCGACGGCTGGAGTGGTGCAGTTGCCTTAGGGGGCGGGCGCTATTCCCCCGCCATCTCTGTTCGAACCGTCGATGGTGGGGCGCTTGCCGCCTTTGTTTCGTTGAAGGGCCTTGATGCCTTAGGACCGGGCCGGCGTGTCGGGATTGGAGAGCCTGGCGGGGATCTGATTTCTGTCCAACCCGCTTTCAAAGCTGTTTCGACCCAAGGTGCCTTGTCTGCCTTCGGGCTTAAGTCCCCGCCGGCTGCGGGTTCGGCTCTTGGGTTTTACACCAAAGATATGGATGGCCTTGACATTGTCCTTGGTACAGCTGTGGCAGAAAATGGTCTGACCGCTTTCGTGGCTCGCGACCGCCGTCCGATTGAAGCGGCGTGGCTGCGCAGTGCAATTATGTTTGGCCTACTCTTCTTGGGCCCTGTTTTGGCAGCTGCCGGTATCTGGTTTTTGGTCCAAGGCCAGACGGAGCGTTTTGCCGCAGCACGGGTACAAATGCGCGACGCAGAACGCCGATTGCGCGTTGCCATCGAAGGGGCGCGGTGTGGCGTTTGGGATTGGGACATCACCAATGACCGCGTTTATTTGACCCAAAGGCTGGCGCAGACTTTTGGACTATCGGGAGCCGGCCGATTTGACACGCAACAGGTGCTGCAGGCCTTAAGTGCGGAAGATCAAGCCCGTCTGCGAGCCGCTTTGGCGTCAGCAGCGCAAATCGGTGTTTTAGATGTTGTCGTCAAAATAACCAGTGCGGCTGGGGTGACCCATGTTCAATTGCGTGGCCGAGCCGCGGTTGATCGCCATCGCCCTGGAACCATTCGGGCGATTGGTGTGTCGATTGATGTATCTGAGGAGCGCAATTCAGAAGCCCGTGTCGCTGCGGCGGAACGCAGATTGCGCGACGCCATTGATTCAATTTCGGGCCCATTTGCTCTGTGGTCAAAGGACCGAAGGTTGATTTTGTGGAATGGCGGCTTTGCCAAGACCTTTGGTTTAGACGGGTCTATTCTCCAGGCTGGAGCCTCTTATACCGCCGTGTCGGCGGCAGCCGCAAAGCGGGTAAAGTCGCAACGGCCCGACCGCTATGACGAATTGGCACAGGAAATTGAGCTGGATAATGGTGTCTGGATTCAATTGGTGGAACGTGAAACCTCCGACGGTGGCTTAGTTTCGATTGGCGTGGACATCTCGCCCCTCAAGGAAACCGAAGAAAGCATCATGCGGTCAGAGCGCCAAATGCGATCGGTCGTAGTCGAGCTTGAGCGCTCTGAGCACAAAGCCTCAGAATTGGCAGAGAAATATCGTATCGAGCGGCAACGCGCCGAAGAGGCTTCTAATGCCAAGAGCGGCTTCTTGGCCAATATGAGCCATGAATTGCGCACGCCTTTGAACGCCATCAATGGTTTTTCAGAAATCATGGTGCAGCAACTCTATGGGCCGTTAGGTGATCGCCGTTACCTCACCTATGCAACCGACATTCTCAACAGCGGGAAGCATTTGTTAGAACTCATCAACGACGTTCTCGATATGGCAAAGGTTGAAGCCGGCAAATTCAAAATCTATCCCAAGCCGATGGATTTGCAGGAAACGATTGAGCAAGCCATGCGCTTGGTTCGAGGCCGGGCGGAAGAGAAGAATATCGCCCTGGTGGGAGAGTTGGCTGAAGCTGGGGATGTGACCGGCGATGCGCGGGCGATCAAGCAGATTATGATCAATCTGTTGTCAAACGCCATTAAGTTCACCCCTCAGAACGGTCGCGTTTTGGTGCAGGTGAAGAACAATCTCGATACCGTCATCATTCGGGTCATCGACAATGGGATTGGCATTAAAGCCGAAGACCTGCCGCGCTTGGCGCGCCCGTTTGAGCAAGTTGAAAACGAACATGCACGATCTAATCAAGGCAGTGGCTTGGGTCTTGCCTTGTCGCGCTCCTTTGCTGAAATGCACGGCGGCTCCTTAACGATTGCCTCAGAAGTTGGGGTCGGGACCATGGTGATTGTGTCCCTCCCCCGTCTGGCTGTGGTCCAACAAGAAGCAGCCTGAACCAGGCGTTAAGCCACCCGCCGGGAATGGCCAGCCCAATAGGGCTCTCGCAATTCACGCCGTAAAATCTTGCCGGATGGATTACGCGGCAATTCTGCGATGAAATCGACACTTTTCGGCACTTTGTAGCCCGCAATGCGGCTCCGGGTCCAAGCGATAATGTCGGCTGGGTCTGCCGATTCACCGGGCTTCAACACGACGATGGCCTTCACGGCCTCGCCCCATTTCTCATCGGGCACCCCCACAACGGCAACATCTGCAACAGAGGGATGGCCAAATACGGCGTTTTCGACTTCGGCTGGATAGACATTCTCGCCTCCCGTCACGATCATGTCCTTTACGCGGTCATGAATATAGAGATAGCCCTCCTCGTCAAAGAAGCCGGCGTCGCCCGTATAGAGCCAGCCGTCCTTGACGGTCGCAGCAGTCGCTTCAGGCCGGTTAAAGTAGCCCTTCATGATGGTGGTCGAGCGCATGGCAATTTCACCAACTTCGCCGACGGCACACACACTGCCATCTTCGCGGCGACATTCGATCTCAAACCCAGGCCAAGCAATTCCGCAAGAGCGCAGTTTGCCGCGTGCGGGGTCATGCGCTTCGGGTGGTAAATAGGTGCCAGCGCCTAAGCTTTCGGTCATGCCGTACAATTGGGTAAAGGAGCAGCCAAACGTCTTTTGCGCCTGCAGCAGCAAATCTTCCGCAATAGGTGAAGCCCCGTAATACATGCGCTTTAGAGCAGAGAAGTCAGTTGGCATTTTGGCATTGACTTGGATCAGAATATTGATCACCGCAGGCACCACAAAGGCGTGCGCAATTTTCTCCACCGCGATCAATCGTAAAATTTCGACGGGGTCGACCTGTTCGAGAACGACGGCCTTTGCCCCCTGTGCAATGCAGAGAATGGCGCTATTGATCCCGGCAACATGAAACATGGGCATGGCAATCAGAACCGCTTCCCCAGCCTCATATTTGGCCCATTGCGCACCAATGCCAAATTCAAAAAAGGCCATATAATTCTGGTTTGTGATCTGCACCCCTTTTGGCAGACCTGTGGTACCAGAGGTATAGAGTTGGATGACATCGTCATCTGGCAGGCATGGCAAGCCGGGGTCGTCAGTCGGCGCGGCCTCATACCAATCCTGATAGCTGGTCCAAGTGGCATGACCACCATCGATGGCCAGCGTCACCGGCTTATTGGTGGCATGCTCGAGCGCTTTCTCGGCAAATTCATAAAAATGACTGCCAACCAAAAAGACTTTAGCTTGGCTATCATCAAGCACATAGGCCACTTCGGGCGGCGCTAAGCGGGCATTTACGCCCACGAGGGTAGCCCGCGCCTTCACGCAACCAAAGAACAAGGCGATATAATGGTCTGAATTTGCGCCATAAATCGCAACCCGATCATCTGGCTTCACACCCAGATTGATCAGCGCATGCGCGATCTGGTTGGCGATGAGATCCAAGCGCTGAAACGTCGTCGTCCGATCTTTGAAGGAGATGGCAATCGCATCGGGACGGGTTGCGGCTTGGACGCGTGTAATGTCGGCAACCGATTTTGTAGCTTCAAAGTCAAACATATTTCCCCCTCGTGCCAGCTTTAGCCAGCGCATTTATTTTGCTGTTGGCTTGATGTAACGCGGGCGACTGTATTTGTCGCGTCGCAATTTAGTGAAGGACTGGTCGAATGCATTTGGGTTGTTAAAAGGAACAAGCTCATGCGCGAGTCGCTTGTTTAAGGATGTTCTCATGGCCGATGCCGATAGTCTGATCTTGCACCATTTCAACGCCTCGCCCTTTTCGGAGAAAATACGGCTGGTGATGGGCCTTAAGGGGTTAAATTGGGTGTCGGTGACCATTCCCGCCATCATGCCTAAGCCTGACCTCACCCCCCTTACCGGAGGCTATCGCCGCACGCCTGTCTTGCAAATCGGGGCTGACATCTACTGCGATACGCAACTCATTCTGCGCGAGATTGAGCGACGCCATCCGAGTCCAACACTGTATCCCAATGGCGAAGCTGGCCTGGCTTGGATGATTGCCATGTGGGCAGACCGCGCTTTCTTCCAAGCCGGCGTACCTATCATTTTTGGGGCGGAGGGCTTTAATGTCCCCGAAGCCTTTAAGCGGGATCGGGAGCAATTGTCAGGCAGACCTTTTGATACTGAGCAAATGCGCGCCGCTTCGCCCATGATGCGCGACCAGTGGCGGGGCCATGTTGCTTGGGTGGAGGAAGCGCTCGAAGCCTCCAAGGGCGACTGGTTATTTGGTGATAAGCCGGGCTTGGGCGACATTTCCGCCTATATGAATTTCTGGTTCCTGCGCAACGCCTATCGGCCAGGGTATGATAGCCTGATGGCCCCCTTTGAGACGGCGCGCGACTGGGTTGAACGGGTCGACGATATCGGCCATGGCACTGTTTCATCTCTGTCCTCACAAGAAGCCGTGGCGCTGGCAGGACAATGCACCCCAATCGCTCGAACCGGTGTTGATGAGCAAGAGCCACAGGGCCTGCGCGAAGGCGATTTTGTCTCGGTTTCACCAGACGATTATGGCCGCGATCCGGTCACGGGAAAGCTGGTTTATTCCGATGCCAGCGAGATTGCGTTGGAGCGCGAGGTCCCTGGTCTCGGGACTTTGGTGGTCCACTTCCCACGCGTTGGCTATACCGCCCGCCGCAGCTAAGCGCGGTGCGGCAGGGCTGGCTCAATCGAACAAAGCGTCAATGTCGTCTTGTGCACCGCCCGCTGCACCGCCATGCACCATGCCGTCGAGCATCATGATGGCGTTTTGCAGCGCCATCGAGGTTTCGCCGATAAATTCATCCAAGGGCTTTCCCGCTTGGATCAAATCTTGGGCCTGCAAAATGGCATCTTGCAGTAGGTCACACGTCTCTTGGCCCAAAGCGTCAAAAGGCACTTTGATTGACGGGTCGGCATTTTGATAAGCCAAGATCGCCAAATCCTTGGCTTGGAACCCTGAACGCGCAAAGTGTTGTTCATAGGTCAAAGGCTCCCAATTGCGTAGCTCGTCGATCATGTCAGGCATGTCATTTAAAAGCCCAAACAGCATGGCGGCTTCATTAAAGACATTCAGATAATCGGTGGCGAGGCCTGTGGCAGGCATAATGTTAGCGGCAGCTAGGACATCGGGGTCCCACCACGCAAGCTCTTCTGCAGGTTCACAAACACGCGTTACATCGAACATGGGTCTAGATTAACCCAACATTCGTCAATATTTTCTTTTCACCGCTTCAATATCTGATTTGGCCTAGCTGGAATGCTTCATAGACTTCAGGAGTCAACGGTTCGTACAAGCGGGTCGCTGGATTCATCCACACCATCGGGTCTGAAATCTTGGCAGGGTCAAAGCCTGCTTTGACCAGATCCACTTTGCGATATTTGAAGGTCCCCGTCACTTCCATCTCTGTCTGGAAGCGCAAGAAAAGCGGTACGGCATAGCTGGGAAGCTCTGCGCGCACATGGGCGGACAAAGCCGCAAGATCGAGTGGTTTGCCCGATACAATGACAGCCATACCTGCTCTTCCATCTGCATGGGGCACATCGACGCCATAGACATTGGCCTGTTCCACGCCAGGGAACATGCACAAAGCCTCACCTACTTCATTGGTTGAGACATTTTCGGATTTCCACCGATAGGTGTCGCCAATCCGATCGACGAAATAATAATAGCCGTACTTATCTTGCTTCAGAAGGTCACCAGTGCGGAACCATAAATCGCCCTTCTCGAAAACATCGCGCAAGAGCTTCTTTTCAGATGCCGCTTTGTCATTTGCATAGCCATCGAAGCGGGCACGCACATTGGTCGTGTCAATCTTGCCAATGGCCTCACCAACTTCGTCAAATGCGCACTTCTCGCACAAACCATCGGCATTGCGGATCGGCTTTTCCTCTTCAATATCAAAGCGCACCAACTCCACATTGAAACGCTTCTTGAGATAGCCTGGAATGCGGCCAACCGCCCCTAACTTACCTTCAACATTGATAAAGCTGACATTGCCTTCGGTTGAGCCATAGAACTCGCAGATGAGAGGGATTTTGAAGCGCTCTTGCGCGCGTGCCCAGACGTCTGGACGAAGACCATTGCCGAAGCAGGACTTCAACTTGTGGGCCTGCTCTTTCGGATGTGGCGGTACGCTGACCAAATAGCGGAACAATTCCCCAATATAGGCAAAAACCGTGCACTCATGATCGACAATATCGTCCCAAAATTGGGTAGCCGAGAACTTACGCCGCAACACCAAGGTTGCCCCGGTATTCAAAACCAGACCCACGCCACAAATGCCACCGGTTCCATGATAGAGCGGCAGCGGACAATAGACGCGGTCGCCGGGGCCTGTCTTGGTCGCCGCAATGAAGGACCGGCTCATGCCTTGGGTCCGCAAATGCGACAAGGTTGCCGCCTTAGGATTACCTGTTGTGCCCGATGTATAGACATAAAGGCAGGGGTCTTTAGCCGTCAGCATTTCGCGATAGGCCCGCGATGGCCGCTTATTGCTTTGTGCGTTCAAGGCGCGATCTAAGTCATTTGCATGGGGGAAAAGCCCGCCTGCGGCCCAAACCGACACATCGGTTAGCTGACCATCAATGGTCGCCCATAAATCCGCCTGCTCGACACCGACAATCGCCGCTTTGGACTTGGCGATGGTGACGCAATGCAAAAGCGATGGTCCTTGGAGATTATGATTGATCAGAGCGACAATCACACCAACCTTTGTAAGCCCATACCACGCCGCCAGATAATCAGGCCGGTTCTGCATGAAAAGCGACACCACGTCGCCCGCTTTCAAACCAATGGAAATTGCCCAATGCGCATACAGGTTTGCCCGACCGTCAAACTGGCCATAAGTCCAGGTTTTGCCCTCAAACATAATGGCAGGCTTGGCATTGAATTGATCGCAAACCGCTTCCCAATTGTCTGGCAATAAAACTTGGCTGTCGGGACTCAAATCCTTTAACCAAGCGTTGGTGCGGCTCAATGCCGAAAAAAATGTAACCTCGCGCTTGATGGTGTCGATTAAGCCCATGGGGTGCGTTTCCTTTTTCCACCTTTATGGACTGACTTGAGCCTGCTTCAAGCGGCCAAGCTGACAAGAAGAGCGGTTTTCGCAATAAGTTGAACGCACTGATGCACAAGTGCATCAGGCTTTGTGTTAGGGGCGAACCGGCCAATCTTTTTGGTGGTAGGCACTATCCCAGAACAGCCACTCATGCTGGGCGCAACGCAGGAAAGCGGCTTGCATGCGCGCACGCTCTTGGGCCCCTGCCGCCTCGGCTGCGGCATTCACGACGGCCTTCATACGCTCGGTAGCTGCGGCAAAGTTTTCATCCGCATAAGTATCAATCCAAGCCTGATAAAAGTTATTGGGCGCGCTCTGGGTCGCGATTTTCGTCCCGACGTCTTGATAGAGCCAGAAACAGGGCAAGATGGCGGCGGCCAATACGGCAAAACTATCGGTCACCGCAGTGGCCAGCATGAAATTGACATAGGCCTCGCAGGCGGGGGTTGCTTCAGCCGTTTCAGCTGCCCGCGGATCAATGCCAAATTGCTCAAGATAGCCTGCATGCAGCGCGCGCTCGACTATGATCGCCACTTCAGCCGCTTTGGAGAACTCCAAGATTTCGTCTGCTGCTGGTGCTTTTGCCGCCCCCAAGGCCAGAACACGTGCATAGCCCTGCAAATACAGGCTGTCTTGGATCATATAATGGGCAAAGGCTTGCCGGGATAAAGTGCCTGCTGCAAGTTCTGTATTGAAAGGATGGCTATGAACTCCCGCGCGCAAATTGGCGGCCGCTGCCCAGACATCATCGGTAAAAGCCATGTCCTAAAACTCCCGTCGCAGGCTGAAAGTAATTTTTCGCCCACGATTAATGGTAAAAGTGTCAAATGGGCCGCCGGGGCCGAGGCCCGCTAATAGGCCTGTCATGCCTTGTCCAAAGGCGGAAATAGCCCAGCGCTCGTCAGTAAGGTTTTGGGCCTGCAGGCTTGCGGTCCAGTCGCCTGTTGCAGCGCTTAAGGTAAGATCAGACCACCAGCGCGCGGGCGAATAGAGCACATTGTCAATCTCATAAAAGGTCTTGCCCGCGTAATTGGCATCAATACGGCCAGTTAGAATGAGCTTATCAAGGCCCATTCTATAGATGGCAGACACTTTACCCGTATCTCTGGGGGCATTAGGGATAATTTTGCCGCTATAGTTGCGTGTCGCAGGCGAACCCAAAAGCGGATCTGTAGCGATAAAGCGCTCAATCTTGGTATCGGCCAAGGCATAGCTTGCCAGAAGATCAAAACCCTCAACGGGCTTCAGCACAAGACTGGCCTCAAGGCCCCTCACCGTCACTTCATCGACGTTCAAGGTCACGGACTGATTGTCGATGAACGTATAGTTCTGATAGTCTTCAACTTTGTTGGAAAAGACATTGAACTCCAATTGGCCTGAGGCGATCGGCAGGCGCTGCTTCCAGCCCCCTTCCAAAGAAGTGGTGATCTCTGGCCGATAGGTTGTTTTCCAAATTGAGCTGGCGGCTGGGGTAGGGTTAAAGCCGCCCGGGCGATAGGCCTCGCCATACGTGAGGAAGAGATTGGTACCCCCACTTAGCCACTGGGCTGTCACGCGTGGCTGAAAGCGCTCAAACGTGCCGTCACGTCGGGAAACCACAGGCCCGCCAACTTGACTTAAAATCGTTTGTGACCGCTGATCCTGATCCAGTCTGCCTTGCGCTTCCAGCTTCAATTCAGGCGTCACGTGATAGCCAAGCCCACCAAAGATCGAAGTCTGGCGAGAGCGCGTCAAATAGCGTGGTGCTGGTCCACCAAACAAGAGAGGACCAAAATCATCGGTGCGGTCCTTGTCGGTATCTTGAACAAACAGCCCCCACTGATGGGTGAAATCTTGATTGTCATCGGAAACCCAACGCACTTCTGCGGTGGTGGCACGCACATCAATCGGCTGGCGAATAGGCTGGATACCATTTGGGAAGGCCGGAAAACCAAAGAAGGTCAAAGGCCCGGGGCGATAATCCAATTCCTCATCCCAACGCTTGGCGTAGGAGTCCCGGGCGATGTAGGCTGACACGGTACCGTTAGCGAATGGGCGTGAAACTTTCGCTACCCCCTGCCCCCAACGCCGCTTAGATTGACCTGGATAATCTCCAATCGGATTGATTAGAACTTTGCCCGAGAGTCGCCCTGCATTTTTGCCCGTGACATTGTTGGAGCTGGCCCAAGCGGCCCCGCCCTCATCCTCCAAATACTGAAACTTGATGTCGAAGTCCCACCCCAAGGCAGGCCCAGTTAGGCGCAGACGCCCACTGCGGGTTTCGACCGCATCAACCAAGCGATTGAGTGTGGTGTTCGTGATCCAGCCATCGGCGGATGACCACAGGCCGGCGGCCCGCAAGTTCCATTGCGGAGTGAGCGAGAATGTGTGGGCCGCTTCAATCTCGCCCAAGCCGCCAGTGCCAAGGGCGGCCTGCAGATAAGAGACACCTTGCCCAGTGCGAATACCTATCACCCCACCGGAGGCATTTTTGCCAAAGAGAGCCCCTTGGGGCCCTTTGAGAACTTCAATCGCGTTCACATCATAGAAGCGCGGGGTGAACAACTCAGTATCAGCCAAAGGCAGCCCATCGAGCACCATGGCGACGGAGGCTTGTTGCAGGCGGTCCGTCGTTGCACCCCGGATCGAGAGGATATTGGTCCCGGGGTCTTGGTCATTGACCATCCAAACGCCGGGGACGGCGGTGGCCACATCATCAACGGTTGCGATACCTTCGCCACGCAAGAGGACTGCGGCGGCTGCCGTGTCGAACTTCGACTCCCGTCGGCCGCGGACGGTGATGACTTCGGCCCCCTGGGGTAAAGCCGAAACTTGGGCTTGGCGATCTGTTTCGACGGGTTGGGTAGCTTGCGCTACAGCGAGAATGATAAGTGATATGGTCATCATGGCCCCTCCCTTCGCCGGCATGATCCGGAGCAGGTTCTACGGGTCGCCATGCGACAGTCCTTTTGGACTATTTATGGCCTCTCAGCCCCTGATCGTGGGGCTCCCCGGTGTGCGGGCGGGGTAGGCTTGTCCTTCCCAGGCGTCAAGCAAATCACGCAGAAAATTCGACTAGATCAAACCAGCCAGGGGGCTTGATGGGTCAGCATAACGCTTGCGCCCCATACGTCCGGCCAGATAAGCGTCGCGACCCGCCAAAACAGCATGCTTCATGGCGCGCGCCATGCGGATAGGGTCTTTGGCTTCGGCAATGGCAGTATTCATCAACACGCCATCACAGCCAAGCTCCATCGCAATTGCCGCTTCGGAGGCCGTGCCCACACCGGCATCAACCAAGACAGGCACACGGGCCGCTTCTACGATCAAGCGAATGTTCACAGGGTTTTGAATACCAAGGCCCGACCCGATCGGTGCGCCCAAAGGCATAATGGCGCACGCCCCTGCATCTTCTAGCCTTCGGGCAAAGACCGGGTCATCGGTGCAATAAACCATCACGTCAAAACCCTCCTTTACCAAGACTTTGGTAGCCTCCAGAGTTTCGATCATGTCTGGATACAGGGTCTTCTGGTCGGAGAGGACTTCCAGTTTCACCAAGCTCCAGCCACCCGCCTCACGGGCAAGACGCAACGTGCGCAGGGCATCCTCGG
Source organism: Aquidulcibacter paucihalophilus (assembly GCF_002105465.1). Lineage (GTDB taxonomy): Bacteria > Pseudomonadota > Alphaproteobacteria > Caulobacterales > Aquidulcibacteraceae > Aquidulcibacter > Aquidulcibacter paucihalophilus. The sequence goes on from NZ_NCSQ01000156.1 coordinate 83,703, forward strand.
CGGTGAAGCAGCCTGCCGTATTGGGCAAAAAAGTATAGCGCTTGGGATCTACGAAATCCGTCAGTCGGGGTTGATTGGGGTCAGACAGATTGACGCGACGCACCGCCACCGTCACGATTTCAACACCTGCTGCCTCTGCGGCTGCCGCATTCTGGGCATAGTCGCGATATTTGCCCGTCCCGATGATGAGGCGCGATTTAAACGTGCGCCCGGCCACCGTCCAGCTATCCTCGTGATTGAGGCTTATTGTTTGCTCGCTCAAACCCTCATCCCCCGCCTACAAATTGCACAAATTCCAACTGGTCACCCTCGACCAAAATGGTCTGATCCCATTGGGACTTCATTACGATCATCCGATTGCGCTCAATGGCCACCCCACGTGGATCTGTCACCAGAGACGAGACCAAGGTGGTCACATTGGTCCCCGCCTCAATCTGATATTCTTCGCCATTGAGAAAAATAATCATCGCGCCCTCATTGGCGGGTGATATGGGCGGGCTTGACCAGTTTGATCAAGGCGGTTGTGCAGGAAAGCAGTCATCAGGTGCAACCAATTCAGCACCTCCACCTTTCCCTTTAGGCAAAGCAGGGTTACACCTTCTTCATGGAAAAAGCGATTTTTGTGCTCAATGGGCCAAACCTCAACTTGTTGGGCACGCGCGAACCTGAGATTTACGGGACCGATACGCTGGCGGATGTAGAAGCCGCGTGCACAGCGCTGGCCACAAGCTTGGGGATGAAGCTGGTCTTTCGCCAGTCCAATAGCGAAGGCCAATTGATCGATTGGCTGCAGGAGGCCCGTGACCATGGTGCGGGCGTTTTGCTCAATGCAGGTGCGCTCACTCACACGTCACTTGCGATCTATGATGCGATCAAGGCAATGACCATTCCCGTCATAGAAGTCCACTTGTCGAACCCGTTGCGTCGCGAAGCGTTCCGCCATCATTCCTATGTCGGTATGGCGGCGACCGGCACCATCGCGGGTTTCGGTCTGCACTCTTATGTGTTGGGCCTTGAGGCCCTTGCCAAGAAACTATCGGTCAAAAGCTGACCCTTTTGCCCCAACAACCCAAGGTCCAAAGACAGGCCTATAGGAGAGACGAATGAGCCAATCAGGATTCGACACAAAATTGGTCAAGGATCTTGCGCGTATCTTACGCGACACAGACCTGAGCGAGATTGAAGTGGAAAACGAAGGGGTTCGCGTGCGTGTTGCGCGTCAAGCCAATGTCGCGCCCCAGATGGTTCATGCCCAAGTCCCCGTCGCTGCTGCCCCGCTTGCCGCAGCCCCTGTTGCCTCTGCCCCGGCGCCTGCCGCTGCTGCTGCAGCAGCCCCAGCATCCGACCCCGCCAAACATCCTGGCGCGGTTGCTTCGCCCATGGTTGGCACCGTCTATACCCAACCTGAACCCGGTGCCGCTGCCTTCATCAAAGTGGGCGACACAGTGAAGGAAGGCCAACAACTCTTCATCATCGAAGCGATGAAGACCATGAACCCTGTGCCATCGCCACGTTCGGGCACCGTCACGGCCATTCTCGTCCATGACGCCCAGCCCGTTGAGTATGGCGAAGCGCTCTGCGTGATCGAATAGTCAGGAGACACACAGGTGTTTGATAAAGTTCTGATCGCCAACCGCGGCGAGATTGCCCTGCGGATCCACCGCGCCTGCAAAGAGATGGGAATCACAACCGTGGCGGTCCATTCGACGGCAGATGCGGACGCAATGCATGTGCGCTTGGCCGACGAAAGTGTGTGCCTAGGCCCGCCTGCTGCGGCGAAGTCCTATTTGAATATTCCAGCTTTGATCGCTGCCTGCGAAATTACCGGCGCGCAGGCCATTCATCCAGGCTATGGCTTTCTGTCGGAAAATGCGCGCTTTGCTGAGATTATTGATGCGCATGGCTTGGTCTTTATCGGCCCGCGCGCCGAACACATCCGGATGATGGGCGACAAGATTGCTGCTAAAGCTGCGGTAAAGGCTGCGGGCATCCCCGTTGTGCCTGGCTCAGACGGCGGCATTTCTGATGATGAGACCGCTTTGGCGGTCGCTGAAGAAATTGGCTATCCTGTGCTGGTCAAGGCTTCTGCCGGGGGCGGGGGTCGCGGCATGAAGGTTGCCCATTCAAAAGATGAATTGTCGGTTGCCTTGTCGATGGCTCGTAGCGAAGCCAAGAATGCCTTTGGTGATGACACGGTTTATCTCGAAAAATATCTGGGCAAGCCGCGCCACATCGAAATCCAAGTGATCGCCGACGAGTTTGGCAACGTCGTGCATCTGGGTGAACGCGATTGTTCGCTGCAGCGCCGCCACCAAAAGGTCTGGGAGGAAGCCCCCTCACCCGCGCTCAATGCCGAGGAACGCGCTGAGATTGGCGAAATTGTGGTCAAGGCGATTAAGTCTCTGGGCTATCTGGGCGTCGGCACCATCGAATTCCTCTATGAAGAAGGCCGCTTTTATTTCATCGAAATGAACACCCGCCTGCAGGTGGAGCATCCCGTCACAGAGATGATCACCGGTGTCGACTTGGTGCGCGAGCAAATTCGGATCGCAGCCGGTATGCCCTTGTCTTTCACTCAAGAAGACGTGGTGTTTGAAGGCGTTGCCATCGAATGTCGGGTTAATGCCGAAGACCCGGTAACTTTTGCACCCTCACCCGGCACGATCACGGACTTCCACGCCCCGGGTGGTTTAGGGGTGCGGCTCGATTCGGCGATTTATACCGGCTATAAAATCCCGCCCTATTATGACAGCTTGATCGGCAAGCTGATTGTGCATGGTCGCAATCGCAATGAATGCTTGATGCGTTTGCGGCGCTCTCTGGCCGAGATGGTTGTGGGTGGAGTTAAGACCACGATCCCACTCTTTCTGAGGCTGGTACAAGAGCGAGATATTCTCGATGGCGACTATAATATCCATTGGCTGGAAAAATGGTTAGCCGAACAAGCTGAGGAACCGCGTGCATGAGCAAGGGCTTTGGCCCAGACGAGCTTTTGGCATGCTATGCGCGCGGCACGTTCCCGATGGCAGACGGGCGGGATGATCCCCGCCTGTTTTTGGTCGATCCCGACCAACGCGGTATTCTACCGCTTGATCAAGTCCATATCCCCCGCCGCCTCAAACGGACCGTTCGCACCACCCCTTTTGTGGTCACGATCAACCAAGCGTTTCGCGAGGTGGTAGAAATGTGCGCCGCACCGATTGGCGAACGCACAGAAACGTGGATCAATCAGCCGATCTTGGAGCTGTATGATGGCCTGCATCGCCGCGGTCACGGCTTCAGTGTGGAGACATGGCATGAAGGCCAGCTTGTAGGGGGACTCTATGGCGTGCGCCTCGGGGCTGCCTTTTTTGGCGAGAGCATGTTTTCGCGGGCCCGCGATGCCAGCAAGATCGCCCTCGTCCATCTTGTAGCGCATTTGATTGCAGGCGGGTTTCGTCTGCTCGACACCCAATTCATTACCGACCATTTGACGCAATTCGGCACCCTAGAAGTCCAACGCAAGACCTATCACTTGCTCTTGGCAGAGGCGATCAAGTGCCCTTCAGTTTTCCCTGTGCCGGGGCTGCTGGTGCCGCAGGTGCAGGACCCGTCCGAGGCTCTGACTCACCAGAATCTGTTCCCGACGCCGCTGGAACCTGTGGCGCTGCCTCTGGAGCCGCCGCGCCGGCTTGGCCTTCAGAGCGTGGGCGCGCTTTGCTTGTCGACGATTGAACAGCACTTGGCTGCACGACTGCCCCCTCGCAACTAACCAGCCACATATCATACGTGGGATGATCAATCGGCGTCACGGCGGGGCTGGACGCGATAATCCAGCCTTTTCGAATGACGCGTTCCTTATTGGCTTCACGCATGCCGCGACGATCGCGTTGGGGCAACACAGCCAATTGATTGAGATTTCGCCTGCCCATATCGGTCACTTCGACATAGGCCCAAGACTCAAACGCATCCTCTGGATGGGAGGCATAACACGCCGAAAGCCGCAGCCGCAAAGATCCATAAGTCACTTGGCTGCCGACTGGCACCCGAACCCGCACATTAGAGCCCTTTTCACGGTCCAACGCGCCGAGCAAAACACCTGTGCCGCGGATTTCTCGTACAGGTTTCGGCCCTGTTTCCAGCGCTTCCGGGGGAAACAACAATTCAAGGGGAACAAGGGGAATGTTCGGGCCAACCAAGCGCGGCATAACCAAGCCACTTGCAGCTAAGGCCTGTTGTTCGGCTTCGGCCTGGCTGAGCGCTTCGCGGCGGATTCGCGCACGCAATTCTTCTTCGGGCGTCATCCAGGTGCCCGTACCATTTTGACGAAACGCGGGCGCAACATCGCCTTCTTCTGGCTCTGCTATCGGGCCTAGTTCCGGATCAATGCCGCCACTTGACGCAGGCGGAGGTGTTGGATTTGCCGCTTTTGCAGCTTTTGATGGGTCGTTTGACCCACTTGCGCCCAAAGCAGGACGCAAGGCGGTCCCATTGGCTTCGGGATTGGCTGATTGGGCAATCACGCTGCCGCTGCCCAGTGCAATGCACACCGAACCCAGCGCAAGCCAGCCTAGTTTCTTGAGGTCAAACATGGCCGTGCCACTTGCCTGTTTCATCACTCTGGCGACCAAGACTCATAGTCACTGGATGATTTGGCGCGCTCACCCGAGGCCGCTAAGCTGCCCTTTGGACGATAGGCAAATACCGTTCCGGTCAGATTCGGCAGATGTGGCTTTTCCCAAAACTTCAATTGGAAGGGCTCAATCGTTGGGGGCTGTTCGAACGTGTGGTGCAGCCAACCGTGCCAGTCTGCGGGAACGCGTGATGGTTCAGCATAGCCTTTATAGAGCACATAGCGCCGTTTGCGCCCTTCTAATGAAGCTTTGCGCTCTTCAAAATAGCGATTGCCTTGGTCGTCCTCGCCCACCAAAGTTGCACGCTTTGCGATATCAAACAGTGCGCCAATCGTTGCACCATTCCACCACGTAAAGATTTTTGTGAGCACGGGTTTTTCCTTTTCGATCCCTATTATGCCCCGCCCCGTTCCGGGCATCAAGTCGAAGCGGCATGACACAACAGGCCATAGCCAGCATGGGCGGCCACAGTCCCGCCTTTTTGGCACAAAACCATCTCTGAGATGCAGATTTTCCCCAATGAGGACTAGGCGGCTCACGACTTCAGGCAGATGATCACCGGAGTGATTCGCGATGGGGCCACCGTGAGCTTTGATTCCGCCTTCTTTGGTCATGAACAATTTATCGCCCAGCCCGATATGCTGCGCGAAGTCGGCCCCGATTCTGGCCCCTTCTATGCCCCAGCTAGCTGGACCTTGGACAATGTTCTGGCGTTTGGTGAGGCAGCCAACCTACCCGATGAAACATCGATTTCAGATGCGATTCTCGACATTGCTGGGCGGATCGGGGCATTAGCCTGTGCGCGCGGTCTTCTGGCGGATGCAGCAGCGCGTGACCATTTCGAAGCCGTATTGGCCAATAGTCTGTTGAACCGGCAAGTGCTGCTTGAACCGGGCCATTTGCGGGCGCTGGGCCTTCAAGGCGGGGCTACGCGCGGATTCGTCTTGAACATGGGCACGGGAGCCCCTGAAATCGAAATCGGCTTGCCGGCGGTTTGGCTCGAACCCCAAGCAAGCACGCGCGTGGTGCCTTGGGCGCATGCAGAAGCGATTGTCCATCAGCGCCGGCAAAGTCAGTTTGACTCTTCTGCCCTGTCGATGGGCCGCATCCAATTGCGCGATGCCTTGGCGCGGGTCAGCGAAGCCGTGGGTCGGGCTGAAGGGGCTGGGCATGACGACCCGCGTGACAATCCGGTTTTGGCCCAAGCTGTTGCCGCAGCCTTTCGCCTTGGTGCGCCTGCAGGGGCGGTCGTGGAAGCGATCGAGGACGCCAAACAGGGCATTTTTGATGCCACGGCCCATGGCGGGGCGCTAGACGCACCCGTTCTAGAGCCAACCACAATCATTCTGCCGCCGGATCAAACACTCGATGGTGACTTGCTCTTAAAGGCGGCCCGAACCGGATGTGGCTTCGCCTTTGATGAGGCAGCCTTTATGGCCTCTGGCCCGGCGGTCGTGGTGGCCCTTTCGGCGTTTTTTGAAGACAGAGATTTCAGCCAGCTAAAGCGGGTAGCAGCAGCTTGGCGGATTGGGTTGGACTGCTTAGGCACGGCGACGGCCTTTCCAACCAAGACCGCCGCGCAGACTTGGGCCAAAGAGCGCGGCGCTATCATGCGCTATTGCGATGGAGCGGGCCTCTTGATGGCGCGCGGAAAATCCTATGCCCGCCTTGAGGACCAGCTTGTCGTACGTGATGCGTTGCGGGCCTTGGCCGCAGGCGCTGCAGCAGCGGCCGACCACCTTGTCGAATTTGCAGGCACAAGCACCTCCACTGCGGCATCTTTCGAAACGGCCTTGAAACCGCAAGAATATGGACTGGTTCTGATTGCTCTCGGGGCAGATGCACCGGGCCTCGCCCCCATTCAAGGCCCAACAATCGAAACCGCTTTATCGGGGGAAGAGACTGGCTTTTCCGTGCGGCCCTGCGTGCTCCGCGGCCTGAAAAGCTTGGGTCTTGATGAGCAAGACGCGGCGCGCCAATTGCTCGGGACAAGGACGCTTGTCGGGGCCCCGGGTCTTTCCTATGAGGCCTTGGCCAGCCGAGGCGTTGATGAAGATGGCCTCGCCGCGATTGCCGAAGCCTTGATCAGCGCGCGTACCCTGCGCCAGGTCATAACGCCCTGGCTGCTGGGTCCTGAAGAAACGGCCCTGTGGTGTGGGTGTAGTTTAGACAAAGTGTTACAACCGGGCTTTGATGTGCTGACAGCCTTGGGCTTTACCTCGCAGGACATCGCCGCAGCCCAGAAATGGGCTTTGGGTCAACCTGATCATTGGGGCCTATTGCCCAATCAAGATGTTTTTGCCCCAGCTGGCCGCGACGAGATTTTGCGGTTTGCGGCAGCCCAAGATGACGAGATCCGCCATTATCTTAACTTACATCTGCCCGTATCCCGGTCGGAAAACACGCGCGCTTTGGCAAGCGACTTAGCGCGCGCCTTGAGCCGTTCTGGCGTTGCGGGCTTTAAGCTGAAATTGCCAGAGCCTGGTTTTGACGCGCCCAGCTTCGATCTGAGCCGGTATGAACATGTGGCTGAAGAGGTCAAAGTCGAACGGGTCGAAGTGGTGGTGGAGCGCGTGGTCGAACGCCTTATCCCGCAGCCCGCCGCGCGGCGGCGCCTGCCCGATCGCCGTAAGGGCTACATTCAAAAGGCCTCAGTCGGTGGGCATAAAGTCTATCTACATACGGGTGAATTTGATGATGGCGAGATCGGCGAAATCTTCATTGATATGCATAAGGAAGGTGCGGCCTTCCGGTCCTTGATGAATAATTTTGCGATCGCAACGTCCATTGGCCTGCAATATGGCGTGCCGCTGGAAGAATTTGTCGATGCCTTTGTTGGCACACGTTTTGAGCCTGCAGGCGACGTTGAGGGCAATGATTCCATCGTCCGGGCGACTTCTATTCTCGACTATTTGTTCCGCGAATTAGCCGTATCCTATCTGGGGCGCGACGATTTGGCGCAATTGGGCGAGGACCGCTTTGACGAGGCTGTAACCGATGCGGGCGCGCCAGAGGCCAATGATCCTGTCCGCTTCATCTCCAAAGGGTTTTCGCGAGGCAGCTTGCCAGACAATCTGGTTCGCCTGCCAAGTGCTGCCGAACGCGCCAGCCGGAACGCCGCGAGCGCTCAAGAACGCCCGATCCAAGCAACGCTGATCCAACCCCAACCTTCTGCGCCGAGCCCTCATTATGAGGGCGACCCCTGCCCCGATTGCGGCCATTTCACCGTGAAGGCCAATGCCTTTGGCTATGCCTGTGATGCCTGTGGCTGGGCGGGTCCACGCCAAGCCGAAGGCAATGCCTAGCGCCCGAGTCACAAGTCGGCACCAATCCTGCAAGGGCTATCTAGAACCTGTGTTTAGCCCGCTGGAGCGTCCGAAAATGAAACGTCTCGCCATTGCCATCCTCGTCGCAGCCGCCTTCGGCTCCCCTGCCTTTGCGCAAAATGCGGGTCAGATCGGTCAAGTTAAGGCGGGTAAGTCCTGCGCCAAATGCAATCTTTTTCAAGCAGACCTCAGCTATTCCGACCTGTCGCGCAAGAGCTTCTCGGCCTCGCGTTTGCGCCAGTCTGATCTCTCGCTCAGCACGATTGATGGCACCAATTTCGGACGCACCGATTTGTCGATTGCCAATCTATATGGTGTGCGCGCTACCGGGGCAAACTTCGCCGGGGCCAATCTCGAGCAGGCAGTTTTGGTAGGAGGCTATTTTTCCAGCGCCAATTTCGCAAGGGCAAATCTGGCCAACGCCAATCTGTCTGGCGCTGAAATGGCCGGTGCGCGCGGCTTGACCCAAGCCCAATTAAACAAGGCATGCGGCGATGCTGAAACCACTCTGCCTCGCGGTCTGACGGTACCTGTCTGCAAATAAGGGCGAGCTTATGGCTGCCCCGTGACAAATTGTTACAACCATTTAAGTGGAAATATGGCGGTAAAGCAGTATAAGGCATACATCATGTCAAAAGCCTTGCCTGTCCTTATTGCATTCGCCCTCGCTCCCATCGCTCAGCCGGTTATGGCATTCACTTGGGATCAACGCGGCAAGCCCTCGACGGTGACCTTTACCGGTCGCTTTTCAGGGCTATGTGCGGGCTGTGACTTGTCCAATCGTCGGATGGACAATGCGCATATGTCGTCAGGCAATTTTGCCGGTTCGAACTTTTCAGGCTCGCAATTACGCAGCGCCGAAATGACGGCTGGTAATTTTGCGGGCACCCGTTTTGATCGGGGCGACCTCAGCAGTGCCGAAATGAATGGCTCTAATTTTCGTGGCGCAAGCTTTGTTGGAACAGGCCTACGCGCCATTGAAGCAGCGGGGGCCAATTTTAGCGGCTCTGATTTTGCGGGTGCGGACCTATCCAATGCCGAACTGATCGGCGCGAATCTCATGGGCGCAAAATTTGGTGGCACGCGCGGCACCAATCCAGATTTTAGCGGGGCCAATATGACCGGCACCATGTTCATGGGGGCCGCTTTCGTCAATGCAGACTTTACCGGGGCGATCATGACGCGCGCCAATATTGAAGGTGCAGACCTCTCACGCGCGGATTTAACCGGTGTGATCTTACGCGATGCTCGGATCAGCCGTACGCGCCTGCAAGGCGCAGACTTTACCGGGGCCAATCTGTCGGGTGCAGACCTCTCGACGGCGACAGGCTTGACCACCCGCCAGCTTGAAGATGCTTGCGGCGATGAAGCCACGTCTTTGCCCGCTGGTGTGACAATCCGCGCTTGTAAGGCGCGCCGTCCGCGCTAAGCTCGCCCCAGAAATAAGGGGCTCGTCACCGTGGAAATCACCGAAAAAGACATGATCGCCATTGAGTTACGCGCCGATGAGGAATGCAAAAGCCCATTCCAAGCCTATGTCTTGTGGTTCTTTTTGGGCTGGTTGGGTGCCCATCGTTTCTTTGTGGGGCATAAGAAATCTGGCCTCGCGATGTTGATTTTGACCCTCAGCATGGTCGGCTTTCCCATTTCCTTCTTCTGGTGGCTGGCCGATTCGGTTCGGCTCGGTGGTTTATTGGAAGAAGAACGCGAACAAGTCCGCGACCGAATTGCACGTGAGACTTTGGAGTTGCGCCACCTCTATTGAAAGCCACAAAGCCCCATCTCTCTGGATCTTGCGGCCTGCCCCCAACACCTATAGCCCCGCGAGGAAAAGACCTCCGGGGGTTTGCCTTGTGCTT